>CAYWWD010000041.1:0-31229 GCA_964461965.1 uncultured Halioglobus sp. | reverse complement strand
TAAGCCGGGTTCTGTCGTGGACGATCATTCATCTGCGACAGGTGTCACCACCTGCCTGTAGCGACCTACCCGAATCCACTGCGGGCCGCAGCTCAGGATTCCTATTTGGTCTTGCTCCGAGTGGGGTTTGCCATCGCCACGCCTGTTGCCAGCCGCGCGGTGCGCTCTTACCGCACCATTTCACCCTTACCTGGCCTGATAGGGTATGACCCCCTTAGGCTTTCAAAAAGGCGCGAAGCCCTTTTTCAGGCGGTACGCTTTCTGTTGCACTTTCCGTGGGCTCGCGCCCCCCAGGTGTTACCTGGCACTCTGCCCTGTGGAGCCCGGACTTTCCTCCCCCCGGCACGCGAACGCGCTGGGGAGCGATCGCCTGACCGACTCGGCGCCCAGACTACGCGGCGCGGCGCAACAGCGCAAGGCGCGTAGCGGCAATCGGCGTGCACCTCACTCCCGCGCCTGCTTCTGCGCCAGCAGATGGTCGTACAGCAGGTTCTTGCGCAGGCCGCTCCAGTCCGCCACGATCGCCGCCGCCTGTTTGGCCGGCAGTTCGCGCGCGAGCCGTTGCAGCAGTGCCGCGATCTCGCCACTCACGGCTTCCTCGCGCCTCTCCCGACCGGCGACCAACAGCACAATCTCCCCCTTCTGTTGATTGCTGTCACCTTCTACAAATTGAGCCAGTGCCGATAGCGGGCCGCGCCGGATAGTTTCAAACACCTTGGTGATCTCCCGGGCCAGCACCGCTTCCCGCTCGCCGCCGAACACCTCGATCATCGCCTGCAAACAGGCAACGACACGATGAGGGGCTTCATAAAAAATCAGCGTCGACGATGCGCCGTCGAGCTCGCGCAGGCGTGCGAGGCGCGCACCGTCGCGGGCCGGCAGGAAGCCTTCGAAGGTAAATCGGTCCGTCGGCAGGCCGGATACGCTGAGCGCGGCGATCGCAGCGCAGGCCCCGGGGATCGGATGTACAGCGTGACCACGCTCCTGCGCATAGCGCACCAGACGATAACCGGGGTCGGAAATCAGCGGCGTACCCGCGTCGGACACCAGCGCCACGCTACCGCCGCCGTCGAGGCAGTCGCCGATACGCCGCAACGCTCGTGCGTCGCTGTGGTCATGGTAGGACATGGTGGGCGTATCGATAGCAAAGTGCTGGAGCAGGCGCTGGCTGTGCCGTGTGTCTTCCGCTGCGATGAGTTGCACTGTCCGCAATACTTCGACGGCGCGCTGCGACATATCGCCAAAGTTACCGATGGGCGTGGCCACCACATAGAGCCCGCAATCCACACTTTCCCCTTATAATGCCTGCACTTTGTCCCGGACCTTGGAGCGTGATCCAGTTGTCGCCGAAGCATAGCATGAGACAGGCCATCGACATGGCGCTCCCGACGATCGCAGTGCTGCTGTTGACACTCATCGTCGGTTGCGCCGACAAACCGCGGAAGGACGATGCGTTACCCAAACCGCCAACGCAGCAAAAGCAGCAGCCCGCCACGCCGGGTAAGGATTCCCTCCAGTTACCCGCGAGTTCGCACGCCGCGGTGTTCGCCAGCGTCGAGCAATCGCTCGCTCGCTTTGACTGGATGCAGGCCAGCGTCGAGCTGGAGCAGGTTGCAGCAGGCGGCTTGTCACGCGACGACAGCGCCTACCGGGATTACCTGCTGGCACGCATCAGCTATGTACGCGGCGACCAGCACACGGCGCTACAGCTACTGGCCCAGGCGGACAACCCGGGAATAAACGCCGCCCTGCGCTACCGTATCCTGAGTTTCCGGCACTACATACTGGACACGCAGGGCGAGACACTCGCCAGCGCGCAACTCGCTGACCAGATCCTGCGCAGCGCCCCTGGTGATACCACCGCCGCATGGAAGCGCACGGTGTGGCGTAATCTGGAGCGAACGAGCACGGAAAAACTGACCGCCGCGCGCGCCGGCGCGGGGGATGCACAATGGCAGGGCTGGCTGGATCTCGCCCTGATCAATCGCCAACCCGGTGCCGCGAGCGAGCTGTCCCGCTGGCGCGGCGCGCACCCGGCGCACCCGGCGGCCAATCCGCTGCCGGGCGGGCTGGAGTACGTGGTTACCAACGGGCCGCGACAGGGCAAAGTTGGTCTGTTGCTTCCACTCAGCGGAGAGTTGGCGCCCGCGGGCAAGGCGGTGCTGGAGGGTTTTCTCGCCGCGTACTATGCCGACCGCGCCGCAGGCGGTCCCGCCAATGAAGTGCTGGTGATCGACCTCGACCAATCTGTCGCCGCCAGCAGTGCTTACGAGGAGGCGGTGCGCCAGGGCGCAAGCCTGGTGGTCGGTCCGCTCAGCAAGGAGGGTCTCGCCGATCTTGCCACGCGACTGGAGCGCCCGGTACCGATCCTGGCGCTGAATCGCATCGACCAGGTCATGCCCGCATCGGGCAGCGCTCTGGTGCAACTTTCGCTGGCACCTGAAGACGAGGCTGCGGGTCTAGCAGCGCTGGCGTTCGGCGCGGGCGCACGCAGGGCCATGATCCTGGGCCCGACTGGCGACTGGGGCAGCAAGATGGATACCTCGCTGCGCGCGCGCTGGACGGCGCTGGGTGGCAGCATAGCCAGCAGCACCACGTACGACAGTTACGATGATTACTCAGGCAGCGTAAAAACCGCACTGGCGCTGGAAGCCAGCGAACAGCGCGCGCGCGAGCTGCGCAGCGCACTGGGCACCGATTTCGAGTTCACGCCACGCCACCGTCAGGACGCGGATGTCATCTTCCTGCTCAGTCGCAACAGCACTGAAGCGCGCTCGATCAAACCGCTGCTCGCGTATCACTATGCCGGTGACTTGCCGGTGTACGCACTCTCCACGATCTATAACGGTGTGCCGGATGAACGCAACCGGGATCTCGACGGCATTCGTCTCGTGGAGATGCCGTGGGTGTTGGGCGCAAATCCCGGTTTGCGGGAAGCGCTCGCGGCGGGTGGCAGCGACCAGAACTACACGCGATTGAATGCCCTCGGCGCAGATGCGTATCTGCTGCAATCCGGCTTCGGACGCCTGCAAAGCGGAGCGGACGCCCTGTTTCGCGGTAATACCGGGTTGCTCAGCATGGATCCTGACCTCAGCATCAAACGAACACTGTCTGCGGCTACATTTGATGCGGGCGTGCTGAGGGCGCAGTAGTTAGACTCAAGGCGTTGCAACGGGAAATCCCTTGGTGCCAACGCCGTGAAATCACTTGGCGAAGTCTACGAGCGCAGGGCCGCTGCGCTTCTTGAGGACAGCGGCCTGCGCCTGCTGGAACGCAATTTCCGCTGCCGGACAGGTGAAATCGATCTCGTCGCACTGGACGATGCGCTCCTGATCTTCGTGGAAGTCCGGGCGAGGTTCAATACGTTTTACGACAGCGCCGCAGGTTCAGTCGACATCCGCAAACAGCGACGCATCGTGCGCACTGCACAGTGGTTCCTGCAGTGCCACCCACAGTGGGCCAACTTTCCCTGCCGATTTGACGTCGTCGCCTTCGAGCCCCCACAATCCGGAACCACACTTGGCATCAGATGGATACGCGGCGCATTTACCGCCTGAGCCGCGCTAGCCGGAATTTACCGCATGGACTATTACAGGATCATCGCCGACGGTTTCCAGCGCACGATCGAGACGATCGCCCTGTCGGTCGACGACGTCGCCGGGAAAATTGAGCTCGGCGGCCAGCTCATGGCTTCGGCCCTGCTGGGCGATCGCAAAATCATTGCCTGTGGCAACGGCGTGGATGCTGCGTTGGCGCAATTGTTTGTGTGCAATCTGCTGCACCGCTTCGATGAGGAACGACCGGCCCTCCCCGCGCTGTCGCTAAGCACGGACCATACCAGCCTCACTGGTATCGCCTGGAACGGCAGTCCACAGGACATTTATTCCCGACAACTGCGCGCACTGGGTCAGGACGGCGATGTGCTGTTGTGCATCAACAGCGCAGCAGGCGCCAGCAACCTGTCGCGGGCAGTACAAACAGCCCAGGAGCGGAACATGGGGATCATCGTGTTGTCCAACTCAACCGATGGTGAACTACCCCCGCTACTGCGACCCAATGACGTGGAACTGCGCATCAACGCCACGCGGCGCGCGCGCATCGTCGAGATGCACACGATGGTACTTCACCGGTTCTGCGAATTGATCGAATACAGCCTGTTTGGAACGTACAACGCGGAATAGACCATGAGGTTACTTCTCTCCCTGCTGCTCGTATGCTGCTGGTTGTCGCTGTCTGGCTGCGGCAACTTGCTCGCCAGCATGCGGATGGGCTCTATCGACGACCCGCCGAAGGAGCGCACTGTCGCGCAGATGATCGAGGATGACAACATCGAAACCAAGATCACGGTGAACATCCACGCGGAGAACGAGGCCTACCATGCTTCCAACCTGACCGTCGTCAGCTACAACGGGTATGTGCTGCTGGCGGGCCAGGTCAACGACGAGGTGCTGAAAGCAGGCGCGACGCAAGTTGCGCGCAAGGTCAAGGGTGTGCGCCGGATCTACAATGAGCTGGAAATTGGCGCTCCCACATCGATCTTGCAGCGTTCGAAAGACACCTGGATCACCGGCCGGATAAAATCTGAGTTGTTGGCCGACAGCAAGATTGACGGTACGAGCATCAAAATTGTCACGGAGAATGGCGTAGTCTATCTGCTGGGTATCGCAACATCGGCCGAAGCCGATGTCATTGCCGACAGGGCCTCGCGCGTTTCAGGTGTACATCGGGTTGTGCGTTTGTTTGAACCGGCACTCGAACCGGGAACCGGTGTGACCTGAGCGCTATAACCAGGACTGCGGACGGCGCGGATGCTCGCTGGCGCTACTTGACGATTTTGAGCGCGGGCCGCTTCTCAGGTTTGCCGGCGCCCGGTGGCGTATCGTCCGGGGGACTGACGACCTCCTCCGGATCGAACACCATCCCCTGGCCATTCTCCCGTGCGTAAATACCCACGACGGCCGCGATCGGCACGAACACATCTGTCGCTACGCCGCCGAATCTTCCATTGAATGCGACGGCCTGGTTGGAGATGCAGAGGTCGACTACCGCATCCGGAGAGATATTCAGGACGATCTGGTTGTCCTTCACAAACTGTGGCGGCACCACGACATCCGCTACCGATGCGTCAACCAGAACATATGGCGTGAAATTATTGTCGACGATCCACTCGTAGAGTGCGCGCATGATGTAGGGGCGACTGGAATTCATAGTCAACTCTGCCGCAATGGCAGCCAGATTACGCTGGTTTACAGGCGCATTTCCCGCTCTTGCTCGGTCAGGCTTTCCTGGAATGACTCCCGATTAAACAAGGTATCCATATAGGTAAACAGGGGCTTGGTTTGCTTGCTGGGACGAATCTCCACGCCGAGTGCAGGAAGGCGCCACAGGATAGGTGCAATGCAACAATCCACGAGCGTGAATTCGTCGCTCATGAAGAACGGCTTTTCGGCAAAAATCGGCGCAACACTGACGATGCTCTCGCGCAGTTCCTTGGTCGACTTCTTGACCACGTTCTCGCTGCGCGTGTGCTGGATGGCGTCGACCAGCACACTCCAATCGCGCTCGATACGGTGGATGAACAGCCGACTCTCCGCGCGAGCTACCGGATACACCGGAAGTAACGGTGGATGTGGAAATCGCTCGTCGAGATACTCCATCATGACCTTGGATTCGTACAGCACCAGATCCCGGTCGACCAGTGTGGGCAGGCTGTTATAGGGATTGAGGTCAGCCAGTTCCGCCGGGGGATGGGCCGAATCCGATTCCACCAGGTCCACGGTCACGCCTTTCTCGGCCAGCACGATGCGCACCCGGTGGCTGTAGTGACTGGTGCTATCGGAAAAAAATGTCATTGAAGACCGCTTTGCCACGACACCCATCGGGAACTCCTCGGTTGAATCTTAAAGTTAACGGTGCAGTGTCGAGACACGGCCCGGTGCCGTAAACGCATCAAGCACGATCAATGTACGTCCTTCCAGTATTCGCGGTTGAGCAGCCATGCAAATACCGTGAACAGGGCGATAAACAGCAGGGTAAATGTGCCGATGCGGTGGCGGTGGGCAACCATTGGTTCTGCCACATAGGCGAGAAAATTTACCAAATCGTAAACCGCGGCATCGAACTCCTGTGGTGGCATCGCGCCGGCAACGGGGATGGCGAACCGCCCGCAGGGATCTTCCAGGATATCCTCGCCGGTCAGCGGGTCACGCTTGACGCCACCATTGTGGGCCAGCACCGGACCTGGAGCACATTCCTGCAAGCCCTGCAGCTCCAACAGGACGTGGGGCATGCCCACGTCGCGGAACACCTTGTTGTTGACGCCATAAGGACGGGTGTCATCCCGATAGAACGTACGCAGGTAGGTATAAAGCCATTCGGGCTGGCGTGCGCGCGAGACCAGCGTCAGGTCCGGTGGCGCCGCGCCGAACCAGGTTTTTGCCAGGCCCTTGTCCATCGCATTGGTCATCAGCGCGCCGATCTTGGCATTGGGATCGAACATCAGGTTGGCTTCGAACAAATCCTCGGGAATGCCGAGATCCGCCGCCACCCGGTTGTAGCGGGAATACTGCAGTGAGTGGCAGCCCATGCAGTAGTTCATATACAGCTTCGCACCGTGCTGCAGCGAGGCCTGATCTTTTACATTGGGTTCAAACTTGTCGCAGGGGATGCTGCCGCAATTATGTGCTGCCTCCGACGCCACGGCTTTCAGGGGCAGGATGGTCAGGGCCATGATCAGCAGCAGCGCGCCGATGCTGCCCCAAAAGCCGATCCCACCGTCCATAGTGACACGCTCCGGAACCGGCCGGGTGCGGTCGATCGACGTCCAGATGGGCATCAACAGGAAGAACGCAAAATAAATCACCGCGCAGATGCGGGCGAGGACAGTGCGCCCGTCCGTAGGAGACCAGACACCCAGTACACCCAGAATCAGGAATGACGCCACAAACAGCACCAGCATGACCCGGGTGATCGCGCCGCGATAACGCCAGGATTTGACCGGACTGCGATCAAGCCACGGTAATACAAACGGGATTGCCACCGACGCGGCAAACGCGACAAACCCCCAGAACTTGTCAGGCACCGCGCGCAATACCGAGTAGAACGGCGTGAAATACCAAACCGGCGCGATATGTTCGGGCGTCTTCAGGTTGTTGGCTTGCTCGAAGTTTGCAAACTCCAGGAAATAGCCACCCATCTCCGGCATGAAGAAAATAACGCCGCAGAAAATGAACAGGAACACGCCAATCGCCTGCAGGTCGTGCACGGTGTAATAGGGGTGGAACGCCACGCCATCCAGCGGCACGCCATCCTTGTCCTTGTGTTTCTTGATGTCCACGCCATCCGGGTTGTTGGAGCCGACCTCGTGGAGTGCCAGCAGGTGCAGCACCACCAGGGCCAGCAGGATGATCGGCAGCGCAACCACATGCAGGGCGAAGAAGCGGTTAAGCGTAATCCCCGAGATCAGGTAATCACCGCGAATCCACGTCACGATGTCCTCGCCCACAACCGGGATGGCGCCGAACAGCGAGATGATCACCTGGGCACCCCAGTAGGACATCTGCCCCCACGGGAGCACATACCCCACGAACGCCTCAGCCATCAGCGCAACAAAGATCAACATGCCGAAGATCCAGATCAATTCGCGCGGCTTCTTGTAGGAGCCGTACAACAGGGCGCGAAACATATGCAGGTACACCACCAGAAAGAATGCCGAGGCGCCGGTGGAATGCATGTAACGCAGTATCCAGCCGTAATCCACGTCACGCATGATGTATTCCACCGATGCGAACGCGCCTTCCTGGCTGGGGGTATAGCTCATGGTGAGCCATATCCCGGTCAGCAACTGGTTGACCAGCACCACCAGGGACAGGACACCGAAGAAATACCAGAAATTGAAGTTCTTGGGCGCATAGTACTTGCCCATGTGGGTGTTCCACGCCTTCATGATGGGCAGGCGAGCGTCCACCCAATCGCGCAATCCAATCAGCAGTTTAGTCATCAGACTCCCTCCGGATCCACGCCGATTACCAGGACTTTGTCACCCTCGAATGAGTACGGGGGTATCAACAAATTGGCGGAGGCCGGCACACCTTCGTACACGCGTCCGGCCATATCGAATTTGGAGCCGTGACAGGGGCAGAAGAAGCCCCCCATCCATTTGTCCCCACCCAGATTGGCAACACCCACCTCAGGGATGTATTTGGGTGCGCAGCCGAGGTGTGTGCACAATCCGACCATCACCAGCAGATTGGGCTTGATCGAGCGCTCGATGTTCGTGATGTAGGGGGGTTGTTGGTCGGTATTTTTGGAGTCGGGATCCTTCAGTTGCCCGTTGAGCCCGGGCAGGGCCTGAATCTGCGCATCAGTGCGATTGACAACGTAGACAGGCTTGCCGCGCCACTCCGGAATGCTCATCTGGCCGGGCTCCAGCTTGCTGAAGTCGAACTTGACTGGCGCCCCGGCCGCCTTGGCTTTTGCGGACGGGTTCCAGGAACCCACAAACGGCACTGCCACTCCCACAACGCCCGCCGCGCCCACCACGCTCGTGGCGGCCGTGAGGAACTTCCTCCTGGTGGCGTTGACACCATCGCTGCTCATGCTTCTCTCCCCGGTTACAGGACGAATTGCGGCCGCTTGGAAACGGCCCTGAATGCGGTTCTCGAAAAAGGTGCAAATGGTAAAGAGTTTGCGGCGTTGTTACAAGCCAAACGCCTTGATTTCACGGTACTTTCGGCAACGACCTGACGGATCTCCCTGCATTTTCCGCCCGTCTTTGTCGCCCCTAAAAAAACGCCCGGCATGCACAGCATCCGGGCGCTTCTGATAGTGTCCATATCATCCCCTGTGTCACCGGGGAGACATGCCACCGGCTTAACGCTTGGAAAACTGGGGACGCTTGCGCGCCTTGCGCAGACCGACCTTCTTGCGCTCCACCTCACGCGCATCACGCGTGACGTAACCGGCGCCGCGCAACGTGCCCCGCAGGGATTCATCGTATTCCATCAACGCGCGAGTAATACCGTGGCGAATCGCACCAGCCTGACCGAAGCTGCCGCCACCGGCTACTGTGACGTTGACGTCGAATTTACCCGCCATCTGTACCAGTTCCAGCGGTTGGCGCACGATCATGCGCGCGACCTCGCGACCAAAGTACTGGTCCAGTGGCCGCTGGTTAACCGTGATGCTACCCGCGCCGTTCTTCAGGTAGACACGGGCGGTGGACGTCTTGCGACGGCCGGTGCCGTAATATTGGGTGACTGGCATAGATAAATTCCGTTAAATATTCAGGACTTGGGGCTGCTGCGCCGCATGCGGGTGCTCAGCGCCCGCATACACCTTCAGCTTTCTGAACATGGCGCGACCGAGTGTGTTACGGGGCAGCATACCTCGCACTGCAGTCTGGATGGCCCGCTCTGGTGCCTTATCGATCAGTTTTTCGAAAGAAATGGACTTCATCCCTCCCGGAAAGCCTGTGTGGTGGTGGTAAATCTTGTCCTTGGCCTTGGTGCCGGTGACACGGATCTTCTCCGCATTGATCACCACGATATAGTCGCCAGTATCCACGTGCGGCGTGTATTCCGCCTTGTGCTTGCCGCGCAAATGGTGCGCGATCGCGCTAGCCAGGCGCCCCAGGGTTTTGCCAGCGGCATCCACCACGAACCAGTCGCGGGAGACATCTTCCGCCCTGACGCTAATAGTTTTCATCAACAACTGCCTCTTGGAGGAGCCCAATTTTCGAGAGGGCGCATACTACTCAATGGACCCGCCTATTTCAAGCCGGGATTGCAACAAAATTCCGCCGCCGGGAGGACGATAACCTCGATCCGGAGGCTTCAGGAGACCCGCAAATCCGGCCAATCCCCCGGCATTTGGGTGCGCGGAGGCCACGCTTGTTCAAAAAGCTCATTCACCGCGTGACCTCCGCGCACCCAAATGCCGACCCCATGTAATTCTCGACCACTATCGATGTCTGGCATCAGGGGACGATGCGAGCCAGCGAGGGGGATAAGCCTGTGGTGCGAATGAGCTTTTTGAGCGACACAGGCTTATCCCCCTCGCTGGCGGCTTACACTCAGGAATGAAAAACAAGCACGCCCAACCGACAACAGCGTCAACTCAGGGACGATGCTCCCGCGCCAGGTACTCGTAGGACTGCATCTCCTGCAACCGGGAAATAGTTCGCTGGAACTCGAATGCCAGGCGTCCGCCGCCATACAGTTCGGCCAATGGCTTCGCCGCAGCCAGCACCAGTTTGACGTTGCGGTCGTAAAACTCATCCACCAGATTGATGAAGCGGCGCGCCTGGTCATCGAGTTCGGGTTGGAAGTGGGGCACGCCAGAGATGAGTACCGCATGGAATATCCTTGCCAGTTCGATGTAATCGTTTTGGGAGCGCGGGCCCGCGCACAGCTCGGCAAAGTCAAACCAGACGACATCGTCCGCCACGCACCGGCAGGTCAGGTAACGGTTGTTGATTTCCAGACGCGCCATATGCCTGCCCGGTTCTGGTGCCAGCCGGACGAAGCTGTCATGCAGGCTGCGGTCGGCGTCCGCATCCAGCGGGTGATGATACAGCTCTGCGGCCTGCAGGGTCCGCAACCGGTAGTCGATGCCTGAATCTACATTCACGACACGCGTGTAGCGTTCGAGGAGCGCAATCACCGGCAGGAAGCGCTGTCGCTGCAGGCCGTTCTCATACAATCTTGTGGGTTCAATATTGGACGTCGCGACCAGGGTTACACCGCGGGCAAAAAGTGCCGTCATCAATCCACCGAGAATCATGGCATCGCCAATGTCGGTGACGAAAAACTCATCGAAGCAGAGTACGTTCGCTTCGTCTGCAATTCGCTGCGCGACGATCTCCAGCGGATTTTTCCCACCCTCGAGAGTTCGCAGCTCGGCGTGGACGCGCTGCATGAACCGGTGGAAATGCACCCGCAACTTGCGGTGCATTGGCAGGCAGTCGTAAAACGTATCCACCAGATAAGTCTTGCCGCGGCCCACGCCTCCCCAAAAATACAGCCCTGTCTCGGGTGTGACTTCGTGACGACGGAGCCTGCGCATCCATGACATCACGCCGCTCTCATTGCTCCGGGACTCGCGGATCACCAACCGCTCATGGAGATCCTGAAGCAACAGAACCGCCTGTTCCTGTGCCGGATCGTAGGAAAAATCCGTGCGCTGCAAATCCGCCTGATAGCGTTGCCAGGGTGTTGTCATATCTGGAATTGCCGAATCCCGCGTGCTTGCAAGCGGCACACTTTAGCGAGTGCCCCCGCCAATGGCAACGATGCGCGCTTCACGCTTCTGCTGCCGGATCGAAAAGGGGTATACTTTCTGCATATTTTTTAACTGTGAGGTATGAGTTGTGGGCGCACCTGGATATAGCTTGGGAGTCCTGTTGACGGTTGGGGCCGCGCTGGCAATTCTGGGTTTGGTGGTGGGGGTTCTGGCCGGACGACGAACTTCCGAGGCGGAACGCAAGTACCGCGACATCGCCTTCAAGCTCGACCAGGTGATGCAGGAGAAAAAAGAATACGAGCACAATGTGGTGGAGCATTTCACGGAAACCGCCAGGCTATTGAATAACCTGACGGAGAGTTACCGCGACGTCCATAACCACCTCGCTGAGGGCGCTGCCGCATTGTGCGGCGGCGCAGGCCCAGTATCGTTGGAACGCCTGGGAGGCGAGCCTGATCCGACGGAGATCCCCGCCGACTTCGCCCCTGTCCACCCGCCGCTGGATTACGCGCCCAAATCCTCGCCGGATGAGAAAGGCATGCTCAATGAGGAGTTCGGTCTGGAGCGCAGGTCGATCGCCACGCCCAGCGAGTGAACGCGGCGGCTTTGCCGCCCCCCTAAACCGGATTATCCACGTCGAAGAACCGGTGCTGCAGGGAAAACCGCTCTGCCAGATGCTCGCCGAGCGCCTGCACCCCGTAGCGCTCAGTGGCGTGATGACCTGCCGCGATGAACTGGATGCCCTCTTCCCTCGCGAAATGCACAGTCTGCTCTGAGGCCTCCCCCGTGACGAACAGTTGCGCACCCGCAGCGAGCGCAGGCTCGATGTAGCCCTGCGCCGCGCCCGTGCACCAGGCGATGCGGCTCACCAGCGCATCAGGATCACCCACATGCAAGGGCGTGCGCCCGGTAAACGTCCCGATACGCGCGACAAGTTCGCGAGTGTGGATTGCCTCCGGCAGGTCACCGACGTTCCCCACTGCACCCGCGCCCCCCGGCACCAGTGGCTCGTGTGCATGTTCACCGATACCCATCAACCGGCCGAAGCAGGCGTTGTTACCCACCTGCGGATGTGCATCCAGCGGCAAGTGGAACGCTAACAGGCTGATGTCGTTCGTCAGCAGTGCGGCTAGCCGCCGGCGCTTCATCCCCACGAGCTGCGGCGCTTCACCGCGCCAGAAATAGCCGTGGTGCACCAGCACGGCATCGGCGTCCCACGCAATGGCGGCATCGAGAAGGCGCTGGCAGGCGGTGACGCCGGTCGCAAGCCTTGCCACCCGGGGCCGGCCCTCCACCTGCAGGCCATTGGGACAGTAGTCCTGGAATCGCCCTGGTTGTAGAAACTGCTCCAGATACTCGCTGAGTTCGGGAAGGGTTACGCTCATCTCAAGGTTACCTGCGCGGTGCGGTCGCTCGCGGTGTTTGGCACGCTACTGTGCGCATCATATACAATGCGACGGCGCACAATACACACAGGTCAGCATGAAACAACACCTCACGACGATTGTCTGGCCCGCCATCGCAGGGTTGTTCGCCGCCTTACTGATTCTCGATCGCTGGGTTTTCCCGGCCACTGGCACTGGTCAGGACAGTCAGGTTGAGCCCGTGAGCTACGCCACCGCCGTGCGCGAGGCGACACCCTCCGTGGTAAATATCTACACTGCCAAGCTGGTCGAGCAGCGACGCAATCCGCTACTGGACAGTTATTTCGGGCGGTTTGCGCAGCGGCCCGCCCAGCGGCAGCGTATCGAACGCTCGCTCGGCTCAGGCGTGATCATGACAGCACAGGGCCATATCCTGACCAACAATCATGTGATCGCTGGCGCGGATGCCATCCAGGTGATGCTGTATGACGGCCGCTCCGCCAAGGCCACTGTCATCGGCACCGATTCCGCGACGGATCTTGCGGTACTGAAAATCGATCTTCCGGAGCTGCAGCCGATCACGCTGGGCAACTCCGACACGGCGCGGGTAGGTGACGTCGTGCTGGCCATCGGCAACCCGCTGGGATTCGGGCACTCCGTGAGCCAGGGCATTGTGTCAGCACTTGGTCGTTACGGGTTGCAGCTGAACGCGTACGAGGATTACATCCAGACGGATGCAATCATTCACCTCGGCAACTCTGGTGGAGCCCTCATCGATACTGCGGGGCGCCTGCTGGGGATCAACACCCTGATCTACACCGCCAACAACCCCACGCAGAACACACCTACGGGCATCGGTATCAGCCTCGCGATACCCGAGAGCCTGGCCGTCTTCGTCATGCAGGACCTCATCAAGTACGGTGAAGTGATCCGCGGCTGGCTGGGCGTCAGCGTAGAGCCATTTGGTGCGGCACCCGCTGCGGGTGGCAAGCCACAGATGATGTCGGTGGTGGAAGTTGCCCCTGGCAGCCCGGCCGACAAGGCCGGCGTACGCGTCGGCGACCTGATCACCCATATCAACGGAGAGGCCGTGCAGGACGGCCGCTTGACCATGCACCGCATCGCGATGCTAAAGCCTGGAGAAACTGTGACCATTTCGCTGCAACGCGACCGGCAGAGCCTGGAATTACACGCCGTGGTTGGGGCACTGAATCACTCGACAGGGCCGGATAACGAGCGCTAGTCGCGAGAGCTTGCGTCCATCCGCATCTCGGCACTGCGCGCATGCGCCGTCAGCGATTCACCACGCGCCAGTTGCGCAACCACACCACCGAGCTCACGCGCACCCCGCGCGCTGCATTGGATGAGGGAACTGCGCTTCTGGAAATCATAAACGCCGAGAGGCGAGGAAAAGCGCGCGCTGCGCGACGTCGGCAACACATGGTTAGGGCCGGCGCAGTAATCGCCCAGTGCTTCGGACGTCAACGGCCCCATGAATATCGCACCGGCATTGCGCACCAGCGGCAGTAACATTTCCGGCTCTGCCACCGACAATTCGAGGTGTTCCGGCGCCAGTTGATTGCTTATGACAACGGCCTCGGGCAGGTCGCGGGTGAGTATCATCGCCCCGCGCGCAGCCAGGGAGCTGCGGATAATGTCCGCGCGCTCCATGCCCGGCAGCAGCCGCTCGATGCTGGCGAGCACGGCGTCAAGATATGCGGCATTCGGGCACAGGAGCAGCGATTGGGCATTCTCATCATGCTCGGCCTGCGAAAACAGGTCCATCGCCACCCAGTCGGGATTGGTGTAGCCGTCACAGATCACCAGTATCTCGGAAGGTCCGGCCAGCATGTCGATGCCCACGCGCCCGAACACCTGGCGTTTGGCGGTGGCGACATAGACGTTGCCGGGACCGACGATCTTGTCCACCGCAGGCACCGTCCGCGTACCGAACGCAAGCGCCGCGATTGCCTGCGCACCACCGATGCTAAAGATCCGGTCGACGCCGGCGACGTGGGCCGCGGCGAGCACCAGTTCGTTGATTTCACCGCCGGGTGTCGGCACCACCATGACGATCTCTTCCACGCCCGCCACTTTGGCGGGCAGGGCGTTCATCAACACGGACGAGGGGTAACTGGCTTTGCCGCCGGGCACATAAATGCCAACCCGCTGTAACGGCGTGACGCGCTGCCCCAGCAGCGTGCCCAGCTCATCGCGATACTCCCAGCTGGCCTGCAGCTGGTGCTCATGAAACTCCCGCACGCGCCGCGCCGCAACCTCGAGCGCTTCGCGTTGGGCGGGCGCTATTCGATCGAAGGCGTCTGTCCACTGCGCGCGGGAGATTTCGAGTTCTGCCGCCGTCGCAACACTCAGGTGGTCAAAGCGCGCGGTGTACTCCAGCAGCGCCGCATCACCGCGCGCACCGACGTCGGCAATGATCGCCGCAACCGTACGATCCACGGCTGAGTCAGCTTCCAGCTCCCGCGCGGTCAGGCGCGCCAGTTGTGCGTCGAAATCCGCGCTCTGGGTGTCAAGCCTGCGCATTCCTCGCCTCCCGCACGGCGGCCGTCAGGTCTTCAATGATGCGCGTGATCGCAGCGTGACTCGAACGCATGGCAGCCTTGTTCACCACCAGTCGCGACGAAATCTCTGCAATCACTTCGAGCGGCTCCATGCCATTCGCGCGCAAGGTGTTGCCCGTGTCGACGATATCCACGATCTGGTCGGCCAAGTGCATGATGGGCGCGAGTTCCAGTGCGCCGTAAAGCTTGATGAGATCTGCCTGCACACCCTGGCGGGCGAAATAATCCCGGGTGATATTGAGAAACTTGGTGGCCACCCGGATACGCGCGCCACTGCTGCGCCAGCCCACGGCAGCGGCGGTCATCAACCGACAGCGTGCAATCTCCAGGTCCAGTGGCTCATACAGCCCCTCGGCGCCCTGCTCGATCAGGATGTCCTTGCCCACCACACCGAGATGCGCGGCGCCGTGGCGCACATAGGTGGGAACATCGGCGCCGCGCAGCACCACCAGCTGGATATCGGGGCGAGTCGTTTCAAACACGAGTTTGCGGCTGCTGCCGATATCCTCCAGGGTCTCGATTCCCGCGCGGGCAAACAGCGGCAGCGTCTCCTTCAGGATGCGCCCCTTGGTCAGCGCGATGGTCAGCTTCCCGTTCATGGCGCTGATCGGGCCTGCCACTGTGCCGGTGTAAAGGTGCGAATGTTCACAGCGTGGATACTGCCATCGGCTATCCGCTCCTGCATGGCCGCGTACACCAGCTGCTGTTTCTGGACCGGTCGCAACCCTTCAAACACCGGGCCGATCACCGCGATGTCGTAATGACTGCCCTCGCCCTGGACGTGGATCTCGCAATCGCGCAGGTGATTCTGTAACAGTGCCTTGACGGCTTCCGCGTCCATTTGAATTCCTCCAATCGCTGCAGGGAGTGCCTTTGGATGAAAGCTCGCCACGCCAATGCAGGCATGATGCACTCTCGAAAAGGGACGCATTTTATGTGAAAAGCGCACCGATAGCGACCATCGCGCACGCCCCGGTGTTAGTGTCTTGCCATGCGCTGTATTATGATTCGCTGCATCGCACAACACGGGCCAGGGATCGATTCATGCCGGAAGAGGGCGCCATCAGCTATATCAGCTCCGCGCAGCGCACCATCCGCATGGAAGCAGCAGCGGTAGCCGCACTGGAAGCACGCATTGGTGTCGAATTCAACCGGGCCTGCGAACTACTGCTCGATGTCAGGGGCAGGATCATCGTCACCGGCATGGGCAAATCCGGGCACATCGCGCGCAAGATCGCTGCCACCCTGGCCAGCACGGGATCACCCGCATTCTTTGTGCATCCCGGCGAAGCCAGTCACGGCGACATGGGAATGATCACGGCAGATGACGCGGTAATTGCCCTGTCCAACAGCGGCGCCGTGCCGGAGATCCTTACCCTGCTACCGCTGTTGAAACGGCTCGGAGTGCCGCTGGTCAGTATGACGGGCAATGCACTCTCGCCACTGGGACAATCGTCCGACGTCCACCTCGATACAGGGGTCGAAACCGAGGCCTGCCCGCTGGATCTGGCGCCCACCTCCAGCACCACCACCGCACTGGTCATGGGCGACGCGCTGGCCATTGCCCTGCTGGAGGCGCGCGGCTTCACTGCCGATGATTTTGCATTTTCGCATCCGGGTGGCACCCTGGGCAGGCAGCTCCTGCTCAAGGTGCGCGACCTCATGAAAGCTGGCAGCGATATTCCAAAAGTGACGCGAAGCATCATGCTGGCCGAGGCGCTGCTGGAAATCAGCAATAAGGGCATGGGCATGACCACGGTAGTGGATGACGAGGATCGCCTCGCGGGAGTATTCACGGACGGCGACCTGCGCCGCACCCTGGATGCGCGTATCGATATCAACGACACCGCGATCGGACAGCTCATGAGCACCGGTGCCAAAACCATCGATGCCGACATGCTGGCGGCAGCTGCGCTGCGCATCATGGAGGAGAATGAAATCAGCTCGCTCGTCGTCCTCGATGACGACAACCACGTCACGGGTGTCCTGCACCTCAAGGACCTGCTGCATGCGGGCATTGTTTGATACAGGAATCCCAGGCGATGACACCTGAGACACGCGCCACCCGGGTTCGCCTGCTGGCTCTGGACGTAGATGGTGTCCTGACCGACGGGCTTCTCTACTACGGTAACGAAGGCGAGGAGCTGAAGGCCTTCAATATCAAGGACGGGCTTGGCATCAAACTGTTGCAACGCGCAGGCGTGAACGTGGTGATTATCACGGGCCGGGAATCCGCCATCGTAGCGCGGCGCGCGCGGGAGCTTGGCATCTCGGACGTGGTGCAGGGGCGGGAAGACAAATACCAGGCGTTACTGGAACTGTGCCAGCGCCGAGGTTTGCGCCTGGACGAATGCGCCTACATGGGGGACGACCTGCCCGATCTGGCGGCAATCGCAGCTGCGGGCCTGGGCATGACGGTCGCCAATGCGAGTGCCGAAGTCCTCGCCGCAGCGCACTGGTGCAGCGCACGGGACGGCGGCCGCGGCGCTGTCCGGGAAGCCTGCGAATTCATCCTGTCCGCCAAAGGTGCATGGGGCGCCGCGCTGTCCGGCTTCCACTGATGCCGCCACGCCTTGCAAACCCATACGACCCCGTACCGCCAACGCCCTTCGTGGAGTGCAATTATGTCCCGTCGCAACATTGATCGCTTCCTGCCCGCGCTGCAGCACCGCGCCACCATGGCGCTGCTGGGCCTGGCACTGGCCCTGCCTGCGAGTCTGTCGCTGGCGTTGCCCGATGACCGCGAGAAGCCCATCCACATCACAGCGGACAAGGCGCTGCGCGATGAGAAAAAAGGCGTCACCGTGTACACCGGCCACGTGGTGCTGGTGCAGGGCAGTATGGAACTGGAGGCAGATACGCTCACCATCTACCACACCAGTGAAAAGGCGGACCAGATCATTGCGGAGGGCAATCCCGCGCGCATGCGGCAGCAACCGGAGGTGAAAAAGGCCATCGTGCACGCGCAAGGCAAGGTCATCACCTATTACCGCAGCGAAGACAAGGTGAACTTGCGCACGGACGCACAGATTGAGCAGGATGGCGCGGTAGTTTCCGGGGACTCCATCGACTACTTCATTGTCAAACAGCTGATCACCGCGCAATCCAACCAGTCACGGCCCGACGACAAGGTCAGCGTGGTAATTCCGCCGAACGTACAGCAGCGAGAGAAAGAGAACGACCGTGGCGCAACTGAAAGCGAGTAACCTGGCCAAATCCTATCGCGGCCGGGAAGTGGTAAAGGATGTTTCGCTCGCGATGGAAAGCGGCCAGATCGTCGGGCTGCTCGGGCCCAATGGGGCAGGCAAGACCACTTGCTTTTACATGATTATCGGTATCGTGCCGGCGGATCGCGGCAGCATTACTGTCGATGGCGATGACATAACAGAGCTGACCATGCATCAGCGCGCGCGGCGCGGACTCGGCTACCTGCCGCAGGAAGCTTCGATCTTCCGCAAGCTCACTGTCAGCGACAACATCATGGCCATACTGGAAACCCGGGCCGACCTCGACAAAAAGCAGCGCCTGGTGCGCCGCGACGAGCTGCTCGAGGAATTTCACGTGCAACATCTTCGCGACAGCCTCGGCCAATCGCTCTCCGGTGGCGAGCGGCGGCGGGTTGAAATCGCGCGCGCCCTGTCCACTGAGCCCAGCTTTATATTGCTGGATGAACCCTTTGCGGGCGTCGATCCAATCTCTGTAACCGACATCAAGCAGATCATCCAGCATCTGCGTGAACGCGGTATCGGTGTACTCATAACGGACCACAATGTACGCGACACGCTGGACATCTGCGAAAAAGCCTACATCGTCGGCGAAGGGCGCATCATCGCCTCCGGCAGCACGGAGGATGTACTGAACGACGCGCAGGTTCGGCAGGTGTATCTCGGCGAGCAGTTCCGTATGTGAACGGCACGCGACTGCAGCCGCTGCCGGCTGCGTTCTGTGCCACAACCCGGGGCATTGGATCTCGCCCGCGCGGCGATTTTCTCCGGAATTTGAAGTGACAAGCAAACTTCACGCCAAGTGGTTGCCTTTGCCAGTCAGCCGGCGATACACTGCGATTGTCTACCCCATTCTGCAGGGGGCCGTACCAGACGCGAGAAACTGCATGTTCCAGGCTTTCCAATGAAGCAATCACTCCAGCTGAAGCTGGGTCAGCAGCTGACCATGACACCGCAGCTGCAGCAGGCCATCCGACTGTTGCAACTGTCCACACTGGATCTCCAGCAGGAGATCCAACAGGCCCTCGAAAACAACCCGTTACTTGAAACCGACGAAGATGCCTACGAATTCAGTGGTGATGGCCCCGGTGAATTCGCAGGCGGCGGTGGCGATATGCGGGAGCAGCCGCTCGAGAGCACTGCCGAACACACGACCGACTGGAGCGCGCAGGAACCGAACGATAGCGGTCACCTGCCCGATGAATTGCCTGTAGACGTACAGTGGGACGACCTGCTGCCATCCGCATCGGCACCCGCGTCGCAGGGTGAGGAGAACTTCGATAGCGATTTCGGCGCGCGCGGCCCGGCGTCACAATCGCTGCGCGAACAGTTGATCTGGCAGCTCGGGTTGACGCGAATGTCCGACACGGATCGCCTCATTGCCCTCGCCATCATCGATACCACGGATGCCAACGGCCGCTTGATCACCAGCCTCGAGGAGATTCACGAATCCCTGGCGAAGGATCTGGACATCGACCTGGACGAGGTGGTCGCAGTATTGCATCGACTGCAGCATTTCGAACCCGCCGGCGTGTGTGCCCGCGATTTGCAGGAATGCCTGTTGATACAACTCGGCCAGATGCCCGCTACCACACCCTGGCTGGAGCAGGCGAAACTCATCGTCAGCCGCCACTTGAACCAACTGGCAAGCAGCGATTACGGCCAGATACTCAGGCGCACCCGACTCAAGGAGCACGAACTCAAGGAAGTGTTGAACCTGATCCAGGCACTCGATCCCAATCCCGGCCAGACGGCCGTGCCCGAGGAAATCGAGTACATCGTGCCGGACGTGTTTGTCAGCAAAAAGAACGGGCGCTGGCTGGTAGAACTGAACCCGGATATCGCACCCAGGTTGCGGATCAACAGCAACTACGCCAGCTTGATCAAGCGCGCCGACAACAGCTCCGACAACACTTATCTGCGGGACAACCTGCAGGAAGCCCGGTGGTTCCTGAAAAGCCTGCAGAGCCGCAACGAAACGCTCATGAAGGTGGCCAGCAGGATCGTCGAACACCAGCGCAACTTCCTCGAATACGGCCCCGAGGCAATGAAACCACTGGTACTGCACGACATCGCCGAGGCGGTCGAAATGCACGAGTCCACCATTTCAAGGGCCACCACCAACAAGTACATGCATACACCCCGGGGCATTTTCGAACTGAAATATTTTTTCTCCAGCCATGTTGCCACCTCCACCGGCGGCGAATGCTCCTCGACCGCCATTCGGGCACTGATCAAGAAGCTGGTGACGGCGGAAAATCCCAAGCGGCCGCTGAGCGATAACAAGATTGCCCTGTTGCTGAAGGAGCAGGGGATCGAAGTGGCCCGTCGCACGATCGCCAAATATCGGGAGACACTTTTGATTCCACCATCCAATGAACGCAAGCGGCTGGTCTAGACTCAGTTTATCAGTACCCGGCCTCGGCCCCGATGGCGCCCGGCCATGTCAACCTGGAAAAAGGGAGCAACACATGCAACTCACCATCACTGGTCACCACCTGGAAATCACGTCCCCCCTCAAGGCGTATGTCGAGAACAAACTGGAGCGCCTGCAACGTCATTTCGACCAGATCACGACCATCCAGGTCATCCTCACCGTGGAAAAAATGGTGCAGCGCGCCGAGGCCAACATCCATATCGCCGGCGGCGACCTGTTCGCACTGGCGGAATCCGAGGACATGTATGCGGCTATCGACGCACTCGCCGACAAACTCGACCGTCAACTTATCAAGCACAAACAGAAGCACCGCAGGCACTGATCACCGACATCAACCGCAGGCAGTGACAGGCTGGCGCCAGCGGCCGAAGGGAATCCTGTGAAACTGATCGTTATCAGCGGACGCTCCGGGTCCGGCAAGAGCACCGCCCTCCACCAACTGGAAGACGAGGGCTACTACTGCATTGATAATCTCCCGGTCTCGTTGCTGCCCGCGCTGATCAAGAAAACCGCCGAGGAGGAGTTCCGGCTGTTCCAGGGTACGGCCGTGTGTATCGATGCGCGCAATGCGTGGAAGGATCTGAAAAATTTCCGGGAGATTCTCGGTTCCCTGCCCGGGTCGGTCGACACACACGTTCTCTACCTCGACGCCCAGGACAACAACCTTCTACAACGCTTTGGCGAAACCCGGCGCCGCCATCCGCTCAGCTCGGAATCCATCCCGCTGGCTGACGCCATTGCGCGGGAACGCGAACTGTTGGAACCAATTGCCCGCAGCGCCTCGCTGGTATTCGACACCAGCCAGATGACCGTCTACGAGCTGCGCGACGCGATCAAGCAGCGAGTGCTCGGCACCAGTTCAGGCAGCATGTCGATTCTGGTGCAGTCCTTCGGCTACAAGCGCGGTGTACCCGCGGATGCGGATCTGGTCTTCGATGTCCGCATGCTGCCGAATCCGCACTGGGTCAAGGAATTGCGGCTGAAAACCGGTCTCGACGCGGATGTCCGGCAGTTTCTCGAAGACCAGCCTATGACCGCGCAGCTGTATGACGATATTTGCGGATATCTCGATCGCTGGCTGCCGCGCTACCGAGACGGCAATCGCAGCTACATGAACATCGCGCTGGGTTGTACGGGGGGGCAACATCGGTCAGTATATTTGGCGAATCGACTTTTCCAGCACTACCGGCAACAGTACCCTGCCATGCATGTGCGCCACCGGGAACTTCAATAAGAAGGCCATAGCGTGATCCGAACCCAGGTGACCATTATCAACAAGCTTGGCCTGCATGCGCGCGCTGCAGCGAAATTCGTCGCCTGCACCGCGTCCTTTTCCAGCCGGATCAACACCGGGAAAGACGGCAAAATGGTCGACGCCAAGAGCATCATGTCGGTGATGATGCTGGCTGCGGGCAAAGGCACCGTACTCGACCTCGAGATCGAGGGCAGTGATGAACAGGATGCTCTGGCTGCACTGCAGGCATTGATTGCAAATCGCTTCGAAGAACCCGAGTAGGGCGCAAATCCGTAACTAATCACGTTGTTGCACCCATGCATTTTCCGGATAATCGCCCGGGGCAGGCGGGCTGTCCTGAGCGCGTTACCCGGGATAATGTCATGGTCCAGAATCAATCGGTATCCCAGCGAACGCTCGACAGGCTTTCCACAGCACCGAACAGCCGCACCTTTGTCGATGCGCGCCGAATGCTGAACGGACTTTCCCCCGCCGATCTCGGGGTCGCGACCCTGTTCTATGCCTGAGCGCTTCGAAGACGAGGTGCCGGGCGGTGACGAACCACCCAGCAAGAGCGCCCGCAAACGCCATATGCTTTCGCTGCAGGCGATGGGCGAATCCCTGCTCGATCTCAATGAGCGGCAACTGGCCGGCATTCCCATCGGCGATGAAAGACTGGTGACAGCGCTGCGGGAGTGCCGGCAGATCCACAGTAAAAGCGCGCGCAAGCGCCACCTGCAATACATCGGCAAACTTATGCGGGAGATCGATCCTGCGCCGATTGAACAGGCCCTGCTGGCGTTGCGACATGCGCGCCAGCACAGCATCAGTGCCATGCACGAACTGGAGCAACTGCGCGCCGACATCCTGGCTGCGGGCGCGAACGGTGTGGAACTGGCTGTGACACGGTTTCCGGACGCAGACCGTCAACACCTGCGGCAATTGGTGCTGCAACATCAGCGTGAATCGCAGCGCGGGCAACCTCCCGCCGCCAGCCGCAAGCTGTTCCGCTACCTGAGGGAACTGCGGGACAACTCGCCGCAGGACGGTCAGGGCGGGGACTGAGCGTCGGGCGCGGACTGCGGTGCGGCGTGCGCGGTATTGTCAAAGATGCGATCGAAGTTCACATCCGGGTCCTGCCAGGTGCCAGTGATGGTGTAGACCGCACTGGACAGCCGGCTCATCTGGCGGTCAAACACCTGGCTGACCACGTAGACGCCCGCCGCCACCGGCAGGCTGGCAGCGAGGGCCGCGATCCATGGCAGGTTGCTGGCCACTGGCAGTGTCGCCACCATCTCGGCCGCGATCGTCTGCGCCTTAAGGTCGGAACCGCCGGTGAACCGGAAGCTGGAACCGCCCTTCACTTCCATCCGCACCACCTGCAGCTGGCCGTCGCCCACCTCGAGTTCGCCATCAACGCTATCAAACGGGATGCCGGATTCGAACATGTTCGCCACGCTGAGACGTCGCACGATGTCGGCGAGGTTGAGGATGCTCACTACACGCAGTGCGCCCGTGGCGCCGGCAGTGGCTTCGAG
This sequence comes from uncultured Halioglobus sp., assembly GCA_964461965.1. Lineage (GTDB taxonomy): Bacteria > Pseudomonadota > Gammaproteobacteria > Pseudomonadales > Halieaceae > Marimicrobium. The sequence goes on along the minus strand of CAYWWD010000041.1, from coordinate 7,609 downwards.
GAAGCTGCCATGCCCGATTCGAATCTGCATGGTGCCTTCGGCTGCGGACAACGCGAAATCCTGCGGCGCTCCCGGCCAGCGCAGGCCAAACTCGACGCTGCCCTGCTCGGTCTGCACGATGCGTTGGTAGTCGAAGAATTCCAGGGTCTGCCCCAGATCGGCAAACTGCAAACTGCCCGCCAGTTCCGTGGACGCAGCCGGCCCGCGATGCCAGGTCAACTGGAGAGGATTTTCCGCTGGCAGCTGCAGTGACGCCAATTCGCCGGTCAGATTGCGCACGCTCACATCCATGCCCTGCGCCGCCAGTTCAAGTTCGAGATGACCGAGGTGTTTGCCCGACTGCACCAGATTGTTAATGTCCACCTCGATCACCGGAATCTCCCACGTCGATTCGCCGCTAACTCCCGACGCCCCAAAATCCGGCAGGTGGTCCAGATCGAGGTGTTCGAGCAGCAGTCGCGGCGCACCGGTATCCCGCTGCGGGAGCAGGGCTGCGCGCAACCAGTCCGTGTGCAGCGACGCCTGCCAGTGCCCGGCGTCGTGAGCGAGATCGACCACAACGTCCTGTATTTCCTGCTCCAGTACCACCAGGCTGTCGATGCGCAGCGCGTCGACGATGGGCATCAGTGACGCGCCAGCACGCTTCGATACCGCAGCGCGTGTCGACGCATCGTGGCCTGCAGGCCCGGGAACCACCGCCGGTGTTGCAGCGCTGGTCGACGCCATGCCGGTTAACATCGCGCCGGCATAATGCTCGCCGAAATCCAGCCACTCGCTGACCCGCACCAGCGGCACCTGTCCGGCGAGCCGCAACTCGCCCTCGGCGGCCGCCGCCGGCGGTATCCCGAACCCCGCAGCAGCACTTTGCACTTTACCTCCGGCCATATCCAGCCGCAGCGAGAACCCTGGTGCGAGCGCCAGTGAGAGCGGTATGCCGGCGCGTGACAGCGGTGCCTCTACGTGCAACGGTCGCAATTCCGACGCAGTTTTGTTCCACGGCTGCGGCAGGTCCAGGCTGACACCCACCAGATCACTGTCCACCGTCAGCAGCGGGGGCTCGCCGGGTGACAGTCGCAGCGTCGCCCGTGCTGCGGCGCGCCCGTTGGCAAAGCCCAGGAATTCCAGTTGCAGCCAGTCGCGCAGCGCGGCCATCTCCACGTCGGCTGCCATTGCAACTTCCACCACTGTGGCTGCGGGTGCATATTCACCGCCGGGTGCGTTGTGCCGCTGCCGCACGTCGATCGTAAGCGGCTCACCCCACAGGCGGCCCGTCAACGACCGCGCGTGGAATCCGGTCGTCGTGCTGTAGGTGAACTCACCGCTCACCGCCTGCACCGGCAGGTTGCCCGGCGCGATCAATAGATCCACATCCTGCCAGCGCGTAGCGACATTCACCCTGGGCGCCACCGCAGGGTTGCCGAGGTTCATGTGAATGGCGAGGTCTGTCTGCAGGCAGCCTGTCGCAGACCAGCCGCTGAACGCCTCACCCACGATTCCCGCCAGCGCCGATTCATTCAGTACACGCAACCCATCGACAGCGGGGCCGTGCACGCTGCCGCGGATATCGAGCGTCAGCTCGTTGCCTTCGTTCAGCCGTGTTTCCACCGACAACGGTGCAACGGCTGAGTCCAGCAGGTCGGCGCGCGTCGCCCACACACTGACGGCGCTGTCGTCGATCAACACCGTGCCCTCGCGAACCAGCACCGGGGGCCAGCGCGGATGATAGGTCATCCAGGTGTCGGCGACATTGAACGCGAGCTGTACGCTGCGCAGTGGCGACGCGCCCGGACGCAGGCTTCCGCGCCACAGGAAAGCTCCCTGCTCCACACTACCGTCGCCGATGCTGTCAGCCAGCCAGCTGAGCAGGGCGGGATCGAGTACATAGGGAATGTATTTGGCGCGGTGCCGCGCATGGGAGTCCTGCAGGCCCACCAGCAGATCCATCTCGATGCCGGTTTCGCTGCTGCGCAGGGGGATGTCCAGACCGAATAACACCCTGTTCGTGCCCTCCTCACCCCGTGCGGTGAGCAGGCCGCTGTCCAGCCGCACGGCGCCGGCATCCCAAGCCACACGCAGGTTGCCGTAGAGTTCCTCGAAGCGCAGCGGTGCCCGATACACATCGGGGAAGTCCAGGCTGAAGGCCTGGCTGTCGAGCACCACGGACGCGCTGCCGGGCGCCAGCTGCGCATACCCATTGGCGCCCGTAACGCCTGGCGCGCCGTGCCAGGCGTCCACGGCCAGCCCGGAGAATGTCGCCCGGGCACTCCACGCTTCAGCGGCGCGCGCGGTGTCGTCAATCAACACCTGCAGCAGCGGCAGCTCGCCGCGCGGACGCAGCGCAGCACAGGCTTTGCGCAAGGATTCAGGAAGCCTTTCCTGTTGCGCCAGCAGGGCGCCGATCGGTTCCAGCGGAACATCCGCCGCGCGCAGGCGCAGTTTGCTGCCCTGTCGCTCCAGTTGCAGCCGCGGCAGGCTCAGCGCAGCGCCGCCAGATTCCACATCGACGTCCGATACAAACAGCGTCCAGTCATCCGCACGCGACTCAAGTTGCGCCTGCAGTGCCACCCGCTGCAGGGAAACCTGCCAGGCGTCGTCTGGTGCCGCCAGCTGCAGGTCGCGGGCTTCAAGCCTGGCCTGTAGCGTCGGACTGCCGCGCTCCCAGTGCAGCCACAGTTCCAGTCGCGCCTCACCCTCTGCCCACGCCGGCGGCAACGCCGTTGGCAACATATCGCGCAGGGCGCCGAGATTGGTGGATTGAAGATCGAGATAAGCCTGCCCGGAAAATTGCCCGGGTCGAAACGGGTCACCCAGACCCTGTGCCATTACGGAGATTCGTGTTCCCGCTGTGGAGGTGAGCGCAGCCTGCACGCGGCGTTCACTGCCCTCGCGCACCAATGTGAGATCCAGTTCCAGCTCACGCTCGCCGCCGTCGGGCAGAGTGAGCAGCAGCGAGTTGCGGCGCAATATGACAGACTCCACATTGAGCAGAAATTCGCGCAATGCAACGGTGGGCTCGCTGCCGCTGTCGCCAAACCCCCTGAAACGCAGCTCACCACGCTCGGAAAGCTCACCGCGCAGGCTGAGGCCATCGAGCTCGAGACGGCTCATCTGCAGTGAGCGCGTGCGCAGGCTGTCCAACACATCCACGCTCACACGTCCTTCCGTCAACGCCAGCGGCGCGCTGGCACCGCCAGGCAGGCCGAGGCGCAGCTGCGTGAGGATGAGTACGGGCGTAAACCCCCGCCACTCTCCCCGAACCTGCGCTGCATCCACTGTGAACGGCAGGTGTTCGTTCATCGCCTTTAGAATTCCCGTGCGGTAAGCCGGGAGGTTCGCGGCCAGCATCCGCCCCATGCTGGTGTAGATCGCCAGCAGCACCAGCAGCGCCACGGCGCCTTTCCAGAGCGATCTGCCAAGTGTGTTGTAGATGGGATTTTCCAATCGTCGGTTCCGTGCGATGGGCCATGCCGCGCGAGCCGGCCGGCGCGCTGTGCGGTCTGTCTAACGCAGTGTGATGTCGAACTGTTCCGCCCGGTAGAGCGGCTCTGCCTGCAGGCTGATGCTATAACCCGTGCACTGCGCCACGTCGGCAAAATACGCCGATTCCTCGGTGAGCAGTCTGTCCACCACCTGCGGCGCAGCCAATACCGTCAATGCTTCATCTCCACCGGAGGCCCCCCGGCGCAGAATCGCACGAAAAATCTCATGGCAGACCGACTGCGCTGATTTCACCACGCCGCGCCCGTCACAGGAAGGACACACCTCGCACAACAACCCCTCCAGGCTGGCACGCGTGCGCTTGCGCGTTATCTCCACCAGGCCCAGCGGAGACAAGCCGGATACCTGGTAGCGCGCCGGATCGCGTTGCAGGTTTTTTTCCAGCGTACGCAGCACTTCGCGGCGATGTTCTGCATCCTGCATGTCGATAAAATCGACGATGATAATTCCCCCCAGGTTGCGTACACGCAACTGCCTGCCGAGTACCGTTGCCGCCTCAAGATTGGTCTTTAGGATCGTCTCGGCCTGGTTGCGCCTGCCCACGAACGAGCCGGTGTTGACGTCGATCGTGGTCATCGCCTCGGTCTGGTCGATGACCAGATAACCGCCGGATTTGAGTGCGACACGCTGCTCCAGCGCCCGCTGGATCTCTTCCTCCACGTCAAATGCATCGAACAGCGGACACTCGCCCCTGTAGTGCTCCAGCAAACCGGCAGTTTCCGGCATGTAGTCGCGGCAGAATTCCTGCAGCTCGATAAAGCACTCGATATTGTCGACCACGATGCGCCCGACCGCCGGCCGCGCCAGGTCCCGCACGCAGCGCATGTGCAGCGGCAGATCTTCGTACAACAGCTCAGGTGCGGTGGCCGCTTTGGTGCGCGCCTGGACGGTCGTCCACAAACGTCCGAGGAAACGCAGGTCCGCCGCCAGTTCGTCCTGCCCGACGCCGATGGCTGCGGTGCGCAGGATAAGACCCGGCGGCCGGGCGAGGTTTGCCGACGCGACCGCCTGTGCCAGCACCTGTTGCAGGCGTGCTCGCTCCAGTGGATCGTGTATGCGCTGCGAGACACCGATGTGTGCGCTCCCCGGCAGCAACACCAGATACCGCGAGGCAACGGAAAGTTCAGTGGTCAACTGCGCGCCCTTGGTCCCAAGCGGCCCCCGGGTCACCTGCACGATAAGTTTTTGTCCTTCGTGCAGAACATCGGCGATTCCTCCGACGCGGGGCGATGATTCACTCGCGCCAGGTTGCACGATATCGGAAACATGAATAAAACCGGTGCGCGCCGCGCCGATATCCACGAATGCCGATTCCAATCCTGGCAGTACCCGCACCACCCGGCCCGCGTAGATATTGCCCACCGGGCCGCGATCGCTGGCGCGCTCAGCATAGAAATCCTGCAGTCCGCCGTCGTCCAACAGCGCGACGCGCGTGTCCCACTGTGTGGCATTGACCAGGATGGTTTCACCTGCCTCACTCACACGGATGACTCCTGGTGGTCGCCAGTTCCGCCGGCGACAGTACGCTCCTCACACCGTGGCGCGCCAACAACCGCCAGGTCTCGTACAGCGGCAGTCCCACCACATTGCTGTAGCTACCCTGTAGTGCGCGCACAAACGCGCCCGCCACGCCCTGGATGCCATACGCTCCGGCCTTGTCCCGGTGTTCGCCGGTAGCCAGGTAGGCTGCGCACTCCCGCGAACTCAGCGCTGCGAATTCGACCTGTGTGGCAACCACTTGGCAGTACTCCCCCGCTCCACCGCGCAGGCACAACGCGGTAAGCACCGTGTGCTGCCGCCCGCTCAGACGCTCGAGCATCGACAACGCTTCGTCGTCATCACGCGGCTTGCCCAGCACCTGGCTGTCCAGCACTACGCTGGTATCGGCCCCCAGCACGACACAGGGCGGAATTTCGTGGCGCGCCGCAACCATGCGCGCTTTCTCCTGCGCCATGCGCTGCACATACTCGCCCGGCGCTTCGCCAGCGAGTTGGGTCTCGTCGATGTTTGCGGGGTCGCAGAGAAAGCGGATACCGAGCTGTTCCAGAAGCTCACGGCGGCGCGGCGAAGCCGAGGCGAGAACAAGGCGAGAGCCCGGCACTTCAATTTACCCGGTAGTAGCGGCGCAAACCGCGCAACACATGGAGAATCACGGGCCACAACAGCGCACTGGTGAGCGCGGGCAACAGGAACAGGCGTGGGAGGAGACTCAACCCCTCCAGCTTTTGCACCCACTGGCAGATCAGCATGTTGATGCCCACCAGGATAAAGACCACGCCGGACTGTTGCCAAAGGCTGTAGACGCGCAGGCGCTGGTAGAGCAGTAGCGCCAAAAGCGCCACCACCACCAGTGCCAGCGCATTCTGGCCGAACACCGATCCTTTCACTACATCGAGACCGAGGCCGAGCAGCAGTGCGGTAACAATGCCCACTCGCTGCGGCAACGCGATCGTCCAGTAAATCAGGGTCAGCGCCACCCACTCCGGCCGCCCCCACTGCAGCCACGCCGGCAATGGCACGACCGCCAGCACATATGCGGCGATGAACGTCAGAAGTATAACGCCGTAGCCATGCCCGTCGGGATTTGCCACCGCTCAGTGTTCCGCGGCGTGGGGGGGAGTGAATACCAGCAGGACGTGGCGCGAGCGGTCGAGCGCCGCAGTTGGCACCGCGACGACGCGGGCGAAAGGTTCACCGGCGTCACGCTCCACTTCCTTGACCACCGCTACCGGATAACCTTCCGGGAAGCGCCCCCCCAATCCCGAGGTGACTAGCAGGTCTCCGGGCTGGATATCCGTGGAGGAGGATACGTGGCGTATTTCCAGCGACCCCATCGCACCGGTGCCCTCGGCAATTGCGCGCACGCCATTGCGATTCACTTGTACGGGAACCGAGTGCGTGACGTCCGTGATGAGCAGCGCGCGCGAACTGCCGCTGCTGACTTCTACGATCTGGCCCATCAGGCCATCGGCGTCGATCAGCGGCTGGCCGACGAAGACGCCATCGCGCTCGCCCTTGTTCAACAGGAGTTGCAGGCGCTCGGGGTCGGGTGACACGCCGATCAGCTCAGCCACCAGTACATCGTCGCGCAGCAGCGCGCTTGAATTGAGCAGCGCCCGCAGGCGTATATTCTCGGCCTGCAATGAGGCCATCTGCTGTGAGCGTCCCTGCAGGATCAGGTTCTCGCGCTGCAGGCGCTCGTTTTCCTCCAGAATGTGCGTGCGCGACTGAATGTGGGCTTCGGTCCACTCGCCGAAACGCGCAGGGAGGTTCGCGACCCAGTGAATTGGCGACGCAATGGTATCGAGTACAGCACGCCCGGTACGAAACTGGTTGTAGTTGAGATCCGCCGTTATCAGGCCGACGACGATCACGACCGCCAGCACGACACGCAACAGCAGGGAGGAATCCTTGACGAAAAGCGGTTTAATGGCGGCGTACCCGTGAGCGGGTTCGAGGCGTCGTCGCGTCTTCGCCGCGGTACCTTGCGCGGTTCCGGTTCGGCGCAGTGGCGCACATCACCGGTTCCACGGCAGCGCTCTACTCGGTAGACAGCAGATCGATCGTGCGGCGGTCCATGCGCTCCATCGCGATACCGCCACCGCGCGCGACGCAGGTGAGCGGGTCGTCCGCCACGATGACCGGCAGGCCAGTCTCCTCGGAGATCAGCCGATCCAGATCGCGCAGCAGCGCGCCCCCGCCCGTCAATACAATACCGCTCTCGGCGATATCCGCCGCGAGTTCCGGGGGCGACTGCTCGAGCGCGGACTTCACTGCCTGGACGATGGCAGTCAGCGGATCCTGCAGTGACTCCAGTATCTCGTCGCTGTTCAACGTGAAACTGCGCGGCACGCCTTCGGCGAGATTGCGGCCGCGGACATCGATTTCGCGGAGTTCACTCCCGGCGAAGGCGCAACCCACCTCCAGCTTGATGCGCTCCGCTGTGGCATCCCCGATCAGGCTGCCGTAGCGGCGTCGCACGTGCGACACGATGGCTTCATCGAAGCGGTCGCCGCCGATGCGCACGGAATCGCGATACACCACACCGTTGAGCGAGATGATAGCGACCTCGGTGGTGCCGCCGCCGATGTCTACCACCATGCATCCGGTG
>CAYWWD010000040.1:0-32505 GCA_964461965.1 uncultured Halioglobus sp. | reverse complement strand
GCCGCTGATGATCATGTCCTTCTTGCGGTCGATGATGTACAGGTAGCCGTCATCGTCAAAACGCCCGATATCGCCGGTGTGCAGCCAGCCATCGGCGAGGGCCGCGGCGGAAGATGCAGGGTCGTTCCAGTAGCCGAGCATGCACTGCGTCGCCTGCACCAGAATCTCCCCGCTCGTGCCGGTGGGGCAGGGCGCCCCAGCCTCGTCGACGAGCTGGATGCGAGCGGTGGGCAGGGGCCGACCCACGGAGGCGAGCAGTTCCGGCCGGCCTTGTGCGGCCTGCCGGTGATCCTCCACGGTGAGGAAGGCCACGCTGCCCGAAAGTTCGGTCATGCCGTAACTCTGGCACAAGCCGATAGATGTCTGTGCGAGCAGGCGCTGCAGCAGCGACAGCGGCATGGCGGAAGCGCCGTAACCGATAGAGCGTACCGTGTGCAGGTCCGCCGGCGTGAAGCCGGGGTGATCGAGCAGCATGGCGAGCATGGTCGGCGCCAACGACATCGTGGTGACGCCCAACTCGCGGCAGGCGGCAAGGGTATCGCTCGCATCGAACGCCCTGGCCAGCACCACCGCAGCACCGTACAGGTGCTGCAACAGGACGTTGTGCGCGGCCACATGGAACAGGGGAAAGGGATAGTAATAGCGGTCAGTGCGCTCCACGGGTCGCGCCAGCGCAGCCGAACGCAATCCGGCCATGAAGGAGCGATGGCTGAGCATCGCGCCCTTGGGCCGGCCGGTTGAGCCGGAGGTGAATAATATCCACACGACGTCGTCCGGCTGCGTGAGGGGCGGGGTTGCGACGTCATCCGCGTCGCGCCAGTGTGCGTATTCCTGCGTCAGTGCGATGCTGCGGATGCCTGCCGGGAAGTCCGCGTGCGCGAGCAGTGGTGCGAGTAGCGCAGGGTCGCCGAACAGGCGCGTTGCGCCGGCGTAGCGCAACTGCCAGGCGAGTTCCGCTGGCGCCAGCCGCGCGTTGAGGGGCACCAGTACCTGCCCCGCCGCTGGCACTGCGTACAGCAGTTCCACAAACTCGGGGCAGTTCCACGCTAGCACTGCAATGCGCTCGCCCGCGCTGCCGCTCGCCGCCAGCCGCGCGGCAGCGCGGGCAATATTCTGCTGCAGGGTGGTGAACGAGAGCGGTGATCCCTGCCACCACAGCGCGACTGCGTTCGGCTGGATTATCGCCTGGCGCTCGATGATGTGGTGCAGCTGCCGGCAGTCCGGCCTATCGATAGACGCAGGGTCGTTCATGGCGCGCTGTGCATCAGTCCTGCACCGTTGGAACCGTCATGCATGGACGACGACCCGCGGTGTCCGCGCCGGCATGCGCGTGGTGAGCTCGTAGCCCAGCGTGCCGGCACACTGCGCAACCTCGGCCTGCGGCAGCTGTGCGCCCCACAACTCGACCTCGGCGCCGACTTCGACCCCGGCAAGGTCGGTGACATCCACGGTAATCATGTCCATGGAGACGCGGCCAGCCAGTGCTGCGCGCTGCCCGTTCACCAGCACCGGCGTGCCGCTTGGCGCGCTGCGCGGATAGCCATCGCCGTAGCCGATCGCCACGGTGGCAATACGCGACGGACGCGGTGCCACCCAGGTCCCGCCGTAGCCTACGGCATCGCCGGTGGCGACCTCGCGCATCGCGATCACCGTCGAGGCCAGGGTCATCGCCGGCCGCAGCGTGCGCGCATTCGCGTGCTCGTGCAGCATGGGTGAATTGCCGTACAGCATGTAGCCCGGGCGAACCCAGTCGTAGTGCGCGTCAGGCCAGGCCAGCACGCCGGCGGAATTGGCGGCGCTGCGCGGAGTGTCGAGTGTCACGGCGTTGAACACCGCCAGTTGCTGCGCCGTGGCCGGGCTGTGCACGTCGTCCGCCTGCGCGAAATGCGTGCATAGCACGATGTCGTCGCGCACACTGGTCGCGGCACGCAGGCGCTGGAACAGCTGCGGCGCAGTCGCGGGCGTCACGCCGAGACGGTTCATGCCGGTGTCGACCTTGAGCCAGCAGGTCAGCGGCTGCGGCAGGGCGGCCTCTTCCATCCAGCGCAGCTGGCGTTCACTGGCGATGGTCAGCCACAGGTCGAGCCGTGCGGCCGCGCCCAGCTCTGTTGCGCTGAATACACCCTCCAGCAACAGGATCGGTGTGATGATGCCGGTTTCGCGCAGTTCCCGCGCCTCCTCGATGCAGGCGACCGCGAACGCGTCCACGGCACCCTGCAGCGCGGTGGCGACGGTCACCGCGCCGTGGCCGTACGCGTTGGCTTTGACCACGGCCATCAGTTTCGCGTGCGGCGCAAGTTTGCGCACCACGCCGGCGTTGTGGCGCAGCGCCGCGAGGTCGAGTCGCGCCTGGGTTGGCCGCGCCATCAGAAATCGAACTTGTGCGCGCAGTACAACGTCTGCGCGGCCAACCAGACGTCGCCGATACCGCCGTCGCCGATCGCCTGTCCGTCCACGGTGACCACCGGCACGATATCCTTGCTCGAGCTGGTCAGCCACACTTCATCGGCGGCGCGCAGTTCGGCCAGCGTCACCACACGTTCCTCCACGGGAATACCGCCGTTGCGACGCAGGATCTCCAGCAGCATGTGGCGCGTGATGCCGGGCAGCTTCTGCTCGTCGAGCAGCGGCGTGGCGACCACTGCATCCTTCACCACAAACACATTGCAGGCCGAGGCTTCGGTGATCTCGCCGTCCTGGTTGTAGAGGATGGTCTCGTCGTTGCCGCTGGCATGCCCCTGTTGGAAGTGCATCACATTGCCTAGCAGCGAGGTGGATTTGATGTTGCAGCGCTGCCAGCGCAGGTCCTCGGCCGTGGCGACGGCGTAAGGTGTCGCCGCCTGCTTGTCGGCGCGTGGCGAGGGCGGTATCGGGTAGGCGAATGCAAACACGGTGGGTGTAATGCCGGGTGGATAGGCGTGGTGTCGTCGGGTATCGGCGCCGCGACTGACCTGCAGGTAGAGGCCGAGGTTGCCGCCACCGTTGCGCGCGATCAACTGCATGGCGATCTCGCGCCACTGCGCGTCGTCCAGCCGCAGCGGGATTTCAATGGCATCGAGACCGCCCTGCAGGCGCGCAAGGTGCAGCGCGAAGCCGACCAGCGCGCCGTCGTAGGAGGGGATGACCTCATAGATGGCGTCGCCGAACAGGAAGCCGCGGTCCATCGGTGAGATGCGCGCCTCGCTCATCGGGAGGTAGTTGCCGTTCAGATAAACAGTGCTCATTCTCGCTCCGATCAATCAAACCCCACCAGCGCGCGCAGCGCCTTGATGACTTCGAGTCCTTCGTGTACCTGCAGGCCATCCTCGGTCAGCGTGTTCGCCCGTGTCACGCCGTCGACGCTGCCACGGGCGGAAAGGTAGTTCAGCAACTGCAACGGAGAAATCTCCGCCAGCAGGTCCCGCCGTGACCACAGGGCCAGAAACGCGATCAGGCCGTAGGCGCCCCAGTTGGAGACATCGGCCACCAGCAGTTCGTCGCAACGTGTCACCGAGGTGGTGATGTGCAAGGCGGCGAGGGCGGTGGCAATATTTCCCATCCCGATTTCATTGCCGCCGTCGCCGATGGCGATGGTGGGACAATGGGCCAGGCTGATGAAGGGATCGAAGACCGTGCAGCGCGCAGTGACGTTTTCCCCGCGCATATTATAGTAGCGGCTGTCGGCCGCAAGGCCCGGGCGCTCGATGGCGACGATCGCCTGTGGTCGAAGCGCCTTGAGTTGCACTGTCGCCTCGGTATTGGCAGCGTCCAGCTCGCGTGCGGCCAACGCCAGCACCCGGTAGTCGCCGGCCAGCGCGTTGGAGAGAGGCGGGCCGCAGGCGATGACGGGCTCGGCGCCCAGCGTGCGCAGCGTCTCGTACAGCGCCATGGCACCCACCGGCCCGTCGGTTTCAAACGTGTCGCCGACGGGAAAGCCCGTGCCGATGATGACCGTGCCCGTCAGGTCGCGCAGGTGCCGGGCGGCGCGCAGGTAGTAGCCGGGTAGCAGTGCGGCGCGTGCGACCTGCATGTGGCGCAGGTTGCGCGCGACCAGCAACCGTTCAATTTCCTCGCTGAGCCCTTGTTCGTTCATGCGGGTCGCTCCCGCAGTGGTTTGTCGAGGGTGAAGCGTTGCGCGAGGTGCAGGGCGCGCTGTGCGGTGTGCGGTGTGATGGGCGCGAAATGCACGGTGGCGCCGGGCGCGAGTTGGGAGAGGCGTGCGGCATCCAGCGACAGTGCCGCGCCGATCTTGGGGTAGCCGCCGATGGTCTGGCGGTCGTTCAGCAGCACGATGGGCGCGCCGTCCGGCGGAATCTGGATGGCGCCGAAGCAAATTCCCTCGGACAGGATGCCGCCCCGGTCGCAGGCGATAGCCGGTCCCTCAAGCCGGTACCCCATCCGGTCGCAGCGTTCCGTCACGCGAAAGGGTGCACCGAAAAAGCGGCGCTGCTCGCGGCGCGGGAAATGGCGCTGCTGATAGCCCGGGATGACGCGCACGGTGAGTGTGTTGTGGTAGCGCGGCTGGTCCCGCTCCGGCAGGTAGTAACGCCTGCGCGTGTGGACTGCGGCGCAGGGCAGCACATCGCCAGCCTGCAGGCGCTCGCCGCGCAGCCCGCCGAGTTGTTCGCGCACCACGGTCGCGGTGCTGCCTAACATGGGTGCGACGGAAAACCCGCCGGCGACGCCGAGGTAGGCGCGGCAGCCCGCCTGTGCGTAGTCGATGCGGATCCTGTCGCCGGCTAGCACCTGGTGCACTTCCCATCGCCCGCGCCTCTCGCCGTTGATCGACAGGGGCATGGCGGCGCCGGTGAGGCACAGCCAGGTGTCGACGCGGGCCTCCAGGTGCAGGCCGCCGACGCTGATCTCCACGGCAGTACTGCCCGGTGTGTTGCACAGCAGGCGATTGCAGTAGTGGAAGGCCTCGCCGTCCAGCGGGCCGCCCACCGCCAGGCCGAGGCGGTGGTAGCCACGCCTTCCTGAGTCCTGCAACAGCGACAGCATGCCGCCCTGCACCACGACCAGGCTCACGGGAGTGTTCCCCCGAGTGCGAGGAAGCGGGCGCGGTCGATCGACGCGAAGCGCACGGCGTCGCCGACGGCCAGCGATATGCAGGTCGGTGCGGCGTGGGGCTGCGCGCCTCGCTGGAACATCGGCAGCGGGCAGCGCCCGATCAGGTTCCAGCCGCCCGGTGACTCCGCCGGGTACACGGCTGTCTGGCGGTCGGCAATGGCGACCGAACCGCGCGGTACTTTTGGTCGCGGTGTGGCCAGGCGCGGCGCGGCGATGCGCGTATCGACCTGGCCGAGGTAGGCAAACCCCGGCGCGAAGCCGATGGCATAGACGCGATATGCGGTGCCGGTGTGCAGGTCGATCACCTGTTGCGTGGACAGGCCTGCGCGTGCGGCCAGCGCTTCGAGGTCGGCGCCCGACTCCGCAGCGTAGTACACCGGCAGCACCACCGTGCGGCCGGGCTCCGGGGCGTCCTCATCGCGCTCGATACCACGCAGCGCAGCACGCACACGACGGGCAATATCGCAGCGCTCACTGCGCAGCGGGTCGTAGAGAATGAGCACAGACGTATAGGCCGGAATCAGGTCAACCAGTTCCCCGCCCAGCGCCTGTTCGATGCGCGCAACGGCCCGCTGCACCTGCGCCAGGGTCTCTTCGCTGCTGACCTCGGCCACGTACAGCATCAGTGCGTCCTCGCCCACGGCGCACAGTTTCACCGTCTCAGCCATCGAGCAGGGCGCGTACCGCTGCGATAGCCCCCACGCTGTCCGGGTTGTCGCCGTGCACGCACAGGGTATCGAACTGCAATGCGAGCACCTGGCCGCCGGTCGTCGTCACGCAGCTTGCACGCCGCAATTGCGCGACCTGCGCCAGCAGGGCCTCGCGGTCGAGCGCCGCGCCGGGTTGATTGCGCGGTTGCAGGTTGCCGTCGTCGGTGTAGGCGCGGTCGGCAAACGCCTCGAACAGCAGAGTCACGCCAGCCGCATCCGCCTCGGCACGCAGGGCTTCGTTGCGCGCTGACGCCTGCAGCACCAGCGCCAGCGGCCGCGGGTAGATGGACAACGCATGCAGGATCGTGGCGCGCACGGCGCTCTGCTGCATCATGTCGTGGTACAGCGCGCCGTGCGGTTTTGCATAAGAGAGCGCAAGGCCCACGCTTTGCGCCATGCCGTCGAGCGCAGCGATTTGATAGTGCAGGACAGCGGTGAGCTCGTCGGCGCCGAGTGCCATGCTGCGGCGGCCGAAGCCGACCAGATCCGGATACGCCGGATGCGCGCCGACGGCCACGCCGTGCTGTCGGGCGAGCAGCAGTGTGCGGCGCATGGTCAGCGGGTCGCCCGCGTGAAAGCCACAGGCGATGCTCGCCTGGTCGATGTGCGCCATGACGAGCGCATCGTGCCCCATGGTCCAGCTGCCGTAACTCTCGCCCAGGTCGCAATTGAGCAGCATGTTCAGGCTCCTACAGCACCGCCAGCTGGCTGTTGCGCAGATCGGTGACCAGCATGCAGCCCGGGCTGTGGGTAATCGCAAGCGGCAGCTTCGCGGCGGCCAACGCCAGTTGCGGTGTGACGCCGCAGGCCCAGAACACCGGGAGCTCGCCCGGCTCGATACGCACAGGGTCGCCGTAATCGGGCGCGGACAGGTCGCTGATGCCGATGCGCGCGGGGTCGCCAAGATGAACCGGCGCGCCGTGAACCGTCGGAAAACGCGTGCAGATCTGAATCGCTCGTATCGCATCCGCCGCCAGGTACGGGCGCATGCTTACCACCATCCGGCCGCTGAATGGCCCCGCAGCGTTACACTCGATACTGGTGCGGTACATCGGTACATTCACGCCCTGCGTGAGGTTGCGCACTTCCAGGCCGTCGGCCAGCAGCGCTTCCTCAAACGAGAACGAGCAGCCCAGCGCAAACGTCACGAAATCGGCGCGCCACAGCGCGGTGATATCCGCAACTTCCTCGACCAGTTCGCCGTCGCGGAACACGCAATACTTCGGCACATCGGTGCGAATGTCGAGCTCCCCGAGCCCCGCCAGCCCCGTGGCGCCCGGCTCGCCGACCGCGACCAGTGGGCAGGGTTTGGGATTGCGCTGGCAGAAGCGCAGGAATTCGCCGGCGTAAGCCGCTTCGAGTATCACGATATTGCACTGCACAAAGCCCGGTGCGCAGCCCGACGTGTTGTGGCGGTGCCGGCCGGCGCGAATTTTCAGGCGCAGTTCGCGTGGCGACAATGTGCTGCCCATGGCGCCTCCTCAATTGCGCGGTGGATCGGTACGCAGAATATCAAATTCCGGCGGGGAGGTGGCGCCCGATCCGTTCCGGCTCGCGGTGCGTCCCGGCGGGCAATACGCCTGCTGCCAGCGCGTCGAAGCCCTTGGCAATGGAGTGAACCCGGGCTCGCTTGCGGCACGTCCCGACGGGCAACACGCCCGCTGTGCTCAAAAAGCTCATTCGCTTCGCAGGCGTGTTGCCCGCCGGGACTCGTACTGTGCTTGTGTGCAACCTGCTTGGAGCTAGCGGTTACGAGCGACACGCTGGCTTCGTCACGCCTGCTGCCATCGCCAGTCGGGAATGGCATTCGGTGAGGCAGCAGGTTCGGGGCGGGGCCTGCGGTGAGTGAGCTTTTCGAACAAGCAGGGCCCGCCCGGAGCCGGCTGCCGGCGCGTCGCAGTCCGTGAGCAATGGGCTGAACCCGGGCTCGCTTGCGGCACGTCCCGGCGGGCAACACGCCTGCTGCGCTCAAAAAGCTCATTCGCTTCGCAGGTGCGTTGCCCGCCGGGACTCGCACTGTGCTTGTGTGCAACCTGCTTGGTGCTACCGGTTACGAGCGACACGCTGGCTTCTTCGCGCCTGCTGCCATCGCCAGTCGGGAATGGCAATCGGTGAGGCAGCAGGTTCCGGGCGGGGCCTGCGGTGAGTGAGCTTTTCGAACAAGCGGGACCCGCCCGGAGCCGGCTGCCGGCGCGTCGCAGCCTCTGAACAACGGGCTGGCCCCGGGCTCACTCGCGGCACGTCCCGGCGGGCAACACGGCTGATTGCAGTGTTTGGCACCGCGCTACAAATCTGGATAATGTGGCCTCGTTCCCAGAGTTAAGTGAGTCCCATGCTAGCGCAACTGATACAGGTGCTGAGCCCGGCACGTGTCGGCGAAGATCGCTTCACCGCCGGCAACATGCATCCGGCGGCGTTCCGGGTGTACGGCGGGCAGGTACTGGCGCAGTGTGTCAGCGCCGCCGTGGCAACAGTCGATGCCGGGCGTGTACTGCATTCGCAACATGCGTATTTCCTGCGCCCCGGCGATCCGGCGAAGCCCATCGCGCTGGAGGTTGAACGTGCGCGCGACGGCTTGAGTTTCAGTTCGCGGCGCGTGGTTGCGCTGCAGGGCGGCAAGCCCATTCTGGTGAGTTCGCTGTCCTTCCAGCAGCCTTCCCGGGGCGATGACTACCAGCCTGTCATGCCACGGGTGCCGCCACCGGAGTCGCTGCCCAATGAGCGCCAGCTCAGCCTCGAAGCGGGCAACCTGGACGAAAGTTTCATGATAACCACCGGGGAGGACCTCGATATCCGGGTTGTCGAGCCGGTGGACTGGGCGCACCCGGCCCCGCGCGAGCCCGTCCTGCAGGCGTGGATGAAAACGACCGGCCCGGTGCCTGGCGAGCGGGGGCTGCACCAGGCCCTGCTGGCGTATCTGTCCGATGCGTTTCTCATCGACGTGTGCCTGATCGCCCACGGCCGCCATTTCGCGAGTGACGGCTTTCAGGTGGCCAGTCTCGATCACGCGCTGTGGTTCCACGAGGATTTTCGCGCCGACGCGTGGCTGCTGCACACCGTGGAGGCAGAGCGCATCGGCGGCGGACGCGGCCTGGCCCGGGGCAGCTTCTACACGCGCGATGGGCGTCTCGTGGCCACCACCATGCAACAGGGCCTGATGCGCTTTCGCTGAATCGCTGTCGCAATCCCGTTGAAGCTCTTATAGTGTCGTACATCCCACCCGGAATTCTCTGTAACCACTGAGACACAGGATCAAGCCATGCCACATCCGAGCATCACCGCACAAACCTACCCGCGCAAACCCGCCATCATCATGGGCGCCTCGGGCGAAATGGTCACCTACGCGCAGCTCGATGAGCGCTCCAACCAGGGCGCGCAGCTGTTCCGCGCGCTGGGCCTCAAGTCGGGCGACCATATCGGCATGATGGTGGAAAATAACCGGCAGTTTATGGAGATCGTGTGGGCGGCGCAGCGCAGCGGCCTGGTCTTCACGCCCATCAGCACCCACCTGAAAAAAAGCGAGACCACCTACATCCTGGAAAACTGCGGCGCGAAGCTGTTCATCGGTTCGCTCGCACTGATGGAGGTTGCGCGGCAGGTGTGCGATGAATCCCCGGGGGTCGCGCACTTCTACATGGTCGGTGGCATCGCGGAAGGTTACGAATCCTGGGAAGAGGCGATCGACGCGCAGCCGAAAACCCGGATCGCGGATGAAAGCAACGGCGTTCCCATGCTCTATTCCTCGGGGACCACCGGCAAGCCGAAGGGTGTCTTCGTGGAAAACTACGACAGGGACGTCAACGCACCTCCGTTTGCCGCGGGCCTCGGCGCGGTGTTCGGCTTCGGCGAGGAAACGGTGTACCTCACGCCGGCACCGCTGTACCACGCGGCGCCGCTGCACTACACCATGATGGCGATGTACAACGGCGGCACTTGCGTCATCATGGAGAAGTTTGAGCCGGAGCTGGCGCTGAAGCTGATCGAGGAACACCGCGTCACCCACAGCCAGTGGGTGCCGATCATGTTTACCCGCATGCTCAAACTGCCGCAGGCGGTGCGCGATGCCTACGACGTGAGCTCGATGCAGGTTGCGATCCATGCGGCAGCGCCGTGCCCGATCGATATCAAGGAAAAAATGATCGCCTGGTGGGGCGAGATCATCGTGGAATACTACGCAGCCAGCGAGGGCGTCGGCTTCACCCTGATCGACTCCGCGAACTGGTTGACGCACAAGGGTTCGGTCGGCCCCGCACTGCTGGGTGAACTGCACATCGTCGACGACGAGGGCAACGAAGTGCCGACCGGCGAAACCGGCACCGTGTATTTTGGCGGCCAGCAGGCGCGTTTCCACTACCACAACGAGCCGCAGAAAACGGCTGAGGCCTACAACGACAAGGGCTGGGCAACCACGGGCGATATCGGCTACGTGGACAAGGACGGCTTTCTCTACCTCACGGACCGCAAGAACTTCATGATCATCAGCGGCGGGGTGAATATCTACCCGCAGGAAGTGGAAAACCTGCTCGCCAGCCACGACAAGGTGGCGGACGTGGCGGTGTTCGGCATTCCCAACGAGGAGTTCGGCGAGGAAGTGAAAGCTGTCATCGAGCCGGTGAACTGGGCCGACGCGACGGACGAGACGGCCATCGAGATCATGGAGTGGCTGCGCGAGCGCATCTCGCACATCAAGATGCCGCGCTCACTGGACTTTCATCCCAAGCTGCCGCGCATGGACAACGGCAAGCTGTACAAGCGGCACCTGGTGGATCAGTACCGCGACGGCGGGAAGCGCGATGCAGACGCATCGTCCAGGCGCGAATGAACAGCGCCCTCAGGCGCGCAGGGCACGCAGCACGCCCCGGCACTCCGCTTCGGTGATAAAGCGCGGCGAGGGATAATTCCCGCCTTCAGTGATCGCCGCCGCAACCAGCGCGTCGATATCTTCCTCACGGATCACATCCGTGGTGCGTGGTATGCCGATGGCATCGTTCAGTGCCCACACCCGCGCGATCACCTTTTCCGCCAGCGCGCTCTCGTTCTCCCGCCGCTCGCCCATGCCGCAATGCACCGCGATGTCGGCCAGTTTGCCGGCGGCAGTGTCCTTCATCAATTCCAGTACGTGCGGCAGCACCATGGCATTGCCGAGGCCGTGCGGCACGCCATATTTTGCGCCGAGGTTGTGTGAGATCGCGTGCACATAGCCCACCAGCGCGTTGGTGATCGCAAGCCCGCCATAGTGCGAGGCCAGGGCCATGGCTTCGCGCGCCCGCAGATTGTCGCCATTGCGGCAGGCTTCGGGGAGGTGGTCGAAGATCAGGCGGCAGGCCGCCAGCGCGAAATAGTCGGTGTCGGCGGTCTGCCAGCGGTTGAGGTAAGACTCGATGGCGTGGGTGAGGGCATCCATGCCGGTGGCCGCCGTGATCGACGCCGGCATGCCGCGCAGGATGTCCGGGTCCAGCGCGGCGGCTTTGGGGATCAGGGAAGGGTCGACCACCGCGCCTTTTTCGTGCGTCTGGTTATTGGAGATCACCGCGATGAAGGTGGCTTCCGATCCGGTGCCGGCGGTGGTGGGTACGGCAAAGAATGGCACAGCGGGCAGCTTGCATTGCTTCAGTCCGATGCTGGCGGCTGCGGTGCAGTGATTTGCAGCGCACAGCGCAATCACCTTGGCGGCGTCGATGGAGGAGCCGCCGCCAAAGGCGAGCACGGCATCGCAATTCGCCTGCCGGTAGTCGCGCAGCCCGGCGTCGACGACCGCTTCCGTGGGGTCGGGCAACACACCGTCGAAGATCGCGGCGGCCACGCCCGCCTGTTGCAGGGCCTCCAGTGTGGCATCCAGCGCGCCGAGTGCGCGCAGCGGTTTATCGGTGACCACCAGCACCTTGCGCAGACCGAGCTGGCCGATCGTCAGCGCGAGCCGCTGCGCCGCGCCCGACCCGAGGTAGACCAGCGGCCGCGGCTGCGGTTTGGTGACAAAGCCGCGCATCAGCGCATGCCGCAGGCGGAACCAGGCCCGGCGGTGGAGCGCTGTCATGCGGTCGTCTTTGCAGCCGGCAGGTGGTTTTTTGAAGTTTCCACCTGCCGCGCCGCGTCCGCCTGCGCGCCGCGCCGGGTGAACGGCAGGTAGAGAACCGGGATCACGAACAGTGTGAACAGGGTGCCCACCAGCATGCCGGCAGTGATCATGAGGCCGATGCTGAAACGGCTGTTGGCGCCGGGGCCGCTCGCGACCACTAGCGGCCAGACGCCGAGCACCATGGCGAAGGTGGTCATCAGGATGGGGCGCAGTCGCAGGGAGGCCGCCTGTTGCACCGCGTCGCGGCGGGTCATGCCCTGCAGCACCAGTTTATTGGCGAACTCGACAATCAGGATGCCGTGCTTGCTGATCAGGCCGATCAGCGTCAGCAGGCCGATCTGGGTATAGATGTTCAGTGTGGCGAACCCGAGCGCGATGGGCACCACGGCGCCAAAGATGGACAGCGGCACGCTGAGCAGCACCACCACCGGGTCGCGGAAACTGTTGAACTGCGCGGCCAGCACCAGGAAGATCAGGACCATGGCCAGCAGGAACAGGACGGGGAAATTCGCCGTCTCCTGCATGAAGCGCTGCGAGGCGTCCGTGTAACCCGCCTTGAAGCCGAGCGGGGCGATTTCATGCAGCTTGTTGCGCAGGAATTCCAGCCCCGTGCCCAGGCTGTTGGGCGGCATCATGATTCCCTGTATGGTCGTGGAGTTCAGCTGCTGGTACTGCGACAGCTCGTTCGGCTCCACACGGGATTCCAGCGAGATGATCGCGGACAGCGGCACCAGTTCGTTACTGGCCGTGCGCACGTAGTATTTTTCCAGTTCCTCCTTGGTCAGGCGGAAACCGCGGCCGGCCTGTGGAATCACCTTGTACGAGCGCCCGTCCAGGTTGAAGCGGTTCACTTCCACCTCGCCCAGCATGGTGGAGAGCGTCTGGCCGATATCGCGCATGGAAATACCGAGGCGCGAGGCCAGCTCCCGGTCGATATTCACGCGGATTTCCGGCCGGTTGAAATCCAGCGTCTGCTTGACGAAGGCGAACAGCCCGGAGGCCTTGGCGGCATCCACCAGTTCACCGCCGACGCGCATCACTTCCTCGTAGTCCGCCGTGGAGGCGACCACGAAGCTCACCGGCAGCCCGGCGTCGAATCCTGGCAGGGGCGGCGAGCCGAAGGAATACATCTCCATGCCTGCAATTTTGCTGATCTGCTGCTGGAATTCGGCCTGCACTTCCTGTTGCGTGCGTTTGCGTTCCGCCCAGGGGTGCAGCGTCACGCCGCCGAAATTGTCACTGGGGAACATGATCTGCCAGGAGTGGCTGGCTTCGGGGATACCTTTCCAGACTTTCACCACCTGCTCGAGGAAGTAGTCGATGTAGTCGACGTTGGCATAGCGTGGCGCGATGCCGGTAACGTAAATACCGCCCGTGTCCTCCTCGGGCGCCAGTTCCTCCTGCGCCAGGTTGAACAGCACCGGCAGGCTGGCGAGAATGCAGGCCATGAACAGGAGCACGGGGCCGCGGTGATTCAGGCTGATGGACAGCACCCTGCCGTAGCCGTGTTTCAGTCGATTAAAATTGTGATCCAGCCAGCTGGCGAAGCGGCCCTGGTGCGCGCTGTCGCGCAGCACGCGTGAACTCATCATCGGGCTCAGGGTCAGTGCGACGATACCGGAGACCAGTACGGCTCCCGCCAGTGTCAGGGCGAACTCGCTGAACAATGCGCCTGTCAGTCCGCCGATGAAGGCAATCGGCGCGTACACCGCCGCCAGCGTCAGCGTCATGGCCACCACGGGCATCGCCACCTCGCGGGCGCCGAGCAGGGACGCTTCCATCGGCGTGGCGCCGAGTTCGATATGGCGGTGTACGTTCTCCACCACCACGATGGCGTCGTCTACCACCAGTCCGATGGCGATGATCATCGCGAGCAGTGTCAGCAGGTTGAGCGAGAACCCCATCGCGAGGATCAGGAACACCACGCCAATCAGTGACAGCGGGATCGCCACCAGCGGTATCAGCACCACGCGGAAGGAGCCGAGAAACAGGAAGATCACCAGGATGACGATCAGGCTCGCCTGCAGCAGGGTGATCGCGACCTCTCGCAGCGCTTCGTCGATGACGACGCTGCCGTCCCAGTCCAGCGCCATCTGCATGTCCGCGGGCAGGTTTTCCCGGATGCGCGGCAGCGCCGCGTGCACCGCCCGCGACACCTCCAGCGGGTTGGCGTCCGGTGCCTGGGTGACGGACATGAACACGGCTTCCTTGCCGCTGGAGAGGGTCCGCAGCTGAGTGGTTTCGCCCGACAGCTCCACGTCCGCGACGTCGCCGAGACGCACCCGCTCCTCGCCATCCTGCCGCACCACGAGGTTCTCGAAGTCGGCGGCACTCTGCATGTCAGTGCGGGCATCGACTGTCGCGCGCACCAGGTTGCCTTCGGTAGTGCCGGACGTGGAGATGTAGTTCTCACGCTGGATGGCGTCGTTGACGTCGGTGGCGGTTACGCCAAACGCGGTCATGCGCACTGGGTCCAGCCACACGCGCATGGCCAGGTAGCGGCCAAAGATGCCGGCGTTGCCGACACCAGGCAGCGAGGCCAGCTCGGGTTGTACGGTGCGGACCAGGTAGTCGGTGATCTGGTAGGGCGTCATCTCGTCGCTGGTGAACGCCAGGTACATCATCGCATCGCCGCCGCTGCTGGTGGAGACGATCGGGTTGTCGATCTCGCGTGGCAGGTCGCCGCGCGCTTCATTGACCTTGGCGATGACTTCCGAGAGTACGTCGCTGCTGTTTTCCCCCAGGCGCACGTTGACCTTGATCTCCGATACGCTCGGGTTGCTGGTGGATGTCATGTACTCGATCCCGCGCGCCCCAGCGATCGTCATTTGCAGTGGATTGGTGACGAATCCCTGCACGGTGTGCGCACTGGCACCGTGGAACAGTGTGACGACGGTGATGACGCTGCGCTCCAGTTCCGGAAACTCGCGCACCGGTACGCGGGACAGCGAGGCGCCGCCCAGCAGCAGGAGGAGGCAGCTGACCACGATGGCCAGCACGGGGCGGCGAATGAAATGGTCGGTGAAGGCCATCAGTCGGGGAGCCTCACATCGTCGTCGACAATGACGCGCGCGTCACGAAACAGTTTGTTCTGGCCGGCCACCACCACCCATTCGCTGCTTAACAACCCGTCGGTGATGGCGACCCTGCCGTCGCGGGTCTCACCGGTCTTGACGACGCGCGGAACCGCGCTGGTCTTGCCTTCGCTCTGAGTCAGCACGTACACGATGTTGCCGTGCAGGGAGTAGGTGACAGCGGTTTCCGGTACGGTGACGACGCGTTTGGACTGGTCGAGGTCGATCACCAGCCGCGCGAACATGCCGGGCAGGAGTCCATCGCTGTCCTGCAGCTTTGCCCTGAGCATCAGGTTGCGGGTGCTGGTCTCCACCCTGGCGTCGACCGCGCTCAATGTGGCTGTGAAGACCTTGTCGGGGAAGGCGGCGACGTGCACGCCTATTTTCAGGCCTGGCCTCAGGCTGGGAACGTAGCGATCCGGCACCGAAAAATCGATCTCCAGCTCGCTCAAGTCCTGCAGGTTGGTGATGGGTGTGCCGGGTTCGATGTAGTCGCCCACTTTTACCCGGATGATACCGGTGGTGCCATCGAACGGCGCAACGATGCGCTTGTTGTCGAGCTGGGCGATGGTTCGCGCCAGCTGCGCAATGGCGGCATCGAGCTCGGCCTTGGAGCGATCGTACTGGCTCTGGGGAATGGATTTCTGTTTGATCAGTCGCGCGTCGCGTTCGTGCAGCTGTCGCGCCAGTTTGAGGTTGGCCTCCTGCTGGCTGCGGCCGGCGGCCTCGATGCGGTTGTTGAGCGTGAGGATGGCCTGGCCGGCGGTTACCTTTTCACCGGATGTGACCTCGATCTCCGTGACTTCGCCGGCGGTCTCGGCGGAGAGCTCGACACCGCGCGCCGCGCGAATCGTGCCCACCGCTTCGAGCTCGGCCGGCCAGACGGCGGATTGCGCCGTGGCGGCGGCAACCGTCACCGGTGGTGGCGTGAAATCCATGCTGGACAGCGCGGAAAATTTGTTGAACAGATAGCCTGCAATGCCGCCGAAAATCAGCAGCAACAGGAATGCGACAAACAGGTAAGCGCGCAAGACCCGGCCCCTTATGGAAATACGTATGGCAGTGGCGCCGGGCGCACCCGGCGTGCGGGCATTTTATGTGCTTTACCCGTTGCGTGCACTACCTGGCATCCGATCACCACTAAATAGTGACAAAAGCGCACATCGGGGATGGGTTTGCAATGACTATGTGTACCGCGTAGCAACAATGAAAATGGGAATTTTCCAGACTTTCCGGGCGCTAGGAGTCGCCCTCTGTTTCGCTTATGCTGGCGCAGGCCCGAAGAGATGGTGGCCGTACTGAACACAGGGGTAGCAGATTGAAAAACGCACGTAAACTGAAAACGCTCCAGAAGCAGATGGACACCGCCGCCAGCTACGAGCAGTGGTGTGCGGCGGCACAGTCGCACGACGAACTGTCCGGACAGAAGCGCTGGCGACAGGTGGACCAGACGAGCCAGTACGATTACGCGCAGATCCGCCTGCGTCTCGACAAGCTGCGCAGCCTGCGTTCGCGCCACGACTATGCAGGACTGTTGTTCACGCTCAATGAAGGCATCCACGGCAATATGGGCGGGATGGGGCGCCACAGCCTGTACAACCGCGCGAAATTCGGCACTAAGCACCTGATCGAGCAGTATATCGACGAAGTGGATGACTCCCTGCGCTTTCTCGCCGAGCTGGACACGCCCGAGATCAGCGTGCAGGAAAAACTCGATTTCTTCTACCGGGCCAATATCTGCTTTGGGCGTTCCGCCCTGATGCTGAGCGGCGGCGGCGTGCTGGGTTTTTACCACCTCGGCGTGGTCAAGACGCTGCTGACGCAGGGCCTGCTGCCGCGGGTTATTTCCGGCTCCAGCGCCGGTTCCCTGGTGGCAGGTACGCTGGGCACGCGCACCGACCGCGAGCTGGAGCGCTTCTACGATCCGGCCAACGTGAAAACCGAGGCCGCGCACGAAGCGAGCGCATTTACCCGCATGTTTTTCGGCGCCAATACCCAGATCGATGTCGCCGACCTCGAAAAACTGATCGCCCGCATGATTCCCAACCTGACCTTCCAGGAAGCCTACGAAAAAACCGGGCGGCAGATTTGCATCTCCGTCGCCGGCGCCGAACTACACCAGCGCTCGCGACTGCTGAACGCCATCACCTCACCCAACGTGTTCGTGCGCTCGGCGGTCATGGCCTCGTGCGCGGTGCCCGGCGTGTTCCCGCCGGTGATGCTGATGGCCAGGAACCAGCACGGCGAGCCGCAGCCCTACCTGCCCACGCGCAAGTGGGTGGATGGCTCCATTGCCGACGACCTGCCCGCGAAACGCCTGCAGCGACTCTATTCCGTCAACCACTTCATCGTGAGCATGGTCAACCCGATTGTCATCCCGTTCCTGAAACATGATGGTGAGCGCAGCCCCGTGACGTCCGCGCTCGGCACATTAGGCGTTGGCGTGGGGCGCGAGCTGCTCAATTTTTATCGCGGTATGGTACAGAACCGCAGTGAAACCTGGCCGCGCTTCAACATGCTGATGAGCAGCATTCACGCGCTGATGGACCAGGATTACAGCGGTGATATCAATATCGTGCCCGACTTCAAGTTCTACAACCCGGCCAAGCTGATTTCACACCTGTCAGAAAAGGATCTGCTGGCATTGATGACAAGCGGCGAACGCTCCAGCTATCCGGCGGTAGAGGCAATTCGCGTCTGCACCAAGATCAGTCGTACCATGGAAGAGATACTGCACCGCTTCGAACAGGGCGACCTGCGGCCCGATGAGTCGGAATACCATCGCCCGCGTTCCTCGCGCCGCCGACCGCCGCCTACGCGTGCGGACCGCGAGGCGCTGCGCGAACACCGGCTGCACTCCGGTCGCGTGGAGAAACCCGTTGCCCGAAAGACGTCCGCCGGACGCCGGAAGGGTGGCAAATCCCGGGCGGAGCGCGCAGCGCCGGATGGCGATTACCGCGCGGAACGCGCAGCCGCCTGAGCCACGCGCAGCCCGGCGACGGAACGGGAAGTCCTGACGCATGCCTGGCGGGCAGCGGCGGTTCACGCGCATCCTGCGACTCTGGCTCTGGGTCGTAGCGCCGCTCGCGCTGTACACCTTCCATTCGGAGTTCGCGGCGGGCGCGGCGCCTGAGCCCATCGATACCGCAGGTTACGTTTTCACCCTGTTATCGTGGTTCGGCGTGTTCGGCTACGCCTACGGGAAGGCCATTTTTACCCGTGGTTTCTGGCAGGCCTACCTGCCGTGCAGTGTGCTGTGGGATATCTTCACCGGGTACCGGGAGTTCGCGACTGTAACTGCCGTTGGGGACGGGGTCGCGCTGCTGGTTATCGGGGTCGTCATCGCACTGCTGCTGGTGCCGCAGTATATCGGCCTCTACCTGTATGCCTTTTTCGAGCGACAGCATGCAGGCGCCGCGGCGAGTGAGCGTGAAAGCGCGGCAGATCTTGCGCGCAACGCGGTGGCCGGCCTGCGTTTGCTGTGCCTGCTGCCGGTATCCGCCGCGCGATTCCGGCCGGGGCCTGCGTCCCTGTTGCTCGGGTTTGGCCTCATCGTGCTGATCATCGGCGCCTTCAGCTACTTCGAGGAATCCGGCGCCATCTACTTCGATGCGATGGGAGCCGCCGTCCTCGGCAGCATCTTTTTTCTCGTCGTGCTGGTGGCCGGCATCCTGTGCGCCGTCCGCAATCGGGTTGAACAGCTGCCGCTGTTGTTGACGGCGCTGCTGTGGGCCGCGCCGGTTTACCTCATCGCGCTCTATGGCCTGATGCAGTATGCCTGGGAGGCCGAGGTGCACCCGGGGGTATGGGTTGCGCTGGCCGGTTGGGGCCTGGTGGCGCTGCTGCGCGCGGTGCTGGTCGCATTCGGCTCCGTGCGCCTGTACGAACTGGTGCTGGTGGTGGCGGTGGCTGCGATGTTCACGCAGACGGCACTGACGCAGTACCTGCGCCCCGACCTGTTCTACACCGATCCGCCCGACGCCGTGAGCGTCGATCCGGGGATAGACCAGGAGGCGGTGTTCTATCGCCAGCCGAAGCTGGTGGCGCGTCGAACCGGTGCGCTCCTGCCCCAGACACCGGGTCGGGCGGATCTTTATTTCCTGGGCTTTGCGGGCAACGGGGACCAGACCCTCTTCCGCCGTGAAGTGCGCTTTGCGCAGTCGCTCCTGGATCGCGATTTCGGTACCGCCGGCCGCTCCCTTTCGCTGGTCAACGACCGCGAGCATCTGGCGACGGAGCCGCTCGCCAATCGTCACAACCTGCGCGACGCGCTGCGCGCGCTGGGGCGGGTGATGGATGTCGAGGACGATGTCCTGTTCCTGTTCCTGACCTCGCACGGCGGCCGCAACGCCGAACTGCAGGTCTCGCTGTACCCCTTCGACCTGCAGGGGCTGACGGGGGAGGAGCTGCGCGCGTACCTCGATGACTCCGGCATCCAGTGGCGGGTGATCGTCATTTCCGCATGCTACTCAGGTGCGTTCATCGATGCGCTGGCGACGGACCAGACACTGATCATGACCGCGTCATCGGCCGATGCCACCTCGTTCGGCTGTTCCGACGAGCGCGAGCTGACCTACTTCGGTGAGGCGTTGTTCAAGCAGGAGTTGGCGCGGGGCAGGGATCTGCCCGCGGCGTTTGTCGCCGCAAAACAGGCGCTGCAACTGCGCGAGCAGGAGGAGGGGCTGGAGCCTGCCGATCCGCAGCTGTACCTGGGTGACTGGATGGCGACCAAACTGCGCGCGATGGGGCTGGCCGGTGCGCCATGAGCTGCAGGCCGGCTGTACATCCGGCCCCGCGCGGGGCCGGATGCGGGTGACACCGGGCGCTAGATGCGCTCGATGATGATCGCCGGGGCCATGCCGCCGGCGGCACACATCGTGATCAGGCCGAACTGCTGATCGCGGCGCTCCAGTTCATCCAGTACCGTGCCGATCAGCAGCGCGCCGGTGGCCCCGATGGGGTGACCCAGCGCCATCGCGCCACCGTTCACGTTCACCTTGTCGCGGTCTAGCCCCAGGTCGCGGATGAATTTCTCCGCCACCACCGAGAATGCCTCATTGATCTCGAACAGGTCGATGTCACCGATGGAGAGGCCGGCTTTTTTCAGCACTTTGCGGGCCGCGGGTACCGGCGCGTTCAGCATCAGCGTGGGGCAGTCACCCATGTTGCACATGGCCTTGATACGCGCACGCGGCTTCATGCCGTGTGCTTTGGCGTAGTCGGGCGAGGCCAGCAGTATCGCGCCGGCGCCGTCCACCACGCCGGAGGAGTTGCCCGCGTGGTGCACGTGCGTGATCTTGATGTCGGGGTACTTCTGCTGCAGCATCTTGCGGTAGGTGATACCGCTCTCATCCAGCGGGTAGTCGGCCACGGGCTCGAAAGAAGGCTTGAGCTCGGCCAGCGCCTCCAGCGTCGTCTGCGGGCGCGGGAATTCTTCCCGATCCAGTGCCAGCGTGCCGTCCACGGAGTACACCGGCACCAGGCTCTTGTTGAAATAGCCGTTGTTGATCGCATTGGCCGCGCGCTGCTGCGAGGTGTAGGCCAGCGCGTCCACTGCCTTGCGGTCTATACCTTCCATGCCGGCGATGGCGTCGGCGCACACGCCCTGGTGTGGCTGCGGATGCATGGCGCGCAGTACCAGGTTGCCGTTGTCCATGAACATACTGGGCATGGAACCCTCTTCGCCGTACACGGACATCATCTCGGCGCCGCCGCCGATCACCAGGTTCTCGGTGCCGGACATGATGCTCATGGCCGCGAGGTTCACCGCCGAGATACCGGAGCCGCAGAAGCGGTCCAGCGTCATGCCGCTGGAACGGATGTCGTAGCCGGCTTCCAGCGCCGCCATGCGCGCGAGGTCGCCGCTCTGGCGGCCGCGCTGCGAGCTGGTGCCGAAGATGACGTCGTCGACTTCGGAAGTGTCGAGTTTATTGCGCTCGGCGATCGCCTTGAGGACGGTCGCGCCCAGGTGTTGCGGGTGCTGTCCGGCGAGTGCGCCCTTGCCTTTTTTGCCGATTCCGCGCGGGGTGCGGCAGGCGTCGATAATCCATGCGTCTGTCATTGTCGTTACTCCTTATTTACCTTTCCAGTTGGGGGCGCGCTTCTCGGCGAAGGCGATGGAGCCTTCCATCGCGTCTTCGCTGGCGAACACGGGTGATACGATTTCGCCCTGTTTTTTCCACATCTCTTCTGCCGACCAGTCGGCGGATTCGATGATGACCCGCTTGCTCACGGCGACGGCCAGCGGGCCGTTGGCGGCGATGCGTTTGGCCAGCGCCCTGGCGCCTTCGAGCGCAGTGCCGGCCGGCACCACCTGGTTGACGAGGCCCAGTTGCAGGGCGCGAGCGGCATCGATGAAATCGCCGGTCAAGGCCAGTTCCATGGCGATGCGCGGGGCAATCTGCTTCGGCAGGCGTATCAGGCCGCCGGCGCCGGCGGCGAGGCCGCGCTTGGTTTCGGGGATGCCGAACTTCGAATTGTCCGCGGTGACGACCAGGTCGCAGGCGATGGCGACTTCAAGTCCGCCGGCGAGCGCATAGCCCTCCACTGCGGCGATCAGTGGCTTGCGCGGCAGGCGTTCCACGAAACCGGCGAAGCCACGCCCTTCGACGAAGGGCAGCTCGCCGCTGACGAAGGCCTTGAGGTCCATGCCGGCGCAGAAGGTGCCGCCGGCGCCGGTGATGATTGCAACGCGGATTGCGTTATCGCTGTCCAGTTTATCCATCGCATCGGCGATGCCCTGTGCCACCGCCTTGTTGATGGCGTTCTTGGCTTCCGGGCGATTGATGGTGACGGTCATGATGCCGTCGCTTACGTCTACCAGTACTTCGTTTGCCATGATGGTGTCCTTGTCTGTGAGGGTTGAGGGAGGGCGACGGGAGTCGCCAGGTGGTGAAATCAATGGGTCAATGCGAGCGCCTGTTCGGCAAGCTCCCCGACCGCATCGCCTTCGGCATCGGCCTCGCTGCTGGAGGCCGTCCCGATCTGTGCGCGTTTGACGATGCCCTGCAGGATGGCCGCCAGCCGGAACAGCGAGAATACGAGATAAAAGTTCCAGTTGGCGATATGCTCGCGACCGGTGCGCTCGCAGTAGCGCGCAATGTACTCCTCATCCGTCGGAATCCCAAGCGCCGCGCGATCGACGCCGCCGAGCCCCTTGATGCGGCCCTCGCGCGGCAGCATCCACGCCATGCACTGGTTGGCGAGGTCGGCCAGCGGGTGACCCAGCGTGGAGAGCTCCCAGTCGAGCAGTGCGATCACGCGCGGCAGGGTGGGATGGAACATCATATTGTCCAGCCGGTAGTCGCCGTGCACCAGGCTGACCGTGCCATCGTCCTCGGGCATGCGCGCGGCCAGCCAGCTCATCAGCGCTTCCATGGCCTCGATGCGGCGCGTCTCGGAGGCGCGGTACTGTTTGCTCCAGCGTTCGAGCTGGCGCTGGAAATAATTGCCCGGCCGGCCGAAGTCGGCGAGGCCGACGGCGTTCACGTCCACGTTGTGCAGGGCGGCCATGGTCTGGTTCATGGCGTCGTAAATGGCGGCGCGTTCGGCGTTGTCAGCGGCTTCCGGCAACAGCGGATCCCACAGGATGCGACCCTCCTTGTACTCCATGACATAGAACATGGAGCCGATCACTGCGTCGTCCGTGCACAGCACATGCGTTTTCGGCACCGGTACATCGGTGCCCCGCAGCGCACTGATCACGCGGAACTCCCGGTCCACGGCGTGTGCGGATTTGAGGAGTTCGCCCGGCGGCTTGCGGCGCAGGACATAGTGCGCTCCGTTGGCATCGGTCAGCTTGAAGGTGGGGTTGGACTGGCCGCCGGCGAACTTCTCAGCACTCACCGGCTCCAGGAAGCCGGGCACGCGCGAGGCCAGGTAGGCGCCGAGAGTCCGGGTGTCGAGCGTGTGTGTCGTCATAGTCCTGTTCCGTCCACGGGCGGGCGGGGCCGGCCGTGGCAAAGTCTGTGCCGTGCCCTGCTACGTAACAATGACAGCGCGCAACAAATAAATGTACCGCACCTTACACATCGGCGCCCGCGCCACGGCGTCGGTGTGGCATGGCGCCGGTGGCCACATTCCCGGCGAGCACACCGGCCACCAGTGAGATGCCGATGATGGCGACATGGAAGGCGATCGCGACGCCATCCTCGTATTGATCGCCCACCAGGGAGGTGACACTGCGAAACCCCAGGGCGCCCGGCACCAGGATCAGCAGGCCGGGGACTGTGGTGACGATGGCCGAGCGAAAGAACAGGCGCTCGGCAATGTTGCTGCCGGCGCTGACGACAAACGCGCCGAGAAAGGCGCCGAATTCCTCGCCGATGGCCGTGCTCGCGAAGCGCGACGTCAACAGGGCGCCCGCGCACGCCAGCAGGATCCAGCCGGCGTCGCGCGCGGAGGCCTTGAGCAGGATGGTGAACGCCAGCGGGGCGACGAGCAGCGCGACCCACTGGGCCCAGTCGGGCAGCGGCGCGCGCGATAACCAGCCGGCGGCATTCGGACCCAGCACGCTGCGCAGTTCATGCCCCAGGAAGGTGCCCAGCTCCACACCCAGGGCCAGCCCAAATCCCAGCCCGAGGAATACGATCATGGCGCCGCTCAGGCGCGCCGTGCCAGACACCAGGTTGCGCGTGGACAACTCAGTCAGCGCGACGGTCAGCGTCAGCCCGGGCAGCAGCACGATGAGACCGGCTACCGAGGTGGCAAATCCGCTGCCGCTGCCGGTATAGGTATCGATCGCAATAGCGACCGTAGTGACCGCGAATGCCGCCAGCGGTTCGATCACCGGTCGCCAGGTCACTGAACCGGCGGTCGGCAGCGCGATGGTGCCGGTGATGAGCCCCAGCAGTGCGGCCACCGCGACATCGCCCACCTCCACGTGCAGGAAACACGCGACCGCCGACGACGCCATGATGTAGGCCAGCAGTGTCAGCCAGAGCGGCCAGCGCCGGGCTTCCTCCCGGATCGCCAGCACCCGCCGCAAGCCCCGGGTTGGCTCGCAGTGACCGTCGATCACGTCGCGCACGATCTCGTCCAGTTGCGCGAGCTTGCCGAGATCGGGGTCTGCCGGTTCGACACGCAGCAGGTGCACGCGCTGCTCAATGCGCGAGCCGAAGCCGATCATCACGCTGGTGGGCGTGGAGAAAAATTCCGCCGTGATGCCGAGGCTGCGGGCCACCGTCTGCAGGGCCACCTCCAGCTGATGCGCCGGCGTGCCGTATTCGTGCAGGGCGCGCGCGAGTTCCAGCACGAAGCCAGTATCGGCAGAATCCAGAGGGTTCGAATCCGTCATTGTTCCTTCGTCCTCAACCGGAATATCGAGAGCGTGCACGGTGATCGCCGCTACGGCACTGCGATACCCGCGGTGAATCTACCAGAACCGGCACGGCGGTGCCTGCGGAAAGTGCGTGCGCCGCGCGGGCGGCTGGACGCCCGCGCGGACTTCACCAATACTTGGTGCTGCTTTGTGTCGAGCGTGTGGCGGCACATGCCCGGCCACGTACAGGAGCGAAACGCTTTGAACGACGATCTGATCGCGCTCATCGAGCAGTCCCTCGGCGGTGATTTTACCCGGCTTGCCAGTGAATTCCTCGGTGAAAACCTGGGCGTCACACAGGCGGCACTGGCGGTGCTCCTGCCTGCGGTATTCGGCGGCATTGCGCGCAGGGGTGCGACACCGGAGGGGGCATCGTCACTGCTGTCACTCGTCTATGGCGCTGATCTCGACATCGACGCGTTGGAGGATCTGCCCGCGCTGTTCAGCGACGGTGGCGCCGGCGCCGGCGAAATGATGCGGGCCGGCGGAGGAACGCTGGTCGATGAGCTGTTCGGCGACGAGGGCAGGGCGGTGACCAGTGCGCTCGTATCGGCCAGTGGGGTGAAAAGTGAATCAGCCACCACACTGGTGGCCTTCATCGTACCCCTTAGCCTGACACTGTTGAAAAAATTTGCCCGGCACAATCACCTGCATGCGGACTCCCTCTGCACAGTGCTCACGGAGCAGGCGAAGCGCCTCACGCAAGCCTTCGACCTAAGTGCATCGGTTGCGCCTGGCGACCCCGCCCGACGTGTGAATGCGCAGAGATCCCAGGGTCGCGCGACCGGCACCCACCATCGCCACCATGCGCACAATGGCGCCTCGCACCACAAACCCTACGACCGGTTTGCACAGGCGCGCTGGATGCCGCTGGTGATCGCCGCCGCGCTGGTCTTCATGGTGTGGAACCTGCTGACTGAAACCCCCGTCGAGACCCCGCTGCCGGAGGATCTGGTCGCCCAGGAGCCGCAGCCTGAACCCGAGGACGAGGCCGCCATGACGCTGTTGCCGGCCCGGATCTACTTTGATATCGGCTCGGCCACCATGGATGGGGACGGTGAGAACACCATCGCCGTCGTGGCAAAAATGATCAACCGCTCCGGCCTGCCGATCGCAGTGACCGGTTACATCGAACGATCCGGTGACAGCGCCCAGGATGAGGAGCTCACCAGCCACCGCGTACACGCCGTCGTGGAAGCACTCAGGGACGAAGGTGTGCTGGAGTCCGCCATCGCGGTGGAGCCGCCGGTGGTGATGGAAGGTGGCATCAATGAGAATTCCGACGCCGAGGCGCGGCGCGTCGTGATCTCACTCCAGTAGTATCCGCGTACCGAGACTTGCGAGGTCCATGTCCATGCCCACACGCTCGATCTATCGTATAGCCCTGTTTCCCGTGCTCCTGTGCGCACTGCTCCTCTCCGGCTGTGGCTACAACGCCATGCAGGGCGGGGATGAGACAGTGAAGGCAGCCTGGGCCGAGGTGCTGAACCAGTACCAGCGCCGCGCCGACCTTATCCCCAACCTGGTGAAGACCGTGGAAGGGTTCGCCCGGCAGGAGCGTGATGTTCTGGTGCAGGTGACGCAGGCGCGCGCTCGCGTGGGCTCGGTGCAGGCCACGCCTGAAACGCTGAACGACCCGGCGACCTTCCAGAAGTTCCAGGCTGCGCAGGGCCAGTTGTCCGGCGCTTTGTCGCGCCTGATGGTGGTGGTGGAAAAATATCCGGAGTTGACCTCCAACCAGAACTTCCGCGACCTGCAGGCGCAGCTCGAAGGCACGGAGAACCGGATCACGGTAGCGCGCAATCGCTTTATCGAGGCCACCCGCGACTACAACACACTGCTGCGCACCTTTCCCAACAACCTGACGGCCATGCTGTTTGGCTATGAGGTCAAGCCGACGTTCACGGTAGAAAATGAGGCCGAGATCAGCAAGCCGCCGGAAGTGAAATTCGGTACACAGGGTTGAATTGATGCCACGCGACCCGCTGTTGCGGTTCGTCGCCGCAGTGCTGGTGCTGTTGGCCGCTGGCGCGGCGGCGCAGCCTCCGCTTGCGGTGCCGCCGCTGACCGCGCGCGTAATGGACGCCACTGGCACGCTCACGACCGCCGAGCGATCCGCGCTCGAAAATCGCCTTGCTGCACTGGAGGCGCGCAAGGGCAGCCAGTTCGCCGTACTGCTCGTTCCCAGTGTGCGGCCGGAAACCATCGAACAATATGCACTGCGCGTAGTCGAGCACTGGAAGCTCGGACGCAAGGGTGCCGATGACGGTCTGCTCCTGCTGGTGTCGAAGGACGACCGCGAAGTGCGCATCGAGGTGGGTTACGGGCTGGAGGGCGCCATTCCCGATGCCACCGCGAACCGGATCATCGACGAGGATATCGTGCCGCGTTTCAAAGCTGCGGATTATGCCGGCGGCATCGACGCGGGCGTGTCGCGACTGATCGCACTGGTGGACGGTGAGCCCCTGCCATCGCCTGCCCCACTGGTGCCGATAGACATCGAGGGTTTGCTGCCGATCGTATTTGCGCTGTCGCTCGTCGGTGGCGCGCTGCTGCGGCGCAGTCTCGGTCAATTCCCCGGTGCACTGGTGACGGGTGCGCTCACGGGGGCCATCGTCTGGCTGCTCGTCGGCATCCTCGGTGTGGCGCTGTTCATGGCGCTGATGGCCTTTGTAGTCAGCCTCACCGGTGGCGGCGGCGGGCGCTGGTCCAGTGGCGCGCGCGGCGGGCTCGGCGGTGGGTTTGGCGGCGGGAGCCTCGGTGGCGGCGGCGGTTTCGGTGGCGGTGGCGGCAGTTTCGGGGGCGGCGGTGCGTCCGGTCGCTGGTAAATCCCTCGCCTTGCGTCGCGCTTGGCGCAACCTCACCACGACGCCCCTGGCGTTGCGGCGACACTTCCCACCGCCCACCCTCGCCGCCATCGACGCGGCCTGCACCGCATCGGAGCACACTCATCGCGCAGAAATCCGCTGTGCGATCGAGGCGGCGCTGCCGCTGGCGCACCTGTGGCGCGGCATTGACAGCGCCGAGCGTGCGGTCGAGGTGTTTTCCCTGCTGCGTATGTGGGACACCGCGCACAACAACGGTGTGCTGCTCTATGTGCTGTTGGCCGAGCACAGGATCGAGATTGTCGCGGATCGGGGTTTCACCGATCGGGTGGCCGCAGCGCACTGGCGGGAAATCTGTGCTGCGCTGGAATCAGCGTTCGGTGCGGCGCGCTACGAGGAGGGTGCGCTGCAGGCCGTGGAAGCGATCAGCGCGCTGGCGCGACTGCATTTCCCCGCCAACGGCAAAGACCGGAACGAGTTGCCGGATACCGTAGCGCTGTTGTGAGTTCGGTGTCCCTGCCGGCGGCGCACCCGGTGACGCTTACTGTGGTGCCTGCTCCGTCTCGACGACCATGTCCAGCACATAGCGGTAGTGCGCGGCGAAGCCCGGCACCTTGCCGCGCTCAAAGCGTTTCACCCGTAACACATTGCGTTCGCCCGGCACGTGGGTGTAACCGTCGATCGGATCGTAGAAGGGCTTCCAGGGCCCGGGCGGCGGGATGCGCACGCCCTGTTCATCAAACGCCAGCTCGCGCGCCTGCAGGCAGGTGGTGTCCGCGTTGCGCGGATTGCGGCATGCCAGTCGCTGCGCGTCGATCTCCAGGAAGATGATCGTGCCGGGGCCATACAGGGCTTCCGGCGTCAGTGCGCCTTCAAAGAGCAGGGTGTCCTTGCCGGGTGTCTGCAATTGCAGCTGCGTGATGGCGCCGGCCGGGAAGGTCATCAGCAGCGGCTGGGCGAGCAGCGCCGACAGCGCGGTGTCGGCCGCCATGAAGGGCTGGTCGCAGGCCGTCAGCGTGGCGCGCAGCGGCGGCATTTCCAGCCGGCCATCGGCGTTCACCGAGAACGTGCCGGCCAGCGTGTTGCAGGGCCCCTGCACGCTGACGCCGTCGGCGCTGAAACTGACGAAATAAGGTCGCCCGCCCGCGGGAAACAGCGCATTGAGCGGTTGCGCCTGCGCGTCGGTCGCGGCGGTCAGCTTCCAGCGGTGGTTGACCAGTTGCTGCAGCGGCGGCGCGGCGTTATCCACGTCGGGCGCGGCCGCTTCACCGGGCGCGGCTCCCCCGATAGCGGGGACGTCGTTTGCCGGGTCAGCGGGCACGGCCTCCGCCGGACCCATGCGCTCAGGAAAGACGGACGCAGCGGCGGGCGTTGTGGCCGGTGCAGGCGGCTCCTGTGCCAGCGCGAGGCCGGGCAGGAGGGCGATCAGCGGAAGGAATTTCCAGGGAGTGTTCATCGTCGGTTCACCACTGCCAGCGTTCTGCCGGCGTTCGTTGCGGGTTGCGGTTGTTGGCTGTGACCTGGCGCGGTGGCAGTGGGAATTCGCGGAAGATCTCAACCACCGCGTCGTTCAGCACGGGGCCGAGATTGTTGGTCGTGCTCTGCGTGACGCGGCTGAAGGCAAAGCCCTCCCAGATGAGCTGCCGCCGCGCAGCGTCCACCACATCGATGCCCAGCGTACCCTGTGTGTACTGGCGGATTTCAGTTCGCTGGTAGGTCGGCCAGGTGTTGTACAGGCCGTGCCGGTGGCGATTGAAGCTGCTGGTCGTCGTTGTCGGGGTCTGCGTCACGCGCAGGCGCTGGTCGAGGTCGGCGCTGAAGTTGATCAACAGGTCGGGGCGGGCGTCGTCGCGCGTCAACCCGCGCGCCTCCAGTTCCCGCTGCGCCGAGGCGATCAGTTGCTGGGAGATCAGCGACTGGTAGCCCTCGCGGTCGGTGGACAGCGGCTGGAAGAAGCTGAAGGTGCGAAAGGCGCGGAAGTCGGCGTTCGGATCGATGTTGCTGCGGATGGTGGGCCCGGATGCGCAGCCGGTGAGTAATGCCAGCAATAGCAGCGAGCCGGCGAGCAGCAGATTGGCGTTCGTGTATCGCAGTGGCATGGCGTACTCCGTGTTCGCTAAAGTCCAGCTTGGCCAACGCTAACATAGCCATGCCGGCGCCTCCAAGCGGAAAACTTTTCGTACCTCCCGTGGTCGAACGCCGACAGTAACCACTTCGCGCAAGTGGATTTCACGCGCGATTGCAGCTACTCTGCAAACCCGTTGCACGCCCACGACAACCCGCCAGGAAATGGATTTATGGATCGGACAAATTTGCTCGCCACCTGTTCAAAAATCGCCGCGCTCGCCCTGCTGTTGAGCCCGCTCGCCGTGCAGGCGCAGTCGCGCGTCCAGTTCGGCCGCATCACCAACGTTACGCCGGTCACCGAAACCAGTTCGAGTGCGCAGACGGTCGGCACGCTCGTCGGCGGTGGCATCGGCCTCGCCAGCGGCAGTGGCAACTCCAGCAGCAACCGCGCGCTGCGCACCATCGGCGGCGCGGCCGCCGGGCGCGGGGTGGGCACCCTGGCAGGCCGTTCGCAGGCATTCGAGTACACGGTACTGGTCGACGGCCGCACCACGGTGCGCATCGTCTCCGATCAGGCCGGCAAACGCGTGGGCGATTGTGTTTCGGTGGAGCAGGGCCAGTTCAGCAATATCCGCCTGGTAGCGGACTCGCTGTGCGGCAGCGCTGCGCCGGCCGCCGCACAGCGCACCGCCGCCGCGGACGCGGCCAGTGCCTGTGACCAGGCTAAGGCCATGGTGCTGGCTGCCGAGACGGATGCCGACTTCGCCACTGCCGAGCGCCGCATGCGCCTGCTGTGCGGCGAATAGCGGCAACGCAGCCTGAGCGTTCCGCCAGGCTGCACAATTTATACGCCCGAATCCGACACTGAACGCCATCCCGGCGAGGAGATCACCATGAACAGATTGCCCACCCGCATTGCAGCGCTATTAGTCCTGTGTGCCGCCGCGCTCAGCGGATGTACCACCACCCAGAATCAGGTGACGGAGTGGGACGGCCTGGTCAGGCGCCCCGTCTCGCGTATGGACGCGGTTTTCGTGCTGCCCGACGCCGATATCACCGGCTACACCAGTGTCATGCTCGACCCCGTGCAGGTCAGTTTTGCGCGCGACTGGGACCCGAATCGCGGCCGCCGCAATCCCGCCTCGCGCCTCAATGCCAACGACATTGCCGCGATCCAGACGGGTCTCGCCGACATGCTGCGTGAGTCTTTCCGCGCCCAGCTCGAAGCCGGTGGCTATACGATCGTGGACCAGCCGGGGCCGGACACCCTGCGCGTCACCGCCGCCATCGTCGACCTGAACGTGACCGCACCGGACACCATGACCGCCGGCCGCACCCGTACCTACACGACAAATTCGGGGCAGATGACGCTGGTCGCTGAACTGCGCGACTCTGTGACCGGCGACCTGCTGGCCAGGGCGGTCGACACGCAGCGCGGCCGCAATACCGGCGCCATGCAATTCACCAACAATGTCACTAACACGGCGGATGCGCGTCGCGCCATGGGCGTCTGGGCGAACGCCCTGCGCCAGGGCCTGGATGAAATGTACGGCAGGGCCAACTAACCAGCCTTCGCCCGTTTTATTCATTAAACACCGTGATGGCGGACCGCAGGTGCGGCCGCCATTTTCGTTACCATGATGCCCATTCACGCATGTACAGAACATCGAACCAACCCCTGATGACCGACAAGGAGAAATAACGTGCCTGTTTACCTCGCTGCCAGGCGAATCCGTTATCCGTTCGTACTCTGTGTCGCCCTTGGTGGCGCCGCACTTGCGCTGCTGGCCGGCTGTTCAGGCGGTGGTGAAGAAGAGACAGTCGAGGTGCGCCCGGTGCGTGTCATCACCGTCGCGGACGGCGCCAGCAGCGGCGCCGTGACGCTGACGGGCACGGTGCAGGCAGAGACCCAGATCAACCTGTCGTTCCGGATCGACGGGCGCATGATCGAGCGCACAGTCGATGTCGGCGACAAAGTCGAGGCGGGCCAGGTGGTGGCGCGGCTCGATCCGCAGAATGAAGAGAGCGCGCTGCAATCGGTGCGCGCGCAGTTGACCGCCGCGCGGGCACAATTGATCGAGGCGCGGGCCAATCACACGCGCATGCGCGATCTCGTCGCCGAGAATGCGGTCTCGCGCGCCAGCTTCGACCAGGCCGTGGCGGCACTGCAGACGGCGCAGGCGCAGGTGGAGTCAATCCAGTCGCAGGTCCAACTGGCCGAGAACCGCCTCGGCTACACCAATCTGGTAGCGACCGCGGCGGGGGTGGTGACTGATCGCGGGCCGGAGCCGGGCGAGGTGGTGCCGGCCGGGCGCATGGTGGTGCAGCTGGCGCGGGAGGGCAGCCGCGACGCGGTGTTCGGCGTGCCGGCCGCGATCAAGGACAACGCGCCATCCAACCCCGAGATCACTGTGTCACTGGTGAGTAATCCGGGCGTGACGGCGGCAGGGAGGATTCGCGAAATTTCACCGCGCGCCGATCCGGTGACCGGGACGTTTACCGTGCGGGTGGGGCTCATCGATCCGCCGCCGGCCATGCGCCTCGGCAGCACCGTGAACGGGCGCTTGCAGTTTGACGCCACTGTCGGCATCGCGATTCCGGCCAACGCGCTGGTGCGCTCCGAGGGCAAGTCCGCGGTCTGGGTGGTCGATCCGCAGGCGCAGACGGTGTCGCTGCGCACGATCGAGGTGCGCGCGCAGGACCCGGCGCACGTACAGGTGACCGGCGGCCTGAACAATGGCGACACCGTGGTCACCGCCGGGGTGCATGCGCTGCGTCCCGGCCAGAAGGTCCGCCCGCTGGAGGTCGCCACGCCGTGATCGGTCCAAACCTGTCCGAGTGGGCGCTGTCCAAGCAGTCGCTCGTCGTCTTCATGATGATTGTCGCCGTGATCGCCGGCACGCTGTCGTTCACACAGCTCGGGCGCGGCGAGGACCCGGCGTTCACCTTCCGCACCATGGTGGTCGGTGCTGCCTGGCCGGGCGCGACGGTGGAGGAAACCCTGCTGCAGGTCACCGAGCGGCTGGAGCGCACGCTGCAGGAAACCGATTACCTTGACCGGGTGCGCAGCTACACCACCGCCGGCCAGACCACGATCTTCGTGGATTTGAAACAGTCGACACCGCCCGATGCCGTTCCCGACGTGTGGTACCAGGTGCGCAAGAATATTGGCGACATGCGCCAGACCCTGCCGGCCGGTGTCATGGGCCCGTTTTTCAACGATGACTTCGGCAGCACGTTCGGCATCATCTACGCCTTCACTGCCGACGGCTTTACCTTCCGCGAGCTGCGCGACTACGTGGAATCGGCGCGCTCGCGCCTGCTGCAGGTGCCGGACGTGTCCGAGATCGAAGTGCTCGGCGCGCAGGACGAGCAGATCTACATC
>CAYWWD010000039.1:0-33402 GCA_964461965.1 uncultured Halioglobus sp. | reverse complement strand
GAACTCGTCGCCGCGCGGCAGATGGTGCGCCTCGGGGCCTACAAGCTGGACACGAAGGACGCCCAGGCCTCGACTTACTGCGCGATGGCCAAGCGCTTCGCCACCGACGCGGGCTTCAACATCTGCAACGAGGCGCTGCAGCTCTTTGGCGGCTACGGCTACATACGCGAATTCCCCATGGAACGGCACGTACGCGACACGCGCGTGCACCAGATTCTGGAAGGGACCAATGAAATCATGCGGGTGATCATCGCCCGCAAACTCTTGATGGACGGCGCGCTGGAGGTGATCAAGTGAGTGTGAGCACATCGGACAAATTGAAAGTCGAACTGCGCGGCCACACCGCGCTCGTCACCATCGACAACCCCGGCGCCAACACCTGGGATACCGAGAGCCTGCCGGCGCTGAAGGCGCTGGTCGCGACGCTGAACGGCGACAAAGACATCTACGCGCTGGTATTGACCGGCGCGGGAGAAAAATTCTTCTCCGCCGGCGCTGACCTCAAGCTGTTCGCGGACGGCGATGCGGAGAATGCGCGCAGGATGGCGACGTTCTTCGGTGAGGGATTCGAAGCGCTGGCGGATTTTCGCGGCGTGTCCATCGCCGCGATCAACGGCTTCGCCATGGGCGGTGGACTGGAAGTGGCGCTGGCCTGCGACCTGCGCATCGCGGAAGAGCAGGCGCAGATGGCGCTGCCGGAAGCGAAAGTGGGCCTGCTGCCCTGCGCCGGCGGCACGCAGCGGCTTTCGTGGCTGGTGGGCGAGGGCTGGGCCAAGCGCATGATCCTCTGCGGCGAGCGCATCGACGCCGCCACCGCGCTGCGTATCGGCCTGGTGGAGGAAGTGGTCGGCAAGGGTGAAGCGCTCACGCGCGCGTTGGCACTGGCGGAGCAGGTCGGCGAGCAGAGCCCGACTTCCGTGGCGCTATGCAAGCGCCTGGTGCACAGCGGCCGCGACACCGTGATCGCCAAGGGGCTGGAGGGGGAGCGCGACCTGTTTGTGGAGCTGTTCGCCACCGAAGACCAGCGCGAGGGTGTCAATGCCTTCCTGGAAAAACGCAAGCCGGTCTGGAAGAACAAATAAGCAAGAACCGCGGGAGTGGTTCAGTTTGAATTTTGGTGTGGTTGACTGAAGGTGACCATGGCTTGTATTTCCCAATGGGACACGCCAAAAAGCAGACGTCCTTGTCTAGGCTCGGCTGGCGACATCCATGTCGCCAGACGGTCCCATTGGGAAATACAAGCCATGGTCACCGGC
Organism: uncultured Halioglobus sp.; assembly: GCA_964461965.1. Classification (GTDB taxonomy): domain Bacteria; phylum Pseudomonadota; class Gammaproteobacteria; order Pseudomonadales; family Halieaceae; genus Marimicrobium. The sequence goes on along the minus strand of CAYWWD010000039.1, from coordinate 32,146 downwards.
CCGAACTCAAACTTTCAAACTGAGCTACTACCAGAACCGCCAGGAATTTGCGCCGATGTCTGACGACCCCATAATCTTCGAAGAACTGCCCGCCGCCGCCGGCAAGCTCGGCCGCGTGACGCTGAATGTCCCCGCGACGCTGAACTCCCTCACGCTGCACATGGTCGACCTGCTGCAGACGAAGCTCGACATCTGGCGCAACGACGACGCCGTCGCTGCAGTATTCCTCGACGGTGCCGGCGAGAAAGCCTTCTGCGCTGGCGGCGATGTGCAGGCCCTGTACCGCTCTGCGACCGCGACGCCCGGCGGCCCCTGCGAATACGCCGAAGATTTCTTCGCGCGCGAATACCGCATGAACTACACGCTGCACACCTACCCCAAGCCGCTCATCTGCTGGGGCCACGGCATCGTGATGGGCGGCGGGCTGGGCGTGATGGCGGGCTGCTCGCACCGCGTGGTGACGGAAAAGACGCGCATCGCGATGCCGGAGGTCACCATTGCGCTGTTCCCCGATGTCGGCGGCACCTGGTTCCTGAATCACATGCCAGGCAGCGCCGGGCTGTTTCTGGCGTTGACCGGCGCCTCTATCAATGCGGCGGATGCCATCTACACCGGCATCGCGGACCGCTTCATCGCCAGCGAGCGCAAGACGGAGGTGCTCGATCAACTGCTACGCCAGGCGTGGAGCATTGATGCGGCTGCAAACCACGCGCGGGTGCGCCACGTGCTGCGCCCCTTCACCGAGCAGAGCATCGGCCAGTGCCCCGGCGGGCAGGTGGAACCGCACCTCGTTTCCATCAACTCACTCTGCGACGGCGACGACATTCACGAGATCATCGACAACATCGTCGCGCTGCCCGCGCAGGACCCGTGGCTCTCCAAGGCGGGCGAGAGTCTCGCACACGGTTCGCCGCTTTCGGCGCTGTGGACTGCGCGGCAGTTGCGGGAGCAGCGCCACGCTTCCCTGCGCGAGGTGTTCCAGTCGGAGATTCGCCTCGCCACCAATATCGTGCGCCACCCGGAATTCGCCGAGGGGGTGCGCGCGCTGCTGATCGACAAGGACCGCAAGCCCGAGTGGCGGTACCGCGCCTCGCGCGACGTACCGCCGCCGGTGCTGGATGCGTTTTTTACCGCACCGTGGGAACACAACCCCCTGGCGGATTTGTAGCCGGAGCCTCGCAACCTCGGCAGTCAATCTAAAACGTTGAGTTTACAGAGAGGAAGACAACAACATGGCAAGCGTCGCATTCATCGGCCTCGGCAACATGGGCGGGCCGATGGCCACCAATCTGCTCAAGGTCGGACACGCGGTCGCGGTATTCGACTTGTCGCAGGCTGCCTGTGACCACATGCGCGAGTCGGGTGCTGCCGTTGCAGGTTCTGCGGCCGAAGCGGCAGTGGGCAAGGACTACGTCATCTCCATGCTGCCGGCCGGCAAGCACGTGGCTGCGACCTACCTCGGCAGCAATGGGCTGTTATCAAAACTGACTCCTGCCACCACGGTGCTCGATTGCAGCACTATCGACGCCACCACCGCGCGCGAGGTCGGCCAGGCTGCCGCCGCGCTCGGCATCGGCTTCATGGATTCACCCGTCTCCGGCGGCGTCGCGGCTGCGACGGCGGGCACGCTGGCCTTCATGTGTGGCGGCGAGGCGACCACCTTCGAGAACGCGAGGCGCATCCTCAAGGACATGGGCAAGAACATCTTCCACGCCGGGCCCGCCGGTGCCGGGCAGGTGGCGAAAGCCTGCAACAACATGCTGCTGGCCATCCACATGATCGGCACCTGCGAAGCGCTGGAACTCGGTGCGCGCAATGGCCTGGATTCGAAAGTGCTCTCCGAGATCATGCTGGCAAGCAGCGGACGCAACTGGTCGCTGGAAGTGTACAACCCGTTTCCCGGCGTGATGCCGAATGCGCCTGCGAGTAATGACTACAAGCCGGGGTTTATGGTGGATTTGATGGTGAAGGATCTGGGCTTGGCGATGGAGATTGCACAGCAGTGTAGTGTGGATAATGTGATGGGGCAACTGGCGCGCGAGCTCTATACGCAGCACCAGCAGGCGGGCAATGGGCAGAGGGATTTTTCCAGTATCCTGCGTCGGCTACAGGATGAGTTGTAACTGCGTCAGTGTTGAGACATGCCAGGCACTGAATCAGCATGCGATCGACCCCGGCATCCTGTTGACAAGAGCGGCTGCAGCCGGTTGTTGGGTGCGCCGTGGCTGACAATCGCCACTTCCAGCGCCACATGCCGGTACAGATTCAATGCGCGCTGGATTCCACCAAGTATCCACTCGATGTCGTTGCCGAACACGCCGCCGCCTAGGAGCGTGAGATACACCCGGTTGTTCCCGGTGCACATCGCGTTCAGCATCGCCGTGCACAGCGTCGCCTCATACGCCGCCTCCAGCACCAGCCGGGCGAAAGGCGCCCAGAGTTGCGCAGGATGACTCGAATACGCAACGGGCAGGGCAGAGCAATACACCTGCGAGACGGTGTGCCTGCAGTCATCGAGTGTCACCTGCGTATTCCACTGGATGCCGATGCGCAACAACTGCCGCAGGGCATCGAGTTCATCCTCGCCCATCGCAGTGAGGCGTACCGCGATGTCAGCCAGGCCATTTTCCGTAGCCAGGGCATACCCGTTGCGCATCGTCCACAGGCGGTTACCGGTGTTGCCTAGGGCGGCACCAAGGTCCGCGAGGCAATCGATCTGCTGGCTCGCCGACTGGCCCGGCGCACCGTTCACGCTGGCAAAGTAGTTGCGATAAATCGTCCCCGCCCCGGCGGCGACCGCGCACGCCGGGCCCTGGGTGGGATCGAATTCATAGATTCCGACGCCCTGCTCGGGCGTCACCCGTGGCGAGGTCATCTCCAGCAGGTTGAATTGGGAGGCGACCTGGAACAGTGAGCCGGCGTTGGCTACCTCTGTGTGCAGGTGCTGCACGTTGGCCACGATTTCGCTTACGCACATTTTCCCGCGCGGGAACCCGGTCGACGCAACGCGTGCGCGCAACTCGGCTAGTGTGGGTGTTTCCAGTTTGCCGCACTCCAACACCCTGCCGTTCACGCGCGATTGCAGGGTGTGGCCGTCGAGCGCGATATTCTCGCGAACCTGCCGTGGCGTTTCCTCGGCAAATCCCATCAGGTCTTCAAACCACATGACCTGCTCCTGCATCACTCCTCGGCATCGTCGCCTGCGAGTTCGGCAAACTTCGCCGCCATGGTCGGGTTGCGTTTCGTGAGTTTCTTCACGGTCAGCTCGTCGGCTTTGTTGTTGGCCAGGCGCAGATTGTTTTCCGAGCCGAGCAGCGCGTCCTTCGTCTTCTGCAGGTGGTCTATGGTTTTGTCGATTTCCTCGATTGCCGTCTTGAATTTTTTCGAGGCGAGTTCGTAGTTGCGCGCGAACCCGGTCTTGAACGCCTCGAGCTCGCTCTCAAAATTCGTGATATCGATATTCTGTTCCTTCACCAGCGCGAGCTCGGCTTTGTACTTCAGTGCGTTCCGGGCCGCGTTGCGCAGCAGGGTGATGATGGGGATGAAGAACTGCGGCCGGATTACATACATCTTGGGGAAGCGGTGCGACACGTCGACGATGCCGGAATTGTAGAGCTCGCTGTCTGGCTCAAGGAGTGAAACGAGCACGGCATACTCACAATTTTTCTCGGCCCTGTCCCTGTCGAGCTCCTTGAGGAAGTCCTCATTCCGTTTCTTGGTCGCTGTTTCGTCGTTCTCGTTCTTCATCTCGAACATGATGGAGACGACTTCGATGCCGGTGTCGTCCGCATCGCGGAAAATATAATCGCCCTTGCTACCCGACCGCGCGTCGTTATCTTTTTCAAAATACGCCCTCGGGAAGGCAGTTGCGCGAATGCGATTGAATTCGGTCTCGCAGTGCAGTTCGAGTGTTTCACCCACCATTTTGGTGGACAGGCGGGCTTTCATGTCCCGCAGCCGCTCGATGGCGTCATCCCTGTCCTTGAGCTGCGTCTCGTACTTGTCCTTCAGCGCTGTTTCGGCAAGTTGCTTTTCGAGCTGCGCGCGCTCGAGGTCACCTTTGAGTTCATCGCGCTCTTTCTCGATGGCAGTGACCGCAGTGATGATTGCAAGCTGCTGCTCCACGTCGATGCCGGCCAGCCGTGCATTCAGCTTCTGGATCTCGGCGTCCTTGGCCGCAGCGGACTTCTCCAGTTCGCTGGTGGCTTTGGCTTTCGCCAGTTCCACGGCATTGCGCTTGTCCTGCTCGGCGAGCTCAAGACGCTCATGGAGTTGCTGCTCGAACGTTTTGTCGCGCACCTGTTTGAGGATCTCGGCGTAGCCGGTTTCGTCGATCTTGAACGCCTTCTGGCAGTGCGGGCAGATGATGTCATGCATGTGGGTTCATTCCCGGCGGGGTGAAAGTGTGAGGGTTGGCAATGAATGCCGGCGGTGAAGACACCAGGGATAAAGCTACTGCGCGCTCCGCCGTTCCGCGTCCTCCATGCTCTTCTGCGCGGCGTCCTGCAGTGACTGTTCCACATTTTTGGCTTTGCCAATATCCTGCTGGAAGGTCGCAGGGATGGCGGTTTCCGCTTTCCCGCCACCTGCTGCCTGGTACAGAACCCAGGCGATCGCGCCCAGCGCGAGAACTATGCCAAGTAGTCTCATGGGAATGCCCTCCTGCCAGCACTGTATCACGCGGACCACTGTGCGTCGCGGATTTGCACAACTGCGCAGGGCGGAGCCGGGAACTGGCCGCTGCAGACATGGCCCAGGCGCCGTGAGAGGCGTACGCTGGGTGCCTTATCAGCTGCTTACAGGTGTCGCCCATGTCCTACGTGATTGTCGAAAAACCCCGACCCTACATTACGCAGATCACGCTGAACCGCCCGGAGCGCATGAACGCCATGGCCTTTGACGTGATGGTGCCGTTCAAGGAGGCGCTGGACGAGGTCAGCTTCGACAACGAAACCCGCGTGGTGATCGTGACTGGCGCGGGCGCGGGCTTCTGCTCCGGCGCCGATCTGGAAGACCCGGGCTGGCTGGAGATTTTCAACGGCCTCACCATTCCCGGTATCGCCCGCCGCGCCATGCGCATCCTCGACGATGTCATCAAGGCGATCCACGACATGCACCAGCCGGTGATCGGCGCGATCAACGGCCCGGCCATCGGCGGCGGTTTCTGCCTGGCCATGGCGACGGATATCCGCGTCGCCTCGGACACGGCCTACTTCCGCCCGGCCGGCATCAACAACGGGCTCACCTCCGCCGAGTTGGGACTGAGCTACCTGCTGCCGCGCGCCATCGGCACCACGCGCGCGTTCGAGATCATGCTGACGGGTCGGGACGTGGATGCGCTGGAGGCACAACAGATCGGCCTGGTGTCGAGGGTCGTGCACCAGAACAAACTGCTGGAAGAATGCTACGCCATCGCCGAGCGCATCAACGGCTTCAGCCAGATCGGCGTGGAACTGAGCAAGCAGATGTTGTGGTCGGGTATCAACGCCGGCAGCCTGCACACGCACATGAACCACGAGGGCCACGCGCAACTGTTCGTCCGCATGACGACCAAAAACTTTGAGGAGGCGATCAAGGCGCGCAAGGAAAAACGCGCGCCGCAATTCAAGGATTAGTGCAGCGAGCGACTGCCCTCGGACTGCGGTTGGTCTGCATCGAGGAACAGGTAGTCAAGTTGCAGGCATTCCTCCGCCAGCATGCGCGTGCCGTCCAGTGCATTGACCACAAACTCGGCGAACTGGTCCGCCGTGATACGCGAGCTGGTCAGCAGGCAGGCACTTGCCACCAGTTGCGGTGTGGCATCGTCCACCACGTCGAGGAAAATCTTGAGGGTGGGGTATTCCATGTTGAGCCGCCCGTGTTCGGCGGCCAGCGGCAGCATGGCAGTGGGGCGCACCTCAAACGCCGTGCTGAAGAACAGCGTGCTGCCTTCGAGGTACACGCGGCTGTTGATGACGCCCTCCAGCGCATGGATGGCGCTGATATGCAGGCCTTCGCAGTGCCCGCAGTGGTAGTTCTCCACGTGGATGTCGTCCAGCCAGCGCTCCAGCAGGTCGCGATTCGGTTGTTGCAGGTTGGTCATGGGTACGGCCGTTCTGTGTGAGGCGGGGTTGATCCCGTGCTTGGGGGCAGACACTCTACCAGAGAGCGGCGGCTGTGGACACGATGACTGCGGGGGGAATCCAGTCGCGCGCATGCGCGAAAATTCACGAGGTCAGTTCACCAGGCTGCCGTGGCAGCGCAGGTTGGCATCCACCGCGAGCCACGGCAGGCCGAGGTCATCCAGCCAGTGGAGCGCGTCAGTGGCGGGTTTCAGCATGGCGATGGTGGCGGAGCTGCCCGCCACGAGGCACTGCGCGGCCAGCACGCTGACCGCCACGAGGCCGCCTGCCGGCCACCCCGTGCGCGGATGCAGGATATGGCCGTAGCGTTTCCCGTCGATGTCGATGCAGCGTTCGTAATCACCGCTGCTGGCAAGCGCGCCCTGGGGAAGCAGTACCTCGGCAATCGCCCGCGTTTTTTCCACGGGGTGTCGAATGCCGACCGGCCAGCCCTGCGCGCCCGCCGGTGCGCCGTTGGCTGCCATATCGCCGGCCAGGTCGACCAGCGCGCAGGCCACACCGTGTTGCTGTAACTTCAGCGCCGCGCAGTCGGCGGCGTACTCCTTCACACAGCCGCCAAAATCCAGTTCCATGCCACGCACCGGCAGTGCCACCGAATGCTTATCCCACTGCACCTTATCCCAACCCACCAGCGGCAGGACGGCATCGATTGCCGGTTGCTGTGGGCAGCGCCCGGACGTGAAGTCCCACGCGCGGCGCAACACGCCCGAGGTGAGGTCGAACAAGCCGCCGCTGATCTGCCAGGCGGTTTGGGCGTACTGGAGCAGAGCGGCGGTTTCCGCGTCGATAGGCACGGGCGTGTCCGTACCGGCGGCACGATTGATCCGGCTGGTGAGGGAGTCGTCCAGGTAGCGGCTGTACTTCCGTTCCAGGCGCTGTACTTCCGCCACCGCCGCGTCGATGGCGGGCAGGGCAATCGCGTCGTCGTCCACCTCCAGGCGCAGGCGGCAGGGCCCGCCCATGGCTTTGAAGCTGTGCTCGACACGCCGCACGGATTGTTATTTGAAACGGTAGTTGAGCCCGATACCGTAGCGCCAGAAATCGACCAGCCCGGGGGATTCCTCGCCGCTGTACACGCCCCAGCTTTCGTCGGTACGGTACCGCTCCGCATCCGCGTTGACCTCCCAGTTGCCGAAGCTGCGGCTCGCGCGCAGGCCGAAGGACAGCGCACCGAATGCCGAGAGGCGGTAGTCATCGGCGAAGTAGCGCGCCTGCGGGTCGTAGCGGTTGGCGAAGAATTCCGCCTCGTGCTGGCTGTAGTAGCGCAGGAACGGGGAGACCTGGAACTGCTGCGGAAGATTCTGCAGCCAGGCAACCTCGACGGTGTGCGAAGCGACATCCCAGTCGTCGTCGAAATACCGGTAGTCCACATGCAGGGCTGCATCCTGGGCGTCGAAGAAGTGGCGATATCCTGCACTTGCCGTCCACTCCTTGCGCTCGTCGGGGCGGCGATCGTGATACTTGTACGGGTCCGTCAGGAACCCATCGCGATAGGTGTAGCTCAGACCAAACCGCAGCAGCGCGCGTTTGCTGACAATGCGCGATACGCCCACCCAGGCGGAGGTGACATCCTTGCTCGCGTGCAGCGTATTGGTCGGCACCGCGCCCTGCGTCGGGTCGATGTCGTCGTCGGAGATACTGAATGCCGCGCTGTACGTGGTCAGACCGTCGGCGCTGTTGAATGCGCCGTCCACGCCGCCTGCGTTTGACTCGTAATCGTCCTCGTCGGAACGGGTGTAAGTGGCGCCCACGTTGCCGCGATCGAAATAGTAACGGGTGGTGCCGCTCACCTCAGTGCGCGTGTCCTCGATGCTGGCCCCGCTCATGATGACCTTGGGGTCCCCGTTCGCGCTCTCGCCCACGAACCAGGGCGAGGCGCCGCTCATGTCCTCCCACGCCACATCCAGTGCGAACGACCACTCATCGGCAACCGGCGCCAGCAGATGAAACTGGGCGACGTCGATGTCATAGCGTTCACTGCCCCCGCCGAACGCCTTGTTGGCCGTGATATCGTCTTCGTTGTACTTGCTGTAGCGCATGCCCGCTTCGGCAAATTCCGGCGGCGCATCCGCCAGCGCGCCCTGGTAGGCAGGAAGCAGCAGTGCGCTGGAGGTGAGCGCAAGCAGCGCGGGACTGCGATCGTCCTGTCGTCTGGACATCAGTTACACCCGCAACCGCCGCCGGCGGCCCCTGCGCCGCCAGAGGAGGCCTCCTTGCTGGCGTAAACCTGGTTGCGCAGTTGCGCTTCCATCGCAAACGGCTGCCACTGCATGTCTGGCCGCGCGAGCGTGCCGCGCTCCCAGGGCTGCACGGTTTCGCAACCGCACAGGGCGATGACCAACACCACTCCCATCAGATATTTCAATTCGATCCTGCTCCCAGTAGTGCCTTGATGGAAACGCGCAGTTGCTCACCGTCGCTCTTGCGAAAGCCCTGGTGTATCGCGCGCACGATGCCCTGCCTGTCGATCAGGTAGCCGGTCGGCATCCCGAGTACGCCGAACGCTTTGGGCGTAACGCCCCCGGCATCGCGTACGACAGGAAACTCCGCCGGCACTTCCGCGAGAAATTTCCCGGCGTCGGCTTCCACCTCGTCGAGATTCACGGCAAGCACCTCGAAGCCGTCGGCGCCGAGCTCTTGCCACAGTTGGTTCAGCGCGGGAAAGGAGATGCGACAGGGCCCGCACCACGATGCCCAGAAGTCCAGGTACACCACTTTGCCGCGCAGGGCCTCGAGGCTGAGCTCACCGGCCCCGGACAGCAGCGGCAGCCGGACCGGGGGCGCTGCCTCGCCGACTGCGACACCGGCCTGCGCCCAGGCCGGCAGGCACAGACAGGCGCCCAGCAGGAGCCGTGTGAGCAACGCCGTCATCGCTCAACGTCCAGTTGCAGGAGCGTCCACGCGTTGTAGCCGTGGTTGTGCAGATGGTATTCCACAGTGCTGCCCGCCGGTGCATCGAAGTCAACAGGTATGCGCACGTCATGGATGTTCGCGGCGGAGGGTATTTTCACCGTCTGTTCCCAGACGGTATGACCATCGACCGTCACCGCGACGTGCGCCTGCGCCGGTGCCTCGGCCGCGAGATTGCCGTGCCACAACACCAGGTGCAGCGTATCGCCTTGCGCGAGCGCGGTCTTGGCAGGCTGGGCCAGCGACAGGTAGTTGCAGTACCCGGTCTGCGTTTCCAGTGCTTCGTCTTCGGCATACCAGCTGTTGTCCGGGCAGGTCACCTGTGCCGGGCGATGGGCGCTGAGCCGGTCTGCGGCGGCCGGCTGTACTGTCCACGCCGTCATATCGACCAGCGGCCGGGCTGCGGCAGCCGGGCTGTCCTCCACCTCGATTTCCACCGTCTGCTCGATGCCGAGGGCGTGGTGATCCGTGCCGCGCAGGCTGACGCGCAGGGTGTGGCGCCCGGCGGGAAGGTTGTCGGGCAATTTGTAGAAATAACTCGAGTCCCAGGCCGTCATGTGCTCGGCAGCATCCTCGTCGGCATCCAGATAGACGTGATAATGCCCGTCGTAGACACTGCTGTGATCGCCGCCGTGTTCGTCCGCATCGACAGCAGCATCGGCATGCTCGCCCGGCTCATGCAGGCTGAAGTTGTTGAACACCAGTTGCAACGGCACGAGAGCGCCGGGTGCAAACCGCTGGCGGTAACTGGGTGACTCGATCCACACGGTGGGGGAATAACTGTAGTCGTAATTCGCCTGCGGCTTCGTCATGTAAAAGTTCGTCAGGCACATCTCGTCGCCGGTGTTCTCGCCCCATTCGACGTAGCGCGGCGCATTCTGCACACCATCGACGATGGCCTGGTTGGCGGCGCTGTTATCCCAGCTGCACTGCAACCGGAAGCGATCCCCGGGGCGAACCAGCACTTCCCGCTCCAGCGCATAGGTGCTCTGCCAGTCGAAGTCCCAATCGCGGATGTCGATGATCACCTGCTCGGTGCCGTCGGGGCGTATCAGTGTCAGTCGGCCGGTTTTCGCCAGGGTGTGCATGTGCAGGAATCCGGTGTGAATCGCCCAGTTGTCCGACGCCTTGACTCCGGCGGGTGCGCCGAAGATCACCGGCAGTACGTCTGCGGGTACCTCGAACTGGTGCCGCGCATCGGGATCGCCGGCGGCGATTGGCATGCCGCCCGGGCGCAGCCAGAGCGGATTGGTGAACAGGAAGCCGCTGGCCGGCCGGTCGACCGTGTCGGCAGTGGCGATCTGCACGGTGGTCTGGTCGGGTGTCGGTTCGGCAAGCAGTGTGTTGTAGTGCATCTGCACCACGAGCAGGGAGCCCGGCTGGATGCCGAGGCCGGTGCCTGCGGGCATGGCGCCGCGAACTGCTCCCGGCACCCAGCCGCCGATCTGCCGCGGCAACGGCGAGCCCGGCAGTCCCCCGGAGAGGCCGCAAGCCCAGCCGGGCCGTCCGTCCTGGCCGCTGGCGACAAGATACGGGCCGACATCCTTCGGCTCGATGATATTGACGATGACGTGGTGCACTTCCGCGAGCTGGTCTGGAACCACCTTCACCGAGCGGACATACGCCAGCTCATCCAGCGGCCACGGCATCGCGAAACACCGATGCTCGTCGGGGCGCTCCTCGGGCGTGAACGGCTCGGGCAGTGGCAGGGAGAGGTTGTAGACCAGCTCCTCGCGCTCTTCCTCTCTGGGCGGCGGAACATAATCTTCCGGATTCCCCGGCGCCAGGGAGCCGCCCAGCCAGTTACTGAGGGTGAACTTCTCCTGCGGCGTCAACCCGCGCCCGTGCTTGAATCGGCTGTAGCCCTCGGTCGGAGGCCAGGGCGGCATCGTGCCGTTCCCGATCGAGAAGGCCGCTGCGGCCGCGACGGCCTTGACCCGCTCGTAACTGTCGAGCGGGAAGGGTGCGACGCCGCCCGCCACGTGACAGGTGACGCACCGCTTCTCGATGATGGCGCGCGTGTCGCCGTGGTAGGTGAAGCCTGCATCCAGCGCCTGCGGTGATTGCGCAGCGTCGCCCTCGGGCGCGCCGTCGGCCAGCCAGCGCAGCAGGAGACCGGATTCCGACGGCTTGAGATCGGCGTACCCAAGCGGCGGCATGGTGTCGCTTTCGAGCACATAGGCCAGCGCGGAACGTTTGCCATACACCTGCTCGTACGTCTCGAGCGGGAACGGGGCGAGGCCTCCAGCCGTGTGGCAGGCTACGCAATACCGCTGTACGAGTGGTTGCGCCGTGCTGTACCAGGAGACATCCGGCGCCGCTGCCGCCGCATTCACTTCACCGGGGCCGGCCGGCGCGGCAGAGCCGCCTCCCCCGCCGCCGCATCCGGTGAGTGCCACGCACAGGGTCAGGCACAGGGGCAGGACCACCAGTTTTGCTGCAGCGTACATTGGCATGCTCTTCACGTGGGAGGTTCGTGGATAACGATTCAATAAAATCGTGTTTCTATTATGGTAATTGTTGTTGCTGAGTGACGCGGCCGGTGAGGCGTGCCGCGACCCCGGGCTGGAATCAGGTTTCCAAGTCACCCGCCTTAAAAATAGCACGACTCCGGGAACAGGTCAGCCCCGGCTGGTATTCAATCCCTGCCGAGGGCCACCCGCAGCAGCGGCGATTCCCGATTCTGCCACACCCACAACGCGGCGGGCGCCAGCGTCGGCACGATCAGCACACTGAACTGATAGAGGATCCCGATCACGTTGGCATTGGGCACAAACACGCCGGGTTGCTCGAAGAATGGTGCACCCACACCGACCATCAACTCCTTCAGCGACAGGCACAGCAGCCCGAGGGCCATCAGCGGGTACAGCAGCAGCAGCCCCCACACGTAACTGTTCAGGTAGTCCTTCTTCTGCGTGGCGAAATGCAGCGCCGTGTAAAACGGTAGCGAGTAGGAGACGATGCGCGTGTTCAACTCAAAGCCCAGCCGGTACTCGGCGCCCGCCAGCGGCACCAGTCTGCCGCCCTGTTCGCCGAATTCGGTCATCAGCAGTGCCTTCGTGCCGTCCACGGAGAGCACATTCACCACATCGGGGAACCAGTGGGTGAGCACGGTGTTGACGAAACCGACCGCCGGTAGCGCCAGTGGCCCGCTGGCGACCGTCCACAGTGCGAAGCACGGAATCAGCAGTACGAAGACGTACAGCAGGAATTGCCGTACCTGCAGGCGATCATCCATGGGCAGTAGCCGCGTCGGGCCGGTTTCCCGGGAGATAGCGCAGGTACACGATAAACACGATCAGCACGTCCAGCATGATCAGGGCCGGCCACAGGTAGAGGTGGATCCAGGTGAAAAACTCCATGTTCCAGTTGCCGAGGTAGAACAGGCTGATGATGCGCGCAATGTTCATCGTTTGAATCGCCAGGAACCCGAGGCAGATCGCGGTGATGCGGGCGCGCCAGCTCGCGGGGAATGCCAATACGGCAGCTATGAGTACGATGGTCGCCTCAACGCCGTTGCAACCGGCCTCGATGGACACTGCGAAGCCGGTGTCCTTGAACTGCAGTACTTTGCCGTAGGCGACCACGGAGCTGTCAAAGGGCAGGATCAGCGCGGCGCTGATGCGCGCCAGCAGCGAAGTGAAGGGAACGATCACATGTTCCTGCACCGGCACCAGCATCTCGATCGTGAACAGAGCGACCAGGATCGCGGTGAAAACAGTGATGAAACGCGCCACGGATGCTGCCCTCGGAAAATCAGCGGTGGAATGTTAGCACAACGTGGATGCGCGACGAATTACTGCAATGCTGGAGCGTTCAGTTCGAGAGCGAGAGGCGCGCATGGCGCACCGGAACCGTGCGGCGACAGGGATGTCGCCGCACTAGCCACTACTGAACGCTCACCGTTTGCCCGCCTCACCGGACACCCGACGCGCATCGATGCCCGTCAACCGGTCGAAGTCCAGTGCGCTCAGTTTGAAGAACAACGGAAATTCGCTGCTGTGGATGAAATGTTCCCCCTTCAGCGTGACCAGTTCCAGCTGTGTCTCGCCGGCGAGGCTCTGCACCTTGAGTACGAGGTCGGCTTCCTTTTCCGCCAGGTCGCGCTGCAGTTCTTCGTCCGCAACACCCTCCACCTGCAGGGATCTGAGCGCGGCGACCAGCGTCTCCAGCTCTTTTTCATCCGGCACGCCGCCCGTGGCGGAGCGCCAGATGCCGTTGTCCAGATAGAGATTGTAGAGGTCGGCGTCGATGCGCAGCGGCGCGCGCACCTGCAACAGCTTGGCGTCCAGCCACGCGCCGCTGGTGGCCGGTGCGTCGAAGGCGCTGAGTTCTATGCTGTAGATGGCGTCCTGCCCGGACCTGCGCGCGTGCACTTTGCGATAGCCGGGCGCGGTGCCGAGGTAGACCGTGCCCTGCTTTTCTCCGCCGGACAGCAGCGTGAGCCGCCGCTGGTAATAGTAGTCAGCGACCTGAAAGCGCTGGCGCGCGGCTGCGGAACGCGCGACCGGCCACATCACGCCCTGCCCGGTGAGGCCGCGCAGCAGCACATCGACCTTGTCGGCATCTGCGGGGAGATTCTCCAGCGCAGGCAGCAGCCACTGCTTGCCGGACCGGGCCAGCACGGCCTCGTTGGCAAACTCATCGCCAATGCGGATCTCATCGATCGCATCGCGCGCCACCGGCGCGAGTGTGCGCGCTGCGTGCTTCTGGTCCTCGGCCTGCTGCGGCCAGAACACGGCTGCTGCAATCCCGCACTGGATCAGCAGCACGAGCAGCAGTGCGGTGATCGCGCGCTTCACAGGGCGAGTTCCCGGGCGTAGCGACGGCGGCGCAGGATCAACCGCAACCAGCTGCCCAGAGCCAGCACCACTAACCACAGCAGTGCCAGTCCGTAGTTGAGATACTCGAGCACCAGCTGCGCCTGGCGCTCCATGGGCGGCAGTGTGCGATTGAAATGCGCGCGCGAGCGGATATCCAGCAGCTGATCGTCCTGCAGCGCCCAGTCCAGTGTGTTCATGAATAATTCCAGCGGCCCGAGGTACTGCGTACCGCTGGCCGACACAATGCTACTGAGCACCTGGTCATCGAGGAAATCATTCGAGGCAAACAGGACGATGCGCGCGGATTCCGTGGAGTGTTCGAGCAGTGCCGTGGAGGCCTCGCCCGCATGCGTTTCGACACCGGCGTCGTGGGCGGATGCTGCGGGTCGCGCATTCTCGTGGGCGAAGTAGGAGTCGAACCGTCCCTGCACGATGACACCGAGTTTATGCGTGGTGGTAATGGGCGCGAGGACATCGTCGCCGGAGGCGGGCGGGCGCAGGTTGCTGCGGCCGCCATCGTCCACGCGGGGCATTACATCCAGACTTTTACGCAACCACGATTTTTGTGAACTGCGCAGTAGCGCGGTAACCTGCCGGTCATTGCCCTGCGTCACCCGGATCGGCGAAGCCCAGGCCATGGTCACCTGTGGCAGGTTGCTCGTCGCCGCGTGGTCCGGCGCCAGCCCGGGCGGGCGCAGGTCGATGAAGTAGGGGTAGTCGATCATCTGCACATCGTGGAACTCGTGGCCACCGGACTCTCGCGCGATGGGTGCGAGGAAGCTCGCCTTCTGTTCGTCCAGCACCAGCGTGTCCTGGATCTCCAGCCCATTGTGTGCCAGCCACGACCGCAGGCCACTGTCCCAGTCCTGCAGTTGCAGCTGGCCGCCGCCGAACTCCGCAGTGAATGGAGACGTGGCGAGCACCACGGTGCCGCCGCGCATCAGGAACTGGTCGATGGCGAAGATCGCCTTCTCACCCAGCTTTTCAGGTGCCAGCACGGCCAGGATGTCGGCCTCCGGCGCGACGCTGCCGTCAGCGAGGTCTTCCTCCCGCACGCTGTAGTCGCGCGTCAACGCACGCTCCAGGTAGGTAAAGGTCGGCGCTCCCAGTTTGTACTTCGCCAGTTCCGGATCGACCGGGGGCGTCGACAGCGCCACAATCTTGGTGAAGCCCGGTGCGAAGCGTTTCAGCCCTGCGTCCAGCAGCATGCGGAAATTCTCTGCCTGGAAGTCCGCGGTTGGCAGCTGTACGACCTGGCGGGTATCCGCGAGCGTCAGGTAAAAGTAGTAGGGCTGCTCGTCGCCGGGCGCCGCCGTCATGGGTTTGAAACCCCACTGCTCGGCGATCTTCGCCGCGACTTTGCCGCCCTGCGCCTCGGGTTCGATAAACCGCACCGAGAACTTGCCCTTGGAACTGTGTGCCGCGCGCTCCAGTTGCGGCAGGATGGCCTGCTTGTAGGCGGCGAGCTTGTCCGGCAGCAGAGCATCAGCCGAGACATAGCCGATGAACTCGACCGGCTCCGCAATACCTTCGAACAGGTTGCCGCCGGCGCGATAGTCGAACAGGACCTTCTTGATGGCCTGGGTGATGTCGTACTCGGGGTTGCGCAGCAGCACTTCGGCCGGAGCGTTCGGTGTGGCGCGCACTTCGATGAGATCGGCGAAGCCGAGCGACTCGTGCTCGCTGCCATAACTCACCAGGACATTGAAATACCCGTTGACCATCGTGGACTGGTGGCGGTCCGCGACCTGGAAGGGCGTCGCGGCGATACCGTAGCGCTCGTTGGCCTCCTGCTCCACCGCCGGATCGTCGGCCGGGTCCACGAACTCGGCGCGCACCTTGCCCTTGCCAGCGGTCTCGTACGCCTGCAACAGATCGCGCAGGCGCGGCACCAGCGGCGCGAGCAGCGGGTGCGTCTTGTGGCTGAAGTAGCCGCGGATCAGTAACGGCTCCTCGAGTTCGTCGAGAAAGTTCCGCGTCGGCTGGGACAGGGAGGACTGCTGCCCCGCCGTCAGGTCCAGGCGCAGTCCGGGCAGATGCCCCAGCCACACATTGGCCAGCACCAGGTTGGCCAGCAGCAGTGCGATCGCGATTCGCCAGTTCCGCCGGCGCGCGGCGGGCGAACGCCGCGCCCAGCGCTCACGTTCGAGCACATACACATTCAGCGCCAGGAAGGCGACACACAGGCTGGCGTAATACAACAGGTCGCGCAGGTCGATGATGCCGCTGGTGACACTCTGAAAGCGCGCGCCGCTGCCGAGCAATCGCAGGAACTCGGCTGTCCTGTCATCGAAGAACCCGGTGAGCGTGGCGCTGCCCAGCAGGTACAAAAGGCCGCACAGCACTACGGCGGCCAACAGGCTGACGATGGGATTGCGCGTGCGCGCGGACACGAAAAGCCCGATCGCCAGGTAGGTGGCGCCCAGCAGCAGCGTCGCCGCGTAACCGCCAATCACCGGGCCCCAGTCGAGATTCGCACTCAGGGCGACGGTGACCGGCAGTGGCAGCGTGCCGATCACCGCCAGCGTCAGCAGCGTGAAACAGGCTGCGAATTTGCCGATGACAAACTGCCACAGGCTGGCGGGCTGGGTCATGACGTGTTCCAGCGTGCCGCTGCCGCGCTCTTCGCTCCACATGCGCATGGTTAGCGCCGCGCACAGGAAGATGAGCACCACAGGCATCCACTCGAACAGCGGCCGGATGTCGGCGATGTTGCGCGCGAAGAACGCTTCCACCCAGAACACGATGAACAGCGTGACCGCAGTGAACGATGCCAGGAACAGCCAGGCCACGGGCGATGCGAAAAACAGCCGCAGCTCCTTCTGCGCTACACGGCGTGCAACCGAGTCAGTCGCCACGGCTGTTCACCTCGCGAAATACCGTGTCCAGATCGCGCGCGATGACCTGCAGCTGGAACAGTTTGGCGCCGGCCTGCAGCACGCACTGCGCGATATTGTTCGCGGCGGTGTCCGCCTCGACATTGAGGTGCAGGTGCAGGTCGAACTGTAGGAACCCGGCGTCGGCGGGCACGCTCTGCACCGAGGCCACCTGTGGCAGACGCTTGAGGAACGACGCGAGATCCGGTTCGGCGGCGTTGGTGCGCAGGCGCAGGGTTTCGCTGTCGCGCAGCGCGTCCAGGCTCTGGTCCAGGGCCAGCTGGCCGCCACGCAGAATCAGCACGCGCTCGCAGACTGCGTCCACCTCCTGCATGATGTGCGTGGAGAGAATGATCGTCGTGCGCCGCGCCAGCCGTTTGATGAGCTCCCGCATGTGTGCGGTCTGGGCCGGGTCGAGGCCGTTGGTGGGTTCGTCCAGGATCAACAGGCGCGGCTCGCCGAGAATCGCCTGGGCTACGCCCACGCGCTGGCGGAATCCGCGCGACAGGATGCGGATCGGATCGATCGCTCGATCCACCAGATCGGTCGCTACCAGCGCGGTCCGCACCGCCTGCATGCGCCCGGCGGCGGGAATACCTTTCAGCGTGGCGACGTACTCGAGATAGTCGGCGACCATCATCTCCGGGTAGATCGGCAGGTGCTCCGGCAGATAGCCTAAGTGTTGCTGCACCGCGCGCGCATCGCTGGCAGGATCTGTGCCGTCGATGCGGATACTGCCCGCGCTGGGTTCGAGGTAGCCGCTGAGCATGCGCATGATGGTGGTTTTGCCAGCGCCGTTATGGCCCAACAGGCCGACGATTTCATTGTTGCTGATGGTAAACGACACATTCTCCACCGCGGTGGTACTGCCGTAGTGGCGTGTCAGTGCCTGGACGTCAATCATGCTGCCAGTGGTCGTGTGATCCGTACGGGAAGCGTGGCATGGTATAGCAGTGCGCCGCCGTCGCGCTACCAGCCGGAGAGCAGCTTAATCACGAAAATCACCAGCACGATATTCAGCACCTGGCGGATCAGGCGTTCACCGCCGCGCATGCTGAAATGCGCGCCCAGGTAGCCGCCGATCGCATGCCCGATGGCGAGCGCGATGCCGATCAGCCACAGCAACTCGATCTGGCTGGCGAAGACGATCAGGGCTGCGACGGTGTACGCGCCGATGATGAACACCTTGTGCATGTTGGTGCGCACGAGGTCCAGCCCCATGGCGCGGTTGAGTACCGGCATGACGATGAAGCCCACACCCATCTGGATGAATCCACCCCAGAAGCCCACGCCGAGCATCAGCAGGTGGCCGCGCAGCAGTTGTTCTCGCGTGGGCTGGTGATCCACCGCCTGCGTTGCTGCGCCGCGGTCGAAATGCATCAAGAACATCACCGCGAGCATGATCGCGGCCAGCGCGCGATTGAACCACACGCCGTCGAGGTGCACGCCGGCCAGCGCGCCGATCACGGCACCGGGAATGGCGCAGGCCGAGAGAGTCAGGCTGAGCCGCAGTTCACTAAAGCCGCGGCGGGCGAAGGTGAGGATCGCCGAGGCGCTCTGGGCGAGAATGGCGATGCGGTTGGTGCCGTTGGCCACGGGGCCGGGGATGCCCATGAACACCATCACCGGCACCGTCAGCAGTGAGCCGCCGCCGGCCACGGTGTTGAGAAAACCGGAGGCGATGCCCACCGCAACCAGCAGCGCGACCTGCCACGGCTCGGCCGTCATTCAATCGCCTGTCCAGGGTTCGCGCAGGGTCACGAATTCCTCGGCGGTGGAGGGGTGGATGCCGAGCGTGGTGTCGAACAGCGCCTTGGTCGCACCGGCGCGCAGCGCGATGGCGATGCCCTGAATGATCTCGCCCGCCTCCGGGCCCACCATGTGCGCGCCCACCACGCGATCCGTGGCCGCGTCCACGATCAACTTCATGAAGCACTGCTCGTTGCGGCCACTGATCGTGTGCTTCAGGGGCCGGAAGCGGGTCTTGAACAGGCGGATGGCGCCGAACGTTGCGCGCGCCTGTGCTTCGGTGAAGCCGACGGTGCCGATGGGTGGCTGGCAGAACACCGCCGTGGGGATGAAGTCGTAGTCCACCTCCGGGGACAGCTTGCCGAACTGGCGCCGCGCGAAGGCCATGCCTTCGGCCAGGGCCACCGGTGTGAGCTCGAAGCCGCCGATGACATCGCCCAGCGCGAAGATGCTGGGCTCGGCGGTGCGGTAGTGCGCGTCGACCGCAATGGCGCCGTCGGCATCCAGGGCAACGCGCACATTCTCGAGGCCCAGCCCCGCCAGATGGGGTTTGCGCCCGGTGGCGTAAAGAACCGCATCCACCTCGAGTACAGAGCCGTCCGTCAACGCCACCTGCAGGCCCGCCGCAGTGCGTGTTATCGACTGCACATTCACCTCGAAGCGCAGGTCCACGCCGCTGGCGGCGATCTCCTTCGCCGCGTGCGCGCGGATATCGTCGTCGAAGCCGCGCAGGAACAACGGGCCGCGGTACAGCTGTGTCACCTGCGCGCCGAGGCCGTTGAATATGCCCGCGAACTCCACTGCGATATACCCGCCGCCGACGATCGCCAGGCGCCCGGGAAAGCGCGGTGAATCGAAAATGTCATTTGAAGTGATGGCGTGTTCGCTGCCGGGGAATTCAGGGACGTGCGGCCAGCCGCCGGTGGCGATGAGGATTTTTTCCGTGCTGTAGTGCGCCTGCCCGACCGCCACGGTGTGAGCGTCCACGATGCGGGCGCGACCTTCGATGCGCTCTGCGCCCGCGTTGTCCAGCAGGTTGCGGTAAATGCCATTTAGTCGCGCGATCTCCGCCGCTTTATTGTCCCGCAGCGTGGCCCAGTCAAAACGCGGCGACGCGCCCTGCCAACCGAAGCCGCGCGCATCCGCGAAGCCCTTGCCGTACTCGGCCGCGTACACATAGAGTTTTTTGGGAATGCAGCCGACATTCACGCAGGTGCCACCCATGTAGCGGTCCTCGGCGATGGCGACCTTTGCGCCGAAGCCCGCCGACATGCGCGCCGCGCGTACACCGCCGGAGCCGGCGCCGATCACAAAGAGGTCATAGTCGAAGCGGGTCACAGTGCGTTCGGATTGTGGTTCATCGGAATCCTCTGCGTGTACGGAGAGACAGACTGGAAGAATTCCCGGAGATTATGGTACGCGCACTACAGCGGGGCAACTGTGTGTGAGAAATTGCCGAGCACAGCGATACGCAGGCGCGTTACATCGCCAACGAATCGGCATACACTGACCAAGCGGTACTTCACACCCACAGGGAGAACCAGGCAATGTTGGAAAAAGAACTGGCCGCGGCCACCAAGATGGCGGAACAGACACGCAACCGCATCGAGAAACTGCGCAAGAAGCTGCTTGCGGAATCGGAGAAAACCCAGGCGCGCTTGAAGCGCGAACTGGGCGCGGCGCGCAAACGACAGAAAACCGCGCGCGCGAAGCTGAAAAGTGCCAGGGCCAACCTGCGTAAACAGGCGACACCCGATAACCAGGCGAAGGTGGATGCCCTGTTGAAGCAGGCGCAGGAGTTTGCGGAATCACTGCCGCACCTGGCGAAGGCCGCGTACGAGGCCGCCGAGAAGTTCGTGACCGTCAAGACGCATGCCCTGCTGGAAGATCGCAAGGCACAGGCCGCGCATCAGGCAGTGAGCAAGGTGGAGAAGGCCGCGGCGAAGCCGAAGAAGAAGCGACGCGTGACGCGCAAAGCGGGTGCCGGCAAAGCGACAGCAGCGCGGGCGAAAGTTCCGGCGAAGAAGAAACCCGCTGCCGGGAAATCCAAAGCGGCGCCCAAGCGCAAAGCGGCTGCGAAGAAAAAGCCGGCGCCGAAACGCGCTGCGGCGGCAAAATCAAAAGCGAAAGCGAAGCGTAAAGTCGGCCGCTAAGGTGTAGTGCCCGCAGGGCTGCCAATGTTGGCGGCCCTGCGCAGGATTATCGCGTATCCGAACTTCCCTTACGTGGCAGCGGAACTGCGCCCTGCACAGCTCCGTCTGCGCCAGCGGTCGTCGGCAGATTGACCTGATACTCCACGGGAAAGTCGAGCTCGCCCAGATCGTTCCCCACGTCGATGAGGATGGGCTGGTCAACTGTCAGCCATGCGCCGCAGGCCTCGCCGGCGTCGCAGATGTTCAGGTCATTATCGGCGTCAGTGCCCGCCAGGATTTCGTACCTGCCCGCCGGTATGTCGGTGAACTCGAACGGGTAGTTCGCGCCATTGCCGCTGGTGGCAAACTCCGCCACGGTTTCGTCGCGTAGCGGATCGTACAGCAGCACATAGATCACTCCGGCGCCTGCCCCGGAGGTGCCGTCGAATGCCGACACCAGCACCTGCACGGTGAGGGTATTCACAGAGGATTCAGCGGTGATGTCGGCGGTATAGACGCCAGGGACCAGAGCTGCGCGCTCCACGTTCACCGAGTATTCCCCCAGTCCTGCGGTATCGACATTCACGGGCGCAATGCGCAGCCACGGCTGCGATGCCGTGAGCTGCAGCAGCGCAAGTTCGCCTTTGCCGCCGTTGCGCAGTACCAGGCTCAGCGAGCTGCTGTCGGCACCGAAATTCAGCACACTCGCCGAAGCGGCCAGCCGCGGGTTGTCGGCCGGCGTCGTACCGCTGGCTTCAAGCGCGGCGAGCACTGCACGTTGCGCGTTGATGAGGCCGTGGCCGAACTGATCGTCGCGGCCCGGTACGCCGAGGTCATCCGTGAGCGCGCCAGTTGCAAGCATGGCTTCGATGTCCTGCGGTGTCAGCGCAGGGTTGACGCTTTTCATCAGCGCCAGCACGCCAGCGACGTGCGGCGCCGCCATCGATGTGCCATTGGCGAAGGCATAGACGTAGCGGAGCCCGCCGCTGTTCAGGCTGCCGGAGGTGCTCAACACACCGTCGGGATAGCCGTCGCCGTTGAGATCCACGCTGTTGTCGCCGCCCGGGGCAGCCACGTCGATGCTCGGGCCGGTGCTCGAATAGGGCGCCAGGCGCCGCTGGGTGTCGACCGCGCTCACTGAGATCACACCGTTGTAGGAGGCGGGATAAAACGGCGCGGTGCTGGCCTGGTTGCCGGCGGCGGCCACCACCGCCACGCCGGCGGCGCGCACGGCGTCAAACAGGGATTGCGTCGCCTGGCTGAACGGCGCGCCGCCGAGACTCAGGTTGATGATACTCGCCGGTCGTGCCGGCACAGTGCCCGAATCGTTGGCGAGGCCGGCGGCGAAGCGCACGGCCTGCTCGACGTCGTACGAGGTGCCACCGCCCCCTGTGTCCAGTGCGCGCAGCGGCATGACGCGCGCGGAGTACGCGCTGCCGGCGACACCCAGCCGGTTGCCACCGCGTGCGACCACGGTCCCGGTGACATGCGTGCCGTGAAACCCGCCAGCGGCTTCGGCGCCCGGTCCGGCCGGGTCACTCGGGTCCGGATCGATGCCGTCGCCGTCACCTGCACTGGCCGGGTCGCGGACGAAATCGTAGCCGTCCACCAACTGCCCCGCGAGGTCCGGGTGGTCGGCGAGCACACCGCTGTCGACCACGGCCACCACCACCTGCGGATCGCCGGTGGTCGTCTCCCAGGCATCGGGCAGGCCGATCAGCGGGTAGTGCCACTGCAGCGGATAGGCTTCATCGTTGGGTACAGCGAGCGCGTTGACGCGGTAGTTGGGTTCAGCATGCAGCACGCCCGGATCGCGGCGCAGCGATTTGATTGCCATCAGTGTTTCGAAGCGCGCGCGCAGCTCGGAATCGCGGATGCTTGCCGCTTTTGCAGTCGTGCCGCCCAACCGGCGCGCCGCGCCCTGCCCGCGTTGCATGGCCAGCAGTCGGCTGCGGCCGCGCCCGCCCGCGCGCTGCTCCATCCCCATGCCGCGCGCGGCGTCTTCAGCGGGCGAGGGTTTGTCCGTCGACTGAGTCTCATCGGCAAAACGCACCACGGCCTGCCACGGCACGATCCGGTAGTCCTGAGCGGCCAACTGCCCGGGTGTGTTCTGGGTGCCGATGGCGAGAATGTAATTGGTGGCGCCAGCGAAGGCGTACACATTGACGTAGTAACTGCCATCGGCGGGAACCCGCACGGATTCCACGCGTGCGGTATCGATGGAAAAGTCCACCAGATTACCCTCGGCGTCGAAGAGGTAAAGATCGGCGTCGGCCTGTTCGAAATCACCCACCAGCAGGGTGACGCGCTGCCCGCTGAGCAACTCCACGCGAAAATAATCGTCGATATCGCCGGATTGCTGCGAGCGCCCCGCCTCACCCGCTCCCGGCTGGTTGATGTAGCCGCCCAGCGTGACCGGGCTGGCGATGAGTTGGGGGCTGGCTGGATCATCGTTGCTGACCGCCGCCTGCGCGGGGTTGTTGGTATCGCTGTCCACGGTCTGGCTGGCGGGTGTGGTGATGCTGCCGGACAGGTTGAAGGTCGCGGCGGGTGGCGTGGGCTCCACCGGGTCGATCGGTCCGCCGGAGGAGCCGCCGCCACCGCCGCCACAGGCTGCGACGCTCAGGGCGATTCCGAAACTCGTTACCAGAACGCACAGAGGTTTGCGCATGAGCCGTTCGAACGTCCGTCTAGAATTTCAGAATCTGGACGATACCAGAGATCGCACGCCTGCGGGTGTGCGTGATGACGCGAGACGGCGGAGCTCGTGAAGCGATGGTTGATCCGGGCGAGCTGGCCTACTGGTGGCGCCAGGCAGTGCCCTGGATCATGTGATCGAACCGCAGACGCGCGCTGAGTAACCAGCCCGGCGCGCCATCGCCCTCACCGGCCGGCACCAGTTTGGGGTGCTCGCCCGTGACCTTTTGCAGGATTTGCTCCTGGTTCGGGCTCACGTCCACAGCCAGCACATGCTTGCCATTATCCAGGCTCTCCTTGAAGCGCACGAAATCCGTATGCGGCACCTGCATACCAATGAGGCCGCCCTCCCAGATGCAGAACCCGAGAATGATGACGCTGAGGAAGATCGGTGGCACCCAGGTGGTGGTTTCCGTGATGCCGGTGATCCATGCAACGAACAACACGAGCGCGGCCGCGAGGACGCCCACGACGGCACCGCGTTTCGTGCCGTGCACCACGTCCCTGCGCAGGACGGCTTCGACTTCGCCGAGGTGATGCGCCCGGATGCCGTCGTCATCCTCGCTGAGTACGCGAATCTGGGGCGTGGTGACACCGGCGCCCTCCAGTTGCTGTTCGATGAGTTCCAGATCGTCCAGATCGTCGCTGATGTAATAGTGGCGCTTCATTCGGCAGTCCTCACAGTGATCGGCAATCCGCAGGGCGGAACCTGGCGGTGGAATCGCCGTGTCGCACGTTCCGCACCAGCCCCACTTTCACTATAGCACCTGCGAACTTCGAGTTCAGATGCGGCACGTTGTTGCAGGTGGCGCGTGACATTTCTAAGTTATTAATGAAATATCGAACAGCGGTTGTTAGCGCTCAACGTCGCAAAAAACGCGTAAAGGCGAGCTGTTTTCAAGTCGCCGCTACGGACTCACGACCGATAAGCGCGGTTTTAAGACTGTTTTGCTACAAACAGGATTTTTGAAAACTGGAAATGTGATTAAACGCGACTACAGCTTCAGAATGATCTTGCCCATGTGCGTTCCACTCAGCATGTGTCCGTGCGCCTGCTCCACCTGCTCCAGCGGATAGATGCTGTCGATCAGCGGTTTGATCCTGCCGCTCTCCAGCAGCGGGAACACGCGCGCCATGATCTCTTCGACCATCACCGCTTTCTGCGCAAACGTCTGCGCGCGCAGCGTGGACGCAGTCAGGGTGATGCGCTTCAACAACAGCGGCGCGAAATTGACCTCGGCCTTGAAGCCGTTCATGTACGCGATATTGACGATGCGGCCCTCCGGCGCGGCGAGGTTGAGATTTTTCTGGATGTACTCACCGCC
Source organism: uncultured Halioglobus sp. (assembly GCA_964461965.1). GTDB lineage: Bacteria > Pseudomonadota > Gammaproteobacteria > Pseudomonadales > Halieaceae > Marimicrobium. The sequence goes on along the minus strand of CAYWWD010000039.1, from coordinate 7,512 downwards.
GATCATGTCGAGGATGACGTCGATGCGATTGTTCAGCTGCAGCTGGCTCAGCACCTGCTCAAAATCTTCTGCTTTGTAGTTGATGGCCCGGGTAGCGCCGCGCGCCTCCAGCGCACGGCATTTTTCGTCGCTGCCCGCAGTGGTGTACACCTCGGCGCCGAGTGCGTTGCACATCATCACGCCCATGCTGCCCATGCCGCTGGCACCGCCGTGGATCAACACTTTCTCACCCGGCTGCAGCCGGGCGCGCTGGAACAGGTTGTGCCAGATGGTGAGCAGGGCCTCGGGCAGGGCGGCGGCTTCGGCCTTGCTGAAGCCGGTGGGAACCGGCAGGGTCTGCGTGGCGGGGGCCGCCGCGTATTCAGCGTAACCACCGCCGTGGGTGAGTGCGCAGACTTTGTCCCCAACCTGCCACTGCGTCACGCGCTCGCCTACCTGCACCACGGTTCCGGCCACTTCCAGGCCCATGATCGGCGAGGCATCGTCGGGCGGCGGATACAGCCCTTTGCGCTGCAACAGGTCGGCGCGATTGATGCCAGCGGAATGCACCTTGATCAACACTTCATCGGATTTCGGCGCCGGCACCGGGCCGTATTCGATACTGAGGTGCTGGTTGTCGGGATGCACCGCCACATGGCGGCACTGGTCGGGCACGCGAACAGTCTCACTCATCGGGTTTCAGTCCTGTGTTAAAAGGTGCCGCGCGAAACGCGCGCCCGGTGCCTTTATTCTAGGCCGCGGATTGCGCCACTGGCCAGCAGCGCGGCAACCTGTGCGTCGGTGAATCCGAAATCGCGCAGGATTTCCGTACTGTGCTCGCCCACCCGCGCCGCGCCGCGATGAATCCCGGCCTGGGTGCGACTGAAGCGCGGCGCCGGCGCCGGCTGCCACACCTCGCCGTCGTCGATAAACGTGCCGCGCGCGCGGTGGTGCGGATGATGCCGCACTTCACCCATGGCCAGCACCGGTGCATAGCACGCATTCGCACCGGCAAACACCGCGTCCCACTCATCGCGTGTTTTGCGTTTGAAAATCCCGGCCATTTTCTCTTTCATCGCCGGCCAGTTGGCGGCGTCGAACTGCTGTTCGAAGTACTTCGCGTCCTCGCCCAGTTTCGAAAGCAGCGCGGCATAGAACTGTGGTTCGATGCTGCCGAGCGAGATGTACTTGCCGTCCGCGGTTTCGTAGACCTCGTAAAAATGCGCGCCGGAGTCGAGCAGGTTGGTGCCGCGCTCATCGGTCCAGAAGCCGGACTGGTTGGCCGCGAACACGCTGGCCATCAACGTCGCCGCGCCGTCGATCATGGCCGCATCCACCACCTGTCCCCGGCCAGAACCTTTGGCTTCCAGCAGGGCACACACCATGCCGTATGCGAGCATCAACCCGCCCCCGCCGAAATCGCCGATCAGGTTGAGCGGGATGGCGGGTTTCTCGCCGGCGCGGCCGATGGGATGCAGTGCGCCGCTGAGCGCGATGTAGTTGATGTCGTGCCCCGCCTCGCGCGCCATCGGGCCCTCCTGGCCCCAGCCGGTCATGCGCCCGTACACCAGCGCCGGGTTGCGTGAAAGGCAGACGTCGGGACCCAGCCCCAGCCGCTCCATCACACCGGGCCGGTTCCCCTCCAATAGCGCGTCGGCGCGCTCGATGAGCGTCAACACCGTCTCGACCCCGGCGCTCTCCTTCAGGTTGATGCAGATGCAGCGCTTGTTGCGGTTGAGGAAGTCCAGCTTCGGGTTGTGCGCCGCAGCGAAGGCGCTGCCACCCGGGCGTTCGACCCGGATGACGTCGGCACCCATGTCGGCCAGCAGCATGGCCGCGAACGGGCCCGGCCCGATGCCGGCGATTTCAATAATTCTCAGGCCCTTGAGTGGTCCCATGCGTTTCTCTCCGTTACTAACCTGCGCCGTTCGCCGGGCCGAACATGGCCAGCATGGTCAGGTCTTCGGTGATATCGAAGAACGAGTGCTCGGTCGTGGCGCCGACGAACAAAACCGTTCCGGGCGCGACGTCCTGTTCCACGTCGTCCACGCGCAGCCGCGCGCGTCCTTCGATCACTACGTACACCTCGTCCTCCAGATGCGGGGCCTGCATGTCCCTGGCGCCAGCCGGCAGGTGATACATCGCGCACGACATCTGCCGGCTGCGCAGGAATTCGAAAAATCGCGGCTCACTGCCCTGTACCTTTTCCTTGAGGCGCTCGATGGCGAAGGTTTTCCACGCGCTGCTCGACATGCTTGTCTCCCGGTGTGTGTTATGAAAGGCGTCAATCTTGCCACGGCCTGCGACGGAACCGGCGCGTGGCCGCACAGTATCGCCGTGCGACTTGACCTGTATCAATCGCGGCGACCGTGAACAGGTGATTCAGGCCGGCAAATAAGGGTGCTGCCACAGTCCTGAGACTATCACCCAAGGACAGCTCGAACGTACTGCAATGCCCCAACGTGTCGGGCTTCGTTAGCTGCCTGATGCCAAAGTGCACACACAGTGCTAGACTCAGCAAATGAAGATTTATCGCTGGAACCCGGATAAAAACGAAACGCTCATTCAGGAGCGCGGCATATCCTTCGAGGAGATCGTCCTGAATATCGAAATCGGGAATGAAATCGAGATTTACGACCATCCCAACCAGGAAAAGTATCCTGGACAGAAGGTATCTGCCGTCAAAGTCGAGGATTACGTTTACCTGGTTCCATTCATTGAAAGCGAAGACGAGATATTTCTGAAAACGATTATCCCGAGTCGCAAAGCTACTAAGCGCCACAGGTAACTGTCATGAGCAAGCTTACTGCCGAAGAGAGAGAGATTCTGGATGCCTTTGAGGCTGGGAAGCTCAAGAAGTCTGTGAATCAATCGCAAGAAGTTAAAAAGCACCGCGCTGCTGCCGGGGCGACGTTCAAAAAAGACGCGCGAATAAATATTCGACTTTCCTCGCGCGATTTGCGGTCCATTCAGGCCAAAGCATTAAGGGAGGGGATTCCATATCAAACTCTGGTATCCAGTGTATTGCACAAATACATCGATGGGCAGCTTGTTGAAAAGAGCAGCTGACAAACTGCTCAGGTCGAAGCGGACTACAGCGGCCAGGCGCGCGCGTTCCTGCAATCGGGCAACACGCTGGCCATCGCCTTCCTGCTGTCGCTGCTGACGATCTACCTGTTCCTCCTCGCGCAGCTCGAGAGCCTGCGCGCCCCGGTGGTGGTGGCGGTGCCGATATCGCTAGTGTTGAACGCGGCCCGCAAGGCAGCAGAGCAGTAGCCTACGCGTCGTCCTTGCAGATCAGCCGCTCGAACAGCACGCGCGCTTCTTCCAGCTTGGTAAAGATCGGGTAGTCGCTGTTCATGGCCCAACTGATGGTCAGCATGTTGAGCGTGCCCACCACCATCGCGGCGAGGATCTCCGGGGAGAACTCGGTCTGCACATCCCCGAGTTTCACGCCGGCGGTGATCAGGCGGGTGAAGCTGGCCATGGCGGTGTCGCCGATTTCACGCTGTCGCGCCCGGTCCTCGGCAAAAAAGGAGGGCGCGAGCAGGATCAACTGGCGATCCACTTCCTCGTAGCTGGAGAAGTTGGATTCGATGTAGTCGATCATGGCTTCCAGTCGCGCCCGGGTGGTGCGGTGGTTATCCATCAACAGGCGCAGCATCGGTTCTGTCTGGTCGTACAGGCGGGAGATGCCGAGGCCGCCGAGGAGTGTGTGCTTGTTGGGGAAATAGCCGTAGAACGTGCGGCGCGCGACGTCCGCCGCCACGCAGATCTGCTCGATGCTGGTCTCCTCGATACCCTGCTCGCGGAACAGGCGGTAGGCCGCCTCCTCGATGCGGGCGCGGATCTCCTGTTTGCGTTTTTCGCGGCGCCCCGTGGGCGCCTCTTCCAGGTACATGAAATTTCCGTAGGACGGGTTGCAATCGCATTCAGCTTACACTATTTTGTATACAAATGTGCAAGTTTGCTCATTTGTGAGGCGTTTGCCTCCGCGCCCAGTAGCCCTTAGCAACATTTACGAACGAAGGTGTCCTTCATGTCTGAACGTGTGATTGTGGTGTCCACGGACTGCCACGCCGGCCTGCCGATTGCCGACTACAAACCCTACGTGGAAGCGAAGTATCACGAGATGATGGACATGGCCGTGCCCATTACCGTCGACATGATGGAAAAGGCGGAGTCCACGTTCCTGATCAAGGAGATCAACGACGCGTGGCGTGCGCCGATCGAGCATGAGCTGACCGGTGCCTGGGATTACCAGGAGCGCCTGAACATGCTGGCGAAGGATGGCATCGCCGCCGAGGTCATCTTCCCCGATGGCATCACCGAGAAGAACACACCGCCCTTCGGCGCCGGCCTCGGGCTGTCGCCGCGCGACATGGTGCCGGAGCTGCAGTGGGCCGGTGCTATGGCGCACAACCGCTGGCTGGCCAGCTGGTGCGTCAACGATCCGGCGCGCCATATTGGTGTCGCTTCCATCCCGCTGCTGTGGGATGTACAGCAGGCAGTGGACGCGGTGCGCTGGTGCGTGGATAACGGCCTGAAGTCGGTCATGATCCCCACGCTGTGGGGCGAGCACGATCCCTACCACCACACCAAATACGACCCTTTCTGGGCCGCCTGCCAGGAGATGGGTGTGATCGTTCACTTTCACTCCGGGCCAGCGCCACACACGGAATACTTCGGTGCGGGCTTCCCGCTGGAAGACAAAAGCAGCGAGCTGCCGGGCGCCATGGGCATCTATGTATCCGAAGTGATGTGGTGGCTGTACCGCCCGCTGACCTTCATGATCTGGGGCGGCGTGTTCGAGCGCTTCCCGCAACTCAAGACCATGATCGTGGAGGGCGGCACCATGTTCATGCTCCCCACCTGGCTGCGTCTGCTGGACTTCCACTACACCGAGGGGCAGATCTCCGCCAAGCTGGGGAATTTCCGCAAGCACCTCTCGCTCAAGCCCAGCGAATACTTCCAGCGCAATATCGGCATTGGCGCATCCTGCGTGCTGCGCCCCGACCTCGACATGCGCAACGACATCGGCCTGGAAAAAGTGATGTGGGGCAGCGATTTCCCGCACCCGGAGGGGAGCTGGCCGAATACCGCGCAATACTTCAAGGACAACTTCAGCAACTTCCCCGAGGCGGACGGCCGCAAGATCCTCGGTGAAAACGCCGTGAAGTTTTACGGGCTGGACCGCAAGCGCCTGCAGGCTGTCGCCGACCAGATTGGCCCGACCGCTGCGCTGTTCAACTAGCTCCTTTTCAAAGGGCTATCACGCAAACCGGAATGACACAGAGGCTTTATGACCATCATAGAAACATGTGAATCCCGAACCAACCGCACGCCGGATTTCCCCATGGGCTGGTACTCCGTTGCGCGCAGCCACGAGTTGCCTATCGGTGACGTCAGACCAGTGCAGGCCTTCGACCGCGAACTGGTGCTGTACCGCACGCGCTCCGGGCGCGCGGTGCTGCAGGACGCGTTTTGTCCTCACCTCGGCGCGCACCTCGGCTACAAGGGCCGCGTGGTGGGCGAGAGCGTGCGCTGCCCCTTCCACGGCTGGCAGTTCAATGCCGACGACGGCAAGTGCGTGAAGATTCCCTACTGTGAGGAAATTCCCGAGCGCGCGCGCCTGCGCACGTGGCACTGCGAAGAAGGCAACGGCGAGGTCTATATCTGGTTCCACCCGGAGAACACCGCACCGCAATGGGGCCTGCCCGAGCTGCCCGAGTTGGGCGACCCGCACTGGACGGCGCCGCGCTATACCGAGCACCTGGTGCCGGCGCACGTGCAGGATATCTGCGAAAACTCTTGCGATCCCGTGCACTTCCAGTACGTACACGGGCAGATTGCGGTGCCTGACTCCAGCGTTACCATCGACGAGGACGGGCGCACCATGCACCTGCATTCCGAGATGGCCAACGCGGCGTATCCCGGTCACCTGCACGCCACCACGTACAGTCCCGGCTTCGCCATGGTGCGCACCACCTACAGCCCGAACGCTGAAATGATCATGTACAACAGCGCCCAGCCGATAGACCACCACAAGACACTGATGCGCTGGACGTTGATCGTGCGTCGCGAGATCGAGGACGCCGTGGGCGATGATGTGATGAACGGCATTATCGCCGGGCTCAACGACGACTACCCGATCTGGGCCAACAAGGTGCACAAGCACCGGCCGGTATTCTGCAAGGAGGACAAAACCCTGGTGCAGTTCCGCAAATGGGTGCGCCAGTTCTACGTCACCTCCAACGACAAGCGGGAGATCGCCTGAGCCATGCGGGACTTCAGCGGTAAAGTCGCAGTCATTACCGGTGGCGCCAGCGGCGTGGGCCGCTCGCTCGCGTTCGCATTGGGGCGACGCGGCGCGAAGATCGTGGTGGGCGATGTGGACAAGAATGCCATGGCGCAGGTGCAGGGTGACCTGGCCGCCGCAGGGATAGCGTCCATCGTCGAGCACTGTGACGTCACCTCGGTACAGAGCCTCACGGCGCTGGCAGAGAAAGCGGGAGCTACCTTTGGCGGCATCGACCTGGTGTTCGCCAATGCCGGCATCGGCGCGGGCGAGTCCGGCGCCATGTGGGACTATTCCGAAAAAGACTGGCAGTGGTGCCTCAATGTCAATGTCTGGGGCGTGATCAATTCCATTCGCGTATTCATGCCGCGCCTCGTCGCGCAGAATCGCGAAGCGCATTTCGTTGTGACCGGCTCCGGCAATGGCGCCTACGTCATCCTGCCCGACGCGCCGATCTACACCATGAGCAAGGCAGCTGTGCACGCGATCACCGAAAACCTGCACTATCAGGTGCAGGCTGGCGGGTTGCCGGTCAAAGTCAGCGCGTTGTTTCCAGGCCCGCACGTCGTGGACACCGGCCTGTTCAACTCCGGCCGCGTGCGGCCGCAGGAACTGAAGAAGGACGTCGAGGGCAACGCCTCCGGTATCAATTCCGTCGAGGACATGAAAAAAATGTGCGAGCAGTTCGGTATCGAACTTAAAACCACGCACCCGGACGAGGTGGCGGAAATGGCCGTGGAAGGCCTGCAGCGCGACGCCTTCTGGCTGCTGGCGACCACGCCGGAGACCGAAGCCAAGATCCGCGCGCGCGCCGACATGATCCTCAACCGTACCACCCCCGTGCCCGCGATGGTGGGCTGACCTTACGCAACTCAATCTGCAACTACCCAGCAACGACATAAGGAAGACACTATGACCAACGCAGCAGCAGCACCCCAGGGCAACCCGGGTGATATCGTCAATTGGCCCATGCTCAAGATCGTGTACCGCACCGACGCGGACAAGATCGCGGCGCTGCTGCCGCCGGGTATCGAGCCCGGCGCCAGGCCGAACGTGAACCTGACGATCTACAACTTCCCGGTACCCGATGAGCCCGAGTACGGCATCGTCACCACGGTGGATGCAAACTACAACGGCATTGCCGGCGAGTACACGCTCGGTTACGGCATCGACCAGGAGTCAGCGATCTTCATCAGCCAGGAAACCAACGGCCAGCCGAAGTATCCCTGCACCAC
>CAYWWD010000038.1:0-33515 GCA_964461965.1 uncultured Halioglobus sp. | reverse complement strand
GCATCACCATCCTGGCCAAGAACACGGCCATCGAGTGGCGCGGTAACCGTATCAATATTGTCGACACCCCCGGGCACGCCGACTTCGGCGGTGAGGTGGAGCGGGTGTTGTCCATGGTCGATTCGGTACTGCTGCTGGTCGACGCGGTGGACGGCCCGATGCCGCAGACCCGCTTCGTCACCTCCAAGGCGTTTGAGCAGGGCCTGCACCCGATCGTGGTGGTCAACAAGGTGGACAGGCCCGGCGCCAGGCCGGACTGGGTGGTGGACCAGGTGTTCGACCTGTTCGACCGTCTGGGCGCGACTGATGAGCAACTCGATTTCCCTATCATTTACACCTCCGCCATCCTCGGCACGGCGGGGCTTGATCACGAGCAGATGAACGCGGACATGGAACCGCTGTTCCAGGCCATCGTCGACAAGGTCCCGGCGCCGGAGGTCAACTCCGAAGGCCCGCTGCAGATGCAGATCAGCGCGCTGGACTACAACAGCTATGTAGGCGTGATCGGCGTGGGCCGGATTACGCGCGGCACCCTGCTCCCCAATACCCAGGTGGTCGTGGTGGACGGCGAGGGCGGGCTGCGCAAGGGGCGTGTGCTGCAGGTGATGGGCCATCTGGGACTGGAGCGCGTGGATGTGGCGAGCGCCGAGGCGGGCGATATCGTCTGCATCACGGGAATCGAAGGGCTGAAGATATCCGATACGCTCTGTGATCCTGCCTGCCCCGAGGCATTGCCGCCACTGTCGGTCGATGAACCCACCGTCAGCATGACCTTTCAGGTGAATGATTCGCCGTTTGCCGGCAAGGAAGGCAAGTACGTGACCTCGCGCAATATCAAGGAGCGCCTGGAGCGGGAGCTGATACACAACGTGGCGCTGCGTGTCGCGCCGGGCGATTCGCCGGACAAGTTCAAGGTATCCGGGCGCGGCGAGTTGCACCTGTCGGTGTTGATCGAAACCATGCGGCGCGAGGGCTTCGAGCTCGGCGTCTCCCGGCCCGAAGTCATCCGCAAGGAAGTGGACGGCGTGATGCACGAGCCCTACGAACAACTGGTGATCGACTGCGAGGAGCAGCACCAGGGCTCGGTGATGGAGGAACTCGGCCTGCGACGCGCGGAACTGGTGAATATGGTGCCCGACGGCAAGGGCCGGGTGCGGTTGGAATTCCTGATTCCGGCGCGGGGCCTGATCGGCTTCCGCTCCCTGTTCATGACGTTGACCTCCGGCAGCGGTATCCTGACGCACGTCTTCGATCATTACGGCCCGGTCAAGAGCGCGGAGATCACGCACCGGGTCAATGGCGTGCTGGTCTCCATGGTGAATGGCAAGACGCTCGGCTACTCCCTCTTCAACCTGCAGGATCGCGGCCGCATGTTCGTGGACCCGAACGTGGAGGTGTATGAAGGGCAGATCATCGGCCTGCACAGTCGCGGCAACGACCTGGCGGTCAACCCCATCAAGGGCAAGCAATTGACCAATATCCGCGCCTCGGGTTCCGACGAGGCGCTGACGCTCACGCCGCCGGTGCGCCACACGCTGGAGCAGGCGCTGGAGTTCATCGAGGACGATGAGCTGGTAGAGGTCACCCCGCAGAGCATCCGCCTGCGCAAGAAACTGCTGCTGGAGCACGAGCGCCGTCGCGCGAGTCGCGCCTGAAGTAGCATCGGCGTGAAAGCACTCCTGCAACGTGTCAGTCATGCCAGCGTAACGGTCGACAGGAGCTGCGTGGGCAGCATAGACCGGGGCTTGCTGGTGCTGCTCGGGCTCGATAAGGGCGACAGTGCCGACGTCGCGGAGCGCATGCTGGACAAATTGCTGGCCTATCGCGTCTTTCCGGATCGTGACGGCCGCATGAACTGCAGCGTGGCGGACGTGGCGGGCGGCGTATTGCTCGTCTCGCAGTTCACATTGTCTGCCGATACCCGCAAAGGCCTGCGCCCGAGTTTTTCCACTGCGCTGCCACCGGATGCCGCAAGACCTTTGTACGAGCACATGCTGTCGCAGTTGCAGCGCCGCCACGCACGTGTAGCGTCCGGTGTGTTCGGCGCCGATATGCAGGTCTCCCTGGTAAACGATGGCCCGGTCACCTTCCTGCTGGAAATCCCTGGCGGCGACTAACCGGGCTCAGCTGCAAAGTAGCGCATCTGGCGGTGAGGGATATCATCCTCGAGATACTCCTCGCCCTCGCCGATGAAGCCCAGCGCCGTATAGAAAGCCTGCAGATGGGCCTGGGCGCTGATGCGGATACCGGCCCCTGGCCAGTGCGCGAGGTTGAAGTCGATACCGCGCCGCACCAGTTCGCTGCCGAGGCGCTGACCGCGCATGGACGGATGGACCACTACTCTGCTGAGCGCACTCTGTGGGTACACCAGCCCCGGAGCGAAACTGCGCAGGTAGGCCAGCAGCACGCCATCGCGGGAGCAGAGCATGTGCTGCGCCTGCTGGTCGAGGCCGTCGAGGTCGAGGTAGGCGCACTGTTGTTCGACCACGAACACCTGTTGGCGCAATCGCAGCACCGCATAGAGGCGATCCGCATCGAACTGTGGGAAGGTCAGGGTATTCCACTGCAAGGTCATGCTCGTCTCGCTGCGCCTTGCGCAATCTCAACAAATGTCGAACGCGGCGTTCTCCACCGCAGATTATGTTGCTACTATAGTCTGCAGGTGCCAACCGCAACAGCTTGTGTTCGCGGAGCTGCTGCGGCGTGGCCCTCGCTGGCACGGGCAGCGTTTTCTCTATCCAGATCGCTTCAGGACCTTGCTGATGTTGGTTAACATTGACGCGCAGGATATTTCGGCGTTGAGCCAGCAGTTCGGCAGTATTGTCAGCTCGCTGATAGAAGCGGTCAGGATGCCCGCGATGCCTTTCGATGTCGATGTCACTCCGGTCGGCAATTTTCGGGGGTTCGACGGCGGCCAGTTTTACGTCGTGCAGTCCGGATCCATTACTGTCCGCTACCAGGGCAAAACGATCTACACGCTGGAAACCGGCGACATCCTCCTGCCGGATATCGCCGGTGGGCTGGACCAACATATCGCCGTCTATTACGGCAGTGACACCGGGGCCCAGTTGCGTTGTTATCCCGCGCTGGAGTTCATGCAGCGGGTGTTCAATGAGCCGTCGGCTGTCCGTCTTTGGACGCGCCTGCTGGTAACCTACGCCGGATTGATGCTGCGCATCACAGCCGCCAATCTGCAGGAAGACAAGGCGGCGACACCCGGGTTCGAGGTCTACGAGCCAGGCGACATCATCATCCGCCAGGGTGACCGGGCGGATTACGTCTACAACATGAGCTCCGGCGTGGCGGAAGTGCTAGTGGACGACGTCAATGTAGGGCGAATAGGCGATGGCGAGATTTTCGGGGCCATGGCGGCATTGACCCACTCCGACCGCAGCGCAACCGTGAGGGCAAAAACCGCGTGCTCCGTGGTAAAAGTCCCCAAGGAGCAGTTTACGGAGTTGATCAAGAGCAATCCCGCGACCATTCACAGCCTCCTGGTCGACATGGCCAACTCCATCGTCAATCTCAACGAACAACTGGTCGGCTTGCAGGGCAGTCGCCGGGAAAGTCGCCGCGAGGGCTAGCGCCCGGGGGAGACACCGGGGAGCCGTTCAGTCACACCACGCAACTCAGATCATCACAGCCGCAATACAGGTCCGCAGTTCATGTCTGAAACAATACGCATCGATGGCGACGGCGCCGAGCAGGTGTCGCTCAAGCAGTACGCCGAAAAGGCCTACCTCGATTATTCCATGTACGTCATCCTCGATCGCGCGCTGCCGCATGTGGGCGACGGCCTGAAGCCGGTGCAGCGCCGCATCGTCTATGCCATGAGTGAACTGGGGCTGAAGTCGTCGGCCAAGTTCAAGAAGTCCGCTCGCACCGTGGGGGATGTGATCGGCAAGTTTCATCCCCACGGCGACAGCGCCGCCTATGAGGCCATGGTGTTGATGGCCCAGGATTTCAGTTATCGCTATCCGCTGGTGGATGGGCAGGGCAACTGGGGCTCGCCGGACGACCCCAAGTCGTTCGCTGCCATGCGCTACACCGAGTCGCGCCTTACCGCCTACGCCGAGGTGCTGCTCGGTGAGCTCGGCCAGGGCACCGTGGAGTGGACGCCCAATTTCGACGGCACGCTGGAAGAGCCCTCCGTACTGCCGGCCCAGGTTCCCAATGTACTGCTGAACGGCACTACCGGCATCGCAGTCGGTATGGCCACGGACATCCCGCCGCACAACCTGCGCGAAGTGGTTGCGGCCACTGTGCGGCTGCTGGAGGCGCCGAAGTCCACGGTGGCGGAACTGTGCGAGCATGTGCTGGCGCCCGACTTTCCCACCAGCGCGGAAATCATCACGCCGCGCGAGGAAATCATCACGCTGTATCAAACCGGTCGCGGCGGTTTGCGCATGCGCGCGGTTTGGGAGCGCGATAACGGCGATATCGTTATCAATGCCCTGCCCTACCAAGTCTCCGGCTCCCGGGTGCTGGAGCAGATCGCGCAGCAGATGCAGGCCAGGAAGTTGCCCATGGTGTCGGATCTGCGCGACGAGTCAGACCATGAGAATCCCACGCGCCTGGTGATCGTACCGCGCTCCAACCGGGTCGACCTCGACGCGCTGATGAGCCACCTGTTCGCCACCACGGACCTCGAACGCAGCTATCGCGTCAACCTCAATATGATTGGCCGGGACGGTCGCCCGGGCGTGAAGAGCCTCGACAAACTGCTGAAGGAGTGGCTGCAGTTCCGCACCGAGACCGTGCGGCGGCGCCTTGAACACCGGCTGGAGCGTGTGCTCAGGCGGCTCCATATCCTCGACGGCTATCTGGTCGCCTACCTCAACATCGACGAGGTGATCCACATCATCCGCACGGAGGATGAACCCAAGTCAGCGCTGATGGCGCGCTTTGGTATCAGCGACGTGCAGGCCGAGGCGATACTCGATCTGAAACTGCGCAACCTCGCGAAGCTCGAGGAAATGAGCATTCGCACCGAGCAGGATGAGTTGCAGCAGGAGCGCGACCAGTTACAGAAAACGCTCGGCAGTGAAGCCCGGCTCAAGACCCTGATCCGGAATGAACTCCTGGCGGTGGCGGAAAAGTATGGCGATGCGCGACGCTCACCACTGGTGGCGCGCGAGGAAGCCAGGGCCTTCAGCGAACTCGAGCTGGTGACTGCCGATCCCATCACGGTGGTGATGTCCGAGAAGGGCTGGATCAGGGCGGCCAAGGGCCACGACATCGACCCGACCACGCTCAGTTATAAATCCGGCGACAGTTTCAAAATGTGCGCGCACGGGCGCAGCAACCAGAGTGTGGTCATCCTCGACTCCACGGGGCGCGCCTACACCATCCCCTCTCATAACCTGCCGTCGGCGCGCGGCCAGGGCGAGCCGGTGACAGGGCGTATCAACCCTCCTTCCGGCGCCACGTTTGGCGGCCTGATGATGGGTGCGGATGAGGCGCTCTATCTACTGTCCAGTGACGCCGGCTATGGTTTCGTCGCCCGTCTCGGCGACCTGCAGAGCAAGAACCGCGCAGGCAAGGCGGTTCTCAATTTGCCGGAGGGCAGCCGCGTGCTGCAACCGGCGGCAGTGCGCACTGTGGAGGACGCCTTCGTAGCCGCAGTCAGCAGCGAAGGCAGGCTGCTGGTCTTCCCGTTGGTGGACCTGCCGCAGCTGGCACGTGGCAAGGGCAACAAGATCATCGGTGTGCCACCGGCGCGCGTGCGGTCGCGGGAGGAGTTTGTGGTTGCCGTGCAGGTGTTCACGGCGCAGGACACGCTCGTCATCCACAGCGGCAAGCGACACCAGAGTTTCAGGTCAGGGGACCTGGAGCACTACCGTGGCGAGCGCGGCCGTCGCGGCAATAAACTGCCGCGCGGCTTCCAGAAAGTGGACAGCATGCTGGTGGAAACCTGAGCGCGCCCGGTGCGATCGCTCAGCGACGGACGGGGTCTACCAACCGCTTCAGGATCAGGCGCAGTTGCCGCTCCAGCAGATCCTGATAGGGGCCGGCGAATTCCTCGATGACCGCATAGTCCATCACATCCGTCGGCCTGTGCTGCAGGCGGCCGGCGACATCGACATCCTCGCAGACCGCGGGTGAGAGCAGGATGTCGGGCGGTTTGCTCGCGCACACTTTCTGCAATTCATCCAGCGCGTGCTGCGTATACAGGCCCGGGTAGATATCCGTGCCATTGCCAACGCCCAGCTCGCTCTGCGAGATGGCCATGGCCATCGAGAGCGAGAGTGACATGTGTTCTTCCATCGCCCTGCTGACAGCACGCACCAGCCAGGCGCAGGACGCGGCCCGGAAGGCGGCGCTGCCGGCGCTGTTGTGGTCGGTGAAATAGATGGCCAGGCCGAACTGCCGCGCAACCTGCAGCTCGCCGGCGTAAAAGCCAGACGCTGCGTACACCACCTGGTGCAGTCGTTCGATGTAGCGCTGCAGGGCGCGTTCATCCAGCGTGTCGACATAGTTCACCAGGCTGGACAGATGCAGGTACAGTACGGCCGTCGTGCGGTAGTTTTCGTCCTGCGGCCCCGGTTCGCTGCGGGTGCGCAGCAGATCCATGGGCAGCGCTTCGATCCTGCCGGTGAGCGCCAGCATTTCATTTCGCAACTGCGGCGCACGCTCCTCCTCTTCCAGCGTGATTTTCCTTGCCAGAGCGGTCAGTTCGCCACCGAGCTGCTGGCCGAAGCGGCGACTGATGCCGTACACCGCGAGGCTGAGCAGGACGGCCAGGCCCAGCATGCTCAGCACGAAGCGCAATTGTGCGGCGCGCGCGTTGTCGGCATTGATGGTGATGGTGATCTGCCCGGCGATATCGGATTCGACGTGTACGGGAGCGCTGTAGTGGAAGGGATTCTGGCCGTGGGTTTCACCCACCTGCCCCAGCGTCTTGCCATCGACGTCGGTGAGGGTGATCGCCTGCGCGGTGGAGACCTCCAGCAGGCGTTGCAGGTTCGCTGAAATGCTGAGCAGATCGCCACGCTCCATCGCTGTGCTGATGCGCGCTGCCACCAGTTTGGCCAGGGCGGTACCGTATTCCTCCTGGAGCGACATCTGCATATGCCGGGTGGAGATGGCGCCGAGCGCAACCAGTCCAAGACTAACCAGCAGACACATGCCTGCCGAGAGGATCGCGAGTTGGTGGCCGAGGCCGAGGTGACGGAAGCGTTTGTTCACGCGATGCATGGCCGGCAGTTTTCGACGGGGCAGTATAAACCAGACCCGGCGGCAATTTGGAAGAACCTGCCGACAGAATTCCGCCACGCATGGCGCGCGCGCTTTTCACTGTTTGTAACGAGCGGGTAGAATGGCGCCCGGCATGTCTCGGGATTCCACCGCGTGAACCAAATACTGCTGATTACAATCTCCGGAGAGGACCAGTCGGGTGTGACCGCTGGTCTGACCGCGTTGCTGGCGGAGTATTCCGTAAACATCCTCGACATCGGCCAGGCCGTCATTCACGCCGCGCTCTCACTGGGTTTGCTGGTGGAACTGCCCGAGGGCAGTTCCAGCGAGCAGGTGTCGGATGCGGTGCAACACTTTGCGCTGCGCCACGACCTGCGCGCCACCACCACCGCAGTGGCGCACCAGAGCTACAGCCAGTGGGTCGAGGCGCAGGGCCGGGCGCGCTACATCATCACCTTGTTGGCGCGCAAGATCAGCTCCGACCAGCTCGCCAGGGTCACGCGTGTCATCTCGCAGCACGGGCTCAATATCGACGGCATCAATCGCCTCTCGGGCCGCATCCCCTTGGGAGAGCTGCCGCCGCTCAGCAAGGCCTGCCTGGAATTCTCAGCGCGCGGTTCGCTGCGCGACCCCGGGGAATTCAGGCGCCAACTGCTGGAGGTGGCGGGCGCGCTGGAGGTCGATCTCGCGTTCCAGCAGGACGACATGTACCGCCGCAACCGCCGCCTGGTTGCGTTCGACATGGATTCAACCCTGATCGAGGCGGAAGTCATCGACGAACTGGCGAAACTGGCAGGCGTAGGTGAGCGGGTCAGCGCGATCACTGAGCGGGCCATGCGCGGCGAAATCGATTTCAGCGAGAGCTTCCGCACGCGGGTGGCGCTGCTGCAGGGTCTGGAGGAGAGCGCGTTGGCGCGCGTGGCGCAGCAGTTGAAAATCACCGAGGGCGCGGAACACCTCATCACTACCCTGCGCACCCTGGGTTACAAAACGGCGATACTCTCAGGCGGGTTTACCTATTTTGCCAGGCACCTGCAGGATCGCCTGGGACTCGACTATGTATTCGCCAATGAACTGGACATCATCGATGGCCGGGTGACCGGACAGATCAGGGGCGATATTGTCGATGGCGCGCGCAAGGCCGAACTGCTGCGTCAGCTGGCGAGTGAGATGAAAATCGATCTGCAGCAGGTGATCGCGGTGGGCGACGGGGCAAACGATCTGCCCATGCTGAGCATCGCCGGGCTGGGCATTGCGTTCCGGGCGAAACCCCTGGTGCAGAAATCCGCGGAGCAGTCGATATCGACGTTGGGACTGGATGCGATCCTGTATCTTCTGGGAATCTCGGACAGATACCAGCGTCAGGTTTGAGTCCACAGGCGTCCGCCGCTAGATATTGCTCCACAGCGAATCGAACTCTGCCACACCTTTCCCATGGCCGCTCTCGGCCAGCACGTCCCCTACGTCCCTGGCATTGGAAAATTCGAACTGGGAAAAACTTCCGGTGGATGCGATATGGCGCAGCAGTTGCACCGCCACTGCCTCGCGGCTGTTGCCGAGGGTCACCTTCTGTCGCTCCTTGAACCCGGCGCGTGGCGTAATCAGCGTCTGCGGCTGGCCGACCAGTTTGATCTCGGGCAGCAGCAACACCCGCATCGGGGGCAGTTTGTCGCCGCTCTTCTGGTGTATGCGCGCGCCATAGGCGATGGCGCGCGGGCTGAGCAGCTCCAGGCCAATCAGGGTCTTGGCGTTGTTGAGCCGACTCACCCAGCGTATGGCCGCGATCACCCAGTCTTTGTGATCGGCTTCCTTCAGGCCGACGACATCGCCGGTTTTTAAATCGGCCGGCAGGTCGGCGGCCCATTCGAGACAATAACCGCCGGGACTGACGTCTGCCAATTGCGCCTCGAAGACAGGGTAGCGTTCATTCGGCGGCAGTTCGGCGTCGTCTTCCTGTAAGACACGCGCTCGGGTCGTGTCGTTCAGGTCGATGGATCTTGTCGTGTCGAACTTCGCGCCGCTGATGTAATCACCCGGGTTCGCCCGCTGCCACACATCCGCCTTGCTGCGCGATGCCATGAAAGGGTTGTCCGCGCCGCGCGAGCCATTGCCGGGGTGCTCGGCATCGCCGTAGATCATCTGCTCGAACAGCCGCTGGCCCGCGACGTGGTAGTGAACGCTGCTGAGCCCCGCGCAAATCCACAACCGGCCGTTGCTGGACCGGCGTTTGAAATTGCGCAGACTCAGGCTGCCGAGGGCAGTGATGGCATGGTCCAGGATCGTAGTGGAGACGCCGGTGGCCGGGTCGATGCTCACCGCTTTGGTGGCGTTTTCCCTGAGCGTGTTCAGGTGCGTGACCAGCGGCGTAGTGTCGATGTAGCGGCACTCTGGGCCGGGCTGTTCACGGTAAAGCGCACGGTACAACGGCGGCTGGTCACCGCCGAGATCAACCACATAGAGGTCCTCGCCCGAGCCGTGCAGGGTTAAATCCACCTCCGTGCTCCACGCCCGCAGCGCCTGGTGCAGCATGAGCAGATCGTTCTGGCGCAACTGATTAGGTTTGCAGCACGCCAACAGCAAGGTCTGCAGGTAGACGGCCTTGATGGAATTGCCGCCGGGCAGTGGCTCGGGCACGGGCAGTTCGGCGAGACGCTGCTTGTCAGCCAGTACGAACAGCTGGTGCAGGGTCTGCCAGGCGTGGATTTCCAGGGGCTGGTGCAGCTGGAAATTCTGCAGCGCCTTGCGCCCGCCATACACCAGCGCCCGGTGAATGGCCTGGCAGGTCAGGCGCGCCGGGTTGGCGGCGCGGATGGCGTCGCGCTGCTGTATCGTCTCGATCGCCACGATGGTGTAGCCGGTGACGGTTACAGTGAGCAGCCGGTCGCCGAGATCCGCCATGCGCCGCGGCTCCTCAGGCAGGATGAGGGGCTGGTTGAGAAACCGCTTGGCCAGGTTGGCGACGGCCACATCGACACTGGGACGCAATAGTTCGATGATGCCAAAGCGTGTCTCCGGCGACAGTTGCATGCGGTTCAAATCGCTGAGTGCCTGGCCGAGCAACTGCACCAGTGAGTTGGTATTGGTCACCGGGAGGGTGCTCACCCACTCGGCGGCGGCTGACTCATCAGGCCGGAAGAGTGGTTCGCCGAAAAAGTCCTGGCGCGGTATGGTCAACTTGATGGTGGTCTGGTCTGCCATTTCAGCGAGCCTGTCTTCTTATCGGTGCACAACCCCTGTGTCGATAGAATATCGCAAGTGGCGAGCGCCCCGCTACTTGGGCCCGCGCAGTGCCATTGGTACTCGACGTGGGGTATCATGGGCGCCGTTTTTCCCGCAATTCGACGAGAGCACCATGGCACATTACTCCACCAGCGAATTTCGCTCCGGCATGAAGGTCATGCTGGATGGCGATCCCTGCAGTATCCTGGATAACGAATTTGTAAAACCTGGCAAGGGCCAGGCCTTCAACCGGGTCAAGCTGCGCAACCTGAAAACCGGGCGGCAGTGGGAGCGCACATTCAAGTCGGGTGAGACGCTCGAAGGCGCCGATGTAGTGGATCGCGCCATGCAGTATCTCTATACCGACGGCGAGTTCTGGTACTTCATGGAAGCTGACACCTTCGAGCAGTACCAGGCCGATGCCGCTGCCGTGGGCGATACCTACCTGTGGTTGAAGGAGCAGGACACCTGTGATGTCACGCTGTACAACGGTGCGCCGCTGTCCGTCGCCCCGCCGAATTTCGTGGAACTGGAAATTGTAGAAACCGATCCGGGCATTCGCGGCGACACGGCAACTGGCGGCACCAAGCCGGCCAAGCTGAGCACGGGTGCGGTGGTGAAGGTGCCGCTGTTCATCAACTCGGGCGAAGTGGTCCGCGTCGACACCCGCTCCGGGGAATACCAGAATCGCGTCGGAAAATCCTGACACTGGCGGCGCATCGGGTGCCGACTGGCGCCCCGCCACCAGCATTGGTGCGCTCCGCCGGCGCGCGGCGTTGCTGGCCACACTGCGCGGATTTTTCGCCGCGCGCAATATCCTCGAGGTAGAGACACCGCTGCTGTGTACGCACGGCATCACCGATCCCGCCATCGAACCCATAACCGCAGGCTGCACCGACAGCGCGGCGCCGCCGCGCTTCCTGCAGACCTCGCCCGAGTACGCGATGAAGCGGCTGCTCGCCGCGTTCGGAGAACCGATTTACCAGATCACGCGGGCGTTTCGCGCAGGGGAGGCAGGCAATCGCCACAATCCCGAGTTCAGCCTGCTGGAGTGGTACCGCCCCGGATTTGATCACCATGCGCTGATGGACGAGGTCGCCGAGCTGCTGCGCTGCTGCCTCAGTGAGCAACTGGGCGAACTACCCGCGCGCAAATACAGCTACCGCCAGCTTTTCCTCGAGCACCTGCGGCTCGACCCGTTCTCCGCGTCCACCGGCGCTCTGGAGGCGGTCGCCCGCCGCCACGTGGACGCCGGCGCGCTGCAGGGCGGGCGTGAGCTCTGGCTGGACCTGTTGATGAGTCATGTACTGGAGCCGCAACTGGGGATCGAAGCGATTACATTCGTGTACGACTATCCGGCGCCGCAGGCGGCGCTGGCGCGCATCGTTACAGTGGACGATGTCCAGGTCGGCCAGCGCTTCGAGGTGTATGTGCAGGGCCTGGAACTGGCGAACGGCTATTGCGAGCTGACCGACGCGGCGGAGCAACGCCGGCGCTTCGAACGCGACAACACCCTGCGCCTGGCACGCGGCCAGAGTGCGCGCACGGCGGACGAGTACCTGCTGGCGGCGCTGGCTCACGGCCTGCCGCCGTGCAGTGGTGTCGCCCTGGGCGTGGATCGCCTGCTGATGCTGGCCAGTGGCACAACCGACATACGCCAGGTATTGGCCTTCGACTGGTCGCGCAGCTGAGCGCGCAAACGCCGGAGGTGACTGCCCCGGCGATGTTTGTCAGGCGCCTTCCAGGATCTTGCGGATAGTGGGGTTGGTGACCTCGCCGCCGTGGGTGATGATGCACCCGGGCAGGATGTCGTCGTTGAAGTCCACCTCGAACACCTTGCTCTCCTTGCCCCAGTTGTCTTCCACCAGGTTGAACAGGTTGGCGGAATACATCTGGCTGGCATCGCGGGCCACTTCGCCGGCCAGGTTCCCCTTGCCGATGATGGTCACGCCGGCGTAGGTCACGACTTCATTGGGTACCGAGCCCTCGACATTGCCGCCGGTTTCCGCCGCCATATCGACGATCACTGCCCCGGGTGCCATGCCCTTGATCATATCCTTGGTGACCAGTACCGGCGGTTTGCGGCCGAACACCTGGGCGGTGGTGATCACCACGTCGGAGCGGGCGATCACGGCCTTCTGTGCCTGGCGCTGCTTCTCGACCTGCTCCGGCGTCAGCTCTTTCGCGTAGCCGCCTTCCGTCTGGCCGGTCTCACCGAGGTCGATCTCCAGGAATTTCGCGCCTACCGAGCGCACCTGCTCAGCCACTACCGGCCGCGTGTCGAACGCCGTGACTTTGGCGCCGAGGCGTTTGGCGGTCGCGATGGCCTGCAGGCCGGCGACGCCGGCGCCGATGACAAAAACGTTGGCAGGTTTAATGGTGCCGGCGGGTGTCATCATCATCGGGAAGATGCGCGGCAGGTGGGTGGCGGCCTGCAGTACTGCGATGTAGCCGGCCAGGTTGGCCTGTGAGCTCAGGGCATCCATCTTCTGGCTGCGCGTGGTGCGCGGGATCATCTCCATGCTGATGGCGGTGATACCGGCATCGCGCAGCGCTTTGACCAGGGTGTGTTCGTTGAAGGGGTCCAGGTAGCTGATGTGAATGGCGCCGCGCTTCATCAGCCCGATTTCCTCGAGCTGTGGTTTGCGCAGGCGCAGCAGCAGGTCGGCGCTGTTGAACAGCGCGCGGCGATCCGGGGAGACGGTGACTCCCGCCGCAGTGTACTCGGCGTCGGCAAAGCCGCAGCCGGCGCCCATGCCGGATTCCACGACCACGTCGGCACCCATCTCGCGCAATTTCTGCGCGTGTGCCGGCGTGATGGGTATCCGGTGTTCTCCCGGATGGGTCTCTTTCGGAATCGCAATGCGCATGCGGTGTGTACCCCCGTACCTTCGAATTGTGTCTGTGGGCGAGCGATCAACAGTGTGGTTGGCGGCAGGCTTGGCGCGCTACCCGCCGTGCCAGGCCGGAAATCGCTCCGGAATCCCGGGCAGCCGCCGACTCTAGCACAGCCGGCACGGTGCGCAAATGCTCGCCGTATCGCTAGCGTTGCGGCCACTGCCGGTAGTCCCACCACGGTGGCAGCAGTTCACGATAGCGTCGCTCGCCGTATCGCGGGTCAATCAGCAACGCACTGCCGATATCCTCCACGCCCCGTATAACGCGGCCCAGGGCCTGACCCACCTTCTGCATACCCGGGTACAAAAATGCGTACTCAAATCCGGCCTGGTACCGCGCCTCGTACCAGGCCTGCAGTTGCCGGGTGTCGCGATTCACCTGCGGCATGCCGGTGCCCACCACGACCACGCTGCACAGGCGCTTCCCGGGCAGGTCAATCCCTTCGCCGAACACGCCGCCCAGAATACAGAACGCAGCCACGTCCTCGCGATCTGCCAGCAACTGCAACAGTTGCTCCCGTTCGCGGTCACCCCGCTGCCGTGCCTGCACCCATACCGTGCGTGCGAGCGGCAGCGCCGCTGCGTCGTACAGCAGCGGCAGGCAGTCCTGCAGGTAGCGGTAGGACGGGAAATAGACGATGCAATTACCCGGGGTGTCAGCCAGCCACTGCCGCAGCCGCCGCGCCAGCGCGGGCAGCGTAGCGTCGCGCTGCCGGTAGCGGGTATCGATGTCGGTCGCCAGGCATACACGCAACTGCGTGCGGTCGAACGGCGAGCTGGCGCGCGCGCACACCGCGTGCTCCGCCAGTCCCAGTGACGCGCGCAGCCACGGCAGCGGCGACAGCGTCGCCGAGAACGCGATCACCGCGTGCGCGCTGCAGTGCCTTGCCGCCAGCAGTCGCGCCGAGTCCAGGCAGTTCAGAGTGACGCGCAGGCTCTGCTGCCCCTCATCCCGTGTCAGCTGCAGGCGATAGTCCTCATGCCAGAGTTCTGCGACCCGCAGGAACCGCAGCACCGCGAAGTAAAGCTCCAGCAGCACGGGGTGGCGCTGCAGGTACGCGGGCTCATGTGCCAGCTGTTCCGACACAGCAAGTACAAACTGCCGGGCTGCGTCAATCAAATTGAGGGGTGGGCTGTCGCTCACGTCGCAGTCGGCCTCCAGCCACGGGCGGTTCTGAAGGGCGAGCAGCTGCCGGTTGATGCGCGCGAGGCACCGCGCCAGCGCGCCCGTGGCGCTGCGTTTGGCCAGCAGCACATCGGCCTTGGCCAGCGTGGCGCTGTACATATCGCGCGCACGCCCGGGCAGGTTGTGTGCTTCGTCCAGCAATACCGTAAAGCGGCTGCTGCGGGTATCCAGGATGCTCGCGACGGTGGCATTCAGGCTGTACACGTAGTGCAGGTCGGCGATGATCACGTCCACCCACGGCAGCAGGTCCAGCGCCAGCTCGTAGGGACACACTTCGAAGCCCCGGGCCAGCGCTTCGATGCCTTCGCGGTGCAGCACGCCCTGCTCGATCGCAGCCTGCATGGCGCCCGGCAGCTTGTCGTAATAGTTGCGCGCGAAGGGACAGTCGTCCCCGTGACAGGCGCGCCCCGGTGAAAAGCAGATGTCGTCCCGGGCGGTGAGGCAGAGTGAGCTACCCTGGTAGCCAGCCGCTGCAAAATCGGCGAGCGTGTCCTGGGCCGCGCGCCGCCCCACCGATTTGGCGGTGAGGAAAATCACCTGGTCATGCTTGCCCGTTGCCAGCGCTTTCAGCGCAGGGAACAGCACGGCCGCGGTTTTGCCAATGCCGGTCGGCGCTTCCAGCAGCAGGTGCCCGCGCAGGTTTACGCACTTATAGGTGAGTTCGGCAAGCTCGCGCTGCCCGCGTCGGAAGCCGCCATAGGGAAATGCCAGCGAATGGATGCTGGCGTCGCGCACGCGCCGCAAGTGTGCCAGCTGGCGCAGCCAGGCGCTGAAGCGCGCCAGGGTGGCGGCGAGGAAGTCGGCCAGCGCAGCCCTGGAGTAGTGCTCGGTGCGGGCGTGCTCCTCGTCGCTGTCGATATTGAGCCAGGTCACGCGCACCGCCAGTACGTCGCAATCGCCCTGCGCCGCAATCATCGCCGCGTACAGGCGGCCCTGCGCCAGGTGCAGCTCTGCCACCGATGCCGGGATGTTCTCGGGTGCGACGCGGCAGGTCTTGATCTCCTCGACGAGCCCCTGCTCTGGATCGAAGCCATCGGCGCGCCCGCGCAGGATCAGCTGCAGCCCCGGTTCACAGTGTCGGTATTCAACGGCATATTCGCTGCAATAGGATGCGCTGCGGCGGGCGTAGAGACGCTGGTGACCAGCCACACCCTGCTCCCCGGTCGGCGAGGGGCTGAAGCGGTGATCGATATCGCCACTGCGGTGGCAGAAGCGCGCCAGATCGGTGACGGCGATGGCCAGCTCAGTCATCGCGCCACGCCACCCACGCCACCTTCGCGGGAATGCCCTGTGCCTTAAAAAAACGCAACCAGCGTTTCTGGCTGTCCTGCAGCGCGTCGCCCGGGCCTTTGACCTCGATCAGGCAGTAGTCGCCCGCCTGGCGCCCGAGTGCGATCAGGTCGGGGAAGCCGCGGCGATTTTCGCCGGGATCGAACAGCATCCGCTCCCAGATCGCCAGCAGGTGTCGCGCCGGCATGCAGCGCGCGCTGGCCTCGACCAGTTCGACATCGACGTGTCGCCAGTGCGTGAAGTGACACTCGTATCCCTCGTAGCGCCGGTAGGCTGCAACCAGAACGGGGGCGAGGTCTTCGCACCCGCGCAACTGCGCCATGCGCTTGGCCAGCGAGTCGCCCCGCCGCGTGTGAAATGCGCTGTCGTACATGTCGGAGGGTGCTGCCTGGAAGGGATTGTGGAATGCGCCGGGCACGGCTGCGAATATCTGCTCCCAGAACGCCAGCCCGAACAGCGTGTTCAGCAGTGTATTCTCGACGTAGTGCACGGACTGCCACTGTCCGGCCAAACTCGACGCGGCCCGCTCCTCCACGCTATCGCCGCGCGGCAGCTCCAGTTTCAGCGTGTCGAAGCCTTCGCGGCGTGCCGCCACGCGGCGGCCATCGAGTTTGCGCTGTACTCGCGGCTGGATGCGCAGCGCAGCTTCATGCTCCGCCTCACATTGCGGGTTGTCCAGCATCGCCTCGCACAGCGCGAGCGTGCCGGGCCAGTCGCCGGTGCGCTCCAGTATCCGCGCCCTGCGCTCCCGGGCGGGATGGCGCAGGCTGCGGCTGTACAACTGTGCCGCGAGTTCGTACTCGTCCACCCGTTCCAGATCCCTGGCAAGGGCATTGCACAGCCGATCCCGGCGCTGCGCGCTCGATGCAAACTGAATCGGCATATCCAGTACCCGTCGGGCGAGCCGCGACAACTGCTCCGGTTCGCCGGCCTCCAGCAGGGCAACATGTTCGTCGGCAGCGGCTGCGCAGGCCAGCCACTCCTCCAGCGCTTCGCGGCAGGTAAACAACCGGTGCTCGCGGTCCAGGGGATAGGGAAAGTAGCGGGTGACGCCGAGGTCCTGCAGTACGAATTCGGTCAGACTCTGCCAGCGGTTGCCAAAAAACAGCAGCTGCAGGCGCTGTGTGAGCTCCGCGCCGCAGGGCGCGACGATGCGCTGGTCATCGACGGCGGCAAGTGCACGCCGGCACTCCTCGGCGCTCAACCGCAGCGCATCGATTGCAAGCAAGAGCGCGGTCTTGTCCCTGTCTCTCTGGCAGCCGTGGTGACCAAAGGCCTGCTGCAACTCGCTCCGGGTGAACAGCTGCCCCAGTTCCTGCCCCGAGAGCGCGGCTGCCTCCACCGCCATGCCCTGCGCCAGCAGCGTGTCGACCAGGGGCTGCACCGGCCCCAGTTCGCCATAGCGCAGTTTGCTTTCGCGGAACCAGGGCCCGGTGCGCATCACCAGGCGCACATACAGGCACTGTGCCCTGTCGTCCAGCCGCCGGAAGTTGCGCAGGAACGCGTGCTCGTCGCTGTCCAGCACATCAGCGTACCGGGCCTCCACTGTGTCGCACAGGCGCAGGTAGTTGTCCCGGTAGTAGAACGGCGAGAGTGCGCTGTCGGTTGATTCGGCCATGGCGGGCGTTATGCTACGCGATCAGCCCCGCCGCAGGAATTGAAGGCAGGCTGCGTTGATTGCGCGAGGCATGCGCCGGATCAATGCACCGGCTGGAAAAAACAGGCAAACTTGGGGCGGGCTTGCATCAAACTGGAGAGACAATTATGGCTGCCAAGGCGAAAGCCGCAGTGAAAAAAACGGCCGCGAGGCGCGCGCCCCCGGTTCGCAGGCAGCCCGCCCGCGCCGGTGGGCGATCGCTCCCTGGCGCGAAAAGTGCAGCGGCGAATTCGCCTGCGGCCAGAATGGAACAGCCGCTGATGCGGACCCTGCGTGCGGAGCACCGCCATATGGGCTCGGTAATGCAGCTGTTCGCCGCGCAACTTGAGGCCATCGAGGCCGGGGAGCTCGTCGATACCAATGTGTTGTACGAGATCATGCACTACATGGTGACCTGGCCGGATCGCTTTCACCATCCGCGCGAGGATCTCATCTACGCCCGCGTGGCGGAGGTGGCGCCGCACCGCGCCGACGATGTCGATACGCTGCAGCGCGATCACGACCATACGGCCACGCGCGGTCGCGCCCTGTTGCGCGATATCGAGCGCTGGCGCTCGGGCGATGTGCCAGGAGTGGTGCTGATCAGGAACGGCAGGGCGTATATCGACCACATTTATGAGCATATGAATGTGGAAGAGAAGGTCGTGTTCCCCCGCATTGAAGCGACGCTCTCGTTGCAGGACTGGCGCGAGCTGGCCGAGGACGATCAGCTCAAGGCTGTGACCGATTCCGTTTTCGGCCCGAAGGTGCAGCGCGAATTTCGCAACCTCGCGCGCAAGTTGCGACGGGGAGTGCGGCGTACCGTGGAGCGCGGCACGGTGCTCGAGTGGATCGGGATCGAGGCCTTCCTGGAGTCGCTGGAGGCGGTGTCGATCGGCTATGAATCCACGCGCGAGACGGCCAGCGACAGCCTGCGCGAGGCGGTGCGGGATAGCCTGGCATACTTCCGTGAGGCGCCGCTGACGGCGCCGTGGCGCTGCGTGACCAACAACACGCGCGTGACCTTCCGTCTGCTGACCGAAATGGCCAGGATCTCACTGGAAACACTGGACGATCTGTCGCACGTCAACCAGGAGCGCCTGGACCGGATTCGCTGGCTGGACCGCAATACTGCGCGTCGCTGAGCGGCATATGGCCCGGTTGGTTGCCACCGGGCAGCTCACCGCCCGTCCGCTCGCCGCCGGGCTGTGTGTCGCGAAACTGCAGGCTGGCCAGGCGCGCGTAGAGTGCACACTCGCGCAACAGTTGCTCGTGGGTTCCGGTGGCGATCAAGCGTCCCGCCTCCATGACGGCGATGGTGTCCGCGTGCAAGATGGTCGAGAGACGATGGGCGATGATCACCGTGGTGCGATTGTGCATCAAATCCTGCAGAGCAAGCTGGACCTGATGCTCGCTTTCACTGTCCAGCGCGCTGGTCGCCTCGTCCAGTAACAGGATTCGCGGGTTGTTGAGAATCGCGCGCGCCAGCGCGATGCGCTGTCGCTGCCCGCCAGACAGGCGTACACCCTGCTCCCCCAGATGGCTGGCGTAGCCCTCGGGCAATGCGCTGATGAATTCGTGGGCGTGTGCCGCCCGTGCCGCTGCCACTATTTCCTCATCGGTGGCGTCTAGCCTGCCGTAGGCGATGTTGTAGCGCACGTCGCCAGTAAACAGTGCCGGTTGCTGCGGCACCAGCGCGAAGTGGTCGCGCAGCTGCGAGAGCCCAATCCGGCGGATGTCCTCGCCGTCGAGCAGGATACGGCCCAGTTGCGGATCGTAGAAACGCTGCAACAGCTCGAACACAGTGGACTTGCCTGCGCCGGAGGGGCCGACCAGCGCCAGGCTCTTGCCGGCTTCCAGGCGCAGGCTGAAGTCGCGCAGTGCCGGATGTGCCGGGCGCGTCGGGTAGGTGAACGTCACCTGCTCCATGCGCAGCTCGGGGTGAGCGCCCGCTACCGCACAGGCGGATGCGCCGGGATCATCGAGCAGGCTGCGCGTATTGATCAGCTCCACCAGACGCTCCGCCGCGCCCGCGGCGCGCTGCAGGTCGCCCCACACTTCGGAGATGGTGGCGAGGCCCGAGCCTACCATCATGGCGTAAAACACGAAGGCGCCCAGTTCGCCGCCGGTCATGCGCCCGCTGAGTACATCCTGGCCGCCCTCCCACAGCATGCCGGCCATGCCGGTGAACAGCAACAGAATGGCGCCGCAGATCAGCAGCGAGCGCTGCCAGATGCGGCGGCGGGCGATGTCGAACGCGCGCTCCACCTCGCGCTCGAAGGCGCCGGACTCGAACGGCTCGCGGTTGTAGCCCTGAACCACGCGGATGTGCTGGATGACTTCACCGGCGTAACTGCCCACACTGGCGATGCTGTCCTGGCTCTGGTTGGAGAGTTTGCGCACACGCCGGCCAAACACGAGTATCGGCAGCAGCACTACCGGCACGCCCACGGCAATGATCAGGCTGAGCTTCAGGTTGGTGATGAACATCAGCACCAGCGCGCCACCGGTGGTGAGGCTGCTGCGCAGTGCCATGCTGAACGAGGAGCCGATGATAGTTTGCAGCAGCGTCGTGTCGGTCGTCAGGCGCGACATGATCTCGCCACTGCGGTTCATCTCGAAAAACCCCGGATGCAAACGGATGATGTTGTCGAACACCTGCTTGCGTATGTCTGCGCTCACACGCTCGCCCAGCCATGAAACGAGATAAAAGCGGACGAATGTGCCGAATGCCATGGCGGTGGCGATGACCAGCAGCAGGCCGATGGCGCCGCGCAGGTCACCGCTTGCGCCGCCGCCGAGGCCGCGATCTATCAAGACCTGCAATCCCCGACCCAGCGATAGCGTCGCGCCGGCAGTAAACAACAGTGCGATACTCGCGCCTGCCAGGCGCAATTTGTACTGCGACAGCAGCCGCAGCACGGGCAGCAGGGCCGGCAGACCCTGTTTGGCGCGCGAGGACATCAGGCGTGCAGGTGATGCGATGCGTCTGCGCCAGCGGCGTTGTGCATATCGGGCGTTGGCTCAACAGTGTTGACTGCGGTGGGATTCATGCCGGTGTTCCGTGGCGGGGTGACTGCTTCGTGCTAGTGTAAATGCTTGCTGGCGTGATTGATATTGAAGTGAGAATCCCTGCGGGAGAGCGTGGAGATGGGTGAGAAATTCAAGGACAAAGTCGTCATCGTCACCGGCGGCAGCCGCGGCCTGGGGCGGGCCATGTCGCTCGGCTTTGCGCGCGAGGGCGCGAAGGTCGTGGTGGCCAGCCGCAAACTCGCCGCCTGCGAGGACGTGGTGGCGGCGATCGCGGCCGGGGGCGGCAGTGCGCTCGCGGTGGCGACGCATATGGGCGATATCACCCATCTCGACGCGCTCATCGAGGCAGCGTACGCGCGGTTCGGGCGGGTCGATATCCTGGTCAACAACGCCGGTATCAACGTGGCGTTCGGCCCGCTGACCGATGTGAGCACGGCCCAGTTCGACAAGATGGTGGACGTCAACCTCAAAGGCCCGTGGTATCTCGCCTCGCGCCTTGCACCGCGCATGGGCGCGGATGGCGGCGGCTGCATCATCAACGTGCTCTCGGTCGCGGCCCTCTCCACGCCGGCATTCTCGGGCCTGTACGCCGCGACCAAGGCCGCGCTGAAAGCGTTGACCGAGGTGATGGCGCAGGAGTGGGCGACGTGGAATATCCGCGTCAACGCGCTCGCGCCCGGGAGTTATCACTCCGACCTGACCGACGGCGCAATCGCCGCGATTCCAAACTACGGCGAGGGCATGGTCGCGGCAGCGCTGATTCCGCGCATCGCGGAAACCGAGGAGATCCTGAATCCGATCTTCTATCTTGCCACCGAGTCCTACACCACCGGCATCACGCTGGTGGCCGATGGCGGGTTGATGGCGAAGCGGTAGGTCGCTCGCGATCCGGCTGTGCTTATTGACGTGCAAGCATGGCAGTCATTAGCAAGAGTTGATGCAGCTCCCGTGGCTCACTCGCGGACAGGTCATTTTTCTCCGCCGGGTCGCTGGCGAGATTGTAGAGGAAGATCTGCTCCGAGTCGGTGTTATGCTGCAGGCAAAGCAGCTTCCAGTCGCCATACCGTGCAGCCATCTGGTTCTTCAGTCGCCAGTAGAGCAGCCTCTTTTTTGGCACGTCGGCCGTGCCCCGGAGTACCCCGGCAAATGAGACGCCATCTGAGTGGTAGCTCGTTTGTGAATTCACCAGTTCAGCCAGAGTAGGCAATTCGTCCCAGGCGGCAATGACCGCATTACTTGTCTGGCCGGCAGCAATGGTGCCCGGCCACCATGCGATCATCGGCACGCGGATGCCGCCTTCAGTCAACTCACCTTTTATACCTTTCAGCGGACCGCTGGCAGCGAAGCGCTCCAGTGACGCCGCGCCGCGTTCGCCCGCCGGCCCGTTATCCGCAGTAAAAATCACCAGCGTGTTTTGCTCAATTCCCAGTTCGCGCAGGGTCTCAAGGATTGTGCCGACAAAATCGTCCATCAGGCTCACCATCTCGGCGTAGGAGCGCTCATGCTCTGTCCAGCCGTCCTCGGAGGCATAACGCCCGGCGCCGGGATGCTCGAAACCATTTCCCCCGCTTTTGAGTAACTCCGAATTGGCGTGTGGCAGGTTGATGTCCAGCTGCAAGTAGAAGCGATGACCGCTGTTGGCCTTGATGAAGGCGAGTGCGCGCTGCTGTATGACGGTGGGAGCATAGGTCTGTCGCTGCGGGAGAACGAGGAGGTGCTGCGACTCCAGGTTGCCTTTGAGCGCCACGGATGCCCTGTTTTCCATCAAGTGCTGGGGATAGTAATTGTGCGCGGCGGCCTGGGTTGGATAGCCGTAGAAATAGTCAAAACCCACCTGCAACGGCTCACTGCCCGTGCCGGGCTCGCCGAGCGCCCACTTGCCTATGATGCCCGTGGTGTACCCCGCCTTCTGCATGAGGCGGGCGACGTTCATTGCGCCCACAGGCAAGGCATTGCTGTCGTTGGTGGTCACGCCCGTCGTCCCCGCGTGCCTTCCGGTCATGTAGGCGAAACGCGATGGGTTGCAGGCGGCACTGCCGGCATAGTACTGCGTAAACCGCATTCCCTCCGCCGCCATCCGGGACAGGTTGGGCGTACGCATCAACCGCTGGCCATAGCTCTCCAGATCCCCGTAACCGAGGTCATCAGCCATGATGCGAATCACGTTTGGCAGCTGGACGCTGTGAGTCGGAACAGCAACATTCTGCGCGAGCAGAGGGACTGGCAGCAACAATCCCAATAGCCACCAAACTACTCGCGTGATTCTGTGCACGTGCATCCCTGCCCTCCTCCTTGTGGTTGTGACTGCACCAAGTCCCTTTTAACCGGCCTGTTGCATGCCGCGAAGACCAGATCGTTACGCCAGTGTGGCGAACAACAGCCGCATCGGCACCGCCAGCATGGTCTGCGAAAACACGTTCGATGGTGTCAGCATCAGGTGCGCTTACCGTTCGTTCATTCCGCCAGACCAAACAAATAGTAGTGATTGTCCAGCGGCTGCTGCTCGCGACCGGACGATGCATTACCCATCATCCCGAAACCGGACGCCAGACCGATGTACTGTTTGCCCGCTATCCGGAAGGTCGTGGGCGGCGCGTAAACCCCTGTTCCCGTCTGGAACTCCCACAACACCTGGCCTGTCGTGTCATTGAAGGCGCGCAGTTTCCCATCGAAGGCGCCGCCGAACACCAGTCCACCCGCAGTTGCCAGCAACCCGCCCCAGTTCGGCCCGTGTGTATCAAACGACCACATGATCCTGCCCGTGCGTACATCCATGGCCTCGATCGATCCTGCGGCGGGCACGTCGTCACTGACGTGTCTTCCGCCCAGGTAGAACTCGCCCCCCCGGTACGTCGAGCGCTCGGTGTAGAACGTTCCCCCGCGTACGATGTTGGGAATGTACAGCATGTGGGTGAGTGGGCTGTACGCTTTGGGAGGCCAGTTGCTGCCACCGTAAATGCCGGGAAACACATGGCGCACTTTCGCGCTGGCGATGCCGGGCTTGAGCACCGGCTTGCCGTCGACATCGAAATCGGGCCAGGTGACCTTGGTAAAAGGCGTCGCGGAAATGAACTTGCCATTGGTGCGATCGAGTACATAGACGAATCCATTGCGATTCGCCTGGACGATGGCCTTGACGGCGCGGCCACCGAAGTTCTCATCCACCAGGATCGGTTCACTGACCGCGCCCCAGTCAAACAGGTCGTGGGGTGTTGTCTGGAAGTGCCACACCAGTTTCCCCGTGTCCGGGTTCAGCGCCACGATGGAATTGGTGTAGAGATTGTCACCCTTGCGCGCGTCTCCGTCAAAAATCGGCGCGGGATTGCCGGTGCCCCAGTAGAGCAGATCCAGTACAGGGTCATACGTGCCGGTGAGCCAGGGCGCGCCGCCTCCGTGCAGATACGAATCAACTTCCCAGGTCTCTGTACCCGGCTCACCCGGAGCGGGCACGACCCAGAAACGCCACGCATGGTTGCCAGTCTTCGCATCGTAGGCGTCGATAAATCCCCGCACACCCGATTCAGAACCGGAGATGCCGACGATGACAAGGTCTTTGACGATCAGCGGCGCCGAGGACAGTGCGTGCCCGGTGCGGCTGTCACCTACGGTGCGTTCCCAGAGCAGCGTGCCGGTATCCGCGTCTACGCAGACCAGGTGTGCATCCCAGGTACTCATGTAGATGCGTCCGTCCAGCACCGCAGCGCCGCGGTTGGGGCCTTTGGTCCCGCGCGATCGCCACGTCCACAGAATCTTGCCCGTCGCGGGATCGAGGCGGATCAGGCGCTTGCCATCGGTGATGTAAATGCGGTCGTCGTAGACAATGGCCGAGGTCTCCAGGCCGAAAATATTCCGCGGCAGATCAAGCTTCCAGATCAGTTGCAAACGGCTCACGTTTTCGCGATCGATCTGGGTGTCCGGCGAAAAGCGGGTGCCGGCGTAGTCGCGTCCGTTGTGAATCCACAGGTCTGGCCTGTTGCCGGTGTTCTCGAGGGTCGAGGTGGTGATTCGCGCGTCAGCGACGGGATCCGCGCCACTGGAGCAGGCGGCGCCGCCGGGGATCAACAGACCGCATGTTGCGGCAATGGCGAAGACGCCTGCTGTGAAGTGGATTTTGATCCATGAGGGACACACAATCGATGCTCCGCGACTAGTTCTTGTTATCCGTAGCCTCCACGATCGACCAGGAGCCGTCCGGATCGAATTTTGAGATATTCTCCACCACGCTGGCCGTGTCTGCACCGAGATCCTTCTGGTAGACGATGCCTTCGTGGTTGACCATGAAGCTCATGACGCCACTGGCGCCGTAATCCGCAGGCCAGGCGATAAGGGCAATGCCGCGTGTGAGCTTGCCATCGACCGCATACTCCGCCTCGCCACCTTTTGCATGCGCGCCCTGTGCAAACAACATGCGAAAGTAATATCCGTGGAATGGCTTTTGTGCATCGCTCGGCTTCGGTGCCAGGTCAAACAACAATTTCTTGGAGACGCCGGGAACGAAGGGAATGCCGGTGACAGGTGCGGACGCAGGGCTCGGTGGCGCGCCCTTGGCGGTACGCCAGTGGAGCCCGTTCTGTCGCCCCGGATCGCTGATCAGTCTGTCGGCGAAAATGCCGGCGGCCTGGCCATCGCGCCCCTCGGACGCATAGGCTTTTTGCGCGTCGACAAAGCCCCGGCAGACGGCGATGGCGCCGAGCTCGTTATGCCCGATGACGCGATGGGTGATTTCCCCGGCGCTCGCCGCGCCATCGAGGTACCATCTGCCGTCGGCCGCGACAAGCGGCACGGGCAGCGGCCACGCGTTGTGGCCCACGTGCAGCACCCTGCTGCCGTCGTGCTGTGTCGCCAGCGCGTGTTTTGCGCGGTAAGCCTGGAGAAATTGCTCGCGGGTCAGGGCATCCACCTCCGCGTTGCCCGATGACAGTTGACCCCTGTTCCCGAAGCCGAGAATGGCGTCGAGCGCGCTGTAGTCCATGGTTTCCAGCGCCGCGACAAATGCGTTGACCGCTGCCTCGGGAGAGGCGAATGAGCGCTGGCCCCGGGTGCTGGCGCTGCCGCGCAGGCTGCCCGCGCGCTCGGCCTCGCCATTGTAGAATCCCACGCCGGTAAACAGGTTCGATCGGTAGGGCGCCACCTGGATGGCGGCGCTTGCCGGTGCCGCCGGCGTCGGTGCAGGCGGCGGCTCACTGCGAGCCGGCAGTGCCGCGCCGCCGCCGAATGCCGTCGCCACTGCGATGGCGATCAGGCGGCGTGCGGCCAATGTAATGTGCTTCATGTGGACGGCGTCGAACGCTGGATCATGCGCCCGAAAAATATCCCCGCCTCGAACAACAGCCACATCGGCACCGCCAGCATGGTCTGCGAGAACACATCGGGTGGCGTCAGTATCATGCCGACCACAAAGCAGCCGACGATCACATAGCGGCGCTTGCTGGCGAGCGCCTCGGGCGTGGTGATACCCGTCCAGATCAAGAGGATCACGGCAATCGGGATTTCAAACGCCAGTCCGAAGGCGAAAAACAGCTTGAGCACAAAATCGAGGTAGCTGTTGATATCCGTCATGATGGCGACGCCTTCCGGCGCGACGCTGGTGAAGAAGCCGAAAATGACCGGAAACACCAGGAAGTAAGCGAAGGCGGCACCGGCGTAGAACAGCAGTACGCTGGAGGCCAGCAGCGGGATGGCCAGGCGCTTTTCGTGCCGGTACATGCCGGGCGCGATGAAGCTCCACGCCTGGTAGAGGATGAAGGGCATCGCAAGAAAGATCGCCGCCACCAGGGTCAGCTTGAACGGCGTGAAGAACGGCGTGGTGACATCGGTGGCGATCATGCTGCCGCTCTCGGGCAGGATGGCGCGCAACGGTTCGGAGACGAATGCGTAGATATCGTTCGAGAACGGGAACATGCCGATAAAGATGATCAGCACTGCCAGCAGCGCGCGCAGCAGTTTTTCGCGCAGCTCCGCGAGGTGTGCGATCAGCGGCATGGGCTGATCGTTGGATTCAGGCGCGCTCATTTGGCCTGCGGTTCTGTGGGGTTGTTATCCTGAGCGCGGCTGTTCACCGCACCGGGCGCCGGGGGAGCCAGGGTTTCTGTTGTCTGTTGCAGGTCGCGGCCGATGGTTGCGGCGTCCTGCTTCAACTGTTCGCCGGTCTTGCGCAGGTCGCGCAACACAGCGTCATTGTGCAGTTCCTGCTGCACTTCCTGCTTGATCTCATTGAAGCCGCGCCGTATCCGGTTCAGCCAGAAGGTCGCGGTGCGCAGTGTCTCCGGCAGCCGTTCAGGCCCTATGACCAGCAGCGCCACGATCCCGACCAGGACCAGCTCGGAGAAGCCGATATCGAACATTCAGGGCTTACTTGTCGTTGGCGGAGCCGTCTGCGCTCTTGTTCGCGTCCGCGCCCGGTCTTGCGGGCTCGTTGTCCTCGGACATGCTCTTGCGGAACCCCTTGATCGCGGTGCCCAGATCGCTGCCCAGCGTGCTGAGGCGTTTGGTGCCAAACAGCATGATCACGATCACCAGGATGATCAACAGATGCCAGATATGTAATCCACCCATTCCCATAACTCTCTCCCGTTTTTTCCGCGCTGCCGGCAGCGCATTACTTGCCGCGCGCAGCTTTCTCCGCGTGGCCCGAGACGCCGGCGCGGTCGCGCAGGCATTGCATGACGTCCTCGATGTCCAGCCCCAGGTGGGACAACATCACCATACTGTGAAACCAAAGATCCGCGACTTCACCAATCACCGCCTCGTTGTCGCCCCCGTGTTCCGCGTCCTTGGCTGCGAGAATCACTTCGGTGGCTTCCTCGCCCACCTTCTCGAGGATCTTGTTCAGGCCCTTACGGTGCAGGCTTGCAACGTAGGACTGCTCGGGGTCGGCCTCGCGGCGAGCCGCCAGGGTGTCCGCCAGCTGTTGCAGTACATCGCTCATGGCGTAGTCCCGTATATGTCCGCAGGCTGCCTGACGACAGCGTCCGTGACGGACCATGCGCCATTCTCCAGGCGCTGATAGAAGCAGCTGCGCCTACCTGTGTGACAGGCGATGCCGCCCACTTGTTCCACCTTGACCAGTACCGTGTCCGCGTCGCAGTCGATGCGCAGTTCCTTCAGGTGCTGCACGTGGCCGGATTCCTCGCCCTTGCGCCACAGTTTGTTGCGCGAGCGCGACCAGTAGATGGCGCGGCCCTCGGCGAGGGTCAGCAACAGGGCCTCGCGGTTCATCCAGGCCAGCATCAGCACTTCACCGCTCTGCCAGTCCTGCGCGATGACCGGAACCAGGCCGTGTTCATTCCACTTGATGTCGTGTGCCAGTGCACCGGTTTCGTTCATGACGTTGCTTCCACGCGGTCGCCCATTATGGCATACGGCGCCATGGGGCACCTACGGTCGGGCGTCACGGGGCCACAGCAGGCTGAACCCCACAGCGCCCAGCAGCCAGCTGGTCAGGGGCACATTCGCCAGCAGGCTTCCGGCGTCGGGAACGGCGACTACCGCAGCCGCCACCAGGGCGACGCCCGCCATCAGCCGCCGTCGCCGCCGCGCCTCATCGTGCTGTGAGTCTGCCTGCCGGTACCGCTGCGGAGGCTGTGACTCGCGACGTTCCGGCAGCCGCGCCTGCTGCAGGCTCTCCAGCACCGCCTCCGGCAACTGTGGCAACTGTTCGAGCCAGGAGGGCGCGTGGCGCTGCAGCCGCCTGAACAGGGATTGCGGCGAATAGCGCTGTTGTACCCACGTTTCCAGGAAGGGTTGCGCCGTCTCCCACAGGTTGAGGTCGGGGTAGAGCTGGCGACCGAGGCCCTCGATGTTGAGCAGCGTTTTCTGTAGCAGCACCAGCGAGGGCTGTACTTCCATGTTGAAGCGGCCGGCGGTCTGGAACAGGTAAACCAGCAGCTGGCCAAAGGAAATCTGGCTGATGGGCCGCTCAAAGATCGGCTCGCACACGGCGCGCATGGCCGCCTCGAAATCCTGTACACGCGTCTGCGGTGGTACCCAGCCGCATTCGACGTGCAGTTGCGCGACTTCACGGTAGTCGCGGCGGAAGATGCCGAGCAGGTTGCGACCGAGGTAGTACTGGTCCGCGTCGGAAAGACTGCCGACGATGGCGCAGTCCACGCCGATATAGGTGGGGTCCGCCGGATCGGTAGCATCCACGAAGATATTGCCCGGGTGCATGTCGGCGTGGAAGAAGCTGTGGTTGAACACCTGGGTGAAGAAAATCTCCACGCCGCGCTCGCCCAGCAACTTGAGGTCGGTACCGCGCGCGCGCAGCGCATCGACGTCGGTGACGGGAATGCCACTGATGCGCTCCATGGTCAGCACATTGCGGCAGGTATAGTCCCAGTACACCTTCGGTACATACAGTAATTTGTTGTCTTCGAAGTTGCGCCGCAGCTGGCTGGTGTTGGCGGCTTCGCGGCCCATGTCGAGTTCGTCGAGGATGACCAGTTCGTAGTCGGCGACCACCTCCACCGGGCGCAGGCGGCGGCCGTCGGGATGGAACTTCGCGGCGAGTCTGGCCAGCGTGTACATCAGGGCGAGGTCCTCGCGGATGACAGGTTCGATATCCGGACGCACCACCTTGACCACCACCTGCTCGCCGCTGTGCAACGTGGCGCAGTGGACCTGGGCGACGGACGCGCTGGCCATGGGTGTGCTCTGGAAGCTGGCGAACAGCTCGCTGACCGGCTTGCCCAGTGCCCGCTTGATGATGGCGATGGATTCGCGCTCCGGAAACGGCGGGACGTTGTCCTGCAGCCTGGCCAGTTCGTCGGCGATGTCCGCTGGCAGCAGGTCGCGCCGGGTGGACAGCATCTGACCGAATTTTATAAAGACCGGCCCGAGTTCCTCCAGCGCGCGCCGCAGGCGCACGCCGCGCGGCAGGTCAGGCGCGGCTCGCCAGCGCCACGGTGCGAGACGGCGTGCGGCGCGCAGCAGCGGTGGGAGCCGATCGTGTTCGATGAATTCATCCAGTCGATAGCGGCCG
The DNA here is from genome assembly GCA_964461965.1 of uncultured Halioglobus sp. Classification (GTDB taxonomy): domain Bacteria; phylum Pseudomonadota; class Gammaproteobacteria; order Pseudomonadales; family Halieaceae; genus Marimicrobium. The sequence goes on along the minus strand of CAYWWD010000038.1, from coordinate 4,077 downwards.
ACGACGCGCAGAATTCTTGCGAGACGCAGCGCGCGGGACACGGTTCAGCCTTGCGCTTTCTGCAGGCGCTGGCGCAGGCGCGCAATGCGCGACTCCAGCCGGTCCACGCGCAGGTTCAATTCGTGCACGTCGCGGTAGAAGTCTTCCACTTCCAGTTTCGGTGGGCTGAGCCGCGCCTCTTCCTGGATGAATTCCGCGAGCTGCCGGGTGAGGCTGCCGGTTGCCTGCCGACCCCAGGCAAAGGCGCTGCGCAACAGCTGTGCGAGCTGGTGCCCCGCGACATCGCCCAAGGACGAAACCAGGGGCGCTTCCCAGTCGACGTCGAGCCCCGCCAGGATCCTTTGCAGCTCGATCAGCGGGGCGCTGTCGCCCGCGAGTTCCAGGTCGCCGTTGATCAGGGTGGCGGCGGGGTCTGTGGCGGTGGCGAGCTCCGTGAAATCCGCCGCCTTGCCGGTGATGCTGGTGGTGACGGCGCCGGAATGGATTCCGGTCAGGCGAATTCCCCGCGCGCCCGGGTGCAGGTAGACATCCAGTCGCGGCGCGGTGCAGTGCAGTGCGAACACCGCATCTTCAAACTGCGCCAGCGTTGCAGGGCCCTGCGGCGTAAGTGCCAGCGCCCGGTTGAGCGCCGCCTCCAGTGCGGCGAGTGCTGCGGTATGCAGCGCAGGGTCGGCGGCGCCTCGCATGTTCAGGCCTTCACACCCCGGTGCAGTGCGACGATGCCGCCGGTCATGTTGTGGTACTCCACCTGGCAGAAACCGGCGTCTTCCAGCATGTCCCTGAGCGTATCCTGGTCCGGGTGCTTGCGGATCGATTCCGCTAGGTACTGGTAGCTGTCGCTGTCGTTGGCCACCAGTCGCCCCATCACGGGCAGTACCCGGAAGGAATAAGTGTCGTAGACCTTGCTGAGCAGCGCATTTTTCGGTTTGGAAAATTCCAGCACCAGCAGACGCCCGCCTGGCTTCAGCACGCGCAGCATCGAGCGCAGGGCCAGGTCGATGTCGGTGACGTTGCGCAGGCCGAAGGCGATGGTCACGCAGTCGAAGCTGTCGTCGGGGAAGGGCAGGCATTGCGCGTCGGCTTGCACGAACTCGATGTTGCCGAGCCGGCCCGTATCCAGCAGCTTGTCGCGTCCCACCTGCAGCATGGAGTCGTTGATGTCCGCCAGCACCACGCGCCCGTCGGGGCCGACCAGCTCGGCGAAGCGCGCTGCGAGGTCGCCGGTGCCGCCGGCGATATCCAGCACGGCGTGGCCCTTGCGCACACCGGAGAGTTCGATTGTGAAACGTTTCCAGATACGGTGGATGCCGGCCGACATCAGGTCGTTCATCAGGTCGTAACGGGCGGCGACGGAGTGGAAAACATCGGCGACCAGACCGGCCTTGGCATCTTTCGCCACGTCCTTGAAGCCGAAATGCGTGGTGTCTTTGTCGCTCATGGCGTGTGGACCCGGGTGCCTGGGGATTGGGCAGTATACCCCGATGCGCATGTGTGGTCAGGTCGCGGCGCGCAACGCGGGTGGACAGGCGCAAGCCTGCTGGCTAAACGACTTGTATCCTGTGGTAGGCCAGCAGGCTGCCGTCGCTGTTCTGGCGCGTGCGCAGGAGGAAGGGTTCGACGTCGTCGGACGGGAAGACCATGTCCGCCCCACTGGCCAGGGTTGTATCCTGTTCCCCCCTGTCCCGGTAACGTTCATGCTCCGTGCATATCGTTGCCGCGAATTCGTCGGTAAAACAGAGCTGTGAAATGAAGCGGTTATTGCCCGCGCTGTCGCTGACCGTAAAGTGGAAATGGATGGTGCGACCGGGGTACCAGCCGGGAAAGCAGGTCTTGAAATTCACTCGCCCGCTGTTGTCGGTGCGCAGCGTTCCCCGGAACCAACTACTGCCCCGCGCGGCGGCATCCCCGCCCGCGCAGAATCGGGGCGCAAATCGGCTGCTGTCGGTGCTCGCACTGGTATCCGCGGAATAAATACCGCGCGTGTCGCAGTGCCAGATTTCCACGATGTAGTCGCGCAGGGGTTGGCATTCGCTGTCAATCACCTGCAGGCAGAGCTGCGTCGGCAATCCCTGTTGCCCCTCGGAGATGTCTTCACCCTTGGCATCTTCAAAATAACAGGGGCCCTCCATCAGCGAGGGCGTCAGGGCCACCTGACAGGTATTCCCGCCGGCAAAAATATCATCGGCGGGAAAGTCCACAGCAATCAGGTCAGTGCCGCCCGATGCCCATGCCACCGGCTCCGGTGGCAGGCCGATCCCGCCTGGGGAGTTGGAGCCATTGCTGCACGCCGTCATTCCCAGGGTAGCGGCGAAGGGTGTAGTGCCGAGGATCTTGAGCACGCGACGCCGAGTGAGCGTGGGGGTCATTCGTGTGTCTCCTCAAAGCTGGAGCTTTACCACCTGCACATCCGGATCGCGATACGCACCGGCTGCGGCGAGTCGGTCGAGATAGTCGCGCCATTTGGCGTCCTGTTCCCGGCACAGCTCGTGCAGATACGTCCAGGAGTACAGGCCGGTGTCATGCCCATCATCGAACACCAGTTGCAGCGCGTAGTTGCCAACTGGTTTGATCGCGTCGATGGCAACGTGCATTTTGCCAGTCTGCAACACTTCCTGGCCGGGCCCGTGGCCGAGAACCTCGGCAGACGGGGAGTGCACGCGCAGGTATTCGCAGCTCAGCATGTAGCGTTCGCCGCCCGCATACTCCAGTTCCAGCATCCGCGAGCGCCGGTGTAGCTGGATCGCCACCGGTTTATGGTGCTCGGCTTCCGGGGCTGTTGTCCGCTCCGTCATTGCGCTCTCACAGGATGAACCGCGACAGGTCGTCGTCCGCGCTCAGCTCTTGCAGCTGGCGATCCACATAAGCGGCATCCACCACCAGGCTCGCTTTCTGCAGGCCGGCATCGGCGGCGCCGAACGAGGTTTCTTCCAGCAGGCGCTCCATCACCGTGTGCAGCCGCCGGGCGCCGATATTTTCGGTGCGCTCATTCACCCGCCACGCGGTCTCGGCGATGCGCCGCAAGCCGTCCTGGCTGAAGGTCAGCTCCACGCCTTCCGTCGCCAGCAGTGCCTGGTACTGTTCGGTCAGCGAGGCGCTGGGTTCGGTCAGGATGCGCTCGAAGTCGTCGGGTGACAGCGCGGACAGTTCAACGCGGATCGGCAGTCGTCCCTGCAGTTCGGGTATCAGGTCCGAGGGCCTGGCCAGGTGGAACGCGCCGGAGGCGATGAACAGCATATGGTCAGTCTTCACCATGCCGTGCTTGGTGCTGACCGTGGAACCTTCGATCAACGGCAACAGGTCGCGCTGCACGCCTTCGCGCGAGACATCGGCGCCGGCGCCTTCGGAGCGCTTGGCGACCTTGTCGAGCTCATCGATGAAGACGATGCCATTCTGTTCCGCTTCCATGACGGCCTTCTGCTTGAGATCGTCCTCGTTGACCATTTTCGCGGCTTCCTCGTCGCACAGCGCGGCGAACGCCGCCTTGACCGGCATCTTGCGCGTCTTGCGTTGTTGCCGCGAAAGATTGGAGAACATGCTCTGCAACTGACTGGTCATCTCCTCCATGCCCGGAGGCGCCATGATTTCGAGCCCGGGCAGCGGTAAATTCACCTCCACTTCGATCTCCTTGGTGTCGAGATCGCCTTCGCGGAATTTCTTGCGCAGCAGTTGTCGCGTAGCCGACGCGCTCGATGTCTCGGCGTCACGCGCAGGAGGCAGCAGGATATCCAGTATGCGTTCTTCGGCGGCTTCTTCCGCGCGAAAGCGGACGCGCGTCATCTCCTGCTCGCGGTACATTTTCACCGCGACATCCACGAGGTCGCGCACGATGGATTCCACGTCGCGGCCGACGTAGCCGACCTCGGTGAATTTGGTGGCTTCAACCTTGACGAACGGTGCGTTGGCGAGTTTGGCAAGCCGTCTTGCGATCTCCGTTTTGCCGACGCCGGTGGGCCCTATCATCAGGATGTTCTTGGGTGTGATCTCGGCGCGCAGCTCTTCGGGCAACTGCATGCGCCGCCAGCGATTGCGCAGGGCGATGGCGACGGCGCGCTTGGCACTGTCCTGCCCGATGATGTG
>CAYWWD010000037.1:0-33965 GCA_964461965.1 uncultured Halioglobus sp. | reverse complement strand
CCTGATAGCTTACATAACCCGTAACTTCAGGCTCATTTCAGGATTGGAAAATACTCTAGTAGCGAAGAATTTGCCCGCTGCATGCATCTCGGATTGTAGAAGGTCGCATCTGTGCACCAACCCTGCCCGCCATTACATAATCCAGCGCGGAGCCAAAGTAGCGTCGCACCTGAAATGCCGCCCGCGCGGGACGTGCGCCAGCGGGATTGGCGGAAGTGGATACCAGCGGCCCACCCCAGGCCCGGCACAGAGCGGCGACAACGGGATGCATGCTGACACGTACCGCGACCGTGCTGTGCTCCCCGCTGATCCAGCCAGGAACCTGGTCTCGATGTGGCAGCAGCCAGGTCGTGGATCCCGGCCAACTGGCGCACACACTCTGGCGCTGCTGTTCCGTGAGGCCAGACAACAAAAACTCCACTTGTTGAATGTCCGCCGCCACCAGGATCAGCCCCTTGCTCACCGGCCTGCCCTTGAGTTCGAGCAGGCCGGCAACGGCTCCTTCATTCTGTGGATCGCAGCTCAAACCCCAGACCGCTTCCGTCGGGCAGGCAATGACGCCACCTGCGCGCAGCGCGTTCACCGCAGCCTTGAGGCGTAGCGTGCCGGGTGGTGCGGGCACAGTCAGCTCTTCAATTTGACCTGCAGGGCGTCATTCCTGGCGTGAATATCCTGTGCGTTGCGTTCGCGCTCCTCGCGCAGCTGGCGCGCCAGCTGCGCGTCCGACAGCGAGAGAATCTGTGTTGCAAGGTAGGCCGCATTCTTGGCGCCGGCCTTGCCGATAGCAACGGTGGCGACCGGGATTCCCGCCGGCATCTGTACCGTGGACAGGAGGGCATCCAGCCCGTCGAGAGAGGCATTCATCGGTACACCGATCACAGGTTTGACGGTAGTCGCGGACACTGCGCCCGCGAGATGCGCCGCCATGCCCGCAGCGGCAATGAAGACCGCGCAGCCGCGCTGTTCCGCATCCTGCACATACGCTTTGGTCGCCTCTGGTGTGCGGTGAGCGGAGGTAATACGTGCCTCGAATGCCACGCCGAATGCGCGCAGTACGTCGAAGCTGGCTTCCATCACCGGCAGGTCTGAATCCGAGCCCATCACGATGGCCACAAATGGCTTGCTCATGGTTAATCCCCCCGGGGATCACGCGGGGCGGGCGCTCTGCCCGCAGGTTGAAAAAACCGCGAAATCTACCCAACAGACAGGTGCTTGGCAAGCGCTTCAGCGCTGGCTGCGGGTATAGCCGCCCGCAATTTTCGCCACTAACCCGGCCAGCTCCAGCACCGAAATCTCTGCGAGAACCTGCGCCACCGGCCGGGCGCTGCATCGCACCAACACATCCAGCGCAATCGCCTCATAACCTATGAACGGCAACAACCAGGAAGCCGGGGTCGGCTCGGAAGCGGGATTCGGCACAGCTGCGGCCTGCCGCTGCAGGGTGTACAGCGGGCCAAGCTCCTCCAGGATGTCATCGACTTCGCATACCATTTTCGCGCCATCGCGAATGAGCTGCAGGCAGCCCCTGCCGCCAGGATGGAGAGCGGACCACGGCAGGGCAAACACCTCCCGGCCCTGCTCCAGCGCCGCGCCGGCTGTAATGAGTGTGCCGCTCGGCAGGGCCGCCTCGATCACCAGCACACCCAGGGAAAGCCCGCTGATTATGCGATTGCGCTGCGGAAAATTCTGGCGCAGTGGCGGCATGCCGGGTGGAAACTCCGTAACCAGGCAACCGGAGCGCTCCATCTGTACCGCCAGCGACTGGTGACGCTGCGGATACACGCGATCGATGCCGGTAGCCATGACCCCCACACTCCTGCCACCAGCTGACAATGCACCCCGGTGCGCGGCGCCGTCGATACCAAGCGCCAGGCCCGAACAGATCTGCAAGCCGGCACCGACCAGCTGGCTGCTGAGGGTCTGCGCCAGCTGCAGCCCCGCCGGGCTTGCACGCCGGCTACCGACAATCGCCAGATGCGGCTCCCGCAGCACTGCAGGATCGCCGCGAACGAACAGGAGGGGAGGGGGATCGTGGATCGCCCGCAGCAGCGGAGGATAATGCTCGTCATCAATCGTGATTGCGACTGCGCCCACCGCAGCTGCCACGGCTTTCGCCTCTGCAACATGCATACATCGTCCTTGACGTCATGTCTGTTGGTTGTGCGCCGGGAAAGACTGTCCCTCCCGAGGGTAAAAAACGCGCTACGTTGTCACGGATTTTTGACCAGGTCGAACACCTTCAACGGCCGGCCGGTTTTCAGGATGATAGCGTAACTGACCTTTTCGAATGACTCGAATACCATCGCCAGTCCGGCGCGGGTATCGGGCAGCACCACGTTAGAGCCTGCAACTTTGTCGTAGACGTGCTCGCCGGCCTGGTAAACCGCGAGTACGTGACCGATCTCCAGTCCATCGCGTTTGCCTTTGTTGAGCACCACGATGCTCATGTCACCGATCTGTGTAAGACCGCCCTCGACGGCAATCATCATACCGCCTTCGATTTTTTGCTCCGGCGCCCGAGGATGGAATGTCGCATCGATGACACGCTCTTCATATGGCAGTAGACGATCACCACTGAGGACTTCCTCCGTGACACGGGTGATCTCCAGTTGCGTGATTTCATCACGATTGCTGCTCACCAGATTCGCGCTGCCGATGTCCCGGACCTGATAGCCGAGGAACTCCTCTGAAACCGGGTCGACGAGTTTTTCGCCCAGCCTGAAGATGCCAAATGCGCGCTCACCATCCGGGAAGGGTCCGCGGCCGTAAATCGTATTACCTGGACCACTGATCAGGCGCCGCTCGTCCCCCGCGACAACGTAGGCAGAATTGTTGATGTCCTTGGCATCCATCACGCGATTGTTCACCAGCCACGGACCTATCTGGTCCAGAGGAATCGCCGGGATCGCGAGATTCAACGGCGACACGCGCATGTTGGGATTGAGTTTGACATCCCGTCCGCGACGCATGCGCAGATGAGGCTGCCCATCGATCCACACCAGGTAAAGTTCGTCACCGGGGTAGATCAGGTGCGGATTGTCGATTTGTGGATTGGCCTCCCAGAGTTCTGGCCATAGCCAAGGCTCCTTCAGGTACATGCCGGAGATACCCCAGAGCGTGTCACCTTTCTTGACAATGTAGGTCTCGGGCACATCTTTATTCAATTCCACCACCGCCTGCGTCCACGCACTGAAGAACAGCGACAGCAACAGTAGGCAAACCGATAGCGACCTTGTTTTCATTGTTTTGCGTCCCTGTATAGCCTGTTTATTATCCGTGCCGCCTTTTGAACGGCCGATGTTCACGGTCGCCCCCCGACCGCCGCGCAGCGTCAAAGACGCTGTCACTGCCGTGATCCAGGGCCGCTCCGCTGTCGCGCTCGCTGGCTTTCAGCGCTGGCGAGTCACAGCCGCCCAAAGCTAGGCACCTGATAATCACAGTCTGTATAATGAATACAGTTTGCTGCCGCGTTACAGTGCTGGCAAGCCCAAATGTTATTAATTCACGCTGCCAAATTCAGCCATTTCTGACCCTGGGCGGACTCTCACTACCATGGCCGTACTGGACATTCTCGAATTTCCTGATCCTCGCTTGCGCACCAAAGCCAAACCCGTTGCCGCAGTGACGGATGCGACGCGCATACTGATCGACGATATGTTGGAAACGATGTACGCCGCACCGGGCATCGGCCTGGCCGCGACGCAGGTCAATGTCCATCTTCGCCTGCTGGTGATGGATATATCGGACGACAAAACCCAGCCTCTGGTTTACATCAACCCTGTACTGCGAGTGCTCGATCCCACGCCGGGCGAATACGACGAGGGGTGCCTGTCGGTGCCTGGCTTTTTTGAAACCATTACGCGTCCGCAGCGGGTGGAAGTTTCCGCGCTAGACCGCGACGGCACCGCCTTCACCTGCCAGCTCGAAGGGCTTGCAGCCATCTGCCTGCAGCATGAAATCGATCACCTCGACGGCAAATTGTTCGTCGACTACCTCTCACCACTGAAGCGGCAACGCATTCGCAAGAAGCTGGAAAAAGACCAGCGCGAACGCGCTTAATACTGTGGTGAGCGATTCGCTGCGCGTGGTATTTGCCGGCACGCCGGAGTTTGCCGCCATCCATTTGCAGCGACTGATCGACAGCGAGCACCAGCTCCTGGCGGTGTACACGCAACCAGACCGACCCGCAGGACGAGGCCGCAAACTACAGGCGAGCCCGGTAAAAATACTGGCGCAAAAGGCCGGTTTACCGATCTTCCAGCCCGCGTCCCTGAAGAGCGCAGTGGAACAACAGGCGCTGGCTGCACTGGCAGCCGACGTCCTCGTAGTCGTCGCCTACGGGTTGATCCTTCCACAGGCCGTGCTCGACACGCCTCGCTTTGGCTGCATCAATGTACACGCCTCGCTGCTGCCGCGCTGGCGAGGAGCCGCCCCCATACAACGCGCCATCGAATACGGCGATACTGTCTCCGGCGTCACCATCATGCAGATGGATGCGGGGCTGGATACCGGGCGTATGTTGGCCAGTGTAGAGAGCCCGATTGGCGAGAGGACCTGTGCAGGTGAACTGCACGACGAGCTCGCGCGACGCGGACCACCCGCGCTGCTCTCGGTGCTGGGGGATCTGCCGAGACGGCTGTCTCAAGCCCGGATACAGGATGAAACACAGGCTAACTACGCGCACAAAATTCTCAAATCCGAAGCCGCTCTGGATTGGGCGCGCAGTACTGCAGAGCTCGATCGCAAGATAAGGGCATTCCACCCGTTCCCCATCTGTCACTCGTTTTTGAACGGACAGCGGATCAAGATATGGGCGGCTCGTCCATCGGCTGACGAACGGATATCCGGAGTCGCGGGGACTATCCTGCGCGCGGACAACACGGGCATTACCGTGGCCTGCGGCGAAGGCGCGCTGGTGCTCGAGGTGCTACAGCTCGAAGGTGGAAAAGCGCTGGCCGCGAATCAACTGCTGAGAGCGCACAGTGCATCGTTTGCCGTCGGCAGGCGTTTCGATCAGCGCGAACCGGAAAAGTCTTGATGGCACTGGATGTCCGGGTGGCAGCGGCTGCGGTGATCGGCGACGTCCTTGACGGCGCCTCTCTCAATCATGCGCTGCCGTTACGGCTCGAGCGGGTGCGCAATGCCGATCGGGGACTGCTACAGCAGTTGAGTTATGGCACGCTGCGCCAGGCCCCGCGCCTGCTGGCGTTGCTCGAAAAGCTGCTCGACAAACCGCTGCGTGCCAAGGATCGGGACATACAGGGCCTGCTGCTATGCGGCCTGTACCAGCTGGACAATACGCGCGTACCAGACCATGCGGCAGTCGCCGCCACGGTGGATGCCGCGCGCGCAATGAAGAAGCACTGGGCGGGCGGCCTCGTCAATGCAATACTGAGGCGGTACCTGCGCGAGCGGGAGCATCTGGCGCAGGCGCTGGACCCGGCGGCCAGTGCGTGTCACCCGCCCTGGTTGTACCGCGAAATTTCGGCGCAGTGGCCTGCCGAAGCACAGATGATTTTTGAGGCAGGTAACCAGCAGCCCCCCATGACACTGCGCGTAAATGCGCAGCGGTTGGATACGAACGACTACCTTGGGCACTTGCTCGCGCAGGGTATGGCGGCCTCGCAGGGACCGCTCAGCCCGCAGGCGATCTACCTCAGTCAGCCAATGGACGTGCGCGCGCTTGCGGGCTTCACTGACGGGCAGGCGAGCGTACAGGATGAAGCTGCCCAACTGGCTGCGACACTGTTACAGCCCGCTGCGGGAGAGCGAGTGCTGGATGCCTGTGCCGCGCCGGGAGGCAAAACCTGCCACCTGCTGGAATTGCAGCCGGCACTGCGCGAACTGGTTGCTATGGACAACGACGCTGCGCGACTTCGCAAGGTCGAAGACAATCTGCAGCGCCTGGGACTGCAGGCCACCGTGCTCAACGGGGATGCGACGCATCCACCGGCATCGCTGGCACCGCACAGTTTCGATCGAATCTTGGTGGACGCCCCCTGCTCGGGTAGTGGCGTCATCCGTCGCCACCCGGACATTAAATTGCTGCGCCGCGAGAGGGATATCGCGCAATTCGCCACGTTACAGGGCGATATCCTCAATGGCGTCTGGCCGCTCCTGAAGCCCGGTGGCACATTGTTGTACGCCACTTGCTCAATCCTTGATGCCGAGAACAGCCAGGTAGTGAGGCATTTTCTGTCCACACAGCCGAGTGCGCTGTTACTGGATCCGCAAGTGAACTGGGGCGTACCTGTGGACTTTGGCCGGCAATTGCTGCCGGTCGCAGCGGGCAGTGACGGCCTGTTCTATGCGCTGCTGGGTAAAGTGCCGTAAGTGCAGCAGCGGACGGTTCTATCCGGTTCACACCACCTGTACACAGTGAACAGCTCAACGCATTGCGGGGCGCGCCTTCCTGATCAACTCATAAGCCGTCTGGATTTCCTGGGTGCGCTCGGTCGCCAGCTTGATCATGGCCTCTGGTACACCCCTGGCGATCAGCTTGTCCGGGTGATGTTCGCTCATCAGCTTGCGATAGGCGCGTTTCACCTCCTGGTCTGTGGCGGCGCTCTCCACACCCAGCGCCCGGTAGGCGTCGTCCAGGCTGCCGCCACGCGCGGTCGTCGCGCCGCCCTGTTGCTGCTGAAACCCGGCTTGAGCTCGCGCCATGCGCAATAGCTGCTCCAGCTGTGCCGCACCCACGCCCATCGCCGAGGCAATGCGCACCAGCGCAGCGTGCTCGGTGGGCGCCATACCCTGATCCGTGTGGGCCAATGAGATGAGGAACAGCAACAGCATGTGTTGTAACTGCCGATTCCGGCCGCCGCTCTGCACAAACGCCGCAACCGCGGGCTCCACCACAAAATCAATCGCCGCGCCGCGGTGGAACAATTCGATTGCACGCCGGCGCTGCTCGGCGCTCAATCCCATCCGGGTGATCGCCTGTTCGGTATGGTCTATCTCTGATTGGGAGATGCGGCCATCGACTTTGGCGAGAAAGCCTGACAGCAGAAACGTCGTCTCGAAGAAGCTGTTCCTGACCCGCTCGATATTTTCCGGTGTGCCGAACTGCAGGGCATTTCCCAGCGCACGATCGAACGCATGACCGAGCAGCACCCCAATCGCGAGGCCAGGAATTGAGCCCGCCGTCAGCCCGATAAGTCCACCGATGATTTTTCCAAACACCATACTTTCTCCCGCAACCCCCTGCTCCCCCGGAGCTCGACTGACTGCCACATCACCTAAACGAACCACTGCGGTGCGTGTTGCACATGCTGGCTGCACCAGCGGCTCATGCACCGAGGGATCCGTGATTCAGGGAAAGCGCGTATTATGCCGCCGAAAGTGCCTGTATAATACCCGGCTTTTTGCAGCGACCTGACGGACGATACGGTGGCCCCCGACAAGACGGAAATACTCTCGTTTCAAGAACTGATCCTGAAGTTGCAACAGTTTTGGGCGAAGCAGGGCTGCGTGATATTGCAGCCGTTGGATATGGAGGTGGGTGCGGGCACCTTCCACCCTGCAACCTTCCTGCGCGCACTGGGGCCGGAGAGCTGGCACGCCGCCTACGTGCAGCCCAGCCGCCGCCCTGCCGACGGCCGCTACGGCGAAAACCCCAACCGCCTGCAACACTACTACCAGTTCCAGGTAGTGATGAAGCCGTCGCCGGACAATTTCCAGGACTTGTATTTGCAGTCTCTCGCGGCGCTGGGTATCGACTCCACAGTGCACGATATCCGCTTTGTCGAAGACAACTGGGAATCACCGACCCTGGGAGCGTGGGGGCTCGGCTGGGAGGTCTGGCTTAACGGCATGGAGGTAACCCAGTTCACCTATTTCCAGCAGGCAGGAGGACTGGAGTGCTTTCCGGTTACCGGTGAAATTACCTATGGCCTCGAGCGTATCGCCATGTACCTGCAGGGTGTCGACAGCGTCTACGACCTGCTGTGGTCGGACGGGCCTGCCGGTGTCGTTACCTACGGTGACGTGTTTCACCAGAACGAGGTGGAAATGTCACGCTACAACTTCGAGGAGGCAGACGTGCAGTTCCTGTTCTCACACTTCGACCACTGCGAACACGAGGTCCTGCGGCTGGTAGATCTCAACCTGCCGCTTCCCGCCTACGAAATGGTGATGAAGGCTTCGCATGCGTTCAACCTGCTCGATGCGCGACACGCGATCTCCGTCACGGAACGCCAGCGGTTTATTCTGCGTGTGCGAACTCTGGCTCGCGCGGTGGCTCAGGCATACTTTGACGCGCGAGCCTCGTTGGGCTTTCCATTGGCTCCCGCGGCCCTGCGCGCGGAAGTACTCGATCGCCTCCGGGAGGCGCAGTAACGCATGAGCACTGACTCTCTGCTGGTGGAACTTGGCACCGAAGAGTTGCCGCCTAAAGCACTGAAATCCCTGGGCCTGGCATTCCGAGATGGCCTTATCGCCGGTCTCGAGCAGCGTGATTTGCACTATGGCGAAGTACAGTGGTTCGCGACACCACGACGTCTGGCTGTTCTCGTCCATCAGTTACAACTGCAAGGCGCAGACAAGTTCATCGAAGCGTTGGGTCCGCCCCTGGACCGCGCACGCGACGCGCAGGGAAACTGGACAGCCGCCACACTGGGGTTTGCGGGTAAACAGGCCGTGGCGCCGGAGCAACTGGAGATCATCGAAACCCCTAAGGGGCAACGACTCGGGCTGCGCAGTACCGCGCCGGGGTTCCGGGTGCGCGATGCGCTGAATGTGATCATCCAGGAGAGCATCCAGAACCTGCCCATCCCAAGACGCATGCGCTGGGGTGCCCGCCGGGACGAATTTGTTCGCCCTGTGCACTGGGTTGTCGCCATGCTGGGACAGGACTGCGAGCATGGTGAGATTCTCGGTGTGCGCACCGGCAATACGACCCGGGGACACCGTGTCCACAACTGTGGGCCCCTTGTGTTGTCCCGTCCTGAGGAGTATGCGGCTACGCTGGCGCAGGCCAAGGTCATCGCATGCTACGAGCAGCGCCGACAACAAATCCAGGAACAGGTCGAAGACCAGGCCAGGAAACTCGGTGCGGCGGCCGTCATCGACCCGGATTTGCTTGATGAAGTTACCGCCCTGGTGGAATGGCCGGTCGCACTCACCGGTTCGTTTGAAGAACGCTTCTTGGCGGTGCCGCAGGAGGCCTTGATTTCCTCCATGAAGACGCACCAGAAGTATTTCCACGTCGTCGACGAAAAGGGCAAGCTCAAACCCCATTTCATCACCATTGCCAATCTTGAGAGCACCGCGCCAGAGCAGGTGGTCGCCGGCAATGAACGCGTGATACGGCCCCGCTTGTCAGACGCCGCCTTCTTCTTCGAAACTGACAAGAAAACGCCACTCATCGACCGGGTGCCTTCGCTCGGTAACATCGTATTCCAGCAAAAGCTCGGGACGCTGCTAGACAAGACTGAGCGGCTGCGCCTCCTCTCAGGCGCACTTGCGCCGCTGGTTGGTGCACCGGTTGAACTCGCACAACGCGCAGCACAGCTCTGCAAAGCGGATCTGGTGACCGATCTCGTGCTGGAGTTCGGTGACATGCAGGGAATCGCCGGAGCGTACTATGCCCAACACGACGGCGAGGCACCCGATGTCGCCTCCGCACTCGCGCAACATTACTGGCCAAAATTCGCCGGCGACCGGCTCCCAGAAACCCCTACTGCCTGCACCCTGGCGCTGGCGGACCGGCTGGACACACTGGTGGGAATCTTCGGCATCGGGCTCCTCCCCACGGGATCCAAGGATCCGTTTGCCCTGCGGCGTGCATCGCTCGCAGCCCTGCGGATTATGGTGGACAGAAACCTCGACCTTGACCTACGCAACTGCCTTGCGCTTGCTGTGGCGCAATACCCCGCCAACTCCCTCGCTGTAACGACCGTGCAGCAGGTGCTCGATTATATGATCGAACGTTTCCGCGCCTGGTACGAGGAAGACCACATTCCTGCTGAGGTATTCAAAGCAGTCAGCGCCAGGAATCTCGTTCGCCCACTGGACATTCACCACCGGGTACAGGCGGTGCACGCGTTCTCGCAATTGCCGCAAGCGCAGGCTCTGGCCGCCGCCAACAAGCGCGTTTCCAACATCCTTGGCAAAATAGATAGCGCTCACTCCTTCGGTGAAGTAAATACTGACTTACTCGTTGAGCCCGAGGAAAAGGTGCTCGCACAGCACCTCGGAACACTTAGCGTGCGTTGCGGCGAGTTATTATCGAGGCGCGACTACACCGGCGTCTTGTCTGAACTTGCCGCACTGCGCGAACCTGTCGACGCATTTTTCGATGCCGTGCTGGTCAATGCCGAGGCGCCGCTGATCCGCACCAATCGCCTCAACCTGCTGAAGCAATTGCAGGATTTATTTCTTGGCGTCGCCGATATTTCACAATTGGCTGTCGGCAGATAGTCACCGCGTTGCGCGCGCGACAGTGCATCCTGACCCGTGCGAATAAACGACAGGTCACCCGCACCCCCTGAACGGGACACCCCCGCACTTGTCGCGAATTAATTTACACTGAATTTCGTCGAGAAAGGGGACGGCTGATGATGTCGATACCTGACACAACGATTGCTGTTGCTACCGCGCTCGCCACCGCGGTGGTGATCGTCGTATTGCTCAGTGTGTGTCAGTCCATCAGGGTTCGACGGAGACTCAGTGTAACGCGAGCACAATTATGCAGCCGCGAAGTCGAGTTGGCAGATGCGCGAACGGAGCAACGCGGCCTGACGGTTACACTGGAGCAACTCGAGAGGCAGCTGCGTTCAAGCCTAGCTGATCTGTCCGCGCAAAAGAATGAGCTGGCGGAAGTTCACGCACAGCTGAGCTACGCCCGACAGGCACTAGCCCAATTGGAAACTCAGCATGCGGAGCGAGAAGATCGACACCTCGCGCAAATCGCACTCCTGAATGACACTCGGGAAAACCTTAGACAGGAATTCGAAAATCTTGCCAACCGGATTTTCGATGACAAAGGCAGAAGATTCACCTCCACCAGCCAGGCGTCTCTCGAGGCTTTATTGAAGCCATTCCGCGAACAGATTGCAGGCTTCCAGACTCGCATAAACCAAGTGCACTCTGAATCGTTGCGTGGCAACACCGCACTGGAGAAAGAAATCCAGAAGGTGCTCGACATCGGACTTGAGATGAACAACCAGGCGAGCAACCTGACGCTCGCATTGAAGGGCGACAAGAAAACGGTCGGCAATTGGGGAGAGGCACAACTGGAGCGAACACTGGAACTCGCCGGCTTACAGGCAGGCGATCATTTCGAGGCCCAGTCCGTATTCAGGGATGAGGAGGGTAGACGCAGGCTACCCGATTTTGTCATCAAACTGCCGGACGGCAAGCATCTGGTTGTCGACAGCAAAGTTTCCCTCATCGATTATGATCGGGCGATCGCCGCCGAAACCGACGAGGCGCGGGTGGAAGCCCTCGGCGCCCATGTTCATGCCGTACGAACTCATATTGACGACTTGGCTTCCCGAAATTACACCAACCTGCCGGGTATCGACAGCCCGGATTTCGTCCTGATGTTCATGCCCATCGAGCCGGCATACATCGAAGCCATGAAGCACAACAAGGAGCTGTTCAACTACGGTTACAGAAAAGGCGTGATCCTGGTTTCACACACCACCCTGATGCCGATACTGCGCACTGTGGCCAACCTGTGGGTGATGGAGCAGGGCAACAGGGAAGCGAAGGAAATCAGCAGCCGCGCAGGTGAGATCTACAACCAGGTCTGCCTGGTTGCGGAACGCCTGCTTAAGCTCGGCAATACCTTGAAGGCCGCAGGTAGCCAATATAACGACACCGTGACCGGGCTCGTCGGGAAGCAGGGTCTGCGCGGTAAAGTTGAACGTTTTCAGCAACTCTCCACGCGGGTTAACAAAGCAATGGTTGATATCGAGCCACTGCAGGACGGGATCGAGCAGGAGCGGCTGGAGCTTGAGAATAGTCCAGCGGATGGGCCTATAGACGCGCGCCTGGAAACCACCAGCCTGTCGTCCGATCAGGATACGCCACCGATAGTCGTAACTTTGTAAGCGAGGCCTGCCGTTTGTTCGACGGGCCTGGAGCCTGTGTGCAGAGGCCCGGATTAGATGTCCAGATTCGCAACAGACAGTGCATTTTCCTCGATAAATTCGCGGCGCGGCTCTACCTGGTCACCCATTAGGGTCGTAAAAATCTGGTCGGCGGCGATTGCATCTTCTATGGTGACCTTGAGCATGCGTCGCACCTCGGGATCCATCGTGGTTTCCCACAGTTGTTCCGGATTCATTTCTCCCAATCCTTTGTAGCGCTGAATGGTGTACCCCTTGCGTGCCTCGCTCATCAACCAGTCCAGTCCCTGCGCAAAGCTGCGCGTTGCCAGCGTCTTTTCGCCGCGTTGAAGGTATCCATCCGCTTCAATCAGGCTGTTCAGCGTCTCACCCAGCGAAGTCAAGCTGCGGTATTCACCGGAGGAAAAGAATTCGTGATGGTATTCCGTTTCAGATTCAACACCGTGTGCCAGAAGTTTTACGACGGGAAAATAGAGCTGGCGTTCCTGATCTTTGCGCACAAGGACGGAGTACGCATTGCCTTTTGCAGCGACTACTTGCAGGCGTTCGTGCAGTTGCTCGCAGAATACCCGGACGGTATGCTCATCCCTCAATTGCTCGGCAGTCAGCGACGCGCCGTAGACCATTTGCCACAATACCTGTTCGCTGTACAGGCGGCCAAGCCGATTGATGGTCGCCTCGACCGAGCGATACCGTCTCACCAGTTCCGCCAGATTGCCACCGGATATTGGCGGCGCTGCCGGGTTGACGAAAATCGATGCGCCTTCCAGTGCAGACTGTGTCAGGTAGTTATCCAACGCCGCATCGTCTTTCAAATACTGGTGTTGTTTTCCCTTGGAAATTTTGTACAGCGGCGGCTGCGCAATGAAAATGTGCCCTCTCTCAATGAGCTCTCGCATCTGCCGGAAGAAGAACGTCAGCAGCAGGGTTCTAATATGGGACCCGTCAACATCGGCATCCGTCATGATGATAATGCTGTGGTACCGAAGTTTGTCTGCGTTGAACTCTTCCTTGCCAATCCCACAACCCAGCGCGGTCACAATTGTGCCGACCTCCGCAGAGCCCAACATTTTGTCGAAACGCGCCTTCTCCACGTTAAGAATTTTGCCTTTGAGTGGAAGGATCGCTTGATACTTGCGGTTGCGCCCCTGTTTCGCAGAGCCGCCAGCGGAGTCCCCCTCCACCAGATAAAGCTCCGATAGCGCCGGATCCTTCTCCTGGCAGTCGGCAAGCTTGCCAGGAAGTCCGGCGATATCGAGAGCTCCTTTGCGCCGTGTCATTTCACGCGCTTTGCGTGCAGCCTCACGCGCGCGCGCCGCATCCAGCATTTTTCCGACCACCGCCTTCGCATCCCCCGGATTCTCCATCAGGTAGTCGTTCAGCTGTGCGCTCATCGCCTGCTCCACAGCTGCCTTGACCTCAGAAGAAACGAGTTTGTCCTTGGTTTGCGAGGAAAATTTGGGGTCTGACACCTTAACGGAGATAATTGCAGTCAATCCTTCACGCGCATCATCCCCGGTGGTGTTGACTTTGGCTTTTTTGGCTAATCCTTCTTTTTCGATATAGGTATTCAGGCTGCGGGTCAACGCGGCTCTGAACCCGACCAAATGGGTTCCACCATCGCGTTGTGGGATGTTGTTGGTGTAGCAGAAAACGTTTTCCTGGAAAGTGTCGTTCCATTGCAGCGCGATCTCGACACCGATCCCCTCCTCGCTGGTGACCTGGAAGTGGAAAGGTTTATTGACCGGCGTTTTGTTCTGGTTGAGGAAGTTCACAAAAGCCCTGAGCCCGCCCTCGTACTGGTACGTCTCCTCCTTTGCACTGCGCTCGTCCTTCAACTGAATGCGCACACCGGAGTTCAAAAAGGCGAGCTCGCGTAGTCGCTTGGCCAGTTGTTCGAAGTGAAATTCGATATTGGTGAACGTCGCGGATGATGGCTTGAAACGCACCGTAGTACCCGTAGTTTCAGTGGTGCCGATCTCCGCCAATGGTGCATCTGGCACACCATGACGATAGATCTGCTCATACATCCTGCCCTCTCTGCGGATGGTCAGCACAAGGTGCTCAGATAGCGCGTTAACAACTGACACGCCCACGCCGTGCAACCCGCCGGACACTTTGTATGTGTTGTCATCAAACTTTCCGCCGGCATGCAGAACGGTCATGATGACTTCGGCGGCGGAAACCCCTTCCTCATGCATTTCGGTGGGAATACCCCGGCCGTCGTCGGCGACAGAAACCGATTCATCTGGATGGATCACGACACTGACTTTGGTGCAATGCCCAGCCAGCGCCTCGTCTATGGAGTTGTCGACCAGTTCAAACACCATGTGGTGCAGGCCAGACCCATCATCTGTGTCCCCGATGTACATCCCGGGGCGTTTGCGCACAGCATCAAGCCCCTTGAGCACTTTTATACTGGACGAGTCGTAGTTGCTTTGTCCTTCATTCATGGGCATTTACTCTCAATGCGGTACAAATTCGCGTTGTAGTCGTATGTGTTACGTTGCGACGGGTCGCACGCTGCCGTGTTCCACGTGGAACACTGTCAGCGGATTGGCGTCGGGCCAGGCAGCTCGCACTTCGTTCTGGTCGATGCACGTAATAAACACTTGCGCATCCATCGCGGCCAGCGCATGACACACCTGCTGCCCATGCCCGCGATCCAACTCCGACGGCAGGTCGTCGATCAGGTACGTGCAGTGGCCACGACCCACTTGCGACATTAACTGGCCCTGAGCAAGCTTCAAACCACAAACGACGAGCTTCTGCTGTCCTCTGGAAAGAGTCTCGGCAGCCGAAACTCCTGCGGACAGCACTCGAATGTCGGCCCGCTGTGGGCCACAGTGCGTAAAACCTTGTTCCATGTCTGCAGGCCGCCCCTGTTCCAGCGCCTCGCTGTAACTTAGGTGCCGATCCCACCCCTGTACAAAACGCAATTCGAGCATTGGGAGAGATGGCGCCAAACTGGACATGATATCTTTAAACTTTGTCGACAATATCTGGAAATATGCTGATCTGAGCTCGTTGATCGCCGTACCGGCCTGCGCCAGATCTCGTGTCCACACTGCCAGCTCTTCGATGGGTATCTTACCACGCCGTAAAAGGTTGTTGCGCTGTTTCAGGCTTCTTTGAAAGCGCTGCCACTGCCCGTAAAACCCTTGTTCCACGTGGAACACTCCCCAATCCAGATATTGCCGCCTTGCCGCCGGGGGGCCAGTCAACAGCCCGAAGCTCTCGGCTGTAAGTACCTGCAGCGGAAATTGCACAGCCAGTTCAGCCACTGATCGAACGTGTCGTCCGCCTATCTTTATTTGCGCATCGCCGACGCGATTGCGTTGGACGCCCAGCGATAACCCATGTCCTGGGTGTGAATTCGCAATTGCGACGCCACTAACAGTTGTGCCAAAAACGGTACAATGTTGGGCGCCATGGGTTATCAACGACTTGATGCTTGTGTTGCGAAATGAGCGGGCCATTCCCAGCAAGTGTATGGCCTCCAATACACTTGTTTTACCGCTACCGTTGCTGCCATAAAAGACATTAGCCGATTGCAGTCCATCCACGCGGATATTGCGAAGATTCCGCACCTGTTGTATCTGTAGTTGGGAGAGCGCCACGCTAGCCCGCTGTACAGTGTCGCGGCGCCTCGCCAGATAGCGCCGCACGGTCTAATTGCATTGAAGTTGAGTTCGCAGAGTAATTTGAGCCCAGCTACAGCCGCATTGGCATCACAACGTAGAGCGAATCCCCTGTGGCGGACTCCTCCAGCAACGCGCTGCTGTTGGGATCCGCCAGTGAAAGCTTGACTTCTTCACCACTGAGTACGCCAAGAACATCCAGCAAATAGCTGACATTGAAGCCGATTTCGAGGCTATCTCCGGCGTACTCTACGGAAACCGTTTCTTCAGCCTCCTCCTGCTCTGGATTGTTGGCCACAATTTCTAAAGCGTCCTTGGTCAGTTTCAGGCGAACCCCGCGATATTTTTCATTGGACAAAATGGCGGTCCGTGTGAACGCTTGGCGCAACGCCTGGCGCGAGCCGTTAAGAATTTTGTCGGGGGAGCGCGGCAACACGCGCTGGTAATCGGGAAACTTGCCGTCGACCAATTTGGACGTAAAGGTGAACTCGTCCGTCATTGCGCGGATATGGTTGCTGCCTATTACGATAGTAATCTCAATATCATCGTCTATCAGTAGCCGAGCCAACTCCAGCACGCCCTTGCGAGGAAGGATCACCTGGGCACCTCCTTCGCCGCTCGCGCTTACCGGTTCGGGCAGAGTGCACATCGCCAAGCGATGTCCGTCCGTTGCGACAACGCGCAATATTTTCCTGTTGTCCAACTCCCACAACATGCCGTTCAGGTAATAGCGTACATCCTGCTGCGCCATGGCAAACGCGGTGCGGTCGATTAGCCGCTTCAGTTGGCCCTGCTTCAGGGTCAATCGATGGGTGCCTATGCTGTCCTCGACATTGGGGAACTCCCTGGCGGGCAGCGTTGACAGCGTGAACCGGCTGCGACCGGATTTCACCGTCGCCTTATTGTCCTTGACACTGAAATCGATCTCACTCCCCTCAGGCAATGATTTACAAATCTCCAGAAGTTTTCGCGCCGGAACGGTAATTTCGCCCGGCTCGCCCGCCGTGGGCAGGCTCAATCTTCCCACCAGCTCAACTTCGAGATCCGTCCCGGTGAGCGACAGGCGGTCCTGCTCCAACACGATCAACACATTGGCCAAGATGGGCAGGGTCTGGCGCCGCTCTACTACGCCTGCCACGAGGCTCAACGACTTGACCAGGCTATCCCGTGAAATGCTGAACTTCATACAGATTAAATCCCTTCCTTTGAGGTGGCGCATCCAGGTGATGCGTCTGGGTTTTGTATTCTATGGACACAACACCTGCCATTGCATCTTGCTCAGGTCGTCAGTGTCCTCAGCAAGTTTTTGTAATCTTCCCGTATGTCCGAGTTGGTTTCGCGAAGCTCTTTGATTTTACGGCATGCATGCAAAACTGTCGTGTGATCCCTGCCTCCGAAACCGTCTCCGATTTCGGGTAAGCTGTGATTGGTCAGCTCTTTGGACAATGCCATCGCCATCTGGCGTGGGCGTGCGACTGATCGACTGCGCCGTCGCGACATCATATCCGCGACTTTGATTTTGTAGTACTCCGCAGTGGTGCGCTGTATGTTGTCCATACTGACTTGCCTGTCCTGCAGGGCCAACAGATCCTTTAAACTTTCTTTGATCAGCTCGATGTCGATCGGCCGACCCACAAAACGGGCGCTGGCGATTACCCGCTTCAACGCGCCCTCTAACTCTCGAACGTTAGAGCGTATGCGTTGGGCGATAAAAAAGGCGGCATCCGGCGCAAGTGCGATGTGTGCGTCAGATGCTTTTTTCATTAATATCGCGACTCTGGTCTCCAGCTCCGGAGGCTCGACGGCCACGGTAAGACCCCACCCGAAGCGCGACTTCAATCGTTCTTCCAATCCATCAATTTCTTTCGGGTAGCGATCGCAGGTGAGGATCATCTGCTGGCCGCCTTCAAGCAGGGCGTTGAATGTATGAAAAAATTCTTCCTGTGACCGATCCTTTTTTGCAAAGAACTGGATGTCGTCTATCAAAAGTGCATCCACCGATCGGTAATACCGTTTAAATTCCGTGATGGCATTGAGTTGCAGCGCTTTTACCATGTCGGCAACAAACCGCTCCGAATGCAGGTACACTACCTTTGCGTCTGGATTGTGGGCCTTCAGCGCATTGCCAACGGCGTGCATCAAATGCGTTTTACCGAGTCCAACCCCTCCGTACAGGAACAAGGGGTTATAGGATTTGCCCGGGTTTTCCGCGACCTGTTGCGCCGCCGCCAGAGCCAGCTGGTTGGATTTGCCTTCAACAAAACTGTCGAATGTGTAATTTTCGAACAAGTGTTGCTGATGCAACAGCACGCCTTCTTCGTCCACCCTGCGCACCTGTTCTCGACTCTCGGACATCGCTCTTCCCGAGACCTCCAGATCTGGAATTGCGCGAGACGCCGCACGTTCAATGAACGCCGGCCTGGCAACATCCTGCGCGCGTTGCATTGGCTCGGCGTTATGCGGGGCTGTGCGTACAGTTGCGAGGGTCTGTGCCTCGATCGACGTATGAATAGCGCCGATTTCAAGCGCTACCAGCAATGCATTGCCGGGTTGAAGTTCCTCTAGCAACTCTACGATGCGTCCCGCGTATTTTTCCGCTACGAAATCTTTGATGAACCGATTCGGCGCAAACAACGTAAGGGCTTGCTCGCTGGCAGAAGCCTGCAATGGGCGAATCCAGGTGTTGAATTGTTGCGATGGCAATTCATCTCGCAAACGATTAATACATTGTTGCCACACGACTTCTGGCACAGCAAACCCCTTAAAGCTGGTTTGAAAAACCCGCTTTCGCAAAAATTAATGCTTGATTCTGAATTTTAATCAGCCCGGCACTTTTGCCCGGCGAGTGGACGCATGATACCCCTGAAATTGCAAGTTATCCACACCAAATCGGAAAAACTATAAAAATATTAATTCTTTAAATTTCATACAGTTACATAATTTTTGCTGGTTTTTATGGCGTTTTCAAGGCGTGGCAGGTCATTGCGCGCGTGCTGTGTGTATCATGTGCATAACATTGTGAGAAGATGTGCGTCGACAGCCTAACTTTTGATTGCCGTTACGGTTTTTGATTCGGCTCTCTCTGCTCAGATCTGCTCAGGTCTGCTCAATAAACCCTTGGATCGGCCCGCTAGTCGCGACAACTTGGTTCGATTTAATTTGTGGGTTTGATGCGTTGTATTGGCGGCGGCATTTCACTAGAATGGCCAGCCTTTTTTCCAGCCGGGGTGATGGCGCGGCAAACCAGTGTCGCCAACCAACTCCGCTTACCGTTTACCTTGGAACCAAACCATGAAAAGAACATTTCAACCCAGTGTGCTGAAACGTAAACGCACTCACGGTTTTCGCTCACGAATGGCGACCAAGGGCGGTCGCCAGGTATTGAACCGTCGTCGCGCCAAGGGCCGTAAGCGTCTTTCCGCATAGATTTCCAGATTGAGCGACCGGGCGACTGCCGCCGCACGCTTCGGCAAGGATAAACGTTTACTCAATGCCCGTGACTTCGGCAGGGTATTCGATAACCCCGATGTACGAGTCTCTCATCAACATCTGTTGCTACTGGCAAAAAACAATACCCATACCCGACATCGCCTCGGCTTGGTCATCGCCAAGAAACATGTTCGGCTCGCTGTCCAGCGCAATCGGATAAAGCGCATAGCGAGAGAGTTTTTTCGTAACTTGCCCGGCAGCGGACCCTCAGTGGATGTGGTATTGCTTGCCAGACAAGGTGTAAGTCAGTTGGATA
Source organism: uncultured Halioglobus sp. (assembly GCA_964461965.1). Classification (GTDB taxonomy): domain Bacteria; phylum Pseudomonadota; class Gammaproteobacteria; order Pseudomonadales; family Halieaceae; genus Marimicrobium. The sequence goes on along the minus strand of CAYWWD010000037.1, from coordinate 14,505 downwards.
ATACGGAACTATCCTCTATATTGCTGCGGCTGTGGCAGAAGCTGGATCGCCGTCTTGAAGCCGCTGCACTGAGTACTGATCAGGATTCCTGATGCGTCGCTTGCTGACTTTCTTGATTTCTTGCTACCAGGCCTGCCTGAGTCCCTTCATGGGCAATAATTGTCGATTCTATCCCAGCTGTTCCACATATGCCCGGGAAGCGATCGCCGTGCATGGCGTAATAAAGGGATGTCGCCTGGGCGTAATGAGATTATGCCGCTGCCATCCCTGGCATGAGGGTGGAATAGACCTCGTTCCTCCCTGCTCACACTCACACTGAGTTCAACCCGCAGACTGTTAACTATGGATGTGCAACGCTCACTGCTAATTGGCGCCATTGCTGTACTTTCGTTCATGCTGCTGACGCAGTGGGTTGCGTTTAACGATGCCAGATCGGCGTCAACCGCGGAGACTAATACGCGGCTCATAACGAACGACGATCAAAACTCTCCCAAGCCGCATGAGACCCACGCAGTACCGTCCAGCGCAACCCAGGAAGACCTGCCGACAGCACCTGAAGCGGTGCCGGCAAAGAATGAGCCTGCTGCAAACGCCACTGCGGAAAATCGCCGCATTATTCAGATCCACACGGATGTATTACAACTTGCCATTGATCTTGAAGGTGGCGATGTCGTAGAACTCTCCCTGCCAAAATATCTGGCGGAACAGGGAAATCCGAACAAGCCTTTTGTGCTTCTTGAATCCAACGACGCCTTGATCTATATAGCACAAAGCGGCCTCATCGGTGTCAACGGCATAGACAGTAATGGCCGTGCACAATTCAACAGTACTGCCCCACGATATACCCTCCGTGATGGCGAAGACACCCTCGTAATTGACTTGGAATGGCAGGGCAACTCGAGCGTTTCTGTCACCAAACGCCTCACATTTCACCGAGGCGAATACATCTTCGATGTCGACTACCTCGTAAAAAACAACAGTCCAGAACGCTGGCAGGCCAACCTGTTCGGTCAAATAAAACGCGGGAGTGCTCCACCGCCTTCGGCATCCTCGAACTCTATGGGGTTGAAGCCCTTCCTGGGTGTGGCTGTGACCCAGCCCGATGACCGGTTCACCAAGTTCACCTTTGAGGATCTGACGGAGGACCCCTTCAAAGCCCAGCTCACGGGTGGCTGGATCGCGATGATCCAGCACTACTTCCTAAGCGCATGGATACCCAATCCGGAACATATCAACAGTTTCAGTGCGCGGGTTACACCGAGCGGCTTCAATATTGCAGGATTCACCAGCCCCACGTTGGTACTGGATCCAGGCAAGACGGGTGAGATCGGCGCGAAATTCTATGCCGGACCGAAAGATCAGTATCGCCTCCGAGAAATATCTCCGTACCTGGATCTCAGCGTTGACTACGGGTGGTTATGGTGGATCGCACAACCGTTGTTCTGGTTACTTACAAAGATTCATGCTGTGGTTGGAAACTGGGGGGTTGCCATCATTCTCCTCACAGTGCTGATTAAAGGGGCATTCTTCAAGCTCTCTGCAGCATCGTACAAATCAATGGCCAACATGCGTCGGGTTCAACCGAAGATGATGGAAATCCGGGAACAGTACGCGGACGACAAACAAAAACAATCCCAGGCGATGATGGATCTGTACAAGAAAGAGAAGATCAATCCCATGGGAGGCTGTCTGCCAATCCTGGTCCAGATGCCGGTATTTATTGGTCTGTACTGGATGCTGATGGAAAGCGTCGAACTGAGGCAGGCGCCGTTTTTCCTGTGGATAAAGGATCTTTCCGTGATGGATCCCTATTTCGTGTTGCCTCTACTTATGGGCGCGAGCATGTATTTCATGCAGAAGCTCAACCCACCACCACCCGACCCCATGCAGGCGAAAATCATGCAGTGGATGCCGGTAATGTTCACGTTCTTCTTTCTGTGGTTCCCTGCGGGACTGGTATTGTACTGGCTGGTCAACAACCTGCTTTCAATTGCGCAACAATGGGTGATCACCAGACAAATCGAACAGGCCGGCAACAAAGCCTGAAGCCTGTCTCCAGCAGATGGAGATGGCAGCTTTGAATCAGGAAACCATTGCAGCTGTCGCCACAGCTCCAGGTATAGGTGGCGTGGGTATTATTCGCTTGTCCGGCGAAAATGCAGTCACAATCGGTTCGACGCTCAGTGGTATCTCACCAAAACCACGCCACGCCCACTTCTGCACCTTCAGCGACCGTTCTGGCCGTGCACTGGACACAGGAATTTTAATCCACTTTCCACAACCGCATTCATTCACCGGTGAGGATGTTGTGGAACTGCAAGCCCACGGTGGACCCGTTATCCTTGACATATTACTAAGGGAAGTCTGTCTTCTAGGCGCTCGAGTAGCGCATCCAGGCGAATTCTCCCATCGCGCATACCTCAACGGCAAAATAGATCTGGCACAAGCCGAAGCTGTCGCTGACCTGATCAACGCAGCCACGGAACAGGCTGCGCTAAATGCCAGCCGCTCTCTGCAAGGTGCATTTTCCCAAAAAATAGAAGCGCTCATGCAATTGGTAACTGAATTGCGCATCTATGTTGAAGCAGCAATCGATTTCCCGGAGGAGGAAATTGATTTTCTGAAGGATAGAAAAGTCGAAGAGCGGCTACAGGAAATTATCCATCAATTTGCCGATATTCGCGCTGCAGCCCACCAAGGTTCGCTTATCCAGGAAGGAATGAAGCTGGTCATCGCAGGAAAACCCAATGCGGGTAAATCCAGTTTACTGAACGCCTTGTCAGGCGAGAATACGGCGATTGTATCAGCGATCGAAGGCACCACTCGCGATGTACTCCGAGCGCGGATCCAGATCGACGGTATGCCGCTACATATTGCCGATACCGCAGGACTGCGGGAAAGTGGAGATGAAATCGAGCGAGAAGGTATTCGACGCGCATGGGCTGAAATCGAGTCTGCGGATCGCGTACTGCTTGTCGTGGATAGCAGTGCCAAAACACCAAGTGAGCAAGACGATACACGCGTAAAGATAATTCAACACCAGATCCGAACTATCCCAGTAATCATAATTAGCAACAAATGTGATCTTTCGGGAGTTCAACCGCACATAGAGTATTCTGGTGATACAACAACGATTCATGTCTCCGCTAAATCCGGTGCTGGAATCGATCTTCTCCGACAACACCTGAAGTCCTGCATGGGATACAACAACGATGCGGGAGGCCATTTCAGTGCCCGACGCCGCCACCTGTTGATATTGGACCAGGCAACCCAGTTACTCCAGCATGGGCAACATCAATTACGACACAATGGTGCTGGAGAGTTGCTCGCAGAAGATTTACGGCTCTGCCAGAAAAGTCTAGGTGAGATCACAGGTGCTGTGAGTAGTGACGAACTGTTGGGGAAAATCTTCTCAAGTTTTTGTATAGGTAAATAATGTCCTGATATTACACACATCAGGTTTTATCAAACCGATATTCAAAGTTTTTCAACAGAATCAACACAAACAACCCACAACAAACCTATCACTCACTCGTACGCCACAATTAACTCATGGGAAAACCACAGGAATTCCTTGTTCTGCAATATCACAAGTTCAAGTAGTGCAGAAAACGTTGGTTATGCGTGGATCAACCTAGCATAAATCTGAATTAATCAACCTGAGCACCTGCACTCTTAATATATTTCCCCAGAATTACAGAATCGATACACGCATTGAACACGGCTTTCTCGCAACAGTCACAGGTGTTATCCCAGTATTTTCACGAATGATAAGAGGTTGATTACAAACCGAAAATATCACTTCTTCACAGCGCAAACCGGTGCTAAATACTGTAACAACAACAGTCCTTATATTCTTCAAGATACATATTTATATATTCCTATAGATTTGACTGTTGCACTCAAATCGCAAGATTCAAAGATACGGTTGTACATGATCCTCAAACAAACGCAGGCTGTGTCGCGCAATGTCTAGTGGGACACCACCAGCCAATGGCGCCAAATGTAGTGAGCCTGTCTTCTGAATGGTTTCCAAAGCTTGCTCAGGGGTGAGTATGCGGTATTTACCCTCCTTCTTGAGTTCTTCCACATTCGATGCAAAGGACTCGGCATAGGCCCGTCGATTGGGATGGCGCCACGCGCCGTACGCGGTGGCGTCATACATCAGGTATTGGCCGATTGTTTTCCAGCATGCCTCAGGGTTTTCGTTGATAAACGTAGTGGAGGGTGCGCGCGGGGGGATGACGGCTCCATAGCTGAAATTCTCTGCCTTGCATGCATTACGGTATTCAGTATCCAACTGTGGATCATCAATCGCAGGGCAAAATAAGAGTTTGAATCGCGCAGCCCGCCTGGCCGCTGTTTTGCTGTTACCCCCGATCAGCAGTAGTGAGTAAATTGGCGAATGCGGTGCGGGATTCAGACGCGTAGTGTAGCCGTGGTGAACTACATCTTCCCCTTTTAATGCACGTATCAGCACATCGAGCTTGTCGTCAAATACCCGCCCGCGGTTTTCCCAGCTCTCTCCAAAACACAGGTATTCACTTTCCCGGTAACCCAAACCACAGGTCGCCGAAAAACGCCCACCTGATACGAGATCCAACACGGCGATGTCCTCCGCCAGTCGAAGTGGATCGTGGAGGGGAACCAACAGTGCACTTACGCTGATACGAATCCGTTGCGTCAGAGCCGCAATCATCCCTGCCATTTGCAGTGGCGCGGACAGGAATCCGTCATCGGTGTGATGATGTTCCGATAAACCGACGACATCCACGACATTGCGATCCGCCCAAACGGCCATCTCCAGCGTCGCTTGATAGCGCTCCGCAGGTGTATTAGGACAATGCGGTGCGCTGCGCATATCGAAACGGAGAACGATATTACGCACAGGATGAGCTTCTCTCATGCTACAGACAGGCTATTTTTCCTGTTCTGCAGATAGTTTTTTCTTCGCCGCTATCCATGAGCCAATCGTGACTCCCATGTTATGCGGGTTGTAGGCATCTTCCTCGTACTTGAACATACCATTGCCTGCATAGTGCAGAATTGTCAGGTTTGGTTCCTGATAGATCTTGCCGTCACCCAGATCAGTCATGCGATTCATCACTTCGCAGATAATCCAGCCTTTATCGACGTCGATGGAATACCAGGTGACAGGAAAGGCGGTCATCTCGCTTGCCGGCCATTTATTCATGGTCTCTGTGATCCACGCCTGAATCCGTGCTCGGCCCCAGTAGCGTCCGTAGTGATGCTCGAAATAGGTGGCATCCTCGGTGAAGCAATTAGCCCAATCCGTCCAGTCCTTGGTCTTCGCTCCCTTTAGTGCTGCGGCTTGATAGTTATCAAAAGCAGCTTCCAGTTCTTTGCGTTTCCAACGTGCCATGTGTGAGTTCCTCCCAACTGAAATTGCAACATTGTCGATGAGCTCAGGTATCCGCGCTTTCTCACTTTGTATCCCGCTCATCTGCGGTGGTGTATCTCCCTCGTTTTCAGGGAATCCCAATATGACTGAATCAGCAAGAAAGTTCCAATGGAGGAAACGGGAACGCCCGTATCGGAAACAATCCCAAGAGGTAAATCTAAACTTCGAGGGTTTGGCGATACATCCATCCGGCGTATGCCCTGAGCACTTTATTATTTGTTTTTGGCTCGGCATGCTAGCCAGTGGGGACGGGCGAACTCGTACCACACTCTCGGCATGAAACAGGAGCATCGATGAAACACAGCGAAGGAAGGTTCACCGGCACTGGTGAGCGTTCGATCTACTTTCAGTGCTGGGAGCCGGAAGTGGCGCTCAAGGCGGTGCTATTAGTGGCGCATGGTGCGGGAGAACACAGCGGTCGCTATCGGCATTTTGCACAGCACTTTACCGGACAGGGCTATGCCGTTGCCGCACTGGATCACAACGGGCACGGTAACTCTGCGGGCACCCCGGGATACGTGGGTAAATTTGATGACTACCTTTCTGACCTGGCGGTATTGCATCAGAAGATCAGTGCTCGATTTGCGGGTGTTCCGATTTTCCTGCTTGGACACAGCATGGGCGGATTGATAGCCAGCCTGTATCTGTTGCGCCATCAGGCGGCGTTCGCAGGAGGGATTCTCTCGGGGCCAGCAATCAAGACCGAGCTCGCGCCAGGGAAACTGCAACTAGGGCTGCTGGGATTGGCAGCGGTGATAGCGCCGCGACTGGGTATCCTGAAACTCGATCCCGCAGGCGTCAGCCGTGATCCTGAGATCGTCAGGCTGTATGTCGAGGATCCGCTGGTATTCCACGGCAAAATGTCTGCACGCATGCTGCACGAACTGTTCGCTGGAATGACAGCCATCCAAGCCGAAGCCGGGAGGATCACGCTTCCCATGCTGATAATGCATGGTAGCGCGGATTCCATGACCTCTCCCGAAGGGTCGCGGTTTTTACATAGGGAAATCGGATCCGCGGATAAAACCTTGCGTATCTATCCAGGGTTGTTTCATGAGATTTTCAATGAACCGGAGCATGCCGAGGTCTACGCCGAGATTGTACGCTGGTGCGATGCAAGGTTGACCGGCAGCTGAACAAGTTCAACCGAACAAATTTTGAACAACTTCCGGTGTCCACGTATAATCGCCCCCCCCAATCGGTAAGCGCTTTGCAGATGAGACTGCCAATGGAATACCCGCAACAATTCGAAGTCATCGTGATCGGCGGCGGGCACGCAGGGACGGAAGCATGCCTGGCGGCCGCGCGTATGGGTTGTCGCACGTTACTGTTGACCCATAGCGTCGACACGCTGGGGCAGATGTCCTGCAATCCCGCAATCGGCGGCATCGGCAAGAGCCATCTGGTGAAGGAAGTTGATGCCTTGGGTGGTGCCATGGCCCGTGCGACAGATCGGGCGGGCATTCAGTTTCGGGTACTGAACCGGCGCAAAGGGCCGGCAGTGCGCGCTACGCGCGCCCAGGCTGACCGGGTCCTGTACCGCAACGCCATTCGTCATATGCTGGAGTCGCAACCGAACCTGTCGATTTTCCAGCAGGCGGTCGATGACCTCCTGATAGAGAATGGCCGAATCGCAGGCGCAATTACACAGATGGGAGTGGTGTTTCGAGCGCCTCGCGTTGTGTTGACCAGCGGAACATTCCTGGGTGGAAAGATACATATCGGGCTGGAAAGCAGCGCCGGAGGTCGCGCTGGGGATCCACCGTCGATCGCGTTGGCGCGGCGGCTGCGGGAACTGCCATTCCGCGTCGAACGCCTGAAAACCGGCACGCCACCGAGGATCGATGCGCGCAGTGTCGATTTCACGGAGCTGGCACAACAGTGGGGCGATACCCCTGAGCCGGTGATGTCGTATTTAGGCAGTACTGCAGAACATCCCGAACAGCGCTGCTGCTGGGTGACGCATACCAATGAGCGCACACACGACATCATTCGCGGCGGACTGGATCGTTCACCGATGTATTCCGGTATCATCGAAGGTATCGGGCCGCGCTACTGCCCCAGCATCGAGGACAAGATACATCGCTTCGCGGACAAAACCTCCCACCAGATTTTTATCGAACCTGAAGGCCTATCCACGCAGGAACTTTATCCCAACGGGATTTCAACGAGCCTGCCATTCGATGTACAGGTCAATCTCGTGCGTTCGATCAAGGGTTTCGAGAATGCGCACATCACCCGCCCAGGGTACGCCATCGAGTACGACTTTTTTGACCCCCGGGACCTTCATGCCTCGCTTGAAACAAAGGTAGTGCCCGGGTTGTACTTCGCCGGGCAAATCAATGGCACCACCGGTTATGAAGAAGCTGCGGCGCAGGGCATTCTTGCGGGGTTGAATGCTGCGCTGGCGGTGCGTGGTGAATCGCCCTGGTGCCCGCGGCGCGATGAGTCCTACATCGGTGTGCTGGTGGATGACCTGATTACCATGGGCACGCAGGAACCGTATCGCATGTTCACGTCGCGGGCGGAATACCGTCTGCTATTGCGTGAGGACAATGCCGATCTGCGCCTGACGGAGCAGGGCAGGGCGCTGGGCTTGGTGGATGATGTGCGTTGGGCGCGGTTCGACGCGAAACGCGAGGCGATCGAGCGTGAAACCACACGTCTGGCGACCGCCTGGATTCATCCGCATACGCCACAGGCGGACGCACTGGCAAATAAGCTTAAAACGCCAATCGCCAGGGAATATTCACTGGCGGAACTGCTCAAACGCCCAGAGCTGGAGTATGCCGACATAGCGGGTCTGGTGGGTGAACCGGTTGCGGACCAGCAGGCGGCCGAGCAGGTAGAAATACAGGCCAAGTACGCCGGCTATATCGACCGCCAGCGCGAGGATATCGCGCGTCTGCGGCGCAATGAGAACCTGGTATTGCCGGTGGATATGGACTATGCCGCCGTCGACGGGCTATCGAATGAAGTGAAACAGAAATTGTCTGCAGCGCGCCCTGACACGCTGGCGCGTGCCGGACGCATTCCCGGCGTGACCGCCGCCGCTATCGCGTTGTTGCTGGTATACCTGAAGCGCAGGGGCGCTCTCGCCGCAACTGAGCACGCTGTAGCTGATATCCAACAGTCAGCCTGATTGGATCCGCACCTCCTTACGCGGTTACAGCAGGGCTGCGACCAGCTGGGCGCACCTGCGGATGCGCGACAATTGCAACGACTTGTCGATTACCTGGGCTTGCTCGCCAAATGGAACAGGGCATACAACCTGACGGCGATTCGAGAGCCGGGGCAAATGGTGACGCGCCATCTGTTGGATAGCCTGTCTATAGCTCGCTATGTGGTGGGACGGCGATTGATCGACGTTGGTACCGGCGCCGGCTTGCCCGGCGTACCGCTGGCGATTGTCATGCCGCAGCGTGAGATCCACCTGTTGGATAGCAATGGGAAGAAGACCCGGTTTCTATTTCAGGTGAAAACTGCCCTTGGCTTGGATAATATGGTGATCCATCAGGCGCGCGTGGAAAGTTTTTGCCTCGAACAGCCGTTCGACGCCGTGATTTCGAGGGCATTTGCGTCCCTGCCGGACATGGTGCGCGACTGCCAGCATCTGCTATCACCCCAAGGCAGCTTTCTTGCCATGAAAGGGGCGGCTCCCAGCGACGAACTGGATGTGTTGCGCCGGCGGGGAGCAAGCGTGTCAGTTCACCCGCTCGCGGTGCCGGGCCTGGACGAGCAGCGGCATCTGGTAAAGATCGCGCTTCCACCGCGCCAGGAATAACCGCCAGGGAAACGTGCATTGACCAGAGTAATCGCCATTGCGAATCAGAAAGGCGGGGTTGGCAAAACCACGACGTGCGTCAATCTGGCCGCATCCCTCGCGGCGATGAAACAGCGGGTGCTGCTGGTGGATCTGGATCCACAGGGCAATGCCACGATGGCCAGCGGCGTCGACAAAAACGCGGTCGAAAGCAGTGTCTACGACGTTATGGTGCACGACATGCCAATTGCGCAGGTCAGCCTGTCGACAGAAAGTTTTTTCGACGTGGTGCCCGCTAACGGCGATTTGACAGCGGCGGAGGTGGAGCTACTGGCGGTGGAGAACCGTGAGCAACGCCTGCGCACAGCACTTGCAGGGTGCGCGACCCGGTACGATTACATCCTGATCGACTGCCCTCCGTCCCTGAACATGCTTACGATCAATGCCTTGGTCGCTGCCGATGGCGTCATCATCGCCATGCAATGCGAATACTTTGCGCTGGAGGGATTGGCGGCGCTGGTACGCACCATCGAGGGCGTGGCTGATACAGCAAACCAGCAACTTAAAATCGAGGGTATATTGCGCACCATGTACGACCCGCGCAACAGCCTGACCACGGATGTGTCCGCACAATTGCGCGCACATTTTGGCGACAAGGTATACCGCACGGTGGTGCCAAGAAATGTGCGCCTCGCAGAAGCGCCCAGCCACGGTGTACCCGCTATGTACTACGACAAAAATTCCCGCGGCTCCAAGGCGTACATGGCGCTAGCGGGAGAAATTATCCGGCGGGCGGAACAGCAAGCCGCGCTACCTCCCGGGAAGATTGTGACGCCGTGACAACGGGAGAGCGCAGATGTCGGTGAAGAAACGAGGACTGGGCCGAGGCCTGGATGCGCTGTTGGGTGTTGGCAAGTCGACACACACGGCGGGCACAGCAGGAATCGCTCCGACTGAGTCGTTTGCGGAGTCGCCCCCGGGTCCTGAAGACGGTGTACTGCGGGAACTACCCGTGGATATCATCCAGCGCGGCAAATACCAGCCGCGGCGCGATATGGCACCGGAATCCCTGCGGGAGTTAGCCGACAGTATCCTGGCACAGGGCGTGATGCAGCCGATAGTGGTGCGGCCTGTTCCCGGCCAGAGGTTCGAAATCATCGCCGGTGAGCGTCGATGGCGTGCGACACAACTGGCGGGCCTCAACTCGATTCCCGCCTTGGTGCGCGAAGTGTCAGACCAGGCGACCATCGCTATGGCCCTGATTGAGAACATCCAGCGCGAAGACCTCAACCCCATCGAAGAGGCCGCCGCATTGCAACGTCTGCAGCGCGAATTCGATCTCACCCAACAGGAGGTGGCAACGGCAGTCGGCAAATCCCGCTCCACGGTCGCCAACCTGCTACGCCTGATGAGCCTGCAGGAGGATGTGCGTCGACTGGTTGAGCACGGTGATCTGGAGATGGGTCACGCACGTGCGTTATTAGCGCTGGAGGGCGCCGCACAATCCCAGGCGGCACGCACGGTGGTGGCGAAAAGCCTGACGGTACGTCAGGCGGAGGCGCTGGTGCGCACCTTGCTGGCGAAAAAGCCGCTGTCGGCGGCCAACAAGCATCTGGATCCCAATATCAGGCGCCTTCAGGATGACCTGTCGCAGCGTTTGGGGGCGCGAGTGTCCATCCAGCACACCAGCAAGGGGCGGGGAAGGCTGGTGCTCGCCTACAATAATCTCGATGAGCTGGATGGAATATTGCGGCACATCAAGTGAAGGCAGGTGACGCGGGACCGTCGCTAACTCCCCCGCAGCATCGCGACAAAACCACAGTATGTGGTGTTCTCAGTAATAACCGGCACTATATGCTGTAATGCCATCCAGCCGAGGTGGCGCCAAATGTAGTGTTGGGGCGAACATGCGCCGAACAGCGCCAATTTTTCTCGAGTCCGCGCCCAATCTTCGGTTGAACCTGCAGGGTTAGTTACCTATAATGCCCGCCCGAATCCAGGGGCGGGCCCGTGCGCGCGAGCTGTTGAGAGTGTGGCGAGGCGCTTATGAGTGGGGCTGAAATAGCGCGTCCCCCGGTTCACCGAATCACCCTGGTTCAACTGCTATCGCTCGTTGCACTGTGTCTGTTCTCACAGACGTACGATCCGGTGGTGGCTTACTCGATATTCGCAGGTGGCTTGGTCGCGATAGTGCCCCAGGCTTACTTCGCGGCGCTTGCGTTCAGGTGGCGCGGTGCGCGATCCAGCGCGGCGATTGTCCGCTCCGGATATGCGGGCGAAGTGGGAAAGTTCGCGCTCAGTGCCGCCGGGTTCGCAGTGGTTTTTGCGGTGGTGAGGCCGATAAATGCCCCGGCCGTATTCGTCAGTTATCTGGCGATGGTGTTGATACAAATTACAGGCAGTTGGTTGTTGCTGACACGCGGCCAGCCGAATCACAGCGCCGACACGAAGAGATAGATGCGAGAGTTCTAATTAATGGCAGGCGCACCCCAGACCATTTCCGAGTACATTGTTCACCACCTGACCAATCTGACTTTCGGCAAGCTGCCCGAGGGTTTTACACGTCATGACGGCTCTGTCGTCGACGTCGGTGGCACCTGGGTGATGGCGCACGGCGCGGATGAAATTGCTGCCATGGGGTTTAACGCCATTCATGTCGACTCCCTGCTCTGGTCGGTCGGGCTTGGGATCCTTTTCTGCTGGTTGTTTCGTGGCGTCGCCAAAAAAGCCCACGCCGGCGTGCCGAGTGGCATGGTCAACGTGATTGAAATGGTGGTGGGATTTGTCGACGACACGGTGCGCGATACCTTCCACGGCCACAACAAAATGGTAGCACCGCTGGCATTGACGGTTTTTGTCTGGGTGTTCCTGATGAACCTGATGGATTTGCTGCCGGTGGATCTCGTGCCGCAACTGCTCAGCCTGGTGGGCGTGGGTTACCAGAAGATCGTGCCCTCCACGGACCCGAATATCACCATGGGTATGGCCTTGGGCATATTCATTCTGATGTTGTACTACTCGATCAAAATCAAAGGGTTCGGTTTCGTCCGCGAACTGACCCTGAATCCGTTCAATCACTGGATTTTCATCCCGGTGAACCTCTTTATGGAAGTGGTTGGACTTCTGGCCAAACCCTTCTCTCTGGGTCTGCGACTGTTCGGCAACATGTACGCCGGCGAGATGATCTTTATCCTGATTGCAGCGCTGTTCAGCGCCGGCGTGCTATGGCTGGTTCCAGCTGGCCTGCTGCAAATCGGCTGGGCGATTTTCCACATCCTGATCATCACTTTGCAGGCGTTTATTTTCATGGTGTTGACGATCGTCTATCTCAGCATGGCGCATGAAGACCACTAACCCACTCTAAATCTTTCAAGTTTTGTTTAATTAACGTTAGGAGATAAACATGGAATTAATTTACGTTGCAGCGGCCATCATGATGGGCTTGGGTGGATTGGGAGCCGCCATCGGTGTGGGCCTGTTGGGCGGCAAGCTCATCGAGGGCTCTGCCCGCCAGCCGGAACTGGCACCGAAACTGCAGGTGACGTTCTTCCTCGGCGCCGGCCTGGTGGACGCGATCCCCATCATTGGCGTGGGTATCGCAATGTACCTGATCTTCGTGGTCGCACCTTCCGTAGCCGGCTGATCTAACCACCGACGGGAGCAGGGCCGCAAGGTACGCGGCCTTCCCAAATCTGTGAGGAGCAAGGCGTGAATATAAACCTTACGCTGATCGGGCAGATGATCGCTTTCGTCTGCTTTGTGTTGTTCTGCATGAAGTATGTGTGGCCACCGATCCTGGCCGCCATGGCAGAGCGCGAGAAAAAGATATCCGAAGGGCTGGCGGCAGCGGATCGCGCCAGCCGCGATCTCGAACTTGCCAAGGAAAAAGCTGTAGAGCGCCTCAAGGAAGCGAAACACGAGGCTGCGGGCATAATCGACGCCGCCAACAAACGCAGCGTGCAGATCGTGGAAGAAGCCAAACAGGCTGCGGGTGTTGAGGCGGATCGCGTCAAGGCGGCGGCACAGGCTGAAATCGAGCAGGAAACCAACCGGGCCCGAGAACACTTGCGCGGACAGGTTGCAGCCCTGGCCCTCGCCGGCGCCGAGAAGGTGTTGGGCGCCGAAATCGATCAAAAGGCGCACGCCGCGCTGGTCGACAAGCTGGCAGCAGAACTGTAACGCGAGGCAGTAATGGCGGAGTTAAGCACACTGGCCAGGCCCTACGCCAAAGCGGCGTTCGAGTATGCGCGCGAACACAACCAGCTGTCGCAGTGGGGAAAGGAGTTGGCTACAGCGGCCGCAGTTGTCGCGGATAGTGGCATGCAGGCGGCACTCGGCGATCCGGCGCTCACAGCGGATCAGCAGGCCCGGCTACTCACCGACGTCTGCGCTGACGCGCTCGGTGCACCGGTGCGCAATTTTGTCGCGGTACTCGCGGGCAACAAGCGGCTCGCGCTGTTGCCGGAAATCGAGATGCTGTACGCGCAGTACAAGGCGAATCAGGAAAAAACCGTCGATGTCGAGGTGATCTCGGCGTTCGACCTGGCCGATGCGACCCGGGACAGGCTGGCCGATGTGTTGGGCAAAAAACTCCAGCGCCAGGTGCAGGTTCGCACGTCCACCGACAGGAATTTGCTGGGTGGTGTATTAATCAGGGCCGGCGATCTGGTGATCGATGGCTCCGTTCGCGGCAGGCTGAACAAGCTGGCCGCTGCCATGAACGCCTAGCTTTAAAGTATAGAGGATTGAGGAACAGAGCATGCAGCAACTGAATCCATCAGAGATCAGCGAGATCATCAAACGCCGTATCGAGCAGCTCGATGTCAGCTCGGAAGCCCGCAATGTAGGCACCGTAGTGGCGGTAACTGACGGCATTATTCGAATCCACGGTCTGGCCGATGTGATGTACGGCGAGATGATCGAGTTTGATGGCGGCCTGTATGGCATGGCGCTGAACCTCGAGCGCGATTCCGTCGGCGCCGTTATCCTGGGCGACTACAAGGGCGTGGCCGAAGGCCAGTCCTGTCGCTGCACCGGCCGTATTCTGGAGGTGCCGATCGGCCCTGAGCTGCAGGGCCGCGTGGTGGACGCACTGGGCAATCCCATCGACGGCAAGGGCCCGATCAATGCGGCCCTCACCGATGCGCTGGAAAAAGTCGCGCCCGGTGTTATCGCGCGTAAATCTGTGGAGCAGCCTGTGCAGATCGGACTGAAAGCCATCGACGCCATGGTGCCTATCGGTCGCGGGCAACGCGAACTGATTATCGGCGACCGCCAGATTGGCAAGACCGCCATCGCCGTGGACGCGATCATCAACCAG
>CAYWWD010000036.1:0-35686 GCA_964461965.1 uncultured Halioglobus sp. | reverse complement strand
GATTCGGCAACCACCTCGCCGCCTTCGGGCAGCCATTGCAGTGCCCAGTCCACGGCCGAATTGCTGCCGCTGAAGCTGCCGACGAAAGGCTCCTCGGGAATCACCGGGAAGTCGATGGTGGCATCGGCGAGGTAATCCTTGAGCCCGTCCTCGTAGTACCACTCCTCTTTTTCGCCTTTCTTCTCGTCGTTGAAGCGCACGCGCAGGCCCGGGCACAACACGGCCTTGGCGCGCAGCAGGTGGCGCAGGCGTGAAACCGAAAACACCACCGTGTCGAAGTATTTCGGGTCGGGCGTGAACGTCACCGTAGTGCCGGTGTTGCGCTTGCCGCAGGTGTCGACGATTTCCAGGTCGGTCTTCTTCTCGCCGCCGGCGAAGGTCATGCGGTAGACATTGCCATCGCGGCGGATCAGCACCTCCAGCGCGCTGGACAGCGCATTCACCACCGACACGCCGACGCCGTGCAGGCCGCCGCTGAACTGGTAGTTCTTGTCGGAGAATTTGCCGCCGGCGTGCAGCGTGGAGAGGATCACTTCCACACCCGGCTTTTTCTGCTGCGGGTGAATGTCGACCGGCATGCCGCGGCCGTTGTCGGCCACAGTGACCGAGCCGTCCTTGTTCAGGCTGACGTCGATCTCGGTGGCGTGGCCGGCGAGCGCCTCGTCGACGCTGTTGTCGATGACCTCTTGTGCGAGATGGTTGGGGCGTGAGGTGTCGGTGTACATGCCGGGGCGCTTGCGCACCGGCTCCAGTCCAGTGAGGACTTCAATGTCTTCGGCGGTGTATTGACTCATTGTGGCAGTGTGATCTCGTGGTGCGAAGGGAACGTTCGATATGGCGGGCATTGTACCGCGAGACCGGGGCAAGGTGATCAGCATCATCGTTAACCGACGGGTGGCGGCAAACCCCACCCGTACGCTACTCTCCTTCTGGTCCGCGGAAACATGGGTCGTTACATGTCACGCTCGCCGCACAAGCTGATATCAACCGACACACTGAAGATCCGACTGTTCGCCGGCATCCGGCCGTTTCGCAAGAAAGCATTGCCCCAGGACGTGTTAGCCGGCCTGACCCTGGCCGCTGCCGGCATACCTCAGGCGTTGGGCTACACCAAGATCGCCGAAACTCCGGTCGTCACCGGCCTCTACACCCTGTTGCTGCCGCTGCTCGCCTTTGCCCTGCTGGGCAGCTCGCGACGACTTGTCGTAGCATCGGATTCCGCTACCGCAGCGATTCTGGCGGCGTCACTCACAACGCTGGCGCCTGCCTACAGCCCCGAGTATGTGGGTCTCACCAGTCAGGTGGCACTGCTGGTGGCACTCATGCTGCTCGCGGCGCATTTCCTGCAGCTTGGCTTCCTGGCTGACTTTCTCTCACGCAGCGCTATCGTCGGATTCATGAGCGGCGTTGGCATACAGGTGGCCTGCGGACAGTTGGCCGGTCTGTTTGGCCTGCACAACCAGAGCCGCGAGCCGCTGCAGCAGCTCTGGTCGGTCATTCAACATGTGCCGGATCAGGGACACTGGCCGACCTTTGTGGTCGCGCTGGGCACCATGCTGATCATTCTCGGATTCCGTCGCCTCACACCCAGAGTGCCCGGTGCGCTGCTGGCCGTGGTGTCGATGATAGCCGCCAGCTTCTGGTTCGACCTGCCTGCGCGCAACGTGGAAGTGATTGGAGCGATACCGGCCGGCCTGCCGCACCTTGGCTTGCCCGCGCTGGACTGGACGCACGCGAGGAATTTACTGGCCACGGCCGCCACCTGCTTTGTCGTGATCATCGCGCAGAGTGCCGCCACGGCACGGGCCTACGGTATAAGGCACCGCGAGCGTGTGGATGAGAATGCCGATCTCATGGGCCTCAGCGGCGCCAATGCGATGGCGGCCATGAGCGGCTCCTTCGTGGTGAATGGATCGCCGACACAGACCGAGCTGGTCGACGGCGCAGGCGGCAGCAGCCAGCTCGCGCAGGTCACCTGCGCGCTGGTCGTGGTGCTGGTGCTGTGGTTCCTGACGGGCCCGCTGGAGCACCTGCCGGTGGCGGTACTGGCCGGCATCGTGTTCCTGGTCGGCGTGAAGCTGGTGGATATCGCCGGTCTGCGTGACATCTTCCAGCTGCAGCGTGGCGAGTTTTTCATTGCGCTGGCCACCGGCCTTACCGTGCTTGGCATGGGAATCCTGGACGGCATCGCGCTGGCCGTCGTCATGTCGCTGATCGCTCATGTACGCCACAGCTATAGGCCGCGCACCTGTGTTCTGCAGGCAGGTGATGACGGGCACATCGTCCCGGTACCGGTAGCGCCCGATGTGCTGGTCGCATCGGGTGTCCTGGCCTACCGCTTCGAGGCGAACCTGTTTTACGCCAATGTCGGACGCTTCATGGAGGAGGTGCTCACCCTGGTCGAGAACTGCCGGCAGCCACTGCGCTGGGTGTTGATCGATGCAAGGTCCGTCAACGATATCGATTACAGTGCCGGCAAGGACCTGTTGCAACTGCAGTCCGAACTGGCGCAGCGCAATATCGGCCTGTCCTGCGTGGCCAGATCCACCGGCGTGCTGGATGAGATCCGCCGTTACGGGCTGGGTTCGACGACCGGCGACCCCCGTTCACCGCGCATCTTTGAAAGTGTTCCCGAGGCACTCAGCGCGCTGGCCTCCTCCACGCCGCCGGAATGCGCCAACGGATAGGCGAGGTTTTTTATCTGCCCGTATTGCGTCGAAACTGAATCGTTAGCTGCAACCTGAACAGCGCGAATCCGTGTGGTGCGCTACAGGTATCCGCTGGAGTCCAGCTCGACTGTGAACCGTACGTCGCGGACGCGGGACACGCCGGTCTCGATGCGCCCCCCGTCGTGCAATTCGAGCCAGCGGTAACCCGGCGGCTGGTCGTCGGCTTTGAACTTCGCGCTGCCGGCGGCGAACTGCACGCAGGTAGAAGGCGAAGCCAGCAGGCGCACGCCGTTGCGCAGCCGGTCTATCTCCTGGTGGACGTGGCCCCACAGCACCGCGCGCACACCGCGATAGCGATCCAGTACCGAAAAAAATGCCGCAGCGTCGGACACCATCTGCTCATCCAGCCAGTCGCAGCCAATGGCCACGGGGTGATGATGCAGGCAGACCAGCGTGTGCAGCGCTTGGTCGCTGGCGCGCTGCAGGGCGGTTTCCAGTAGTGATAATTCAGCATCGCCCAGCGTGCCGCCGACTTCGCCGGGCACCTGGGAATCCAGCAGCAGAATCTGCCAGCGTCCTGCGCGAACTTCCCGGCACAGGCGCGCGGGTTGCGCTGCCGCTTCCATCGCGTCGCGCCCGTCGTGATTGCCCGGCAGCCAATAGTTGGAAGCGGTCAACTGGTTGAAGTAGACCTGCAGGCGGTCATACGCGGCTCGCGCCCCGCCATCCGCCAGATCGCCCGTGCCGAGCAGTACATCCACGGCGGGCCGCTCCTTTTTCACCAGATCGATGACGGCCTGCAGGGAGTGATCCGTGTCCATGCCCAGCAGTGTGCCGCCTCTGTCCTGGCACAGGTGGGTGTCGGTCAATTGCACCACCCGCACGATGGCTTCGCACGAATCGACCCGTTCGATGGAGTGTTGAGGCTGGGGCATCTGCATGCCGGGGTTACTAGTTCGATCCGCCAACCGCCAGCGCTGCGCCGACCTCAATGGCGGCGTGGCCGTTCTGCAGGCAGTGCTCCAGCCAGTCCGCCATGAAGCGGTTCTGCTGGTATTTTTCGTCCTGCGCGAACATCCGGTCATTTGGATAGTGGTAGCGCGCCGCGACCTGCCGCGCAGACTGGAAGGCCCTGACCTCCAGCATCCGCACATCGTGGTAGGCACGCACTTCCATGCGCAACCGACCCAGCCAGCGCGATTCGGCGCTCTGCTGCAGTACATGGAAGGTCGTGGTGTAGCGACTGCGCTCCATCACCGTCAGCTGTACTTTTGCGGAGCCGACGAAAAGCTCCCGTGAGTTGCAGATTTCGTAATCGGGAAAAAGACGCACCAAGCGGGCGTAATTGGCATCGCAGATGCCGTGTAACTCGATGAGGTCGAGTTTGAATGGCTTTTTCTTCAGCGTTTGCAACATCGGCTCCAGCATGCACGCTTCCCTGCGCAATTTATACGTTCGGCATCGTTGGCAAGTATAGTCCCAGTGGCGCCACGTACCTGCGCCCTAAGATGGCACAATCCCGGTACAACTGCACCTTTTACGTGGCGGTTTCGATGTGTGCATCACAGGAGAGAGACTGTTAAACTGCGTCGCATTGAAACAGCCATCGTAGTCCCGGGGATTTTTGCATGAAAAAGCGGGTTGTCGCGCTGGGCGCGCTGACACTATTCCTTGCCTGTATCCGCGTAGAGGCGGATTCCCTGCGCGACATCTATGAACTCGCCCTGCAGAACGACGCGCAATTGAAGGCCGAGGAAGCCGCCTACCTGGCCCGGCGGGAAACCGAAAGCCTCGGTCGCGCGGGATTGCTGCCGCAGGTTTCCACGGCTTACAGCTACAAGAATTCAGACGGCGATACCGATGGCTTTGGCCCGACATTTGGCGGACAGGGTATCAGTATCATCGAATCCACCACCAACAAGGACATCGATACCGATGGCTATGTGATCTCGCTCAAGCAGCCGCTGTTCGATCTCTCGGCCTGGTTCACGTTTCAATCCGGCAAGGAAGTCACCAGGGAGGCCGAGGCGACGTTCGCGGCCAACCAGCAAAACCTGATCGTGCGGGTGGTGGAGGCCTACCTGCTGGTGTTGCGCGCGCAGGACAACCTGGCCGCATCGCAGGCGCAGGAACGCGCCTTCGAACGCCAGCTCGAGCAGACACAGCAGCGCTTCGAGGTGGGCCTGATCGCAATCACCGACGTGTATGAAGCACAGGCAGCCCGCGATCTGTCGCAGGTGAGCCGCATCGCGGACGAGAACAACGTCCAGGTGGCGATGGAGCGGCTGTCGATACTCACCGGCCAGCCGCAGCACAACCTGAATATCCTGAAGGAAAACTTCGAAATTCGCCCGCCCGACCCGCTCGATCGCGCGGCATGGGTGGATTTTTCACTGGCGAACAACTTCCAGTTGCAGGCGGCCAGATACCGGCAGGAAGCCGCGCGCCAGAACGCCAAGGCCAACCAGATGGAGCACGCGCCGAAGGTCACGGCCGGCTACGAGTACTCCGATTACGAAGTGTCCGGCTCGGTCACCACGAAACCAGAGTCGGATTTCACCAGCCCACCTGACAGCAACCTCGACGAGAGCGCCTGGCAGGTCACGTTGAGCCTGCCGCTGTACAGCGGCGGCGCGATCAGTGCCAACCGTCGCAAGACCGCCCAGGAATACAACGCCGCGCGCGAGGAGCTCATCAACCTCACACGCACCACGGTGACCAATTCCCGCTCGCTGCACATGACGGTGCTGAGCGATATCACACGCATCGCGGCGCGCAAGCAGAGCATCATTTCATCCAAAAGTTCACTCGATGCCACCCAGGCCGGATACGAAGTGGGCACCCGCAACGTGGTGGATGTGCTGAATGCCCAGAACACCCTGTTCCAGGCCGAGCGCGACTACGCCAACAGCCGCTATGACTACATCCTGAACCTGATGCGCCTGAAGGAACAGGCCGGTCTGCTGAGTCCTGAAGACGTGTTCCGGCTGGATACCTATCTCGTACCGCCGCCGCCGGCATCGGCCAGCGCCGCGAGTGCGGCAGCCGCCACTCTGGGAACACCCCCCGCAGCGCGATAAGGCACGCGCCTGCAGAGCGGGCGCTTCACAATCCGCCGAGCAACTGCACCAGCAGTGCCAGCAATTTTTCCACAGCACCGCGATTGTCCTCCACCACCTTGATGCCGGCCTGGCCCATCCGCTGCCGCCTGTCCGGATCGTTGAACAGGCAGCGCAGGGTCGCCGCCAGCGGGCTTGCATTCGCCAGCATGATCATCGCGCCCGCATCGACCAGCAGCGCACTGATCGCGGCAAAATTTTCCATATGCGGGCCACTCACCACCGGCACACCCCAGGCGGCGGCTTCCACCGCGTTGTGACCGCCGCGCGGCACCAGGCTGCCGCCGATGTACGCAACGGTGGCCGCACCCAGCAGCAGCGGCAGGTCGCCCACGGTATCCACCAACAGGATATCGATGCGCTGCCCTGATGCGCCGAACTCCGAGAACCGCGCCACCTGCCAGCCCGCGCCCACACATAACGCCTGCACCTGCGCGCAACGCTCCGGATGGCGCGGCGCCAGCACCAGCAGGCAGTCCTCTCCATCGCGCCGCAGCTGTCGCCACGCATCGAGCAGTACCTCTTCCTCGCCGGGGTGAGTGCTCGCTGCCACCAGCGTATTACGTGCGTCGGTCCCGAGCAGGCAGCGCAGCGCGGCGACGCGGGTGCGCGCCGCTGGCTCCGGCGGTCGGTCGAACTTCAGACTGCCGGTGATCCGCAACTTCCCTGGCGACAACCCCAGGGAGAGGAAGCGCTCACCATCGTCGGCAGACTGGCAGGCGATGAGATCGAGCTGCGCAAGCATGGTCCGGGTCAGGCGGGGAAAGCGCGCGTAGCCGCGCGCCGAGCGCGGTGAAAGGCGGGCGTTGGCCAGCACGATGCGGCAGCCCCGCGCGCGACAGTGGTGCAGCAGGTTGGGCCACAGCTCAGTCTCCATCAGCACCAGCAGGCGCGGTCGCGTGCGATCGAGGAAGCGCCGCAATGGCCCCGGCAGATCCCAGGGCGCATACACATGCATTACGCGTTCGCCAAACAGCGTCTGCACGCGCTGTGACCCGGTCGGTGTGGTGGTGGTGACCACGACGCGACAACCCGGAGCGTCGCGCAGCAGGCGCTCTACCAGCGGCGCCGCAGCCTGCACCTCGCCCACGGACACAGCGTGCACCCAGATGGGTGGCGACCCCTCAACCGGGGTTGCCACAGCGCCTGAATCAAACACGCCAAAGCGCTCGGCGAGGCGGTGCCGGTAGGCCGGCGTGCGCCGCGAACGCCACAACATACGCAGCAGCACCAGCGGCAGCAGGGTATACAACAGCGCGCTGTACAGGTGGCGCAAGGCGGGCTCCGGCGGGAATGGGCGGCACCCAGCATAGCCCATCACACCAGACCATCGTATGAATCACTCGCCCTCACGCAGGACATCGCGCATCACATTGCCCGTCGTGCGCACCGCACATTACACTGCCCGCATGGGACTTCCGGCAGTGCAGCTCGACATCGCAATCATCGGCGGCGGCGTCGCGGGACTGTGGGCCCTGAATCACTTGCGCGGCTGCGGCTACAGCGCGGCGTTGTTCGAACACCAGGCGCTCGGCAGCGAGCAGACCGGCGCCGCGCAGGGCATCATTCACAGCGGTATCAAATACCAATTGGCGGGCGCGCCGGAGCGCGGCGCGGACAGGATTTCCGCGATGCCGGACGCGTGGCGCGATTGCCTCGCCGGCCGGGGCGCGGTCGATCTGCGCGGCTGCCGCGTGCTCAGCGAGCACGTCTACCTGTGGACCAACACCCCCTGCGCGCCCGGTGAACGTAGCGCCGGGGAGCCGTGGCGCGCCGCGCACCAGCAGGTGCACGCACACGAGCGCCCCATGCCGCTGCAGGCACCGGCGTTCTGCGGGCAGGTATATCGCACGGACGAACCGGTGCTCGATATAGCGTCGCTGGTAGCGACACTGTCTGCACGGCAGAGCGAAGCCATTTTCCGTATCGACTGGCGCCGGTGCGCGCTGCACCTTGCGCAGGGCCGGGCGCGCCTCGCGCTGCCCCACTGCACGGTAAACGCCGCGTGCCTGTTGCTGACCGCCGGCGCTGGCAATGCGGCGCTGGTCGCCGAACTCGGTGGGAATGCCCCCGCCATGCAGCGGCGACCGCTGCAGCAGGTTCTGGTGAAGCACCAGTACCAGCCTTTGTTTTTTGCGCATTGTGTAGGAAGTGAGCCCTCACCCAGGTTGACCATCTCCAGCCATCGCACCCGGGCAGGCGAACCGCTCTGGTCGCTCGGCGGCCAGCTCGCGACCGCAGGCGCGCACGATGAGCCCGCACACTTGATCGCTCATGCGCAACAGGAACTGGCGACCCTGCTGCCCTGGCTGGAGCTGGGTGCGAGTGAGTGGCGCACCCTCCGCATGGACCGGGCCGAACCGCAAATGGAAGCCGGCCCGCGCGCGGATCGGGCGTTCCTTGCCCCGCTGGTCGGGGTTGAAAATGCACTGGTGGCCTGGCCGGTCAAACTCTGCCTGTGCCCCGATCTCGGCAACCAGCTGCTCGACCACCTCGCCGAGCGCGGCATTGCGCCCCGGTACGCCGACGACTTTGCGCTGCTCGATCCGCTGGGTCGACCACCGCTCGCGCCGCCCTGCTGGGACAGCCTGTTCCCGTGAGCTGGATGAGGCCGCTGGGCAGCACGGGTTTGCAGGTCAGTGCGCTGGGGCTTGGCACGGTCAAGCTGGGCCGCAATACCGGCCTGAAGTACCCCGTTCCGTTCACCCTGCCCGATGCGCGCAGCGCGCGCGAACTGCTCGCCCTCGCTCGCTCGCTCGGCATCAACCTGCTGGACACGGCGCCGGCCTACGGCAGCAGTGAGGAACGCCTCGGCGCACTGCTCGCCGGGCAGCGCCGGGACTGGGTCCTCTGCACCAAGGTCGGGGAGGAATTCGAGAACGGGCAGTCGCGCTTCGACTTTTCGCCCGAGGCTGTCCGGCATTCGGTGCTGCGCAGCCTGCGCCGCCTCGCCACTGATGTACTCGATATCGTGCTGCTGCACTCCCAAGGCGATGACCTGCACATCCTCACGGCGGGTGGCAGCCTGCAGGCGCTGCGAGAGTTGCAACGCGAGGGGCTGATCCGCGCGGTCGGCATCTCCACCAAGACAGTGGCGGGCGGACTCGCAGCGGTGGCAGAGTGTGACGTCGTGATGGCGATGTACAACACGCAGCAGCGCACCGAGGCCGAAGTGCTGGAGGCCTGCGCCCGGCACGGTGTAGGCGCACTGGTCAAGAAACCGCTGAACAGTGGTCACCTGGGTACGGAAGCTGAGACTGCGCTACGCGCCAATCTGGCGCTGGTGCTGGGTCATCCCGGCGTGAGCGCGGCCGTAGTCGGCACTCTCTCACCGAAACATCTGCGCGAGAATGTCGTTTGTGCGCGTGAGCTGCTGGATTAGTCAGCCCTTACTTTCGTTTTTGATTCTGCCAACAATAGCCGTGGTCGAGACGTCGTCCACCACGCCCAGCAGGCGCACTTCGCCGCCATAGCTTTCGACGAGATCGCGGCCAACCACATCTTCTTTACGCCGGTAATCACCGCCCTTGGCGAGCACGTCGGGCTGCACGGCGCGCAACAGTTCGATGGGTGTGTCTTCGGTGAAGCCGACCACCCAATCCACTGCGCCCAATGCCGCCAGCACAGCCATGCGGCGCGCCTCGGGATTGATAGGACGGCCGCAACCCTTCAGGCGGCGCACCGACGTATCGCTGTTGACCGCGACGATCAACCGGTCACCCAGTTGTCGCGCCTGTTCGAGGTAGCGGACGTGGCCGGCGTGCAGGATGTCGAAACAGCCATTGGTGAACACCAGGCGCTCGCCCCGGTCGCGCGCCGCAGCGACTGCAGCGTGCAGTTGCTCGACACTCAAAACGCCGCGCGGAACGCAGTGCTCCGACGCGATGGCGCGCCGCAGTTCCGGTGCGCTCACCGTTGCCGTGCCCAGCTTGCCGACCACGATACCGGCGGCAATGTTGGCCAGCGCCGCTGCCTCGGACAGCGCGGCACCGGCGGCTACGGCGGCGGCCATGACACCGATCACCGTATCGCCAGCGCCGGTCACATCAAACACCTCGCGGGCCCGGGCCGGGAAATGCTGCGGGCTTGCGCCGGCCTGCAGCAGCGTCATGCCGTGCTCCCCGCGTGTCACCAGCAGGGCGCCGAGTTCGTGCTGGCGCATCAACTGTTGCGCGCACGCAACCAGTTGCGCTTCGTTGGCACAGGCGCCCGCCACAGCTTCAAACTCCGACAGATTGGGCGTGAGCACGCTCGCGCCGCGATAGCGCGCGAAGTCGGTGCCCTTGGGATCCACCAGCACGGGGATGCCGCGTGCACGCGCTGCCGCAATCAGGGCGGCGGGTTGCGCCAGCGCACCCTTGGCGTAGTCCGACAGCACCAGCGCACCGCAACCGGCGAGTCGCGCGGCGACTTCGGGCGGCGGGAAATCCCCGGGAGGCAGAGTTCCCGGGTTTTCGAAATCGAGGCGGATGAGTTGCTGGTGCTGGCTGATGACACGCAGCTTGGTGATGGTAGGCTGGTCGGGCACACGGGTGAAATCGCAGTCGATACCGGCACCCTCGAGCAACTCGCGCAGGATAGTGGACGCCTCATCGTCACCCGTCACCGCGCAAATACGGGCCTGTGCGCCCAGCACGGCGATAGTGAGCGCCACGTTGCCCGCCCCGCCGGGGCGATCCACGGTCTGCTCGACCCTGACCACCGGCACCGGCGCTTCAGGCGAGATACGCGATGCGCGCCCCACCCAGTAGCGGTCCAGCATGATATCGCCGACGACCAGCACGCGCGCCTGGTCGAAGCGCGGCAATTCCCGTTGCATGATGCGATGGCCCTCGTTTTCACCGTGTGCACCGCCTGGCATTACCGACCTACCGAGTTGCCATCGGCACCGACGGCGGTGTCGGCGAGCATAGCACGGCCGCTGTCGAGCCCTCGCCGCGCACGGCTCGCGCCCGCTTGCCAGCCCCGGACAAAACCGCTAACTTGCGCTGCCGCTACCCGCCGGAGCACCCCGCCATGATCCCCGACCTGCCCGTCGACATCGACCGGATCAAGGGTTTTCTCGCGGCCGATGAAGCGCAGGCGCTCTACACCCAGGCACTGCGCGCCAGCGCAGTGGGGCCGGTGTTGGAAATTGGCAGCTACTGCGGCAAATCCACGATCTATCTCGGGCTGGCCTGCCGAGAAAACCGCAGTACGGTGTTTGCGCTGGACCACCACCGCGGCTCGGAAGAACATCAGCAGGGCGAGTTTTTCCACGACCCTGATCTGTACGACAGCGGCGAGGGCGTAATGGACACCTTCCGGGAGTTTCGCCGCAACATGCGCCGCGCGGGACTGGATGACGTCGTGGTACCGGTGGTGGCCAGCTCGGAGAACGCCGCAAGACACTGGCAGACCCCGCTGGCCATGGTCTTCATCGACGGCGGCCACAGCCTCGCCGCCGCACTCACCGACTACCGCTGCTGGATGCCGCACCTGATGCGCGGCGGTGTGCTGGCAATACACGACCTGTTCGACGACGCGCACGCCGGCGGCCAGGCACCCTATGCGGTCTATCGCATGGCGCTGGCGTCGGGATTATTCGAGGATCTCGGGCAGGTCAACAGCCTGGGGCTGCTGCGGCGATTGTAATCAATCGACGACGATACGACGTTCGCGGGAACTATCGCGCGCGTCCAGCAGGCGCACGCTGCAGAACAGTTCGGATGCGCGCGTGTGTTTGGTGAGCGCATCCGCCGCCAGCAGGATCGCACCGGCCGTCCAGGTCGGACGCTCGTCGGGCCACAACAGGTCCTCCACCAACTGGTACCCGGTCCAGTAGGAGCCGTCGCTGGTGCGCCACTGCTGCAGCCAGCTGTAAACCTCCACTGCGCGGGCGTGATCGCCGGCGGCCAGCAGCGCCATCACCAGTTCGCAGGTTTCGGCGATCGTCACCCATGGCTGCTGTTTCTCACAGCGGCAGCCGAGGCCGTCCTCCACGAATTCATCCCAGCGCGAGGCCAGCCGGGCCCGCGCGTCCGCACCGGTGTAGATTCCCGCCAGTACCGGATAGAACCAGTCCATGGAGTAGCGCGACTTGCTCTCCCAGGTGCGATCGAAACGCTCCGGCTTGTGGCGCAGGGCTTTACCCAGCCGATTGCGCGCCGCCAGCCAATGGC
Source organism: uncultured Halioglobus sp. (assembly GCA_964461965.1). GTDB lineage: Bacteria > Pseudomonadota > Gammaproteobacteria > Pseudomonadales > Halieaceae > Marimicrobium. Next base: position 23,737 of record CAYWWD010000036.1, on the reverse strand, counting down.
TGCGTTCCTCACCCAGCGTCACGGCGATGTTGTGGGCGCACTCCAGGCTTTTGTAGATCGAGCTGCAGCCGGTGACCAGAGCGTCGCCTTTGGCAGTGCCGGCGCCGTCCACGGCCCAGTCGATCTCGCCGTGCTCAGACTGCAGGGACAGCACAAAGCCGATCGCCCTGTCGACGGTGGGCCACAGCGCGCGCAGGAAACTCTTGTCCGCGCTAATCAAATAATAGTGCCAGACCCCGGTGGCGATGTAGGCGACGAAGTTGGATTCGCGCCGGTTGCGGTTGTCAATTTCCTGGCCGCGATACGAGGCCCACCAACTGCCGTCCGGAAGCTGCAGCTCGGCCAGCCAGTGGTAGGCTTTGCGCGCGGCGCCGAGCTCGCCGCCGATGGCGAGGCCCATGGCGGATTCGACATGATCCCACGGGTCGGTGTAGCCGCCCTCGAACCACGGGATCTCGCCGCTGTCCTGCTGGCAGTCGAGAATAAAATTCACGGTGGGGCGCAGGAATTCCTCCGGGAACAGGCCACGGCTGAGATACAAGCCACTCATGCGGCGACCTCCTTGCGAAAATACATCACCACACTCTTGCCCATGATCGGGTTCATGCTCTTCTCCAGGATCCGGGTCAGCGCCGGATTCTTCATCAGGTCCCACACCAGCAGGCGGTGATACTGCTTGACCAGCCAGTTGGTGTCCTGGCTCTGCCAGAACAGACACTTGAGCCACCAGAACGGGACGTGCAGGGCGTGCGCCCAGTGGCGGTAGTAATGGGTGAAGCCGAGGTGTTCGATCTCGCGGCGCAGCTCATCGCTGCGGAAGATGCGCAAATGACCGCCGGGCACCTGGTAATAACCGTCGCTCAGCGCCCAGCAGATTTTTTCCGGCCAGCGGCGCGGCACACTGGCGCAGAACAGGCCGCCAGGCTTCAGCACGCGCTCGATCTCGCGCAGTGCACCGCGATAGTCCGGAATGTGTTCCAGCACTTCGCTGCAAATCACTTTGTCGAAAGTGTCATCGGCAAACGGCAGTTCCAGCGCACTGGCGGAGGACAGGCCAAAGGATTTCGCACGGTTATCCGGTTCCGCAAAGCTGGTGAAGCGCTCGCGCGTGGTCTGCAGATCCTTCAGTGACAGGTCCACGCCGATGGAGTGCACATTCGCCTCGACATAGGCGCTGATGACGTGCCGGCCCTCGCCACAGCCGAGATCCAGCACGAAGTCGCCGCTGGCCAGCGGCAGGTGCCTGAAATCAACCGTTTTCATGCGCCAGTACCTGCTCGTAATACGCCGTCATCTGCCGGGCGCACACACGCCAGCAGAAATTCTCCTCGATGCGCTGTTTGCCGCGCGCACCGAGCTCGTCGCGCCGCACCGGGTCACGCAACAGCGCGGCGATTGCGCGCGCCAGCGCATCGACGTTTTTTGCCGGGACGATCACGCCCGCGTCTCCCACCACCTCGGGCAGTGCGCCGCCGTCGGTGGAGACCACCGGCACGCCGCAGGCCATGGCCTCGCCGGCGGGCAGGCCGAAGCCCTCATAGACCGAGGGCACGACGGCGATGGCCGCCTCGGCGTAGTACCGCACCATCTGTTCGGTGCTGATGCCATTCACAAACCGCACTTTGTCGACCAGGCCGAGTCGCTGCACCAGACGCTCGGTTTTGCCGCCGGGATTGGGCCTGCTCACCAGCAGCAACTCGAGTTGCGGAAACTGTTTCAGCAGCCGCGCGTAGGCGTGCAACAGGTAGCGCAACCCCTTGAGCGGCGCATCCGCGGAACAGGTGGCCATCACACGCATGGGATTGCGAGCCACGCCCGGCACAGGTTTGAAGACGTCGATGTCGATGCCGTTGTGCGCCACACTGATGCCCGCCGGCTGCAGGCCGAAGTCGCGGGCGATGTCGGCCCGTGAGCAGTCTGACACCGTGACGATATTGCGCAGCTGCTTGATCACTTTCTTCTGCATGTTGAGGAAGGAGTGCCAGCGGCGGATCAGCACCCGCTCCTGCCAGCTGCGCGCCGCAGCAAGTGCAATGCGCAGATCGTGGGTGATGGGATGGTGGACGGTCGTCACCAGCGGCAGGCCCATGTCCTGGATGGCGAGCATGCCGTAGCTGAGACTCTGGTTGTCATGGATCAGGTCGTAGCGATGGCCATGTTCGCGCAGGTACTTTGCGGCGCGCCGCCCGAAGGTGTACGGCTCGGCGAAGCCGCCGGTGAGCTGGCTCAGCCATTCGATGATGTTGCTCAGGGATTTCAGGTGGTGCGGGCGCAGCGAGCGCAGTCCATTCTTGAACAGGTCGAGGCTGGGCAGTTCGATCAAGCGAACGCGGGGGTCCAGATGCGGATACGGCGGGCCGGAGATCACATCGACCGTATGACCGGCCTCCACCAATGCCTTGCTCAGGTAGCGCATATAGACGCCCTGCCCCCCGCCGTGCGGCTGGCTGCGGTAGCCGAGCAGGGCGATGCGCAGGGGTTTTGCCACTGCGGGCACGGGCGTACGCGGCGGCGCGCCTGTCACTGGCCGCAATTCTGCCTGCGCTGTTGCGAGATGGCTGATGATGGCTGCCTCTTTTCGTCGGAAGACTCTGCATGGCCCGGCGTGGTCACCAACGCCAGTTGTGCGCAAACTTTGTGCGCTATTGCACTGATCTGTGCAAAACCCGGAGCAAAAGGGGCTAGATTTTAATCAGCCACTGGTCAAAAATCCACCCCTTATAACCGGGTAACACAGCAGGGCGTTACTGTCCCTGTGCTGCCGCTATAATCGCTCGCTTTGTGACCAGGACATCACCCCATGACAACCAAGGCCTATAAGGGCATTATCCTCGCGGGCGGCTCCGGCACGCGCCTGCACCCCCTGACCAGCACCGTCAGCAAACAGCTGATGCCGGTCTACGACAAACCCATGATCTACTACCCGCTGGCCACGCTGATGCTGGCCGGCATCCGCGACATACTCGTGATCACGACGCCGCGCGACCAGAGCGCCTTTGCCGATCTGCTCGGGGACGGCTCGAACTGGGGGATCAACATTCACTACACAGTACAGCCGAGTCCGGACGGGCTCGCCCAGGCGTTTATCCTCGGCGAAGACTTCATTGGCAACTCACCCGCCGCCCTGGTGCTGGGCGACAACATTTTCTACGGCGGTGGTTTCACCCAGAAACTGACCAGCGCCGCCAGCCGCGACACCGGGGCCTCGGTGTTCGCCTACTACGTGCACGACCCCGAACGCTACGGCGTGGTCAGCTTCGACCAACACGGCGTGGCGGAGAACATCGAGGAAAAGCCCGCGAAGCCGCGCTCGCACTACGCCGTCACCGGGCTCTACTTTTACGACAACGACGTGGTCGACATCGCCAAGGCGGTGCAGCCTTCGCACCGCGGCGAACTGGAGATCACCGATGTGAACAAGGTGTACCTCGAGCGCGGCGACCTGCGCGTGGAGGTGATGAGCCGCGGCACGGCGTGGCTTGATACCGGCACGCACAACTCGCTGCTCGATGCCGCCAATTTCATTCGCGTGGTCGAGGAGCGACAGGGCCTGAAGATCGCCTGTCCGGAAGAAGTGGCGTTCCGCATGGGGTACATCACGCCAGAGCAGCTGCTCGCACTGGCCAAGCCTCTGGAAAAGAGCGGTTACGGCCTGTACCTTAAAAACCTGCTGAAGGATGACGGAGTGGTTTTGGCATGAAGTTCACCGCGACAACACTGCAGGATGTCTATCTGCTGGAACCGAAAGTGTTTGGCGATTCACGCGGCTTCTTCATGGAGACCTGGAACCAGGAGACGTTTCGCGCAGCGGGCTTCGACCTGCGCTTCGTGCAGGACAACCACAGCCGGTCCGCGCGCGGCATTCTGCGCGGGCTACATTTCCAGACGGAACACACGCAGGGCAAACTGGTGCGGGTGACCGCCGGTGAGGTGTTCGACGTGGCCGTGGACCTGCGCCGCAATTCGCCGACGCTGGGACAGTGGTACGGGGTGACCCTGAGCGGGGAAAACCAGCGCATGCTGTGGGTGCCGCCGGGGTTTGCGCACGGCTTTTACGTAACATCCGAGTACGCTGACTTTCTCTACAAATGCACTGACATTTATCACCCGGCCAGCGAGCAAACGCTGGCGTGGGACGATCCGACCGTGGGTATCGAGTGGCCGGTGCCGGCGGGTGAGAAGCCTTTGCTATCGGCCAAGGATGCCCAGGGGCTGAGTTGGAACGACGCGCCCAGGTTCGACTGATCCGAGTAATGCCGAGGTCGGTGTTACCTTGCGCCGGTCCGCGGTGTGGTTATCCCTTGCTACCTGGTCTGCGGCCCTCCGGACTTCCCTCAGTCGGTCGCGAGCCATTCTGTCTCGCTCCACTCCTTCGGCGCATCCCTGATACGTCCGCAAGGGATAACCACACCACGGACCTCGTGCGCGCGCGATGCTGCCGGGCCCGATGGCTGGCAGGTTCAGCCGGGAACGTCCGAGGCCATGGATGGCCTCGGTCGAGCTGGCAAGGATGCCGTTTTTGCGGTTCCCGGATGAATCTGCCAGCCATCGGGCCTGGCGGGGGTCACATACCGTGTATGACCATCAGTAGCGTAGCTGTGAAGAACGCTTGGAACAGATGCTAATTTTGCAGCAACGGCTTCCACCACTGTTCGTTGCCCAGATACCAGTCGAGCGTGCGCTGCAATCCCGTCTCGAAACTCTCGTGCGGTTTGTACCCCAGCTCGCGCATGATCTTGCCGGCGTCGATCGCGTAGCGCCAATCGTGACCGGCCCGGTCCTCGACAAACCTAATGAGGTCGCGCGCACTGTTGCCCTTGGCGCCGGGCGCATCGGGAAAACGCTTCGCCAGTGAGGCATCGGCCTTGAAGCGCGCATCCATCTGGTCGCACAGCAGGTGCACGATGTCGAGGTTGTTCCACTCGTTGTTGCCGCCGATGTTGTACGTTTCTCCAACCGCGCCGCGCTGCAGCACCAGCTCGATGCCGCGGCAGTGGTCCTCCACGTACAACCAGTCGCGGATATTGCTGCCGTCGCCGTACACCGGCAGGGCGCGCCCGCGCAGGATGTTGGTGAGGCACAGCGGAATCAGTTTTTCGGGGAAATGGTAGGGTCCGTAATTGTTGGAGCAGTTGCTGGTGCTGACCTGCAAGCCATAGGTGTGGTGGTAGGCCCGCACGAGGTGGTCCGACGCCGCCTTGCTGGCGGAGTAGGGCGAATTAGGTTCGTATTTCTGTTGCTCGTGGAATCCCGGCGCCGTTTTGCTTAGCGAACCATACACTTCATCGGTGGACACGTGGTGGAAGCGGTGCGGTTGCGACGTGCCGCCGGACAGCCAGGCCTCGCGCGCCGCCTTCAGCAGCGCATGCGTGCCGACGACGTTAGTCTCGATGAACGCATCCGGTCCGGTGATCGAACGATCGACGTGGCTCTCGGCCGCAAAGTGCACCACGGTGTCGACCGCGTGATCGCGCATAGCCTGCAACGCACGCGGGTAATCGCGAATGTCGGCGTGAACAAAGTGAAATTTAGGGTTGTCGCGCAATGCGTCGAGGTTGGCGCGATTGCCCGCGTAGGTGAGCGCGTCATAGGCCACCACGCGGTCGTCCGGGTGATGGCGCATCCAGTAGTGCACAAAGTTCGCGCCGATAAAACCCGCCGCCCCGGTGACCAACAGGGAATTAGCCATGTGCGTGCTCCTTCAATTCCGCGAGCATAGCACGCAGTTGTGATCGCCAGTGGATGCCCTCCAACGCGAAGTCGCGCCAGGTGTTCGACTTATCCAGCACACTGTATGCGGGACGTTGCGCCGGAGTGGGATAGGCACTGGCGAGGATCGGCCGGACTTTCACCGCTTTCGACAAGAGGCCGAGCGCCAGCGCCTCCTCGTGGATCGCCACGGAAAAGTCGTACCAGCTGCAGACACCGGCATCGCTCCAGTGATAGATGCCGCGCAACTGCTCTCGTGACGCTGCGGCCCACACCGCCTCGGCCAGGCCATGCGCCCAGGTCGGCGTGCCCACCTGGTCGCTCACCACGTTCAGTTCATCCCGCTCGCCCATCAGCCGCAGCATGGTCTTGACGAAGTTGCCGCCAAAACTCGAATACACCCAGCCGGTGCGCAGTATCAGTGCGTCGGGCAGGGCCTGTTGCACCGCGATCTCCCCCGCGCGCTTGCTGCGCCCGTATTCACCGAGCGGCGCTGCAGGTGCCTCGGGCGCATAGGGGCGGGACGCACTGCCGTCGAAGACGAAATCGGTGGAGATGTGGATCAGACGGATACCGGCCGCCGCGCAGGCGCGCGCCAGTACCTCCGGCCCCGTCGCGTTACCGCGCAGGGCCGCCTCGGGTTCCGATTCCGCTTTGTCCACCGCCGTGTAGGCGGCCGCGTTCACGACCAGTTGCGGCGCAGAGGCGCGGATGCACTCAGCCACGGCGCGGTCGTCGGCGATATCCAGTTGCGCGCGCGTGACTGCCACGCCGTCCATTCCCCGTGGCAGCGTGCGCTGCAATTCCCGCCCGAGTTGCCCCCCGGCGCCCACGACCAGTACTTTTTGTTTCACTGTGCTGCCTCTACCACGCTGTTGGCATTCACCCGGTTTGCCCATGGCGGGACCGAACTGTGCGCAGACCAAAATTATTCTGGCGGCCATGATAACGCCACACGCACATCGGTGACTACCAGTGCGCGCTGTGCTGCCCGGCGAGACTCGCACCAGCACGCAGCGTAGAATGTCGGCACTGATCCTCGCTGCAGGTGAGCCGCCATTAGCACGGAATTCGAACCGGACGAGCTGGAACGTTGGGCCGAGCAGCTGGCGGGCGAGTCGCTGCCCGGGGGTTGGGAGCGTGTGCGCAGTTCCACCTACACGCGGGTCGCCGTGAATACAGCGCGACAACTTTATTACAAAGAGTATCTGGCGCGCAGCCCCGCCGAAGCACTCAAGGCTGCAGTCAAGGGCAGCCGTGCCACCCGTGCGCGACGCAATGGCGAGGCGCTGCTGCTGGCGGGAATCGACGCACCACAGGTCTTTCTGCTCGGCACGCATCCCGATGGGCGGGAATACCTGTTCATGGCGGCCGCGCCCGGCATGGGTATCAGCGAGTGGCTGCAGCAGACACTGATCGAACGCGCGGGGGAACAACTGCGGCAGCGACGTCAGTTGCTGCACGCGCTGGGGACGTTCATCGGCCGCGTGCATGCAACCGGTTTCATCCACGGGGATTTGCGGCCGGGAAATATCCTTGCGGCGCAGACGCAGGATCAGTACCGCTTCACCCTCATCGACAATGAACGTAACACGCGCAAGACGCCGATGCCGGGCAGGATGCTGTTGCGCAACCTGATGCAGCTGAACATGCTGCCGCCAGCGGCGCTCAGCCGCACCGACAGGATGCGCTTCTTTCGCGCGTGGCGGCGCCAGATGCGCGACCTATCGCCGGTGGAGGCAAAAATTCTCGCTGCGGAAGCCTATCGCTGGGCGCTGCAGCGGCTGCTCGCCCACGGGCAGTTGTAAGGGCAATTACACCAGGGGCTGCCCGCGCAGGCCGTAACGGGACAAGTGCTTTTTCCGATAGCGGTGCAGCGCCGGCAACATGCGATTGAGAGTCGCGCTCCGCGACTCAGCCACACCTTCCAGATAGGCTGCCAGAAACTGCTCGAACATTTCCTCGTCGAGGCCCAGCTCCTCGGCATCGACGGTGAAACGCGCAAGATCCTTCGCCTGCGCCCTGTTGTGCGAGCGGCTTCTGCCCGCGTCGTCGAGATCGATCAGGACGACACGGCTGCCGTCCCAGAACAGGTTGTTCCACTTGCAATCACCGTGGGCGAAGTCCGAGCGGTGCAGGGTCGCGAGCGTGCTGCCAGCGCAGCGCATCACCGTCATCTTCTCGTCCCCGGACAGCGTACCGCGCTGCCACACCTCGGCCAATGTGCCAGGGCCTGCAAGCCCTTCGCTGAGCAGCAGCATGCCGTCCGGCACCAGCAGACAGGCGAACGGCCGTGGCACTGCGAGGCCCTGGGCGTCCAGATCGCGGGAAGCGTCATAATTGCGCAGGGGGCGACCCATGCCGAGCCGGTACTGGATTTTGTGCAACGGTGATTTGAACCTGTAGAGTTTCACAAAGCAGACCTGGCCATCCATGCGCATCAGGCCGCACAGGCTGTGCACATCGCTCTTGAGGATGTTCGTGTGCTCCTCCATCCATTCGGCGGCGCTCGCACCGGCCTGCAACAGCTCGTCCTCGAGCAGCGCGGCCCAGTGATCGCCGCGCATGCTGCGGACGTTATGCTTCACGGGCGGGCCGTCCAACGCGGCGAAGACTCGGAGGCGCGGCCCCGTGCTCCCTGACATACAGGCGTCGCGCGCGCTTCGCTACCCGTTGCCACAGTCCGGCGTCCGCCACCAGCGCACCGCGGAGCCCGGCGGCGCTGTAATGGCGCAGGAAGCGCAGCAGGTCACGATGTGTGAGCCCGCAATCCAGCGCCGAAAAATACAGCGCGGCGAGGTCCCTGGTGCGCCAGTGCAGCGGCGTCCGCCTGCGCAATTGCGCGCGGTGCAGATCGATCAGGTAGCAGCGCGGCGCGCGCGCCGCCAGCGTGGCCAGGTCCAGGTGAAAGTGGCAGAGATAGAAATCCCGATGGTTGACACCGCCCTCGTGCATGCGCCGGGCGCACTGCGCCAGCATGGCGATGAGGTGCATGCGCACACGCGGCGCCGGTGGCGCAGAGGACCAGTGCGCGCAGAACGCCTCGAGGCTTACGGTGCCGGTCAGTTCGTCGCTAACCAGCATCGATTGCTGCCGCGCGGGATTGCCGCCGGTCGCCGCGTAAGCTGCCACTGTGAGCGTGTCGACACCGAGGCGGGCCAGCGCCTGCGCCGCGCGATACTCGTTCGCGGCGCCCAGCACCGGCAGGCGACCCTGCAGCAGGTTCTTGATGATTTCCCGCCAGCCGGCACCGGTGTGCAGCTTGAGAAAAAAACCCCGATCACCCACCTGCACGCGCAGCGTGGTGCGACCCTCGCGCTGGCGATAGACATCCCGCGCGTCGGCACGCGCCGCCTGCTCGCGCGCCCAGTGCAGCAGGGCATGCGCGCCGTGGTTCTCGATCTTCATCGCCCGGGCGAAGTCCTCGCGCACATAATAGTCAGCCATGCGAGGGCCCGCGCTGCTGCCGCAGCAGTGTCTCGATCAACGCTGCGCCATGGCTGTGCATCGAATACAGGTTGGTCAGGCGCGCATACAGCAGGGCGCTCGTGCGACAGTCGGCGCGGAACACGCCGTCGATGAAGCGCATGACCGCGCGATCCAGCGCTGCCTGCGAAAACGGCGCCGGGAGCACGATGCCAGCCCGGGCGGCCCGGACATGGTAGGCATAGCCGCACACGTCGGTAGCGACGACCGGCAGGCCGGCGACCAGCGCTTCCAGCAGCACGATGCCGCCGGCTTCATCGCGCGCCGGGTGGAGCAGCACATCCGCGCCCAGCATGAGGTCGGCGATGTCGTCCCGGCCGCCGAGGAAGGTGACGCCATCCGCGACGCGCAGCCGCCGGGCGAGGCGCCGGAAGCGGCCGGGGCCGTCCTGTCCAGCCACCAGCAGCCGCGTGCGGACGGCAGGCTGCGCGGCGCGCAGGTGGGCGAATGCAGTGATCGCGCGATCCAGCCCCTTGGTAGCAAAACCCGAGCCGACGAACAGCAGCGCCAGCTCGCCCTCATTCAACTGCAGTCGCGCACGGACGGTCTTGCGGCGCGCGCTCGCATCCGGCGGTGCGCGGCGCTCCTGCGCAACGCCCGGCGGCAACAGGTGCAGGCGCTGCGCGGGTGTGCCGTAATGGCGCGAGAAGCACTCGCGCTGCGCTTCCGTCAGCAGCAGGATCTGCGTTTCACCGGCCGGTGCGAAGACCGCCCGCTCCCACGCGGCGAAGTGGCGAAAGCGGGCACTGCGCCGGTACCAGTGCCCGTGTTCCCGCAGCGCATGGTCGAGAAAACAGGAGTCCGCGGCGAAGTAGATATCCAGCCCCGGCATCTTGTTGAAGCCGATAACGCCATCGGCTGGGTCCGCCACCAGATCGGCGCGCACCTGCTCGAGGAAACGCTGGTTGCGCGCAGGTCGCGACAGCGCCCTGACCTGCAGCAAGCGCACCTCCACGCCTGCCGGTTGCTCACCCTGCCAGCGCATCGCGTAGATGCGGCAGTGGTGACCGCGCTGTGCAAGCTCCCGCGCGAAGCGCAGGCAATCCCGCTGCAGGCCGCCGTAGGGAAAGTACCGGTACAGCACGAACGCGAGCCGCATGCCTATGCCACACCCGCAGTCTGCTGGTGACGTGCACGCTGCGCCAGCAACGACTGCAGCGCCGCCCAGACCGCTTCCACGGTGATCGACGCCATCCTCGCGGCCGTGCCGGCAGGCGACTGCAGGTGCACCTGATGCGGGCCGCAGGTGCCGACCAGGGCGCCCTTGGTCGGCCCGTACAGCGACACCGAGGGTACCGCCAGCGCCGCGCAGAGGTGGCCCAGACCGGTGTCGACGGCCACGGCCGCGCGCGCCGCGGACAACACGGTGGCTATCCGGGAGAGAGTCAGTTGCGGCAGCACCGTCACCCGCCCACCGGTACACGCGGTGTTGGCATGCGCGGCGATGCGCTGCGCGCGCTGTGCCTCCTCGACGCTTCCCTGCGGCAGGCAGACCGTATAGCCCGCCGCCGCCGCGCGCACAGCCAGTGCCTGCCAATGTGTCTCTGGCCATAACTTTTCCGCGCGCGCCGTGCCGTGCAGCAAGACCAGGTCCGGCGGGCGCGCACTGGCATCGGGCGGGGCGTGCGTGCTCACGCCATAATCCGGTGGACTTTCGGGCAGGGCATACTCCAGCGCATGGGCAAACAGGGCGCGGGTTCGCTGTATCGCATGCAGGTCGCGCGGCACACGGATGCGATGCTGGTAGACGCTGCTCGCCAGGCCCTCGCGCGCGCAGTGCCAGTCGAAGCCGTAGCGCGGTGCGCTCACCAGGCGCGCGACGAACGCGCTTTTCACAAGGCCCTGTGCGTCGATCACCGCGTCGTAACGCGCGCTGGTGAGCGCGCGATGCGCGGCGCGCGCCTCGGGTCCAAGCAAATCGCGCAGCGGCCGCTGGCGCCAGCGGCGCAACGCCACCGGCAGCACAGTCTCGACGGCACGGTGCCAGCGGGGCACTTCCGCGAAAGCCTCCTCCACCACCCAGTCGAAGCGGATATCCGAGCGCGCCGCTGCCGCGTCACTCAGGGCCGGCAGGGTATGGATGACATCGCCGAGGGAGGACAACTTGACCACCAGCACCTTCATGCCGCAGCTCCGCTGCCGGTCAGCAAGGCCTCCAGCCGGGCTGCAACCTGCGCTGGCGTGCTGTCGCGCAGGCAGCGCTGGTGCTCGAGCGGACATTCGCGCTTCCGGCAGGGCGCGCAGCCGATGTCGGGCGTGACGATGGCGGCGGTGTCGCAGAGCGGCGGCGTGAATGCCGCAGGGGTGGGGCCGTAGAGGGCAATCAGCGGCCGTTGCAGCGCGGCCGCAACGTGCATAAGGCCGGAGTCGTTGCTGACCACCGCCGCAGCGCGCGCCAGCAGGTCGATCGCCTGTGCCAGCGAGGTATGGCCGGCCAGGTCGTGGCAGCGCGCGAGGGCCTTGCTGCGCGGTGCCACCGAGGCCCGTATCCAGCCGCAGAGTGCGCGCTCTGCAGCCGAACCGAGCAGCGCCACCTGCCAGCCCCGCGCGAGAAAATCGCCGGCGAGCTGCGCGTAGTACTCACCCGGCCAGCGTTTCGCGCTGCCGAACTCGGCGCCCGGACACAAGGCCAGCAGCGGCAGGGTACTGTCCAGCCCGAGTGCGAGCGCGAGCGACAACCCCGCTTCGTTATCCGCGCGCAGGCGGGGTTGGGGAAGATTGGGGGGCAGGCATTCGCCGGGTGGCAGCCCCAGCGCCAGAAACCGTTGTGCCAGCTGCGGCAGCGCGTTGGCATCGAGGACGCGCAGGTCGTTTAGCAGCCCGTAACGCCATTCCCCGCGCCAGCCAGTGCGCACCGGGATGCCGGCAAACCAGGGCGCCAGCGCGGATTTCCAGGAATTGGGGAGCACGATCACCTGCTCGTAGCCGGCAGTGCGCAGCTCGCGCCCGAGGCGCTTTCGCGCGCCGAGCCCCAGCTCACCGTGGCCCAGTGGCATGGCGATGGCGCGGCGCACTTCGGGCATGCGCTGCAACAGAGGACCGCAATGGGCGGGAGCCAGCACGTCGAGCGCCGCGCCGGGGCGGGTACGGTGCAGATGGGTGAACAGTGTCTGCGCAATGACGGTATCGCCCACCCAGGAGGGGCCGACGACGAGGATGGATTCGCCCGGCGCGGTCACGCTTCCCGGCGGCGCGCGGTGTTCGCTGCGCGTCCTGTCACCCTACGCACGGGACAGGACCTCCGCACTCAGCCCACAGGCTCCAGCCACTGGCTGTTTTGGCTGCGGTTGCCGCGCACCGTGTCGAAATACATCGACTGCAGTTTTTCCGTCACCGGACCGCGACTGCCGCTGCCGATGGCGCGCCCGTCCAGCATGCGGATCGGTACCACCTCGGCGGCCGTGCCGGTGAAGAACGCCTCGTCGGCGACGTAGATTTCATCGCGCGTGATGCGCCGTTCGCGAATCTGGTAGCCCAGCTCCGCCGCCAGTACAAAGATGGTGTCGCGCGTGATTCCCTCCAGGCAGGAGGTGAGCTCGGGTGTGTAAATGGTGTTGTTGCGCACCATGAACACGTTTTCCCCGCTGCCTTCGGCGACGTAGCCCTCGTTGTCGAGCAGCAGGGCTTCCTCCGCGCCGCTCTCGATGGCCTCGCGCAGCGCCAGCAGCGAGTTGATGTAGTTGCCGGTCGCCTTGGCCTTGCACATGGAGATGTTCACATGGTGGCGGGTGTAGGACGAGGTGCGGACCTTGATGCCGCGCTGGTTGGCCTCCGGGTCCATGTAGGACGGCCACTCCCAGGCGGCCACGACCACGTGCGTGCGCAGGTTGTCTGCGCGCAGGCCCATGCCCTCGGAGCCGAGGAAAGCGAGGGGGCGCAGGTAGCCCTCTTCCAGCTTGTTCAGCCGCACCACATCCTTCTGCGCCTGGTTCAGGGTCGCTTTATCGAACGGCATGTTCATGCCCATGATGTGCGCCGAGCGGAACAGGCGGTCGGTGTGCTCCTGCAACCGGAAGATGCAGGTGCCCTTGTTCGGCGTCTTGTAGGCGCGCACGCCTTCGAACACGCCCATGCCGTAGTGCAGGGAGTGCGTCAGCACATGCACTTTGGCGTCGCGCCAGGGCAGCATCTCGCCGTCCATCCAGATCAGGCCATCGCGATCGGCGAAACTCATTGCATCACTCCTGTTCAGTCACTTGCGGTGTCGGCGCTATCGCCGGTTATGTACGGCCCGAAAAGTTGCCGCCACTTGGCTCTGACCGCGGCCCGTTCCTGTGCAAATGTACCGGCCGGGGCAGTGCCCGGTTGCTGCTGCAGGGAGAGTTGGTGGGCGGCGGAGCGGTAGGCCAGGTAGGCCTGGGTCAGCGTTTCACATTCATGCTGCTCGAACAGGCCCGCCCGGCCCAGGGTCTCGAGAATGCGTACATTATCGGACCAGTGCGCCAGTTCCGGCACACGGTGGGACCACGCCAAGACCGCGTATTGCACCATAAATTCAATATCGACGATACCGCCCGCGCCCTGTTTTAGGTCAAATTCCCCTTCCTCCGGCTGCTCCTGCGGCAGCAGATGCGCGCGCATCTTGTCGCGCATGGCAACCACGTCGCGCGCCAGTGTCGCCTCGTTGCGGGGCCTGCGCAGGATCTCCGTGCGCACACCGTCCACACGCACGGCGACCTCTTCATCGCCGGCGACGAAACGCGCGCGCACCAGCGCCTGGTGCTCCCAGGTCCACGCTGAGTCCTGCTGATAGCTGCGAAAACCCTGCAACGAGGTGGCCAGCATGCCCGAATTGCCGTCGGGTCGCAGCCGCATGTCCACCTCGTACAACTGCCCCATCGGCATGTGCGTCTCCATGATGTGGATCATGCGCTGGCCGAGCCGGGTGTAGAACATCACATTGTCGATGCTGCGTTCGCCGTCGGTCGCGCCGCCGCTGACCGTGTCATAAATAAACACGAGATCGAGATCCGAGCCGTAACCGAGCTCGAGCCCGCCGAGCTTGCCATAGCCGAAGATCGCAAAACCCGATCCGCTGCCCTGGCGCTGCGGCTGCCCGTGCTTGCGGGTCAGGTCGGCCCAGGCGACGGCCAGCACCTGCTCCAGCAAACTTTCCGCAATCCAGGTCAGCTTGTCGCTCACCTTCATCAACGGCAGACGGCCGGCGATTTCACTGGCCGCGACGCGCAGTACATGCGCGGCCTTGAAGTAGCGCAGCGCGTCCATCTGCGCTTCGAGGTCATCGAGCGGCAGCCTGGCCACCTGCTGGCGCAGTTGTCCGCGCAGCAGTTCCTTGTCCGGCGCCGAGTACAGGCTGGTGCGATCCAGCAGTTCATCGAGCAGCACGGGGTAGCGCGTGAGCTGGTCGGCGATCCAGGGGCTGGCCCCGCACAGCGCGGCCAGTTCCGCCAGCGCCGGGCGGTTTTCCAACAGCAGCACGAGGTAGGCGCTGCGCCGCACCACGGCCGCCACCAGCGGCAGCACCCGCTGCACGGCGAGGTCGGGGTCGCCTCGCATCACCTCTCCCGGCTCGGCGCTTGCGAGCTCCGCGCAGGCGCGCAGCAGGCGCGGCATGAACTGGCGCAGACGCTCACGGCCCTGTTCCTGCAGCATCAGTACTCGCGGACTCTGTTGCAGCGCCTGCAGCTCCGCGAAGGTTTCTTCCGGGCGCCGGTAGCCCAGCGCCGCCAGCGACTGCGCGCTCAGGCCCTCGCCCCACAACGCACCGTCATCCTCAGCGCTCGCCTCGGTTTCATCCGGCGCCGCGATCAGCTCGCGGAAGTGGCCGGCCACCACGGCGCGGTGCGACGCGAGCGCGTCCAGATAGGGCTCCCAGCCCGCAAAGCCCATGACCGCCGCCAGTGCCGCGCGCGGCAGCGGCGCCTGCGGCAGTTCCTGGCTCTGCTTGTCCTGGTAGCCCTGGATGGCGTGCTCGCTGTCGCGCAAAAAGAGGTAGGCCGCGCGCAACTCGCTCACGGCCTGTTGTGGCAGGCACCCCAGTGCGACACATTCATCCAGCACCGGCAAGAGCTCGCGCTGCTGCAGGCCGAGTTCGCGCCCGCCGCGAATCAACTGGAAACACTGGGCGATGAACTCCACCTCGCGGATGCCGCCGTGACCGAGTTTCACGTTGTTCTCCAGGCCCCGGCGCCGCACCTCGGTATTGATCATCTGCTTCATGCTGCGCAGGCTTTCGATCACGCCGAAGTCGATGTAGCGGCGATATACGAACGGTCGCAACATCGCCATCAACTCGCGCGCGCGCTCCGGATCGCCGGTGACCGGCCGCGCCTTGATCAGCGCATAGCGCTCCCAGTCGCGCCCCTGGTCCTGGTAGTAGTCTTCAAGCGCGGCGAACTTGTGAACCAGTGCGCCGCTGTCGCCGTAGGGCCGCAGGCGCATATCGACGCGGAACACGAAGCCCTCGGGTGTGGTCTGGTCGAGCGCACTGATGAGCGCTTGCCCGAGGCGGGTGAAATACTCCTCGTTGTTGAGCGGGCGTTCGGGCGAATCGGTCTCCCCGGCGTCGGGGTAGGCGAAGATCAGGTCGATGTCGGAGGAGACGTTGAGTTCGCGCGCGCCCAGCTTGCCCATCGCCAGCACGATCAACTGCTGCGGCGCGTCGGTCTGCCGTGCACGCGGCACACCGTGGCGGCGCTGCAGCTGGGTATCGCAGTGCGCCAGCGCATGGATGATGGCCGCCTCGGCCAGCAGCGAGGTGTCGCGCACGGTTTCGAGGGTGTCGGCCAGGCGGCAGAAATCGCGCCAGACGATGCGCAGCATGTGGTGCGCGCGAAAGCGGCGCAGCACGGCGGACAAATCCACCTCGTCACCGGACAGCAATGCCTGCAGTTCGTCGCTGAAGGCTGCTTCAGGCAGCGTTTGCTGCAGCTGCCCGCTGGCTATCAACTCCAGCAACAACCGGGGCTTGCGCCGCAACACTTCCGCGACAAACGGACTGCAGGCGAGCACGCGCGGCAACTGCCCCGCCTCGGGCCCACCGGCAAGCGCCGCGGTCAACTGCTCTGCGAGTGCTTCGCCGGCGCTCTCGAGAATTGCCAGCCAGGCACGGCTCGCCTCACTGGCCAGCGTCTCGGGAAGTTGTGCGGTGTGTGGCAACATACGCTCTAACAGCAGTCGGCGAACATCGATCAGCCGTCGATCAAAGGCGCGACGCGCATGACTTCCTCGATGGTCGTCTCGCCGCGCGCCACGCGCATCGCGCCGCTCTGGCGCAGCGTGCGCATGCCCTCGCCCATGGCGATTTCGCGGATGCGGCTGGTGTTCAACTGCGAACGGATCTGCGCCTGCACGGCGCGGCTGTTCACCAGCACCTCGTAGATGCCCTGGCGCCCCGCATAACCGGTATCGCGGCATTTAGAGCAGCCCACGGGATGCGCCATGCGCCGTGGCGGCTCGATCGCCCAGGGTTGGGTGAGCTGCGCCCAGGCGTCGTGATCCGCCGCGCCGAACGCCTTGCAATGCGGGCACAGGATGCGCACCAGCCGCTGCGACATGATGCCGCGCACCGTCGCCCGGATCAGGTAGGCCGGCGCGCCGAGCTCCATCAGGCGCGAGATGGAGCTCGGTGAATCGTTGGTGTGCAGCGTGGACAGTACCAGGTGCCCGGTTAACGCCGCCTGGATCGCCATGTTGGCGGTTTCCAGGTCGCGGATCTCGCCGATCATGATGATGTCCGGGTCCTGTCGCATCAGCGCGCGCACGCCAGCGGAAAAATTCAGGTTGATGCCCTGGTTGACCTGCATCTGGTTGAAGGCGCTCTCCACCATCTCGATCGGATCCTCGATGGTGCAGACGTTCACCTCCGGCGTCGCCAGCTGGCGCAGCGTGGAGTAGAGCGTGGTGGTTTTGCCCGAGCCGGTAGGGCCCGTGACGAGCACGATGCCGTGGCCACTGGCCGTCATCTGGTGCCAGTGTTGCAGATCCTCATCGGCGAGACCCAGTTGTTCGAAGCTGCGCTGCAGCACGTCCGGGTCGAAAATCCGCATCACGAGTTTTTCGCCGAATGCGGTGGGCAGGGTAGAGAGGCGCAGCTCCACTTCGTTGCCGTTGGGCGTGCGCGTCTTGATGCGCCCGTCCTGCGGCCGGCGTTTTTCCGCCACGTCCATGCGGCCGAGGATCTTCACGCGACTGCTGACCGCAGCGCAGACCTGCGCGGGCAGCTCGTACACGGCGTGCAGCACGCCGTCGATACGAAAACGCACTGTGCCGATCTCGCGGCGCGGCTCGATGTGGATATCGCTGGCGCGCTGTTCGAACGCGTACTGCAGCAGCCAGTCGACGATCTTGACGATATGCTGGTCATTGGCATCCAGCTCCGTCATCGAACCCAGTTCCAGCATCTGCTCCAGGTTGCCGACGCCGACAGCGCCCGACGGCCGCTCGGTGCGCGCGCCGCGCACGGAACCGGCCATGCTGTAAAACTCCGAGGTGTGGCGCGCCAGGTCGCGCGGATCCACCAGTACGCGCTGAATGGGTTTGCGCAGCGCGTGCTCCAGGTTGCGCTCCCAGGCACGCAGGTAGGGCTCCGCGCTCGCGATCACGACCGCGTCGTCATTCACTTCCACCGCCAGGATGCGGTGTCGCTCCGCGAATGCGCGGGACATGACATCGGCCACCGCCGTCACGTTGATCTTCAGCGGGTCGATACGGTACACCGCCTGGCCGACGCGCTCGCTCAGCCAGCGCAGCAGGCGTTGCATGGTCAGGATTTTTCCCGGGGTGGAGGCGTCGGCGAATTCCTGGTCCGCCAGAAACACCAGCGGATGCACCTTCAAATTGCTGTGCACAGGGATGCGGGCGAGATCGGCATCCGCCAGCAGGCCATCGGCATTCAGACTTCTGGCGACGGTGGGCAGGTTGAGGCGTTGTTCCAGCAGTTGTTCGTTGAATTTGTTTGACGTGTTCACGCTACGGCCCGGTTGGCACTGGAAGTTTCCACTCGTGGCATGCTATCACAGCGCACCGCAAACACTGCCTGTGACAAGCGCAGACACAGGGCCTACACTGGCGCGACGCTCTTTCACCGGAATCAGAATGTCATCCAGCCACAACCGCATCGTCGAACAGCTCCGGCAACTGGTGGGCACGCCGTCGGTCAGCTCGACGGACCCGCGCTGGGACCAGGGCAACCGCGCCGTGATCGACCTGCTGGCGAACTGGCTGGCCGACATGGGCTTTCGCGTGGAGGTGCAGCCGCTCACTCCGGCGGGCGACAAGGCCAACCTGGTCGCGACGCTGGGCAGCGGGCCGGGCGGACTGGTGCTGGCCGGCCACACCGACACGGTGCCGTTCGACGAGGGCCGCTGGCAGAGCGATCCGCTGGGATTGAGCGAGCGCGACAACCGCCTTTATGGACTCGGCAGCGCCGACATGAAGGGCTTCTTTCCGCTCGCCATCGCCGCCGCCAGTGCGTTCGGCGCAGGCGAGCTCAAGCAGCCGCTGATCCTGCTGGCCACTGCCGACGAGGAGAGCTCCATGAGCGGCGCGCGCCAGCTCGCTGCGGCAGGAGCACCGCTCGGCCGCGCGGCGATCATCGGCGAGCCGACGTCACTGGTGCCGGTGCGTATGCACAAGGGCATCATGATGGAGGCCGTGCGCGTCACCGGGCGTCCCGGCCACTCCTCCAACCCGAAGCTCGGCAACAGCGCGCTGGAGGGCATGCACGCCGTCATCGCCGACCTGCTCGCATTCCGCCGGGAACTGGGCGAGCGCTACCGCAATGACTTTTTCCAGGTCGCCGTGCCCACACTGAACCTCGGCTGCATCCACGGCGGCGACAGCCCGAACCGCATCTGCGGCCAGGTCGACCTGCATTTCGACCTGCGCATGACGCCAGGTGGTGACAACGACTCAGTGCGCGGGGAGATCGACCAGCGCCTGCGCGCGCTCGCCGCGCAGCTGGAGCTGCGCATCGAACGACGCCCGCTGATCGATGACATCGGCCCCTTCGAACAGGCGGCGGAAAGTGAACTGGTGCAGCTGGCGCAGCGGCTCACCGGCCACAGCGCCGAGGCCGTCGCCTTCGCCACCGAAGCGCCCTTCCTGCAGCAGCTCGGCATGGAGACGGTGGTGATGGGGCCGGGCAGCATCGACCGCGCCCACCAGCCGGATGAATACCTGGAGCTGGAGCAGATACAGCCGTGTATCACACTGCTGCAGAACTGCATCCGGCATTACTGCCTGTGACGGCCGATCACGGCACCACCGGCTGCCATATCCGCCACGCCGCGTAATCGGGCAGGTGCGGCCCCGGGTGCAGGCGCGCGGGCCAGGTCAGCAACATCAACGCCAGTACGTTGCGGTGCTCTCCCGGTTGCAGCGCGTGGCTGCCATCGATCGCCGGGATCATGCCGAGCTCAGGGCGGAACGCCCGCTCCAGCGCCGTGCGCAGGCGTGCCACCACGGGGGAATCCACCTCACCGGCCAGCGCGTAACACAGCCCGACCTCGGCGATGACGTCCGGCCGCGTGGTGTTGATGATGGCGTCGAGGTTGCGGTCGAAATCCTCGTACACCCACGCGAACCCGGCGCGCGACACGGGCTGCTGGTAGAAGCGGCTGGCGGCCAGCACCAGATGCGTCAGCGAGTAGATGCGCAGCGTGAAGTCGAAAGGCTCACTGCCGGGCCGCTCGCCGTTGACTTCGCGTTGCAGCGCGGCGCTGAACGCAGCGCGCTGGTCGCGCACGCCGAGGTCGTACAGGTAATACACGAACGTCGCCGCCTGCGCGCCGTACACGCGTATCACCTGCGGGTCGAGCACGAACTGCGCAATGCGCGGGTCGTCGACGATATCGAGCCACGCGTCGCGGTGATCAAACCATGCGGTGCCGAGCACGCCGTAGCTGCGCACGATGTTCAGCCGGCACAGCACTTCCAGCGAGAACGCGAGGTCGCCCCACTGGCGCAGCAGCGCGCGCCGCTCCGCTGAGCTGCCGAGATTCAGGCAGGTGGCGGATTCACCGCTCAGCAGGGCCTCGGTGCGGCGCTGTCGGTACGCCGGCTCCTTATACCGCGCGGCGTCCTGCGCCAGCGGGTGGGCCACCGTCATTACGTAGCCGATCATCGGCGGCAGATACTGCTCCTCGCCCGTCATCCGGTACAGCCGTTCGGCGTAATGGCGCTGCACATCGGCGGAGAACCGGAACAGATTGGCTTCCAGCAGCGTGCGTATGGCATGTGCCATGGCCTGTTGGCTCGTAGTGGCTGGCGCGGCTGACGCGACCGGAGCCAGCAACAGGAGTAATACGAGGGCAGAAGCGCGTAGGAACATGGCGGGGCCCTAGGGAGGCAGTATCCGCAGCGCCTGGTAGCGCCGCACGTACTTCCCGACCATCGCCAGCGTATCGACGCAGCCGTGAAAGCCTGCCTGGCGCAACTTGATGGTGCTCACCAGGCCCCAGCGCAGCGGGTTGCCCCCGGGCGCCTCGCTCCCGACGCCGCAGAAGGCCAGCGAGCCGCCGAACAGCGCCGACACGTCCTCGGGCGCGCGCAGCCCATGACGGCGCACCATGTCGCACCACAGCCCGGCCATGCCGTGAAGCTCCCGCGCCATCTCGATGTGTTGCGGCGCGCCCAGTGCCATGCCGAGACAGTCGGCGACGACGGGAAACCACTCGCGCTGTTCCGCCACGTCGCCGTTGGAGATGTTGAAGACTTCGTTGCGGGCCGCCGGTGATTCGGCGCCCCATTCCAGCGCCTCGGCGATGAGATCGGCGTCGGTCACATCCGCTGCGAGCGTCACACCGGCGGGCAATGGCAGATCGAGCCCGGCTTCCCGGCGCAGGGCGGCATACAACGGCAGCGCAAGGGCGGCGTTCATGGGTGAGCCGATCGCGGCGCCGCAGACCCCGACGGGGCGCCACACCGTCCAGTGCCACTGCTCGCCACGCTGTTTGTTCCAGAGATAATCCTCCTGTTCGAAGTAGAAGTTCGCAATTGCCGGACGCGGCAGGCTCTCGCGCATCGGGATCGGCACTGCCAGCTGCGGCAGGTGACAGCCGTAGGCTTTGGCCCCGTGCACCAGTGCGACGTGCTGGAGATTACCGGCAGCGACTGAGAGCGGCTCGAAGAGATGGCGCAGCATCGCGGCGTTCTTCGCGATCTGCACGGGATCTGACCAGCCGCCGTAGATGTCCTCGGTTTTTTCGCTGACCGCGGCGTAAATGACGTGCGTCACGTCCGCCATGGCGCCGAACACCTGCGCACAAGCGCGCTCGTCGAGCAGGTCCACAGCAATGTGCTGCACGGCGCCGGCCAGGTCGAGTGGCGGACGGCGCGACACGGCCACCACGTCAGAGTCGTCCCGCGCGGCAAAGCGGCGGACCGCAGCGCTCCCGACCAGGCCCGAGGCGCCGGCGATGATGATTTTCTTTCTCATGACACGTAAACCCTCATTCCCGGCACCATTCTCACTCGTCTGTTCATGCTGCGAGCAACATCGTAAACGGTTTTCTTTCGCCGTTCATACGGGTGTGCTCCTGCACTGCAAGCGGTACTCGCTGCCGGCTCTGCATAGACTTGCCCGCCGGCACCTCGGGCGATAATATGGGTACCCATATCGACACAGATGGCAACCCATATGAAAACCACGATCGAGCTCCCGGATGCCCTGCTTAAACAGGCCAAGCGCCATGCCAGGGCACAACACATAACCCTGAAAATCCTGATTGAACAGGGTTTGCGCAAAGTGATGGCGGAGCAGAAGACAGAAGCGCCCTTCAAGCTGCGCGACGGCAGCTTCGATGGCGGCAGCGGCATGGCGCCGCAGCTGACCTCGTGGGAGCAGGTCCGCGACATCCTTTATGACCCCGCCGAAGGGCGCGGCTGATGATCGCGCTGGACACCAACATACTGGTGTACGCGCACCGCGTGGACAACCCCTTTCATACCGCCGCCGCACCGTTGGTCTGTCAACTGGCCGAAGGCAAGGCAGCGTGGGCGATTCCATGGCCCTGCCTGCACGAGTTTTACAATATTGCCACGAACCCGCGCATCCATCCGGTACCCACGCCGATCGAGGTGGCGATCCGGCAGATTGACATCTGGCTGGAATCGCCCGCACTGGTTGTGCTTGCGGAAACCGAGCAGCACTGGCCGCAGCTGCGCGAATTGATCGAACGGGGCAAGGTGACCGGTGCGATGGTGCACGATGCGCGCATCGCCGCAATCTGCCTAAGTCAAGGCGTGCGCGAACTGTGGTCGGCCGACCGCGACTTCAGCCGCTTTCCCGCGCTGCGCGTGCGCAACCCGTTGGTGTGATCGTACTTATCGGGGACGCACTTATTTACGAGAGCCTGACAATCCCGGGGCAAACCTGATGCCAAGCCACAACCATCCCCAGTCCCCTCCCATGACCGACGAGGACATCCCGCTGCATCTCACCGCAGCGGAGGAAACCTTCGAGTACTGGCGCCGCCGCGTGGGGCTGGTGCTGGGGCCTCTGCTGTTCCTGCTGCTGCTGTGGTTCCCCGTGCCGGGACTCACGCCCGAAGCGCAGCGGCTGATCCCGGCGCTGGTGCTGGCGATCGTGTTCTGGCTGACCGAGGCGATCCCCATGGCCGCCACGGCGCTGCTGGCGCCGGCGCTGTGCGTGCCGCTCGGCATGACCGGGCAGGCGAACGTGCTCGCGCCGTTTGCCAGCCCCAGCATCTTCATGTTCATCGGCAGCTTCTTCATCGCCGCCGCCATGCACGTGCACGGGCTGGACCGGCGCATCGCGCTGTGGCTGCTGACGAGGCCAGGCGCGACGCGCACGCCGTTCACGCTGTACGCGACCATGGGCGTGCTCACCGCCACCTTGAGCATGTGGATGAGCAACGTGGCCACCACGGCGATGATGATGCCCATCGGGCTGAGCGTGCTCGCGGCCTGCCCGGGACTCGACGGCAACCGCGCGGCGCAGTGCAACCTGGTGCTGCTGATCGCCTTCTCCGCCAGCATCGGCGGCCTCGGCACGCCGGTGGGCACGCCGCCGAATATCATGACCATGGGCTTCCTGCGGGAGATGAACGCGGGCGAAGTCACGTTCTTCGACTGGATGAAGCTCGGCGTGCCGCTGGTCCTCGTGCTGATGGGCTTCCTGCTGTGGCTGCTGCGCCCGAGGGGCCTTCAGTTCTCCGACCACCGCGCGATGGAAGCCGGGCTGCGCGACCAGTACCGCGCGCTCGGCCGGGTAAAGCGCGGGGAGCGCAATGCCGGAATCATTTTCAGTATCGCGCTATTCCTGTGGATGTGGCCTGGGCTGGTCGAACTGTTCACCGGTGAGCAAATTCTGGGCGCGGCATGGATCGCCAAACACATCCCCGAGGAGAATGTGGGACTGCTGTGCGGCCTGCTGGTGTTCCTATTGCCGGTAAATCTCAAGCAGTGGCAGTTCACCCTCACCTGGAAGCAGGCGGCGCAGATCGACTGGGGCACCATTTTCCTGTTCGGCGGCGGCCACGCGCGCGGCAAGATGATCGAGACAACCGGCCACGCCCCCGCCAAGGGCGACGGCGGGGGGTCACAACACGGACAGCCC
>CAYWWD010000035.1:0-35961 GCA_964461965.1 uncultured Halioglobus sp. | reverse complement strand
GGTTGATGAAGTTATCCACCATTCCGGACTGCAGCGGGCCCGGCCGGAACAGGGCCATCAGCGCCACGATGTCCTCGAAGCAATCCGGCTGCAGCCGCTCGATCAGCTCCTTCATGCCGCGCGATTCGAGCTGGAACACGGCGGTGGTTTCGCCGGAGCGCAGCAGCGCGAAGCTCTGGGCGTCGTCGAGCGGGATTTGCGTGATGTCGAGCGGCAGTTCGCCCTCGCGCGCGCGGGTGGTGTTGATCATCTTCACCGCCCAGTCGATGATCGTGAGCGTGCGCAGGCCGAGAAAGTCGAACTTCACGAGACCGGCGTCTTCCACGTCGCCCTTGTCAAACTGCGTGACCAGCCCGCTGCCGCGCTCATCGCAGTACAGCGGCGCGAAATCCGTGAGCTTCGACGGTGCGATGACCACGCCGCCGGCGTGCTTGCCCACATTGCGCACCAGGCCCTCGAGCCGCTCGGCCATCTCCCAGATTTCCTGCGCCTGGACGTCCACCTGCAGGAACTCCCGCAGCGTCGCCTCCTGCTCCAGCGCCTTGGCCAGCGTCATTCCCACCTCGAAGGGAATCATTTTCGACAGCTTGTCCGCCAGCATGTAGGACTTGCCCTGCACACGGGCCACATCGCGCACCACAGCCTTGGCCGCCAGCGTGCCGAACGTGATGATCTGCGATACCGCGTCCCGGCCATAAGTTTGCGTCACGTACTCGATCACCCGGTCGCGTTTCTCCATGCAGAAATCGACGTCAAAGTCCGGCATGGAGACCCGCTCGGGATTCAGGAAGCGCTCGAACAGCAGGTCGTAGGCCAGCGGGTCGAGATCGGTGATTTCGAGCGCGTATGCCACCAGCGAACCGGCGCCCGAGCCGCGCCCCGGCCCCACGGGGATATCGTTGTGCTTGGCCCAGCGGATGAAGTCCATCACGATCAGGAAGTAGCCGGTGAAGCCCATCTGGATAATCGTGTCGAGTTCAAACTCGAGGCGCTGCCGGTACAGCCGCTGCTGCTGCGCAAACTCTGGCGCGCCGGGATCGAACAGCACTGACAGGCGCCGATCCAGGCCCTCGTGGGCCTGCTGGCGAAAAAATCCGTCCACGGTCTGCCCGGCAGGCACCGGGTAGTCTGGCAGGTAGGGCTTGCCGAGTTCGAGCTCCACGTTGCAGCGGCGTGCGATCTCCACACTGTTGGCCAGCGCTTCGGGGATATCCGCGAACAATGCCGCCATCTCTCGGGGCGAGCGCAGGTACTGCTGTTCGCTGTACTGGCGCGCGCGGCGCGGGTCGTCCAGGGTGCGGCCTTCGCGGATGCAGACTCGGACTTCGTGGGCCTCGAATTCACCGGCGTCGAGGAAGCGGACGTCATTGGTCGCCACCACCGGGCATTGCAGTTCATGTGCCAGGCGCACGGCTGCATGCAGGTGGCTCTCGTCGCCCTCGCGCCCGGTGCGGTGCAGTTCCAGATAAAAGCGCTGTGGGTACAACGCCATCCAGTACCGCGCGCGCTCCGCCGCGAGCGCGGAACGCTCACCCAGCAGGGCCTGGCCGATGTCGCCGGCGGCGCCACAGGACAGCGCGATCACGCCCTCGGCCGCCTCCTCCAGCCAGGCCTTGCGGACGCAGGGCACGCCCTGGTGCTGGCCTTCGATGTAGGCGCGGGAGATCAACAGTGTCAGGTTGTGGTAGCCCGTCCGGTTCATGGCGAGCAGGCACAGCGGATAGGTGCGCTGCGTTTCCTCCGCGTCGATGACGCGCAGATCCACACCGAAGATCGGCTGCACGCCGGCGGCGAACGCAGCCTTGCGAAACTTGATCAGCCCATAGAAATTGCAGAGGTCGGTGACGGCCACCGCCGGCATGCCCAGGTCGGCGACCTGCTGCACCAGCGGCTGGATACGCACCAGTCCATCGACCAGTGAGAATTCCGTGTGCAGGCGCAGGTGAACGAAATCAGTCATGGCGTGATTTTATGTGAATTGCCGGGTGTGGCGCGACAGGAATCAACACACGCGGCGTTCAGGATTCACCCAGTGCTTTGCGCACCGGTGCGAAGCTGCGCCGGTGCGCCGGTGTTACCCCTAGTGCGCGCAGTGCCTCGAGGTGCTCGGCTGTCGGATAGCCCTTGTGCCGCGCGAATCCGTAGCCCGGATACTCTACATCCAGCGCCGTCAGCGCCTGGTCCCGTTGCACCTTGGCGAGAATCGACGCCGCAGCAATGGACTGCACCCGAGCGTCGCCACGCACCACTGCTTGTGCCGCATACGGCCAGCGCGGCAGGCGGTTTCCGTCCACCAGCACATAGGCGGGTTGTGGATCCAGCGCTGCGACGGCGCGGTGCATGGCCAGCAGCGAGGCCTGCAGGATATTGAGCTCGTCGATCTCGGCTACGCTGGCGCTGGCAATCGCCCAGGCGCTCGCCCTTTCGCGAATCTCCCGCGCGAGTACTTCGCGGCGCGACGCCGACAGCGTCTTGGAATCTTTCAGTCCCGCGATCGGCCGCAGCGGGTCGAGGATGACAGCGGCCGCCACTACGGCGCCTGCCAGCGGGCCGCGCCCGGCTTCATCCACCCCTGCCACCAGCGCGCCCTCCTTCCGGGCGTCGAACTCTCCCTTCACCGCTGTCCCCCTTGTGCAGTTAGCGCCAGCACCGCATCCGCCACGCGCTCCGCGCTGCCCCGGCGCAACTGATGGTGAATATCATCGAAATGGGTGCGCAACGACGGCGCGATGCCGCCCCTGGATAAGTGCATCTCCAGATCGGCAACCAGTACATCCGCAGTTGCAGCCCCCTGCAACCGCTCCGGCACCAGCGCCCGGCCGGCGATGAGATTCGGCAGCGCGATGAACTCGGTGCGCACCAGTGCAGACAGGAGCCACCAGGATAACCAGCCGGTGCGATAGGCCACCACCACGGGGCGTTGCAACAATGCGGCCTCCAGTGTGGCGGTGCCTGCGGCGGACAGCACCACATCCGCCGCCGCCATCGCCTCGCGCGCTCGACCTGCGAGCAGGGTGACCGGCAGCCCGGGAACGGCAAGCAAAGCTCGCCGCAGCTCCCGTTCGCGCTCCACATTCGCCGCGGGCAGCAGGAATGACACTCTCGGGTCGCGATGCCACAGGCGCTGTGCAACCTCCAGGAATAACCCAGCCATGGCTGCGACCTCGCCGGCGCGACTGCCGGGCAGCAGTGCCACCAGCTTCCCCGCAGGCGTGAGGCCGAGACTGGCGCGCGCCGCGGCCTGATCCACGCGGGCGGGAATGTCATCGGCCAGTGGATGCCCCACAAACTGCGCCGCGACTCCGTGCTGGCGCAAAATCTCCGTTTCGAACGGGAACAGGCACAGCATCGCGTCCACCGACTGCCGGATGGTGCGCACGCGGCCCTGGCGCCAGGCCCAGACCGAAGGGCTCACCAGGTGCGCCGTGCGCACGCCCGCGCACCGCAGCTGGCGCGCCAGCGGCAGGTTGAAGTCCGGCGCGTCGATACCGAGGAAAACATCCGGCGGGTGCGCGAGGAAATGCCGCAACAAGCGGCGGCGCAGGCGCAGCAGTTCGGGCAGGCGCTTGAGCGGCTCAACCAGGCCCATTACCGCGAGACGCTCCATCGGATACAGGCTGCGCAAGCCCTGTGCCGCCATCTGCGGGCCACCGATGCCCTCGACCACCAGATCGCCGCGCGCACGCAGCGCCGCCAACACCTTCGCACCCAACTCATCGCCTGACGGTTCACCGGCCAGCACACCGAGGCGCAGCCTGCCGTTCACTAGCGCACGATGCCGCGTTCTGAGGCCCTGATCGAGTCGATGAACGTCCGCACTTCGCCGGCCTTGTCCGCGATGGACTCCAGCCGCTCGAGCGCGATCTCCAGCGTCAGGCCCTGGCGGTAGAGAATCTTGAAGGCGCGTCGCAACTGGCACAATGCCTGGGAGGAAAACCCGCGCCGGCGCAAACCTTCCACGTTAATCGTCTTGGGCTCAGCCGGGGCGCCGCTGACGGTGACGAAGGCCGGCACATCTTTGCCGATGGCGCTGCCCATCCCGGTGAAGGCGTGCGCACCGATCTGGCAGAATTGGTGTACCAGTGTGTAGCCGCTGAGCACCGCCCAGTCGCCCACCCTCACATGGCCCGCCAGCGCGCTGTTATTGACGAGTACCGCATGGTTGCCGATGACACAGTCGTGCCCCACATGGACGTAAGCCATGATGAGATTATCATCGCCAATGGTGGTTTCCGAGCGGCCCTGTACCGTGCCGCGGTGGATAGTCACGTTCTCCCGGATCACATTGCGCGCACCGATCACCAGTGCGGTGGGTTCATTGCGGTACTTCAGGTCCTGCGTGTCCTCGCCGATGGACGAGAACTGGTAGATGCGGGTGCCGGGGCCGATCCGCGTCGGACCGCGAATCACGACGTGCGAGGCGATCGTGCAGCCGGGGCCGATCTCCACATCCGGACCGATCAGGCTCCACGGCCCCACCGTCACATCGCCAGCCAGCTTCGCGCCGGGATCGACGATGGCCTGGCTGTGTATCATGAAACCCTAGCGGTCCGCACAGAGAATCGTGGCCGCGCCCGCCAGTTCGCCCTCGACATCGGAGCTCACGTCGAACTTCCAGATGCCACGGCGCTGCGAAACGACACTGGCGCGCAGCATCACGCGATCGCCGGGCACGCAGGGACGGCGGAAACGCAGGTTGTCGGCGCCGGCAAAATAGTAGGTGGAACCGTCCTCATTCGTCTTGCCCTGGCTGTAGAAGCCCAGGATGCCAGCGGCCTGGGCCATCGCCTCGAGCAGCATGACACCGGGAAAGATGGGGTTGCCGGGGAAATGCCCGTTGAAGAATGCCTCGTTAACGGTGAGGTTCTTGTAGGCAACTATGGACTCGCCAGCGGTAATCTCGAGCACCCGGTCCACCAGCAGGAAGGGGTAGCGGTGCGGCAGCAAGCTGCGAATATCCGTGATTTCCAACATCGAAAAGTTCCCTGCCGCGTCTGCGCCGTATCATAAACGGCCTGCGCGCCTGATACTACCCGAAGGCGTCCGCGCCCGTGCCGCGCTTTGTGTTCTCTATTATCATGGGCTATCTTGTGTGCAGTGTTGTCCAGAGGTGCGTGAACAGCATTGCGCCCGCAGACAGACACTGCGGGAGTTCTGCATTTGACGGTCAGGGAGACAGGAAGCACATGAAACACCCGGCTCGCGGCGCGTTGGCAATCACAATTGCATTGATCCTGAACCTGTCGATGGCATGCCACGGCCAGGCCCAGGCTGCTGAGGGCAACGAGCCTGCCGCCCCTGCGACACAGGACGGCGAGACGACACCCGTTTTCACCCCCGAAGCGTTGGAAACCCTGCTCGCACCCATCGCCCTCTTTCCCGATCCGGTGCTGGCGCAGGTGCTGGCCAGTTCGACCAATCCGCAGGAAGTGCTCGATGCAGGCAACTGGCTGATAGCGCACGCCGACCTGAAAGGCAGCGCGCTGTCGGATGCGGCAACCGCCGCAGGCTTCACGCCGCCGATGATGGCGGTCATGCAATTCCCCACCGTGGTCGACATGATGTGCATGAAAATGGACTGGACCACTGAGCTCGGCTCGGCATTCCAGGCAGACGAAGCTGGCGTGCTCGACGCGGTGCAGCGGCTGCGCAAGCAGGCGACTGCCATGGGCAACCTGGAGAGCTCCGAGCAGATGAAGGTCGCAACCACCACACAGAACAATGAGCAGGTGATCACCGTACAGCCGGCAGATCCGCAGGTCATCTACGTTCCCCAGTACAACCCCACGGTGGTCTACACCACACCGCCGCCCGCCACGACGAGCGTCGCCGCTACCACACCAGCCGCTACCACTACCGTCGTAGAGGACGAGGATGACGACGATTACAGCGGTGGTGAGATGATTACCGCCGGCCTGCTCTCCTTTGGCGCCGGCATGCTGGTCAATGAAGTATTCGATGACGACGATGACGACTATTACTCCCCGAACTGGGGTTATTACGGCGGTGGCGGCTATTATCCGCCGCCGTACTACCCCCGGTACGGCAACGGGTATCGACCCGCAGACAGCTACCGCCGTCCGCCTAACTACCAGCACGGATTCAACAACAACAATATCTACATCGATAACGACGGTACCGATTACTTCAACCAGTTCAAGGGCGGCAGGGACAACTACCGCAACCGACCGAACAGCCCGATCACCGCCGCGCATAAGAATCGACCGGAGTTAAACGACCTGAACCGTAAAGCGCAATCCGCGCGGCGCTCCACTGCGACCGGGCAGGCCGCGGTAAACAGGCCACAGGGCTCTTACGCGGGTGCTCGACAAACCACTGCGAAGCGGCCTGCGGCCACCAGCAAAATCCCGAAGGGCACCTATGCTGGCGCTGCCGACCCGGCGGCCCGCCAGAAGCTCAATCCACAGGCGGTGGGCGCGCGCGATCGCGGCTATGCCGCATCCCGCCCGAACAAGCCCGCTGCGCGGGGGCAGCAGGTTGCCAAGCCTGCGTCGACACCGCGCACCACTGCATCTCGCGGCAATGCATTCAAGGGATCGAACAACCAGGGCCGGGCGGAGCGTGCCGCCAGCCAACGCGGGCGCGCCAGCATGTCGAAAGCCGGGAGAAGTGCCTCTAACCGGGGCGGGCAGCGCGGCGGATCAGGACAGCGGGGAGGTGGCAGGCGATGATTGAACAGTTTTCACAACAGCGGTTTCCCTTGCGGTCACTGCTCTGCGCGGCGCTCTTCCTGGTGTGTGCCACAGGCGCGCACGCGGTAGAACCGCGCACATTCAACTCCCCCGAGGACGCGGTAACCGCGTTGATTGGCGCGCTGGAGACGAATGATGTCAAGACGCTCGAAGCCCTGCTCGGCTCCGGCAACGACGACCTGCTGTCCTCCGGCGATGACGTCGCGGATGCCAACGCGCGCAAGGAGTTCATCGCACAGTACCGGGCGAAGCACTCACTGGAACCCGAAGGCGACGACAGCGTGACGCTGATCGTCGGCGAGCAGAACTGGCCGATGCCCATTCCGATCGTCAGGGACGACGGCAAATGGTACCTGGATGGCGCGGAGGGGGCCGACGAAATCGTCTACCGGCGTATCGGGCACAATGAACTCGGCGCCATCGCCGTATGCCGCGGCTTCATCGACGCGGAAATGGAGTATGCGGCCATGGGACACAATGGCAACGAGGCGGGCATCTTCGCCGCAAAACTGCGCAGCGACCCGGGGCAACAGAACGGGCTCTACTGGCCGACCGCCGAGGATGAGCCGCCCAGCCCCGCAGGTGAAGCGGTGGCACGTGCTGCTGCGGAGGGCTACAAGGCGGTGACCGGGAAGCGAACACCCTACCACGGCTATTACTATCGCATGCTCTTCGCGCAGGGTCCCGACGCAAAAGGCGGCAGCCGCGAATATTTCGACGACGGGCTGCTGACACAGGGCGTCGCCCTGCTGGCGTGGCCTGCGGATTATGGCGCCAGCGGGATAATGAGTTTCATGGTGAACCAGGATGGCGTGGTGTTCCAGAAGGACCTCGGCGAGGACACCCCGTCGGCGGCTGAACAGATTGAAACATTCAACCCCGACGGTTCCTGGACAACGGTGGAGAGCGAAGACGAAACCTGAGCGGCGCTAATCCCGACGCTCGAGCACAGCCAGCCGCTGCGCGATGGAATCCAGTTGTGAGAAGCGCACCGCATTGCGCTTCCAGATCGCCGTGGCGCCCATCGGCGTACCGCCGGAGTAGGAGCCGGGCGCGGTAATCGACCGGGTCACCATGGTCATTCCCGTAATCTGGACGTTATCGCAGATTTCCACATGTCCCACCACGCCCACGCCGCCGGCCAGGGTGCAACCGGCGCCGACAATCGTGCTGCCGGCAAGGCCGGAGCAACCGGCAATCGCGGTATTCCGGCCGATGCGGCAGTTGTGGCCTATCTGTACCAGGTTGTCGATGATGACGCCGTCCTCGATCACCGTGTGATCCAGCGCGCCGCGATCCACCGTACTGCCCGCACCGATCTCGACCCGATCGCCGATGCGCACACCACCTAACTGGTAGATTTTTTCCCAACCGCCTGGCCCCTGCGCAAAGCCGAAGCCGTCGGCACCGAGCACCGCCTGGCTGTGCACGGTGCAGTGCTCGCCGAGCCAGACATCGTGATAAATCACTGCATTGGGGTAGATCCGGCTACCCCGACCGATCCGGCTGTCGCGCCCCACGTAGACGCCGGCTGCAACCACGGCCTCCTCTGCCACCACTGCGCCGGCCTCGATCACCGCGCCGGGGCCGACGCTGGCGCTGGCATGGACCTGCGCCGTGGCGGACACCTGCGCAGTGGTATGCACGCCGCGCACCGGCGCGGACACCTTGAGAAACAGCCTGGTTGCCCTGGCGTAGGACAGGTAGGGATCTGCGCTATGCAGCGCATCCACCGGACAGTGTGCGGCGAGTTCCGGGGTAAGAATGACTGCGCCGGCGCGGGTCTGGGACAACCGCGAGAGGTATTTCCTGTCGGCGAGAAAGCTTAGTTCCGCGGGGTTGGCCCGCTCCAGCGGCGCCAGCCCCACGATAGTCTTCTGTGCATCACCGGAGAGTGCCAGATCGAGTCGATCCGCCAGTTCTCCGAGTGAGTACACCGCGTTATTTCTTCGCGGTGTTGAGCTGGTTCAGCTTGTCCGTCACCTGTTGGGTGATACTGTAACCCGGCTCAGCATGGATGACCGCATTGCGCTGCAGCAGCAGAGCGATGCCATCCTTCTGGATGATTTCGCGCAGCACGTCCTGGACCTTGGGCGCCATCTCCTGCAGCAGCGCCTGGCCAACACCCTGTTCCGCCTTCTGCAACTTGGCGGTCACAACGCCCAGGTCTTCCTGCAGACTGCCAAGCTTTTTCTGTGCTGCTGCTTTCTGCTCTGCACTCATCACCGCAGCGTCCTTCTGGAAGGTCTTCATCAGGCCTTCGCCTTCGGTCTGCAGGCGGTCGTACTCGGCCTTGTTCTTCTTGTAGTCGGCCTGGGCACGCACTTCACCCAGTTTCTTCTGCGCAAGTTCTGTCTGCAGGATGGCGCCCTGCACATCCACCACGGCGATCTTGCCCTCGGTCCAGCCGAGCGTGGGCACGGACAAAGCCAGGACGGCCAATACAACTTTCATCAATCTGGACACAAAAAACACTCCTAAGTTAACAGTCAAAAATCAAAATCCACGGCCCAGCGTAAACTGGAAGATCTCTTCATGGTCGTAGTCATTGGCATTCAGTGGCTTGGCCAGGCTGAACGACATCGGGCCAAACCCGGTGATCCAGGTTAGGCCCACCCCGGCCGAGTACCGCAGCTCCCCGAAGTCCACGTCGTAGCAGTTGACCTGCGTGGAGCTGCAATCGGTGTCATAGACGTTGCCGGCATCGAGGAAGAAGCCAGTGCGAATCTGGCTCTGGTCCTTGATGAACGGCAGCGGGAACAACAATTCGGCACTGCCCTCGATCAACACATTGCCGCCGAACGGGTCGGCGTCGTCATCCACCTGGGCGTACATCAGCTTGCCATCGCTGCCGACATAGCCGTACTGGGTGCCGTCGGGACCGCCGATCTGCTTGGCAGTGCCATCCGCGTTGATTTCGGTGACCGGCGCGGCAACGATGTAATTCTCGGCGGGAGTGCTGCGC
Organism: uncultured Halioglobus sp.; assembly: GCA_964461965.1. Classification (GTDB taxonomy): domain Bacteria; phylum Pseudomonadota; class Gammaproteobacteria; order Pseudomonadales; family Halieaceae; genus Marimicrobium. The sequence continues at coordinate 26,283 of CAYWWD010000035.1, read as the reverse complement.
GGGCCCAGCGTATTACTCTCGTAACCGCGCACCGAACCGAAGCCGCCGCCGAAAAAGTTTTCATAGAACGGCAAATCATTCGTATCGCCGTAACCGCCACCGTAGCCGAGTTCGGTGCGAAAACGCAGCGTCCACTCTTCCAGCACCGGCATCGGGTAATACACCTCGCCGGCGTAAGTCAGTTTATAGAACTCGAGGTCGGAGACCGGCACCGAGACCTCCAGCGCCACCGTCTGCGACGCACCGCGCGTTGCCAGCCGACCACGGTTCAGTGTGGACTGTGTCCAGCTCGCCGTGGTGGTGTAGTTCATGAAATCGTTGCCATTCTCGTCCAGGAACCCCTGGTTGGCGGGCGTGGTCTGGTAGCTCGGCGGCAGGGTGTTAATCGGTTGCAGCACTTCGGGCGCGCTGTATTTGCCATCATCCTGCAGGGTGCTTTGGAACCAATTGCCAATGTTGTTGTTCAGACGCGGGCTGGCTTCGATCTCCTGCACCGCGTACTGCCCGGTATTGATTTCCGTGCTGGCGGCACCGAGGCTGAACCCGAGGCGCTGGGTCTCCGAGAGCGGATAACCGAAGTTCATCGCCGCTCCCAATGTATCGGTGCTGTAGTTCGCCACGTTCACTTCATCGAGATCGGTGGAGCGATAGAAAACGTTGAAACCACGGCTCACACCGTCCTCGGTGTAGTATGGATTGGTGTAGCTGAAATTGTAGAAATCCTGGTAGCGCGAGGAATTGAGGCCGATACCGACACGCTTGCCCGTGCCCATGAAGTTGTCCTGCTCCAGGTTCAGGCCGAGGATGATCCCCGCGTCCTGGGCATAGCCGATACTGGCACCGATACTGCCCGAGGACTGCTCTTCCACCGTATACTCCACGTCGATCAGGTCGTCGTGGCCGGCGACGCCAGGCGTCTCCACTTTCGCGGTCTTGAAGAAGCCCAGGCGTTCGAGACGTACACGCGATTGTTCGATCGCCGCGGCCGAGGCCGGCGCGCTCTCCATCTGCCGCATCTCGCGGCGCAGCACATCGTCGGCGGTTTTCTCATTACCCTTGAAGCTGATGCGCCGCACATAGGTTCGCTTGCCCGGGTCGACGAAGAACTTCATGGCGACCGTCTTGTTTTCCTCGTCGATCTCGGGAATCCCCGTCACCTTGGCAAAGTTGTAGCCTTCATCGCCGAGGCGCTTGGTCAGGTTCTCCTCGGTGGACGTCACCATGACCTGGGAGAACACCTGCCCGTCCGTAACCAGCAGGAAGCGCCGCAGGTCGGCCTCGGGCAGCACCAGATCGCCGGAGAGGTCGACTTTGCTGACCGTGAATTTCTCGCCCTCGGTGATATTGGCGGTGATAAACACCTCCTTTTTGTCCGGCGAGACTGCGACCTGCGTGGAATCGATCTTGAACTGCAGGTAGCCGCGGTCCATGTAGTAGGAGGTGAGTGTTTCGAGGTCGCCGGTCAGTTTTTCCTTCGAATACTTGTCGTCATTCGTAAAGAAGGACAGCCAGCCGGTGGTGCGCAATTCGAACTCGGACTGCAGTTCTTCGTCGGTGAATACCTCATTGCCCACCACGTTGATATGCTTGATCGCCGCCACCGTGCCTTCGTCGATGTCGATATTGACGGTCACTCGGTTACGCGGCTCGGGAATGACTTCGGTCTCGATCTTGGCGTCGTAGCGACCCTGCAAAACATACTGGCGCTGCAGTTCGAGCTGCATACCTTCCAGGGTCGAGCGCTGGAACACCTGCCCCACCGAAAGGCCGGCACCCTTGAGTCCTTCGAGCAGTGCGTCGGTCTCGATCGCCTTGTTGCCCTCGATATTGATCTCGCTGATGCTGGGACGCTCGGTCACCACGATCACCAGCACATTGCCGTCCTGGCCGATCTTGATGTCATCGAAATTGCCCGTGGCAAACAGACTGCGCGTGGCGGCGCGCATGGTGCGCTCATCGACCACATCACCCACGCCAACCGGGAGTGCGGCGAATACGGAACCAGCGGAAATGCGCTGCAGGCCTTCCACGCGAATATCGGAGATGACGAAGGTCTGGGCGACGGCGAAGGGCGCGATCAGCAGTAGCACCAGCGCCAGAACTCTAGGCATGTGACTTTTCAAAATTTCCCCAATCGTCCTAGGAAGGTCGCAGCCTCCACGGATCCACTAATTGTTATGTCCACACGGGACGACTAAAGGCGTGTGAAATCATTATACAAAGCCAGTAGCATTATCCCGAGTACCATAAACAAACCGAGCTGGTAGCCGACGGCCTGTATCTTCTCAGGTACCGGACGCCCCGCCAATAGCTCGATCACATAAAACAGCAGGTGTCCCCCGTCGAGCACCGGAATCGGCAGCAGATTCAACACCGCCAGGCTGACACTCAGCAACGCCAGAAAACTGATATAGGATTCCAGGCCGGACTTGGCCGAATCGGTCGCCACTTTAGCAATGGTGATGGGTCCACTCAAGTTTTTTGGTGAGATCATACCCTGCAGCATCTTCCTGATGGACTTCAGCGTGAACGCGGACATCTCCCACGTCTTGACCACGCCGGCACGCAGCGACTCCACCGGCCCGCGAGCGAAGCTGCGAACCATGTCCTGCGGCATCTCGGGGACAGCCACCGCGAGCCCTACGCGACCGAACTCGACGCCTTTTTCATCGGTGGCAGCTTCGGGTATGACAGTCGTGCGCAGCGTTTCACCGTCGCGCTGGAATTCCACCGCGATGGGCTGGCTGGCGCGCGCGCGCACGTGGTTGACCCAATCCATCCACAGCGCCATGTCCGCGCCGTCCGCGCGCAGCACTCGGTCGCCGGGCTGCATACCGGCCGCGGCAGCCGGACTCTCCGGCACCACCTCACCCACCACCGGCGGCACCGGCGGTGTGTAAAGACTGATGCCCAGCCCGCCATACAGGTCAGGCTCCTCCTGTTCGGACAACCACTGGTCGATGGCAACCCTGGCTTCGTATACCGCGTCCTCGCCCGGCTGCTTCACCGCAACTGTGATGGTGCCGGTGTCGCCGATACGATCCAGCAGGCGGAAACTCAGCGCCTGCCAGGTCGGTGTTTCCCCGCCGTCGACGGCAATGATTTCCTGGCCCGCAACCAGGCCGGCTGCGGCTGCGGGCGAATCGGGTTTCACTTCGCCAATGAGCGGCACATAACCGGTCTCGCCGGCCATGAACAGGAACCAGTAGGCGACGATCGCGAGCAGGAGATTCGCCAGTGGGCCAGCGCTGACCACGGCGATACGCTGCAGCACTGGTTTGCGGTTGAAGGCGCGATGCAGTTGCGCCACCGGCACCTCGCCCTCGCGTTCATCCAGCATCTTGACATAACCGCCCAAGGGGATCGCCGACAGGCTGTATTCGGTGCCCTGCCGATCCCGCCAGCTGTAAAGGCGTGTGCCAAAGCCAATAGAGAAGCGCAACACCTGCACGCCACAGCGTCGCGCCACCCAGAAATGGCCGAATTCGTGTATCGCCACCAGTATGGAGAGCGTGCCCAGTGTCAGGGCAATTGTGTACAACAGTTCCATCAGATGTGCCTCGCCACGCCGGCGGGTCGTTGTAACGCCGCCAGGAACGCTGCCGCTGTTTCCCTGGCCTGGATATCGGCCTCTTCGACCACGGCCAGGGTAGCCGGTTCAACGATAACCATTCTTTCAAGCGTGTGTTCGATCACGCAAGGGATATCTGTGAAACGAATTTTTTGTTCGAGGAAAGCTGCCACGCCCACTTCATTGGCCGCATTGCAGATCGCCATGGCAGTGCCGCCAGCCGCTACCGCCTCGCGCGCCAGCCGCAGGCAGGGAAAACGTGTTTCATCCGGAGCTTCAAAATCCAGCCGCGCAGTGGCCACCAGGTCGAGCGGCGCCACACCCGAGTCGAGACGCTCCGGCCATCCCAGACCGTAAGCGATGGCGGTGCGCATGTCCGGGTTGCCCAGTTGCGCCAGCACCGAACCGTCAACGTATTGAACCATGGAGTGGATGATGCTCTGCGGGTGAACAACGACATCCACCCGCTCAGGCGGCAGGTCGAACAGCCAGCAGGCCTCGATCAGTTCCAGGCCCTTGTTCATCAGCGTCGCTGAATCCACGGAGATTTTTCGGCCCATCGACCAGTTGGGGTGCGCGCAGGCCTGGTCCGGCGTGGCTTCATGCATCTGCGCGGCGCTCCAGCGGCGGAACGGCCCGCCGGATGCGGTCAAGAGTATCTTGCTCACACCCCGCCCCGACGGCATGGCGCGGGCATCCACGGGCAGGCACTGGAAAATCGCATTGTGTTCACTGTCGATCGGCAACAGGCGGGCACCTGCATCGCGTACCGCCTGCATCAGCAGGTGACCGCCCATCACCAGCGATTCCTTGTTGGCCAGCAAAAGGGTTTTGCCGGCGCGCGCGGCCGCCAGTGTCGAAGGCAGCCCAGCCGCACCAACAATAGCCGCCATCACCACGTCAACGTCCGGCGCGGCGGCCACTTGGGCCAGCCCGACTTCGCCATGGAGCACCTCGGTCGGTGCACCCGACGGCAGGCGGCGGCGCAACGCCGTGGCGGCAGCCTCATTCATCATCACGGCGAAGCGCGGCCGGAATGCGAGGCATTGCGCAAGCATGGCATCGACCGAACTGTTTGCCGCCAGTGCGTACACGGCAAATCGCTCCGGATGGCGCGCGATCACATCGAGCGTACTCACACCGATCGAGCCGGTGGAGCCCAGCACGCTGACCAAGCGCCTGCCGTACGCCATCGTCACCAGCCCACCAGCAACAGGCCCAGCGCGTACACCGGCGCCGCGCCGCACAGGCTGTCCAGGCGATCCAACACCCCGCCGTGGCCTGGCAGCAGAGTGCCGGAGTCCTTCACGCCGCTCTCGCGTTTCACCATGCTCACCGTGAGATCGCCGACGACCGACGCGAGCGCAGTCGTAATCACTACAGCCGCGACGGAGAGAATCCCCAGGTGTGCCGCACTCTCCGGCAGCAGATACCAGAGCACGAAGGACAACATCACGCTGGCGACGACACCGCCCCAGAAGCCTTCCCAGGTCTTGGCGGGGCTGACCGTCGCAGCCAGCTTATGCCGGCCGAAGCGGCGACCGGTGAAATAAGCGCCGATGTCGGCCGTGGCGACCACGATTACCATCATCACCATCAGCAGTCTGCCGGGAGAAAGACTGAGCAGATAAACCGCAGACATCCAAGCCGGCACGAGGATCAGTAAACCCATGAGACTGCGCATGAGCACGGTGCGCCACAATACAGCACTCTCGGGATATCCCTTCACCCACAGCAGCGCAAACGACCACCACAGGCAGGCCAGGCCGAGCAGGGGCTGGATCTGTTCCCGCACCGGTTGACCGCCCAGCCGGCCGTACACATAAAGGGCAGACAGCGCGGCGAGCACCAGTAACACGTAGAGCGCACGCGCCACTTTATGGTGCCAGCCGGCCAGTGCCGACCACTCCCATGCCGCCAGTGCCACCAGTATGCCAAAGCCCAGGGCCAGCCCCGGCAAAGGCAGGTATGCGATGGCTGAGAGAAACACGCCGGCCATGATCAGGGCTGTGATGACGCGCTGCTTAAGCATCGGCTTTACCATCCGCAATCAGGCCGTCGGGGGTGCGCAGTCCGAAACGACGCTCGCGACGGCTGTACTCGGCCAGGGCCCGGGCAAACTCGGATTCGGAAAAATCCGGCCACAGGGTGTCGGTGAAGTACAACTCCGTATAGGCAAATTGCCACAGCATGAAGTTGCTGATGCGGGCATCGCCGCCGGTTCGGATACACAAATCCGGTCGCGGCAGGTCGCTGATCGAAACGTTGCGATCGATGAGTTCGGGAGTAATGTCCCGCGGCTGCAAGCTGCCCGCCTGCACCTGCAGGGCCAGCTTCTGGGTAGCCTGCGCGATATCCCACTGGCCACCGTAGTCCACCGCGATCACAACCGTCGCATCGGTATTGCCGCGGGTCAACTCTTCAGACTGCTGCATCAGCTTCTGTTGGCGCTGGCTGAAGCGGCGGCGCTCGCCGATGAAGCGCATGCGGATACCGTCCTCGTGCAATTCACGGACTTCGTTGCGCAGGTAGCGCGACAGCAGCGCCAGCAGAGCCCGCACCTCGGGAACCGGTCGCCCCCAGTTTTCGCTGCTGAAGGCAAACAGCGTCAGGACTTCCACGCCGTGCCGCTTACACGCACGCAATATGCCGCGCACTGCTTCGACACCCGCGCGATGCCCGGAGGGGCCGGCTACTCCGCGCCGCTTCGCCCAGCGGTTATTGCCATCCATGATGATGGCCACATGGCGAGGGATTACGGGCGCCATGCCATCCGGCGAAGCAGTTGCGTTTTCGCTCGAGGCCACTGGCGAGGCGCTATATTTCCATCAGGTCGGCTTCTTTATCGGCCAACAGTTTTTCAACCTTGGCGATGAAGCCGTCGGTCAGCTTCTGAATTTCGTCCTGTCCGCGACGCTCGTCGTCCTCGGAGATGGACTTATCCTTGACCAGTTCCTTGAGCATCGCCATGGCATCGCGCCGCGCGTTGCGTACCGACACTCTGGCGGACTCCGCTTCGTGCCGTGCCTGGCGGGTGTAGCCCTTGCGCGTCTCCTCGGTCAGCATGGGCATGGGAATGCGAATTACCTCCCCCGCAGTCACCGGATTGAGACCGAGATCTGACTTGTAGATCGCTTTTTCCACTGCGGGAATCATGCTTCGGTCCCAGACCGACAGCGTCAGTGTGCGCGCGTCCTCCACCGTGATATTCGCTACCTGGTTGAGCGGTGTATCAGCGCCGTAGTAATCGACGCGCAGGCCATCGAGCAGGCTGGGGTGCGCTCGCCCCGTGCGAATCTTGTTGAAGTGGTGAGCCAGCGCTTCCAGGCTTTTTGCCATGCGCTCGCTGGCTTCGTCTTTCACATCATTGATCATGTTGACTCCTCGTCGTGTCCCTAGGCGATCAACGTGCCTTCGTTGCCGCCCCTGACAATATTCAGAAGCGCGCCGGGTTTTTCCATCTTGAACACACGCACCGGCATCTCGTGGTCGCGACAAAGACAGATCGCCGTCAGATCCATCACCTCGAGCTTCTTGTCCAGCACTTCATCAAAACTGAGGTGGTCGTACTTTACTGCATCGGGAAATTTCATGGGATCGGCCGAGTACACGCCGTCTACCTTGGTCGCCTTGAGTACCAGTTCGGCGTCCATCTCGATGGCACGCAGGCAGGCGGCGGAATCAGTGGTGAAAAAAGGATTACCCGTGCCCGCGGAGAAGATGACGACATCGCCGTTCGTCAGCGCGCGGATCGCTTTGCGCCGGTCATAGTGATCCACTACTCCGGTCATGGGGATAGCGGACATGGCTTGCGTAGCGATATTGGACCGTTCCAGCGCATCGCGCATGGCCAGCGCGTTCATCACGGTTGCCAGCATACCCATCTGATCCCCGGTCACCCGGTCCAGCCCCGCGCGCTGCAGTGCCGCGCCGCGGAACAGATTGCCGCCACCGACCACCAAGCCCACCTGCACCCCGATCCCCACCAGTTGCCCAATGGCAAGCGCCATGGAGTCCAGGACTTTCGGATCGATGCCGAAACTTTCGCTGCCGGTGAGGGCTTCGCCGCTGAGCTTGAGCAGAATCCGCTTGTACTTCTTATCGCCCGCCGCCTGCGGCATAGCACGCTCTCCAAAAGCCCGGTGGTATCCTACAGGAGATCAACCCATCTCCCTAATGTTGGCCAAAAGCGCGGCCTAGCCCTTGAGCTGAGCCGCCACTTCCTGCGCGAAGTCTACCTTTTCGACTTCGATGCCCTCGCCCACTTCATAGCGCACGAAGGACACCACTTCAGCGCCCGCCTTGGCAACCAGCTTGCCGACTGTAACCTCGGGGTCCTTGACGAATCCCTGTTCAAGCAGGCTGTTTTCCGCCAGGAACTTCTTGATGCGGCCGCCGATCATCTTTTCGATGATATCCGCGGGTTTGCCGGAATCCTGCGCCTGCGCCATGAATATCTCGCGCTCCTTTGCCACCAGCTCCGCCGGCATGTCTGCTGCGGATACCACCTGCGGATTGGCCGCCGCTATGTGCATGGCAACTTCCCTGGCGAGATCCTGGTCGCCGCCCTTCAGCTTCACCAGCACCGCGATGCGGTTGTTGCTGTGCACATACGAGCCAACTACGCCCGACTCGGCGTCGAGCAGCGTGACACGTCGCACACCAATATTCTCGCCAATCTTCTGCACCAGTGCCTCGCGCGCGGCTTCCAGTGCGCCCGACATCAGCGCGGCGACGTCGGTCTGCCTGGTCGTAAAGGCGGCGTCGACTACCTTGCCGACAAAGCCCAGAAAATTCTCGTCCCGCGCGACAAAGTCCGTTTCACTGTTGACCTCGACCATGACGGCAAAACCAGAGTCTTCGGCTACCCGGGCGGCAACCACGCCATCGGCCGCAGTACGGCCCGCTTTCTTCGCGGCCTTCATCCCGCTGGATTTACGCAACTCCTCGATGGCCAGTTCGATATCGCCGCCTACCGTGGCGAGCGCTTTTTTACATTCCAGCAGACCGAGACCGGTGCGTTCACGCAGTTCTTTTACCAGTGCTGATGACATTGGTATTCCTCCTATGCAATGACAGGGAACGGGGTTCCCAAAAACGAAAACCCCCGGCAGGCACGCCAGGGGTGAACAAACTCCCTGACCGAAGAGTGGTCAGCGCCAGTTTTGTACGCTTACGCGGCGGGCGTAGCCGCGTCCAAACCCGATTCACCGGCAGCAGCGAGGTCGGCGGACGCCGAGTCTTCCTCGACGAATTCATTCCTGGTCGTCACGGTCTCGCCAGCCTCGACCCGGCCCTGCAGGCAGGCGTCCGCCACGGCGGTCACGTACAGCTTGATCGCCCGAATGGCGTCATCGTTACCCGGAATGATGTAGTCCACGCCATCGGGGTTGCTGTTGGTGTCGACGATGCCGATGACGGGAATGCCGAGCTTGTTGGCTTCACTGATCGCGATCCGCTCATGATCGACATCGACCACGAAGATCGCGTCGGGCAGGCCACCCATATCCTTGATGCCGCCGATGCTGCGCTCGAGTTTTTCCATGTCCCGCGTGCGCATCAGCGCTTCTTTCTTGGTCAGGCGCTCGAAAGTACCATCGCCACGCTGGGTTTCCAGGTCGCGCAGGCGCTTGATGGAGGCGCGGATGGTCTTGTAATTGGTAAGCATACCGCCCAGCCAGCGGTGGCTGACGAAAGGCATGCCGGCACGTTCCGCCTGTTCGCGAATAACCTTGCTGGCAGCGCGCTTGGTGCCGACGAACAGGATTTTGTTCTTGTTGCCGGCAAGGCGCTTCACCATGTTCAGCGCTTCGTTGAACGCCGGCACGGTGTACTCGAGGTTGATGATGTGGATCTTGTTCCGGGCACCGAAGATGTACTGGCTCATTTTCGGATTCCAGTAGCGGGTCTGGTGCCCAAAATGCGCGCCGGCCTGCAGCAGGTCGCGCATGCTCACTTGTACTTGTGACATGTCTAGTTACCTTGTGTGGGTTGATCCTCCACATATCCCTGAAGCCAAACCACCCTGGCCGCAACAGCCGGGCAGCACCCTGGTTCAGGTGTCGATATGTGTGTGTCGTTGTTGGTTTTCCCCCAGCGGGCCTGCGCAAGATCCACCTGTATCCAGGATCCTGCCCCGACAGGAGGCGCGCTTTATACCACAACCACAGCGTGGATTAAAGCGCGCGTGGCGAACCGGAACGCATACGCATTGCTCATTTGCATATCGGTTGAGTTAGAATGTGCCCGCCGCGGCCCGGCGCAATCTCACCTCTACACAATTTATCTATATATCTCAAAAGGTTAGCGATGGCAGCATCGATCAAGACAGCGGACGAAATTGACAAGATGCGCGTCGCTGGCCGCCTCACTGCCGAAGTGCTGGAAATGATCCAGCCGCATGTGCAGGTCGGGGTCACCACGGGCGAACTGGACCGCATCTGCCACGAGTACATAACCCGGAACCTTAAGGCCATTCCAGCACCGCTCAACTACCACGGCTTCCCCAGATCCATCTGCACCTCGATCAACGACGTGGTGTGCCACGGCATCCCGTCGGACACTAAAAAACTGAAAGACGGCGATATCGTCAACATCGACGTCACCGTGATCAAGGATGAATACCACGGGGACTCCAGCATCATGGTGCTGGTAGGCGACGTGCCGGCACACGCCAGCCGGCTGGTCGAAGTCACGCAGGAATGCCTGTACCGGGCGATCGCCGTGGTCAAGCCCGGCGCCACGCTGGGCGATATCGGACACGTGATCCAGCAGCACGCCGAAAAGCATTATTACTCCGTGGTACGGGAGTATTGCGGCCACGGGATCGGGAAGATATTCCATGAAGAGCCCCAGGTCCTGCACTACGGGCAGCGAGGGGAGGGCCTGCGACTGGAGCCCGGCATGACATTCACCATCGAGCCGATGATCAATGCTGGTCGCCGCCACACCCGCCTCAACAAGGCCGATGGCTGGACGGTCACCACGCGTGACGGACGCCTGTCAGCCCAGTGGGAACACACTGTCTGTGTCACAGCAGACGGCTGCGAGGTCCTGACGCGCCGCAGCCATGAATCAAGGTTCGACGGACAGCGGGCGTGAACCAGATAGCGCTGCCACCAGAGGTATTCGACGCCCCGGCTTTTAAGCTCAGCCTGGAAACCGGCAACGCCATACAGTGCAGCAAGATCGCAATCGCCAACACCACCGCCGCGCTGCATGCGAGATTCCGGGCCGGGGAACCGGCGCGGGATCTTATCCGCCAACGCGCGGCGTTCATGGATGCGTTGCTACGGACGTTATGGGACCGCCAAAGTTGGGGGGCCTGCGAACTGGCGCTGGTCGCCGTGGGCGGTTACGGACGCGGCGAGTTGCACCCGCACTCGGATGTCGATCTGCTGGTCCTGCTCGGTGACAACTGCGACAGCGCACGGGATGAATTATCCGGCTTCCTGACGCTACTGTGGGACATCGGGCTAAACATCGGGCACAGCGTGCGCGATGTCAACGAATGCGTCGAACGCGCTGCGCACGACATCACTATTCTCACCAACCTGATGGAGGCACGCGTCCTGCGCGGTAGCGAAGCGCTCATGCAGCGGGTGCGGGAGCTCACGGGCCCGGACAAAATGTGGTCCAGCCAGGAGTTCTTCCAGGCCAAACTGGCGGAACAGCGGGCGCGGCACGCCAAGTTCGCCAACACCGAGTACAACCTCGAACCCAACGTCAAGAGCTCGCCGGGCGGATTGCGCGATCTGCAGATCATCGGCTGGATCGCCGAACGCCACTTCGGCGTGGAATCCGTGGAGCAGATTACGGCCAGTGAATTCCTGAGTCCGGAGGAGATGGCAATCCTCATCAAGGGCCGGGATTTCATGTGGCAGGTGCGCTATGCCCTGCACATGCTGACCAACCGCGAGGAAGACAGAGTTCTGTTCGACCACCAGCGCGAACTCGCTACGCTCTGGGGATTCGAGGACGGCGACAAGCTTGCCATCGAACAATTCATGCAGGTCTACTACCGCTGGGCACTTGCCCTCGGGCAGTTGAACGAAGTACTGGTGCAGAATTTCGACCAGGCGATCCTGCGCCAGGCTAAGGCGGACGACCTCCAGATCCTCAACGAGCGCTTCCAGATACGCAATGGCTACATTGAAGTGCGCAGTGAAGATCTTTTCGCGCGACATCCCTGGGCGCTACTGGAGGTTTTCCTGCTGTGCGCCAACCATCCAGCCATTGTCGGCATTACAGCGGCCACCATTCGCCTGATACGCGATAATCGACATCGGGTGGATGATACCTTTCGGGCCGACGAGCAAAACCGGCAGATGTTCCTGCAAATTTTGCGGAGTCCCCACAAGATGACGCGGCAGCTGCGCCGCATGAGCCGGTACGGCATCCTCGGCGCCTACCTGCCGGAATTCGGCAACATCATGGGGCAGATGCAGCACGACCTGTTTCACACCTACACGGTGGATGCCCACACGCTGGAAGTCATCAAGAATGCCCGGCGCTTCCAGATTCCCGACGTCGACGACAAGTTCCCTGTGTCCAGCCGCGTCGCGCGACGACTGCGCCGCGTCGAGCTGTTGTATATCGCTGCGCTGTACCATGATATCGGCAAGGGGCGCGGTGGAGACCATTCGGAACTCGGCGCCGTTGACGCGCAACGCTTCTGCCAGAATCACGGGCTCGACGCGAAGGATACCGAACTGGTCGTCTGGCTGGTGCGCAATCACCTGTTGATGTCGGCGGTCTCACAACGCAAGGACATCTCCGACCCGGAAGTCATTCAGCAATTCGCGCAACACGTCGGCGACGAGGAGCATCTGGACTACCTGTTTACACTCACGGTCGCCGACATCAACGGCACCAATCCCACGCTGTGGAATGCCTGGCGCGGCAGCCTGCTGCGACAACTGTACACGGAGACGCGCCGGGCCCTGCGCCGCGGTTTGGACAACCCTGTCAACAAACAGGCGCTCGTGGAGCAGGCGCGCAAGACCGCAGGCGATCTACTCGAAGGCCGCGGTTTCACGGTGGAGGAACTGGACGACCTGTGGCGCGGCCGCGGAGAGGATTACTTCCTGCGTGAGCGTCCGGAGGATATCGTCTGGCACTCGGAAGCTATTGCCGGCCACCACAATCACGACACGCCGTTGGTGATTCTGCGCAACAATGCCGAATCCAGCGTCGCCAACACCACACAGATATTCATTCACGCGCGCAGCAACCTGCGGCTGTTCTCGCGTATCTGCGCGGCGCTGGAACAGCTCGATCTCAGCGTGCACGACGCACGCATCTACAACGCCAACCAGGGCATGAGCCTGGACACGTTTTTCGTACTCGACTCCAGCGGTCAGCCTATTTCCGAGGACAGCGCACGTCTCGCCTACATCAAGCAGTACCTCGTCGAGCAACTCGGCAGCGCCGCCGGCGCGCTTGCAATACCCGCGCGGCGCACACCGCGACAGATGAAATTTTTCTCGATACCCACCGAAACCCGTATCTATGTGGACGATGCCAAAAACGTCTCGGTACTTGAGGTGTCGACACCCGACAGGCCAGGCCTGCTGGCACGTCTCGGCCGGATATTCGAAGCATTCGAGATCGAACTGCAGACCGCCAAGATCCAGACGCTGGGCGAACGCGTCGAGGACGTTTTTTTTATCACCGACAACCGGCAACAGGCGATCACAAATCCGCAGCTGATCAATGCGCTGCAACGCGCTATCTGCGACGAACTCGACGGACAGGCGACCGCCTGAGAAAACATGAATCCGCGCCTTGCACACCTCGAACCCTACCCTTTCGAAAAGCTCCGGCATTTGTTCGCGGATCTCACGCCGGCGCAGGGTAAATCGGCGATCGCCCTGTCCATCGGCGAACCGCAACATGCCTCACCGGCATTCGTACTCAAGGTCATTGCCGACAACCTGTCGCGCCTTGCCAATTATCCTACCAGCGCGGGCCTGCCTGAACTGCGAGCGGCGATCGCCGGCTGGCTGCAACGCCGCTATACGCTGCCCGCCGTGGACCCGGATCACCAGGTACTGCCAGTAAATGGCACACGCGAAGCGCTGTTCGCCATCGCCCAGGCGGTGGTGGCGCCTGGCCCCGACGCGCTGGTGCTGAGCCCCAACCCGTTCTACCAGATTTACGAAGGCGCGGCGCTGCTGGCCGGAGCGCGCGTGCAGTTCATCAACTGCAGAGACGCGACGTCGCTGCTGCCCGACTTTGCCAGTGTCTCCGAGCAGCAATGGCGGCAGTGCCAGTTGCTGTATCTGTGCAGCCCTGGCAACCCGACGGGCGCGGTGCTTTCCCTGTCTCAATTGCAGGACATAATCCGGCTGGCGCGCGAGCACGACTTCGTCATCGCCAGCGACGAGTGCTACGCGGAAATCTACTGCGACGAATCGCGGCCACCTCCGGGATTGCTGCAGGCCTGCGCCGCCATGGGCGACAGCGACTATCGCAACTGCCTGGTGTTTCACAGCCTGTCGAAGCGCTCCAACCTTCCCGGGCTGCGCTCCGGTTTTGTCGCGGGAGATGCGCGATTGTTGCACCGCTTCCTGCAGTACCGCACGTACCACGGTTGCGCCATGCCGATCCACCACCAACTCGGAAGCATCGCCGCCTGGAACGACGAGGATCATGTGCGCGCGAATCGCCAGCTGTACCGGGAAAAATTCGCTGCGGTGCTGGCGCAGTTCGCAGGACACCTGCCAGTGGCGGCGCCCGAGGCCGGGTTTTACCTCTGGCCGCAAACACCGGTGAGCGACCTCGACTTCGCCCGCAGCCTGTACGCCGGAGAAAACGTGACCGTACTGCCCGGGCGTTTCCTCGCGCGTGAAGCAGGCGGCATCAATCCGGGAGAGCACCGGGTGCGGATGGCGCTAGTCGCGCCACAGGCGCAGTGCGTCGAGGCAGCACAGCGTATCGTGCATCAACTGGGCAGACTGTAAGCGCCATGCACAAAGCGCAGCGGGTCGATTACATCCTGCGGACCCTGCAGGCGCTGTATCCTGACACCCCCATCCCGCTCAGCCACCGCGACCCGTACACCCTGCTGATCGCGGTTCTGCTCAGCGCGCAGTGCACGGATGCGCGCGTCAACCAGGTGACTCCCGCGCTGTTCGCACTGGCCGACAACCCAGCGGACATGGCGGCGCTCGATGTCGGGCAGATCCAGGCGATCATCCGGCCCTGCGGCCTCTCACCGCAGAAATCGAAAGCTATCAAACGCCTGAGTGAAATTCTGGTGGAGGAACACGGCGGCAGCGTGCCTGCCGATATTGCCGCACTGGAGCGCCTGCCGGGTGTTGGACATAAGACTGCCAGCGTCGTCATGTCCCAGGCCTTCGGCGAACCCGCCTTCCCGGTCGACACTCACATTCACCGACTGGCGCAGCGCTGGGGACTGACCAGTGGCAAAAGCGTCGTGCAGACAGAACGCGACCTGAAGCGGCTTTTTCCACGCCAGCACTGGAACAGCCTGCACCTGCAGATGATTTACTACGGCCGGGAGCACTGCACAGCGCGCGGCTGCGACGGACGCGTCTGCGAAATCTGCCGCACCTGCTATCCGCAGCGCCGACAGGCAAAGAAGACCTTCAAGGCGTAGCACACTGTGCGCGAGGAAATTGTCTCGGGTGACTACTTTCGACGGCCTGGGCGAATATCTCAGCAGTCTGAGCGAGCGGGGCCTGTAGCTCCCCTGACTGCCGCACGCCACACCGCACTAAACCGCATCACCGCAATCGGTACACCTGCGCGGCGCGCTTTGCTATGCTACGCGGCCCCATGCGCAGTCGGCGATGAGCGCACGCAATCCACTGGAGGCATGCTGTGATAACACTCTATGGCATCAAGAATTGCGACACGGTGAAGAAGGCGCGCAAATGGCTGGATTCCCACGGCATCGACTACCGGTACCACGATTTTCGCGAGGACGGCCTCGACCCGAATGTGGTGGCGACGTGGATCGCGGAACTCGGCTGGCAGAACCTGCTCAACCGCCAGAGCCCGACTTGGCGCTCGCTGGAGGAGCAGGCCCGCCAAGATATGGATGACGACACAGCACGCAAGGCAGTGATGTTGCAACCGACGCTGATCAAGCGGCCACTGCTCGACACGGGCCAGCAACGCTACACCGGATTTTCCGCCGCGAACTACGCGAAGATATTCAACGCGCACACCCTCTGACGGGGTGCGGTCATCGAGAGGCAGCACACATGACGAACACGGCGTTTGGTTTAGGCATTGGCACCGTCAATGCAAACGGTGAGTGGCTGGAAGTCTTTTATCCGCGCCCTGTGCTGCAGCCCTCGCCCGTCATTGCGGCCGCCGCGGCGGAATGTCCGACTGGACAGGCACTCAGTCGCGCACAACTCGACGCGCTGCGCAACGCGTTTGCCACCGCAGGTGAAACCGCCCAGGCGGATCTCGCCGCGCAACTGCTAGACTGCAGCCGGCCAGCCGTGGCGGTGGTGCTGGAACTCGACCGGCCGCCCGGCAACGTGCCGGAAGCCTACCTGAAACTGCACCTGTTGTCGCACCGGCTGGTGAAGCCGCACGGCACCAACCTGGACGGCCTGTTCGGCATTCTGCCCAACGTCGCCTGGACCAGTGAGGGCGCTATCGATCTCGCCGAACTGCCACAGCGACAGCTGGCCGCGCGCCTGCGCGGCGAGGTGCTCGAAGTGAGCTGTGTCGACAAGTTCCCCAAGATGACCAACTACGTTGTGCCGAGCGGAGTGCGCATCGCCCACACCGCGCGCGTGCGCCTCGGCGCCTACCTCGGTGAAGGCACCACGGTGATGCACGAGGGCTTCGTCAACTTCAACGCCGGCACAGCGGGCCCAGGCATGATCGAAGGGCGCATCTCTGCGGGCGTGTACGTCGGCAGCGGTTCGGATCTGGGCGGGGGTTGCTCGACGATCGGCACATTGTCCGGCGGCGGCAACATCGTGATCTCCGTGGGCGAGAAATGCCTGATCGGCGCGAATGCCGGCATCGGCATCCCTTTGGGCGACCGCTGTACCGTGGAGGCGGGGCTGTTTGTCACCGCAGGCACCAAGGTCACGCTGCTGGACACCGAGGGCATGCCGGTGCAGACCGCCAAAGCCCGCGAGCTCGCCGGCAAATCAGACCTGCTGTTCCGCCGCAACTCCACTACCGGGGCGGTGGAGTGCCTGACCAACCGCAGCGCCGTGGAACTCAACCAGGTGCTGCACGCGCACAACTGATACAGGCGACGGGAAAGCGACGTGGAAAAAACCCTGGAACTGTGCGGCGAGTTGATCCGCTGCGCATCGGTAACGCCCGAAGATGCCGGCTGCCAGCAGGTGATGATGGCGCGCTTGCACGCGCTGGGCTTTACCTGCACCTCGCTGCCGTTCGGCGAGGTGAGCAATTTCTGGGCCGAACGCGGGCGGGGAGGGTCGCTGCTGGTATTCGCGGGCCACACCGATGTGGTGCCCACCGGGCCGCTCGCGCAATGGGATTCCCCGCCGTTTGAACCTGCGGTGCGCGAGGGGATGCTCTACGGCCGCGGCAGCGCGGACATGAAAGGCAGCCTCGCCGCCATGGTGGTGGCGTGCGAGGAATTCGTTGCGGAACACCCCGACCACGCGGGCCGTATCGGCTTCCTGATCACCTCGGACGAAGAAGGCCCGGCAGTGGATGGCACCGCCAGGGTGCTGCAGCACCTGCAGGAGCGCGGCATCGCCATCGACTGGTGCGTGGTGGGAGAACCGTCGAGCGCCGCATCGCTCGGCGATACCATCAAGAACGGCAGACGCGGCTCGCTCGGCGCGATCCTCACCGTGCGCGGCGTGCAGGGACATATTGCCTATCCCCACCTGGCCGACAACCCTATCCACAAACTGCTGCCCGCGCTGCAGGCCCTGACGTCGGAGCGCTGGGATGAGGGCAATGAATTTTT
The DNA here is from genome assembly GCA_964461965.1 of uncultured Halioglobus sp. Taxonomy (GTDB): domain Bacteria; phylum Pseudomonadota; class Gammaproteobacteria; order Pseudomonadales; family Halieaceae; genus Marimicrobium. The sequence goes on along the minus strand of CAYWWD010000035.1, from coordinate 8,767 downwards.
CCCGCCCACCTCGCTACAGGTGTCCAATATCCACGGCGGCACCGGCGCCACCAATGTCATCCCCGGCGAGGTGCAGGTGGTGTTCAACTTCCGTTTCTCCACGGCGGTGACGGAAACAGAACTGCGCAAGCGCACCGAATCCATTTTGCAACGCTTTGCGCTTAACTTTTCGATCGAGTGGCAATTGAGCGGCCCGCCCTTCCTGACCCCGGCCGGCGCGCTGGTAGAGGCCGCCGTGGCCAGTATCCGCGACATCACCGGGCAGGCGCCGGAGCTCTCCACCGCCGGCGGCACTTCCGACGGCCGCTTCATTGCCCAGACCGGCGCGCAGGTGGTGGAGATCGGTCCGGTCAACGCCACGATACACAAGCTCAACGAACAGGTACGCGTTGCCGACCTGCCGCGACTGGCGGCGATCTACAAGGGGATACTGCGGCGGTTGTTGCTACAGGCGGTCTAACTGCTGCTGTATTCCCAGCCGCGCAATCTGCAGGTTTTGCGCACCAGGCACCACCACGACCCTGCCGCCGCCCAGCGCCGCGAAGCTGGCGGCAACCACGTCCGAGACTGTCATCCACAGGTCATCCGCAATGCGCGCGCGATCGAACGGCTGCCCGGTCATTGCAGCGTGGAACTCGGTGTGCGTGAAACCCGGGCACAGCGCCTGAACCTCGATGCCGGAGCCGGCGAGTTCGAGCTGCAATGCCTCGGAGAAATAGTTGAGAAACGCCTTCGTCGCGCCATACACCGCGATGCCTTTGCTCGCGACCAGCGACCCCAGTGACGAAACATTGATGATCGCGCCACCACCCAGCTCACGCATAAAGGGCACGGCGGCCCGGCACAGGGTCATGGTGGTATCGATATGCAGATTGACCATCGCGCGCTGGCTCTCGATGGCGAGCGTGTCGAAATGCCCGAACGTCCCGAAACCCGCGTTGTTGACCAGATAGCGCACCGGTCCCTGCTGTCGCAGCGCCTCCATAACGCCGGCAACTCCTTCAATAGTACCCAGATCTGCCACCAATGGACGCAACTCGACGCGCTCGCCCAGTTCCGCAGCGAGCGCACTAAGGCGGTCGCCCCGTCGCGCCACGGCAATGATCACATCGCAACGCGCAGCCAGCTGCCGGCAGAATTCGGCGCCGATACCAGAGGATGCGCCGGTCACCAGCGCGATTGTTTTACACCCGGACATTGTTTTTCCCTGTCAGTTGATGGCGCGAAACACGTACACATCATAGCGCACGGCTTTGCCGTCGATGGCGTGGGATGGCGGTCGCTGCGCAAGCGGTGGTGCTCCGGGCGGACGCTTCACCACCACCCGGGCTACATCCTGCTGCACGGCCCACAGAAGCAGCGAATCCGCATCCGCAGGATCGCAAGCTGCCTGCAACAGGTCGTGAAACAGCGCCATTTCCTTCTTTACGGCCGCGCGTTTGTCGCGTGGCGGAAACATCGGGTCGAGGTAGATCACATCCACGCCCGTCAGACACCCGGCATCGAGCTGCCGGACCTCACCGGCGCACAGCGACATGCGGCGAACCGTGTCCGCCAGCCGCGAATCGCCCGCGCCCGCAGCACTCTCCAGTCCAGAGCGCAGCAGCTCCAGCACCACCGGTTCGCGCTCGCAAAGTAGCACTTCGCAGCCGAGGCTCGCGAGCACGAAGGCGTCCCGCCCGAGACCGGCCGTGGCATCCAGCACGCGCAGCCGCGCTTTCCTGCCCTGGCCCACCGCCCGGCCGAGCAGTTCGCTCTGCCCGGCACGGCGGCGATAGCGCATCCCGGCAGTGTCGAAATCGACCGTCACCGGCCCCGGCACACCCCTGCCGGTACGCAGCAGGTAGCGGTGCTGACCGCTGACCACCAGCACGATCGCGGCCACTTCACAGTCGTCAGGTTCAGTACCGAGTGGCAGTAGCGGAAGCTGCAGGAGGTCTGCCAGCGCAGCAGCGTTTTCGCAGTCTGCCGCCGTGGCAGGCAGCAGCGCCAGTGCGACCGGCGGACCGCTAGTGTGCAAGAGGGGAGTGAAACGCCATCAGTGCGGAACGCGGCGCGCCAGATCAGCTTCCAGCCGGCGGCGGTTCTCCTGAATGGCGTCCATGTAAAAATGCCGGCCGCCGAAATGTTCCGCCGCGTAGCGGTGTACCCCATTGAAATGGCCATCGAGGCGGACCGTGATCGCTGTGCGCATGAACTGCGGCGTCTGCTGCAGCAGGTGCTCCGGCGAGCGGAACGGCACAGGCGTGTCGCCACCTGCGCGCGACTCACCAGCCAGCCCCGCAGCGGCGAACTCCTCGTAGAGATAGTCGCGGCACTTCCGTGCGTAGCCGGCATCGGCCATCTGCGCGATCAGGTCCGCAGTGCCCAGCAACTTGCCCAGCAAGTGCTCGCGCGCGTCGGCCACCGGCAGATCGGTGGGATCCACTTCATGACCGGTAAAGCGCAGGATGCGTGTACAGGGGCCGACCATGTCCTGCAGGCCCACGCTCGGCAGGTAACGGCTCACAAAACGGATGCCGCGACGCACATGGACGCGCGTGTACGCCGCGCCGTTGCTGTGCTGAGTGTCGTGCGTACTGCGGATGTACCCGGAATCGTGAAACAACGCTGCGGCGATCCCCACCACCACCATATCCGGGCCCAGGAGGTCTTGCCCCGGGTGAGCGCGCTCGCAGCCATCCAGCATCCGCGCCATGGCGAGCGTCACATCGAGTACATGCTGGGCGTTGTGGTAGCGCACATCGCAGGCCCGGTAACCAGGGTAACGACCGCTGTATAAGCGGTCGAAATCGCGGAATAACACCGCCAGGGGTGCCAGCCCGGCGCCGTGATAGCGTTTGCTGAGTATCTGCCGCACTGCACCGGCCACCGCCGCCGGATCGGACAAATCCACCGTATTGCTCACGTCCATGTGTCCCGCCCGCGGGAAAACGCCCATATCCATTTCAGTCCTCGGTAATCGCCCTGGCCGCGCTCTTGCGCAACATACTGGCAAGATCTTCGATCAACACTTCCGTACTGGGCGCTGCATCCGCGGGCTGCCTGGAGGGTGTTCCGTCCGCAGGCGGCACGGCGGTGCGACACGGCAGCTGTTCTGCGCCGAGTCCCAGCGACAACAGCCGGCCCTCGAGGTCGATCTCGATCTGCAGGTTGTAGGCGCAGCGTGTCAGGCCGTGCTTGTCGACGATGCGAAAGCGCCGCGGGCGCACCTGCCCGTCGCGCTCCACGCCTTCAGTGAGCTGGCAGGAAATGGCATCGATGCTTTTGCCTGACAGCGGGATGCCGTGCAGGGCGGGCAGCACGCGATTGCAGGCCTGGACAAAGGTAGCGGTGGTGACTTCGGCAATCGGTTTGACGGCGCCGGCGCCCCAGCCCGTCTGCTCGCAGTGGAAATCCCCTACCAGAACCTGGTTCGCCTGCGCCAGGTCGAGCATGCGCGCAAGTTCGATGGTCACATCGCCCACGATGTAGCTGAACACAGAGGGATTCACGCCCTCCGCCTGGTACAGCTCGTAGTGCCCGCCGATGTGGTAGCCCGTGCGGATCGCCGGCACGGTATTACCCCGGGAAGCCGCCTGCGCCACCGCGTTGTCGGCCACCACCAGCAGCATGAACACAAACAGGTCCTGGTTCGCCGTGGCGCTAAGGTCACGATTCCAGATGTAGTAACCGTCGCCCGTGGTGGTGCGTGCAAAGTTGATCTCCACGCCCTGGGCCAGCAGCTTGTTATACGCCGAGTTCAGCGAGTAGGAGAGGCTGTTCAGCTGGCTCGCCTGTTCGAACGGGGTGTAAAGCGAGAAATCGACGATATCCAGCAGCATGACGGCCCGGCTCTCGACGTAACTCAGCCCGTAGCGCTTGATCACCTGCTCGACGGCTTCCAGGACCGGTTGCTCATCGGACAGCGCGGTTTCCAGCTTGATGAAGGTGGGCGCGACATCCAGCCGCCGGCTGACCGCAAACAGCTCCTCCCTGGTCTTGCGCCGCTCGCCGGAAATCAGGTTGCGGATAAAGGCTTCATTGTCGCGACTTGCATCCGGCGCGGCTTCGGTGACCGCACAATAGTTACCGAGGAAATAATGCGGCACGAAGATGACCAGCACTCCGCGTTCGTCGGAACTCCAGCAGAGCACGATGTTCTGGCCCATCCGCCACTGCCGGCGCAGTGTCGTCTCCAGCGCCTTGAGATTGCCGCGCTGCACGATACTGATGGCGTTGGGTGCGTCCGTACTGTCGGCGGCGCGGTGTCCCGCGGCGGAATCGCCATGCCCGATGTCGCCTGTGTCGCTGGAATTCGCCATATCGATACCGCTCTCCCAAGGCCGAAAGTTGTAGTGAACTACATTACAACTGCTGGCATTATAAAGACCAGCCGACGGGCGGGCCACGCCAGTGCCGTCAGAATCCGTCACGATCACGACGTCCATGGGTAGAGGAGAGCGCCGAGTATGTTGCACCGCCTGGTTTATTGTGTCCTTGTTGCATTCTGTTTCCTTCTGGGAGCCTGCCAGGGCTACGACTTCACGGTGAACGAAAAGGTCGTTTACACGCCGGTGCCGCTGTTCACCGGCTTCTCCACTTCCGACCCGGGCCTGAAGAGCTGCCTTGACCGCGCAATCAACGATGGTGTCATCACCGCGGCCGACCAGCTGACCAGTCTCGATTGCAGCTTCGCCGGCATCGAAAACCTCGAAGGGCTCGCACTGTTCCGCGAACTCAAGTCCCTGCGCCTGTCTGCCAACAAAGTCAGCAACGTGGTCGAGCTGAGCAAATTCAATGCGCTGGAAGAGCTGTACCTGGACGACAACCAGATCATCGATCCGGTGCCGCTGTACCACCTGGCCGCGCTGCGTCGCGTCGATCTCTCCGGCAACGACAACCTGGAGTGCCCGAACCGAGCCAGTCTGGCGCACGTGGCCGATGTCATCCTGCCGGACCACTGCCGCTGACCTGACCTGCGGCGTACCACAGCCGTGACGCGACGGTCACTGACGCGTCCGCTGTGCATGGTTCTCTACCGAATCGTGGGCTGGCTGCCCTTTCCCCTGCTCCAGGGCGCGGCCTGGCTGGCATACCTCGCGCTTTATTACGTGGCAGGCTATCGCAGGGACGTGGTGCGGGAGAACCTCTGCCGTGCGTTTGCCGACAGGAACGAGAGCGAACTCACAGTTCTTGCGAAAAAGTTCTATCGCCAGCTCGCGCAGGTGGCGTTCGAGATCGTCAAGGCCGGAAGCATGTCGCGCACGGATTTCCTGGTGCGTGCCTGCGTGCGCAACCCCGAACTGCTGCGCCAGTGCAGCAGGGACTTTCGCGAGTCCGTCATCGTGCTGACCCTGCACCAGGGCAACTGGGAATGGATGCTGCACGGGACGACAGCGGCGCTCGGGGCGCCGCTGGACCCCGTGTACAAACCTCTCCATGACGAGCTTCTGGACACGCTGATATTCGACATTCGCAGCCGCTTCGGCTCCCGGCCGGTCGCCGTGGAGGAAGCCACCAGCGACATCCTGCGTCGCCGGCGCGAACCCCGGTTTCTCGTGCTGGTGGCGGACCAGGCACCGGCGCAGCAGGCGGACGCCTACTGGAGTGAGTTTCTCAATCAGCGCACGGCGTTCCACGGCGGCGCGGCACGGATTGCGACCCTGACCGGTTTTCCTGTCGTGTTCGCCCAGTGCCGGCGGCACAGGCCCGGCTACTACGAGATCGAGTTCCACCCGCTGGCCAGCCCGCCGTATGATGACAATCCCGACCTTATTACGGAACGCTTCGTGCGACTCGCGGAACGCGCGATCCTGGAAGAGCCGGAAAGCTGGCTGTGGAGCCACCGGCGCTGGCGGCGCCAGCGGGCGCCTTCACCCGCAGCACCTGCCTAGGCCAGCCGCAACCAGTCGAACCCGTCTGCCTGGCAGGCGAAGGTTACACCGTCCAGCGAGTCGAGCACGGACAGCAGTGCCGCCTGCGCCCGCTCCGGGCTGTTGTTTTTCTCGCTGATGTGACCCACGACCAGGTGGCGCAGGCAGTCGCGATCGATGCGGCGCAGCAGATCCGCTGCCTGCTCGTTGTTGAGATGCCCCCAGTCACCGCCGACGCGGCGCTTGAGCTGCGGCGGATAGGGGCCATCCAGCAGCATGGGCAGGTCGTGATTGAACTCCAGCAGCAGGCTGTGGCAGGCGCGGAAGCTCTCGACCACATGCGGCGTAATACTGCCTAGGTCGGTCAGGATGCCGAGCGTGTGCCCGGCTGAGTGCAGCCGGTACTGGCAGGGTTCCGCCGCGTCGTGCGGCACCGCCACTGCCTTCACGGCGAGGCTGCCGATACTGAAGGCCGCCTCGCAATCGAACGGCCGCAGTTCCGAACTGCCATCGCAGCGCCCGGTGCGGCGCGTGCCGTGGGTCAGGTACACGGGTATCCCGAAACGACTGGAAAGCGCAGCCACGCCGCTGGCGTGATCGGCGTGTTCGTGGGTGACAAGTATGGCATCGAGTTGCGAAGGCTCAGTGCCGAGGCGCGCCATGCGGCGGATGGTTTCGCGCACGGAAAATCCGCAGTCGATCATCACCTGCGTATCCCCGGCCTGCACCAGGGTGGCATTGCCCTTGCTGCCGGAGCCGAGAGAGGCGAACCGCACTGCGGAAAGACCGTTGCGCGACTAGTCGATATTGCCCTTGATCATGGCCAGCAGGTCTTCATCCTCACGATGCTCAAATTCAAGGCTGTCGTCCTGCGGTTGCAGGTGGATGGACACCGACTGCTCCGTCACCTTCTGCATGCTCACCAGGAAGGCCTGACCGATCATGGGTTTCATTTCATCGCTGTCCCACAGTGACGCCCACCAGCTCTGCTGGTCGGCTTTCGCCTGGCCGAGAAACTTCACGTAGTACACGCCGCCGCTGCGATCCCGGTCGGTGATCTCGAATGCGGACTTCTCCAGTGCGCGGCCGAGAGACGCCCAGGCGCGATCGTACGGCAGCGCCAGTTGCAGATAGCTGGCGCCATCGGGCGCCGTCATCATGGTGATCTTGCCACCGGCGCTGATGCCCTGTTCGGCGATCATGGAAACCGGCGCGGACTCCGCACTGTCGGCGAGGAACTGTGCCAGCGCCTGCAGCATGTCCGCCGCCTGTTTGGGATCGTCGGATTTAGCCGGCCATTCGGTGGCATTGGGCGCCTGTCGCATCTGCAGCACATACAGCTCACTGGTGCCGCGCTGCACGCCCTGTTCGATACGGAACTGGAAGCGGCTGGACCCCGGCTGCCCTTCCACGGTCAGCCAATTGGTTTCCAAAAGTCCCGCCTGCGCGTCCGCATGCGCCACCTGCATGCCCGAGGCGGCCATGAAATTGCGCACTTGTGGCCAGAGCTGGCCGGGCGCCACGCCCACCAGCACCCAGCTGGCATCGCCCAGCTTTTGGATGCGCACCACATCCGGGCCGGCACCACCTGCCAGCGGCACAGGCCGGGGCACCTCGAACTCACCCTGCGACAGGAATTTGTCCTGCACCGGCGGGATTACATAGATTTCATTCAGCGGCACCGCTTCCATACCTTCGGGCACGGTGATCGGCGCGGTCTGGGGCGCCTTTTTGTAATCCTCGGAACGGTCCCGGAACACGCCCTTGTCGCCGTACACATAACCGCAACCGCTCGTCGCCAGCGCCAGGGCGCCGATCACAGCTGCTCGCCAGAGAGTTGTCTGCATCATTGTCACACTCCCGCCGCTTCCAGCGCGTCGTGCACCTGGGCGTGAAAACGCGCCTCCAGGGGTGTCATCGGCAGGCGGATTCCCGCCTCGATGATGCCCCGGTGGTACAGCGCCCATTTCACCGGTATTGGGTTGGGTTCCACAAACAGCGCCGCGTTGAGTGCCCGCAGGCGCGCGTCTATCGCTTCGGCCTCGCGCCGCTTGCCGGCAAGCGCCAGCGCGCACAGTTGCGCCATCAACACCGGCGCCACGTTTGCCGTGACGGAAATATTGCCTTTGCCACCGGCCAGCATCAATTCCATCGCCGTCGCGTCATCGCCCGAGTAAACCGCAAACTCCGGCGCGCAGCGCTGTATCAGATCCCTGCCGCGCGCCACATCACCGGTGGCGTCCTTGATGCCCACGATGTTGTCGAGCTCAGCCAGGCGCAGCGCGGTGTCGTTGCTCATGTCGACAGCGGTGCGCCCGGGTACGTTGTAGAGGATCTGCGGCACTGCCACCGCATCATTGACTGCCTTGAAATGTTCATACAGGCCGCGCTGGGTCGGGCGATTGTAATACGGCGTGACCAGCAGGCAGGCGTCCGCGCCCGCCTGTGCTGCCGCTGCGGTGAGTTCGATGGCTTCGAGCGTCGAGTTGGCGCCGGTGCCCGCCACCACGGGGATGCGTCCATCACAGTGCCTGACGCAGTAGCGGATGACATCGCAGTGTTCCGTGAAATCCAGCGTGGAGCTCTCACCCGTCGTGCCCACGGCACCGATAGCGGCGGTGCCGGCGGCGAGGTGCAGGTCCAGCAGCCTGCCCAGCGCCGGCCAGTCGACACTGCCGTCGGCGTGCATGGGCGTCACCAGTGCGACGATACTGCCGGTAATCATGGGCACTCTCCGGATTATTTCCACTGGTTGCGCCTGCGGCCGGCGCAGACCGGGGGGAAGCCCGCCATTATCCATGCCGGGGACAGGATGACAACTGTGCGCGCCAGAATGAGCCACTCGCCGGTGCGCGCAAGTATTTTCCAATCCTGAAATGAGCCTGAAGTTACGGGTTATGTAAGCTATCAGG
>CAYWWD010000034.1:0-37061 GCA_964461965.1 uncultured Halioglobus sp. | reverse complement strand
CTCACGATTGGACGCCCTGTCGTCATCGAACCCATAGCAGCCCCACGCCGGAGACTCCTTGAGAGAATGAGCGGGCCACCTGAGCGGGAGGTTAAGTGCCGATACTGAGTTCCACCCCGCTGAAAGTGTTCTCGTCCTCCATCAGGCTGGACTGACCCACCACCGCGCGCTCGGCGGGCAATCCGGCCTCCGTCGCCAGGAACAGCTTGACCGCCACCGCCCGCTGCCCGGCCAGCGCCGCCAGTTGCTGGTCGGTGACGGCGATATTTTTCGCGACGAGTGTCGACTGCTCGCGCGCATCGATCTCGGTTGTCGCCTTCGCCTCTGCGGGCAGTTCGCCGTACAGGTCCGCGATCGCCTCCTCCCACTCCGGGTTCCTGGCCTTGATGTCCTCAGCCGAGAGTCCGCCTTCCAGCAGGCGCGCCTTCAGCGCATCGCGCTGCAGCCGCTCGCGATCCCGGGTGAGGTTGAGGCGCCCGGTGACCACCAGCGACAATTTCGGTCGCTGCGCCAGCGCGGTGGCAAGTTCTGCGAGTTTCGCCTTGTTCTTGTCGCTCAACGTGGACGAGCCGGCACTGAAGGTGATGCGCTGCAGGTCGTCCTCCGTATCCGCGAGGCCGGCCAGCAGTGTGAACGGTGCGGTGATGACTTTCGTAATCACGTTGACGATGGCTTTGGTAATCAGCCCGCCGATATCGAATTCGGGGTTGTCGACATCGCCCTTCACCGGCACGGCCAGGTCGATGACGCCGTTCGCGTCGGTCAGGATTGCGAGCGCCAGTTCCAGCGGCAGGTCCACCGCCTTGTCGCTCTCAACCTTTTCACCCAGCTTCAGCTTCTCGATGCGCACGCTGTTGTCGCCCTGCAACTGGTTGTTCCTGAGCGAGTAGTGCAGGTCGAGATCGAGGAGGCCGCGGTCGATTTTGTAGCCCGCGTAGTTGCCGGTATAGGGCGAGAGCAATGCCATGTCCACGCCGTCGAAGGTGAGGCGCAGGTCGAGGTCGGTGGGACTCGCCATCGGTGCGACCTCGCCCTTCAATGCCACCGGCGCGTAGCCGTCCACCGATCCGCTGATATCTACGCGCGCGGCGGTGGCCGGGTCGGAACTCAGGTCGCGCACTTCGCCCTCCAGGTCGCCGACCACGGTGCGAAACTGTATGGGCAGCGATTCGTCCATGAAGTCGAGCGCGCTGTCGCTGATCTGGATGAGCGGCACGCTGAATGTCCAGGGTTTGGAGGCCGTCAGTTCCTCGGCGACCTGTTCGACTTCTGCGCCCACTTCTTCCTTCCAGATGGCGCTGGCGTTGATGGAGCCGTCCTTGTGGATATGCAGGCGCCCGCTGTAGGTGTCGAGGCTGATCTTGCGCAACGCCACGCTGTGTTGTGCCATGTCCACGCTCACACCGTCCAGGTGCAGCAGGTCGAAGCTGGTGAACGCGGTCTCCTCACCGGTCTGGCGCGCGGCGAACTCGCGAACTTTCACATCCGCCTGGATCGTCGTCGGCGCGAAGTCCACGAGTGCCACGCGCCCCTGAACCGCGACCTGCCCGCCGGTGATCGTGAGCTTGAGCGGTTTGGGCAGGTTGGGGCTGAACCAGGTCAATGGCAGGCCGTCCAGTGTGTACTCGAGATCGCCGGTGCCCGCAGCCAGTGCCAGCGCGCCGTTGAGCGCGATGTTCGCCTGCTGGTTGGCCGTGAGCTTGAGCGCCAGACGGGTATCGCCGGTGAGCGGCCAGGTGAGGTGCTCGACTGAAAATTCCAGCGGCTGGATGTCCAGCTGTTGTGGATCGGTGTAGGCGGAGCGCCAGTGCAGCTGGCCTGCGCGCACCTGCATGGTGTTGAGCGCCACGCTCCACGGCGGCCCGTTGTCTGCCTCCGCAGGTTTTGATTCGGGCAGCGTCACAGCAAAGAGGTCCTGCAGGCTGACACGGTTTTCTTCGAGCCAGGTGGAGACCGAAGGCGCGTCGAGGGTCACGCTATCGAGCGTCACCTTGCGACCTGCGCCGTCCACACCGATGCCGCCGATTTCCAGGGTCTTCCCGCTGACGGCGGTATCGGGTAACTGCTGCGGGTCTTTGGGCTGGATGTCGAGCCCTGCAAGTGCGATGCGCCCGTTGCTGATGCGGTAGGCCGGCGCTTGCGCCCAGTTCACCTGATACTCGCCCTCGCTGGACAGGCGGCCGCCCTTCAGTTCCAGCGCGAGCCACGGTTCGCCGTAGCGCCACAGGTTCACCAGGTCGAGATCGGCCAGTGCCCAGCGCCCGCTGCTCTCGCCCCGCGCGAGGGAGATCTCGCCCTGCCACTGCAGGCTGCCGCCGGCGTCGGCGGCAATTTCCACACTGAACGGCTGCGCTGCTTCGTCCACGGAGGAGAGATTCGTCACGCGCACCTGCAGGCCGTTCCAGCGGCTGGAGTAGGGCGTCTTCCTGGCCTGGTCGGTGAGGGCAATGCGGGCGGCGTGCAGGTCGACCTCGTGCACGATGAACGGTGGCAGTGCCGAGCCCCCCGCTGTAGCGGTGTCCGCGTCAGATGCGGGCGCGGCTGTGGCTGCGGACGCAGTGCCCTCGGGCACCTCGGTGCCGCCGGCCAGCAGGTCCGAAAAATTGTAGGTATCCTGCGTCAGCCGCACGACGTCGAGCGCGAGGTCGTGCAGACGCACGCGATCCAGCACCCACGCGCGCTTCCACAGGCTGCTCATCGACAGGTCGACCGAGGCATCGTGGAACGCGAGGAAGGGCGCGCCGCCTTCGTCGACCAGGGCTGCGTCGCGGATATCGAGGCTCACTTTGAACGGGTTGAGCAGTACCCAGCCGGTGCGCAGCTCCCATCCGTAGGTGTTTTTCAGATACCGGTGCGGAAAATAGTTCAACGCGGGTGTGATCACCAGCAGGGTGAGTGCCAGGTAGGTGATATACGCGATGACCGCGACGCGTAACAACTTTCGCACGTTTTCTGTTCCCATCGTTCCGGAATTTCAGGCCACTATAGTGCATCCGGCGAGCACTGCCCATGCTGCGGGAGACTTCGGTGGCGACGTCCTGTCGCCTCACCAGCCGTGGATGGTGTTCACGAGCAGGATATTTCCACAACAGGCAACGTTTAGCAGGCAGTTGATTCTCTCCCACGCGATTCGCGGTCTGGATAGAATTCGCGGGACGATAAATTTCTGGAACTGGAAACTCAATGTGAGGAGCGGATATCACTCAAGAGGCGCTGCCCAGCCCATCACCATGCGCCGGAAGCGGTGCGCCTCGAAGTACGCGAGATCGTCATCCCGCTGCAGGATGGCGTCGAGAATCCGCTGCCGCCCTCGCTGCCACTCGCTGAGGTCGACCGCGCGAGAGAAGAGAGCCGGGTCGGACTGGGCTGTGTACAATTGCATCGCGACCCGCGACATCAACTCCAGTAACGGGCGTTTGACAATCCCGAACAGAGTCTCCCTGAAATTGACTTCGAACTGGATGCAGTCATCGGCAGTCGCAACTTGCCTTAGGCGTATTACCAACGCGGCGATCCGGTCCGACTGTGAATCCACAAGCCCTTTGGCCGCGGCGCGGATAATGTCGCAGTCCAGTAACACTGTCAGCTCGAACGCTTCCGTGTAACCGATGTCATGTACACGCATGTACGTGGCGAGGGCGCGTTCAATGGCGGCGTGATCCGGCCTCGTGCCGTAGTAGCCACCGCCGGGGCCGCGTTTGACCGCCAACAATCCCTCGTGCTCCAGGACGCGCGCCGCTTGCTGCACGGTGACGATGCCGACGCCGAGCCTGGCGGCGACCTCCGTCAACGACCCCAGATGTTCACCCGGTGGCCCTGCCAGGATCAGGTCGCGCAGGCGGTCGGCGATGTCCGCAACCAACCGGACACTGGGTGGCTTGCGACCGTTCACTGCTGGTACCCGCTCAACAATGGGTTGTCCATCTCACCGCACAGCATTTTGCTTATTTATATGCTTGTATAATACAATTTGAATTAGATTATAGCCCAATAATTGAATTTACAAGCCTAATAATATATATATAATAGGACTTTCAGTCGCATCAAATGCCACCCACCGGAGCATTGCCATGGGGTTTCCACTACCTGACCGGTCCCGATTGCCGAGACACGCAGTGATCGCGGGCGACGAGAAACGTCAACGCGGTTGCGGCCTGACGTGGGCGCACATCTACCCGGCTAATGGCCAGGTCTGCAGCGAACTTACGCTGGCCGGCACCGCCGATGTCGATATCGCGGTCGCGGCGGCCCGGCAGGCACTCCCCGCCTGGCGCAACCTGTCGGGCGATGCGCGTCGCAACCTGCTGCTGAAGTTCGCCGATCTGATCGAGCAACACGCCGGTGAACTGCAGGCGCTGGAGACACTTGGCAATGGCAGCCCCGCCATGATGTCCGCATTCATTCCGCCAGTCGTCGCACAGCGCTTCCGCTACTACGCCGGATGGGCCGACAAAATCCGCGGCGAAACTCTCGACGCGTGGAACGGCCCCGCGCACAACTACGTCAACTACGAGCCCTACGGCGTGGTAGGCGCCATCATTCCGTGGAACGGGCCGCTGTTCGCCGCGGCCATGGTGATGTCGCCGGCACTCGCTGCGGGCAACTGCATCGTCATCAAGGCGCCGGAATTGTCGCCGTACTCCGTGATGCGCCTGGGCGAATTGTTTCTTGAAGCCGGCTTCCCACCCGGGGTGGTTAATACCCTGGCCGGCGGTGCCGATGTTGGCGAGGCGATCGTAGCGCACAGCGGCATCGACAAGGTCCAATTCGTCGGCAGCGGCACCACGGCGAAAAAAGTCCTGCAAACTGCATCCGCGACCCTGAAACCCTGCGGTCTGGAACTCGGCGGGAAGTCCGCCGTCATCGTCTTCGCCGATGCCGATCTCGCGCAGGCCGGGCGACGCGGTCTTAGCGGCGCGATCAGCGTCAGCGGGCAAGGTTGCGTCAACGGCACGCGACTGCTGGTGCAGCGAACCATCTACGAACAGTACCTCGGCGTACTGCAATCCATCACCGGTTATATTCCGGTGGGCGATCCACTCGATCCGGCGACGGTCATGGGTCCGATCATTTCAAGCACATCGCTGCAACGTATCCTGGCCGTGATCGACCAGGCGAAGGAGGACGGCGCGCGGCTTGTCATCGGCGGGCAGCGGCTGGATGGGGCGTTCGCAGACGGCTTCTATCTTCCTATCACCATTCTCGCGGACGTCGACCACGACAGCGCGCTGGCGCAACGGGAGGTGTTCGGCCCGGTATTGTCCGTCACACCATTCGACACGGAGGACGAGGCCATCGCGCTGGCCAACAGCACCGACTACGGCCTCGGCGCGTACATCCACACGCAGGACTTGCGCCGCGCCCACCACGTCGCGAAGCAGATGCAGGCCGGCATGGTGCAGGTCAATGCCTCAGGAGAAGGCATGCAGCCCTTCGCACCCTTCGGCGGCTATAAACAAAGCGGCTACGGCCGCCTGGGCGGTGAACAGGGCCTGCTGGAATTCCTGCAGGTCAAGAGCGTCTGGATGAACCTGGCGCCGCCGGAGGCACGCGCATGAGCGTGCTTGACCCGAAAGAACGTTCCGCGCGCGGCAGTACGCAGCAGGCACGGCTGCTGTCGACACCGGCGCGCGAGCCCGACTCCCTGTTCGATTCGTCATGGCGAGATTTCATTTTCGCCGAAGTCTGGACGCGGCCGGGCCTGGATTTGCGCGCACGCTACCTGATCAGCCTCGCCAGCGCGGCCAGCGCCGACACGCCCGCTGGCATTCTCGACGGGTATGTGCGCGGCGCGCTCGCCAACGGTGAACTCAGCCTGGCCGAACTGCGCGAGGCGGCGCTGCACTTCGCCATCTACGGCGGCTGGTCGCGCGGCGCGGTACTCGACCAGGCGATCAGCCGCGCCGCACAGGCCTTGAATCTGCCTCGGGACGACTACGCCCCGATCCGCGCCGGAGCCTGGGACCCGCAAACACGGTTGCAGGACGGCGCGGCCGGGTTCGCCAACGTGATGACGTTCGGCGGTCCGCCACCGCTCACGGCGTATTTTGAGGCAGGCATTCTCAACTTCGTGTTCGGCGAGGTGTGGGAGCGTCCGGGACTGGACCAGCGCGCCCGCCGCTGGATCACGCTGGTCGGCGTGGCCGATTCCTCGATGGACACGCCGATTCGCACGCACATCTACGGTGCCATGGCCAGCGGCAATGCCAGTGTCGTGGAGATGAACGAGTTTGTCCTGCAGTATGCCATCCACAGCGGCTGGCCGCGCGCGTCGTTCGTGCAGGGCGTGGTGTTTGAAATGGCGGACAAGATTCAGAAACGCCTGACATGGGACGGCAAGCCACTGGGAGAAAGCAACGATGCAGGCAAGTGACATGCACGGCAAGGCGACACTGGTGACGGGCGCGGCCTCCGGCCTCGGTCGTGCCACGGCGATTGCGCTGGCCAAAGCGGGCGCCGCAGTGTGCATCGTCGACGTGAACCCCAAGGGCCTGGAGGAAACCGCGAACGAGATCACCGCGCTGGGCGTGCAATGTCTGGCGCAAGCGACGGACCTCGCCGTGGCGGACAACTGTGCCGCGACAGTCTCCGCGGCCGTCGCTTCGCTCGGAAAACTGAATGCGCTGTGCAACGTCGCGGGCGTGATCTACTTCAACCACTCCACCGACATGCCCCGCGCCGACTGGGACAAAACCATTGCCGTGAATCTCAGCGCGCCGTTCTTTCTCTCGCAGGCAGCCATCCCCCACCTGCTCGCGCAGGACGGCGCCATCGTCAACGTGTCTTCCTCCGCCACGCATATCGGTGAAGCGTATGCCGCGGCCTACTGCGCGTCGAAGGCGGGGCTGACGCATCTGACAAAAGCCATGGCGATGGAATACATGCACAAGCCGATTCGCATCAACGCGGTCGCCCCCGGCGGCATGATGACCAATATCGCGGGGAGCATGGCCAGCCTGCCGCAGGACATGGACCACAGTCTGATGGCGCGGTTCATGCCCCTGCGCGGCCTGGTGGAAGTGGCGGACGTCGCGAACCTCATCGCCTTCCTCGCCTCCGACGCGGCGCGCGGTTACCACGGCGCCTGCATCTCCATCGACAAGGGCATCACCGCAGGCTGAGGCTACTTCTATGGGCGCCGACACTCGCACACTGGGTTTCATTGGATTGGGCAGCCAGGGCGCGCCCATGGCGCGGCGCATGCTGGACGCGGGCTATGACGTCGTATTGTGGGCGCGCCGCCCGGAATCGCTGGCGCCGTTCGCAGGCACCTCCGCGCGCATCGCCGCCAGCGTCGCGGCGTTGGGCGCACAGGTGAACTACTGCGGCGTGTGTGTCGTCGATGACGACGGCGTGCAACAGGTGTGCGAAGAGTTGATACCGGCCATGGCAAGCGGCAGTTGCATTGCTATTCACTCCACGGTGCATCCGGCGTTGTGTAAAACACTTGCGACAACGGCGAAGGCTCGCGGAATTTCTCTGATCGACGCGCCAGTCAGCGGCGGTGGCCACGCCGCTGCCGCCGGCACACTGACCGTGATGGTCGGGGGCGACCCATCCGCCGTCGATGCCGCGCGACCGATCCTGGAATCCTTCGCGGGAACTATCGCGCACCTTGGCGAAGTAGGCGCCGGGCAGACCAGCAAATTGGTCAACAACACCCTGATGGCCGCCAACCTGGCGCTGGCGCACCATGCCCTGCAGGTGGCGCAGCACCTCGGCATCGAGCGCGATGCACTCGTCAAACTGATCACCGCCAGCAGCGGCCGCAGTTTCAGTTTCGAGGTGTGCGCCCGGATGGGGAAACCCACCGACTTCAAACACGGCGCGCAACTACTGGCCAAGGACCTGCGGTTGCTGGGCGAGACGGCTGGCGCCGATGCGGCTTTCGAGGCGCTGCGCGCCACGGCCACCAGCTTTCTGGACATCGCTCTGGTCGAACCATAGCTACGATATTGCTCACACGCACAACTGGTATACGCACAGCTACTGGATGAGAATCCTGACATGACATTTTCACTGGACCACTTTCGATTGGACAACAAGGTCGCCGTCGTCACCGGCGCGGGCGGGCGCGGCAATAGTATCGGTCGAGCCTATGCCATGGGACTCGCCGCCGCGGGAGCATCCATCGTGGTCGCCGACCTGAATCAACAAGGTGCTGCCGCGGTGGCGGATGAAATCAGCGCAGCCGGCGGCAGAGCCATTAGCGCGGCAGTCGATATCGCCGATCCCATCTCGGTGCGCGCCATGGCGAACGCGGCAGTTAACGCCTTTGGTGGCGTCGACATTCTCGTGAACAACGCGGGCTTGATGGCAGAACTGAAATCCGAACAGGCGGTGGACATTTCGCTCGATGAATGGAACCGCATCATGGCCGTCAACGTCACCGGCGCGCTCAACTGCGTGCAGGCCATAGTACCGCTGATGCGCCAGCGCGGCGGTGGGAAGATCATCAACCAGACCTCCGGCGGCGCCTTCCCGGCGATTTCCGTCTACGGCATCAGCAAGCTCGCGCTGGTGGGCCTGACCACAACGCTCGCTCGCCAGTTGGGCCGCCAGAACATCAACGTCAACGCGATCGCGCCAGGCAACACCACCAGCGATGCCGGCAAACAACTGACGCCCGACGATTCACCCTTCATCAAGTTCCTGGAGGCAACTGTTGCAATGCGCGTGCGCGGCGCACCCGATGAACTCGTCGGCGCCTTGCTGATGCTCTGCTCGGCAGCCGGCGATTGGATCACCGGGCAGGTGATACACGTCGATGGCGGATGGGTGCTGCGGCCATGACGCTACGAGAGAGACGTCTGGCAGGAACGCGTCGAGGTGATCACTCCAGAACTATGCCTTCAGCTGCCTCATTCCGGTAGTCCCGGGCGTCTTCCGCCTGGACGAAACCTGCCTCGATGGCTTCGTCCAGCGCGATTTTGAATAACGCCAGGTAGTTGGACATCGTGCCGTACAGCGCCGCGAGCGTGGCGCCATCGAATGGGTAGCTGACGCCAAACAACCTGCAGAAACTGGGGCCACCAGGCGGCGCCTCGCCGGACAGCGTGGAGATCGGGACATCCACCGATGGTGTCCGGATGCCGCCCAGCGCGCGGCGGCAAAGCGTTGCACGGTGATGTCGGTTTCGGTTTCAAAGATAAGCACCGGAGCATCCAGGTCGTCGCGCACGCGAATGCCTGTTCGGGTCGGGTTGAGTGCATCGTCGATGTTGAGCGATCCGTCAAGGTTCGCCGAAGAGCCGCCGCGTTTGTGCACGAAGAATCCGTCGTAGGCGTTTGCCACCGGTTGCACGGCATTGTGCCACGGCGTTGTCGGAATTATCAGAATTCGAGCAGGCCCCCGCGACGATCGCCACGGCGATCACGGCGAGCGTCTCGATTCGTCTTTGCAACTTGGATTTCAACGTTCGCATTTCATATTCCAAGTTCAAATAGATGGAGATACGTGTGATCGGTATCGATGCCGGGTACTGTGAGCTACCGGAAGCCCTCAGGTACCCGGCAACGGCTGCGTGAACTCCTCACCGTCGATGGTTGTGGTCAGCGACCCGGTTGCCTGGAAGACGTTGCCAATTGCCGACATGGTCGTACCACCGCCTTCGGTGCCATTGCTGTCTCTCGTGATCTTGGTGCCGGTCTCACAGCCGCTCATGGTGATGTTCGAGTACAAGGTGTCCTCGTACTGGAAGGGGGAAATCTCCGCCTCTTCCACTGCGCGTTCGCTACCGTTGAAGACTCGGCAGTCGTCAGCGTAGTTGTCATAGCTTACGCTGATTTCCTTGACTCTCTTGCCGGTGGGATTCAACACCGTGACCGTGGCTGTTCCATCGACCTTTCCACGCAGGGTGTACGTGCCTGACGGTAAGGTCGGCCGAACTGGGGACGGGCGGAAGTCCGCGTAGCGTTGGGCCCAGCTACCGATGGTGGGAACAGGGCTGGGTCCTGCAATCGCCTGTGGCTCGCGGTCAGTGAGGAGCGCCAGCATCAGCCGCACGCGCAGCCCGCCAGGCTCGCTTGACTCAGGACACGGGAGGGGATTGGGACCCCCGCATTCCGGTGAGGTGACAAGGCTCTGCCAGTACACGATGCTGGTCCCGTCGGGCGACCACGCCGGGTCGGCTCGACCGTTCCAGTTGGGATCACTGATGCCGCCGGGACCGTCGTTGAACCCGCCGTTGATCTGCTGGCCCTGGTAGTCCCCGCGCTGGCCATAGCGATCAATCAACATGGGCTGGAAGAAGCGACGGTCCCGGTTATTCCGAACCTGGGATACCAGCGCAATGGTGACGAGGTCATTCAGCGGCGGGAGGCCGTCCATCGCGGCCAGGAAATGGCTGCGCTGGGACACGTTGACATCCATCGCGAGCAACCACTCGCCGTCAGGAGACGGCGTTGCGGGGTCGACGTATTCGGTGCGCGTCATGCGGCGCGTCTCGCCTGTTGCAAGATCGGTGGCGAACAGGTCCACGTGGTTAGCCCATTCCGGTGAGTTGATCCCGTAGATCTCCTTTCCGTCCGCCGAGAAGCCTCGCAGTTCCCCACACGACTGGGTGTTCCTGGTGTAAAGAATCTCACCAGCATTGTTCGGGTCCAGCCGCCAGGGCGCCGCCTCCATCGCTGGGTTGAACAGGCGATAGACATCGACCAAATCGTAGCGGGCTGGCTCGCCACCGGATGGCGCTGGATTGAATTGCAAGCGCCCTGCGTAACAGAACTGGCCAGGACCCTGTTCGACGTCCGCAAAGCTGAACTGGCTGAATCCGAGAGTGGAATCGTCGGGGCTGAGGCGGTGCTCGCGCGGGCTGATGATTCCGTTCGCGCCCGTGGGCGACCTGATGGCGAATATGTGTGTCTCCTCGGGCGTACAGGCTGCGTCCGTCACGGCGTGCTCACCGCAGTCGATGATGTTCATGCCTGCCTTGATGCGTTTGCCGTCGTGGAATGCCTGCGGATGGTCAAGTTCGGCGTTCGCTCCGACGCGGTTCTCGGGCGGCACTCCACAGGTAATGCATTTCCACGGATCTCCATTCGGGAACGTTGCCCCTTCGGTCGTCTTGATGGCGATGACCTGCTCGCCCGCAAAGATGCTGCCTTCGCGTTCGCCTGCGAACTCGATGGGCAGTAGTACGTGCTCGTTGTCCCACATAAAGGAGGGACCTTCGTAAACACCGCCGGCTGACGTGTTTTCGACTGGTGCCGGACTGATACACCCGGTCGAGTACTCGCACCCACCCGGAATCACTGACCCATCGGATGACGTGGGGGCCGCCGGTGGCAGCGGGAGCTTGCGTATCGCAACGGGCTCCGGCGCGGGTGCCGGCGGATTTTGCGCGACCTCGGGTAGCTCGCTGGCTTCACCAAAATCAAATGAGTCATTCGAATTTGAGCAACCCATCAGGATGGCAAATCCGAAGATTGTGGCGAGAACAGGAACCCTGTTTTTCATGTCAGTCTCCTTATCGTTTATTTGTGGGCACAGCGAGGCGTCGCGCTGAAATTGTCATCGCCGCCGATGAACGACTCCGAGGCCTTGCGCATAATCGTCTCTGCGTCGCGGCAAAGCAGAATCCCGTTCGAAACGGCCTCGTCCGTAGCCGCCAGCAATTGCTCTACATAGCTCTGGTGGGTTGGGTATAGCTCAGCCAGCCGCTCAGGCGGGAAGGGGGCGGACGTTCCACCGAAGACACAGCCCTCTCCGTCATAGGTTGCCACCGGGACATCGATAATTGGCAAGCGCAGGCCTCCGATGGCATTGCCGTCGCTATCGCGACTCAACCGATCGGTTCCCGAAGCGGGTGGAGGTCCGACACGCTCGATGTGCGGGGGCTCCGCTGGACGGAGGCCCGTTTCCAGCCACTCTCGCAATGCGACTACTGCGGCGTTCAGTGTGTATTGCCGGGGGAATCGGGTGCCGAGCGTGGGTGTTGGTGCGCAGATTTTTTCGCCGGTATCAGGCGCCAGCCCAAAGTCGCCGAACGCCATCCGCCGCGCCTCCTCCTCTTCCCGGTTCAACAGGGGATCGTATTCACCAAGATTCGACAATTTGTAGTGGTCGGTCGCCCAGCGATCGATGTGTGGCGCGCCGACAACCTCCCACGTGACATGGTTCGGGTCACTGCGCGCTGGCGTGCGCCGGATGGCGGTCTCGTCCAGATGGTGCAGTGTCGGCGCCAGGTACTTCGCCGGCTCCAGCAGGTGTCTCGCCGAGTCTATGAGGAACGCGTCCGCGAGGCGGGCCTTCGCCGCCTCACTGGCTATGTATGCGTTCAGGGGGCCGGCCGCACCCGGTGCATCGTTAGTCTGGACCGCTTCACCCCTGTCTCCCTGCATTTGGAAGCCTTCGGCAATTATGAACCGGGTAGCAAGGTTGCCGAGTGGGGCCAGGCCAGAAGGGTATTTGATAGCCTGCAGCGCCTGGTTGAAGATGTCGAAACCGTAGGCCTCGCCCGGGTGGATGAGCGAACCGTAGCGCTCGGGGTCGACACCCTGCATCGAGTTTTCGTGACACCCGTCAGGGTCGTCGCCGCATACACCTTCCGCATGGGCAGTCACCAGGACGAAAGCGAAGCCTTGCTCTTCCAGCATCGGTGACTGAGCTGCGATTTCAGCATTGAGTTCGAACCCGCCAACACTGACGTGCCCCCACTCGACGACGGTCGTGCCATTGAAGCGCGCGGGATCTTTCGGCGTCCACACAACCATTTTGCTGCGATAGGTTGCGGGAGGCTCGCTTGCCGGCGGATAGGTCCTGGCCGTGCCTTCAAAGAAGTACTCACGCTCCTCATAGCCGAACTGCGTGACATCGTAACGCAGTCCGCCATAGGGACGATCCCGCCCACCACTGGCCTGCGTGACCACCGGATTAGGGGTTGTTGACGGGGCATTGACGGCAATATCTAAACCATCTGAATCCGAACAGCCTCCCATGCCCACAAGGAATACAATGGTCGCGAACAGCGTGATTGTTACGTGCCTTGAAGTTTTCAAATTCCGCATGTGAGGCTCCTGTGCCAATTTTTTCTTATTGATCTGGCGGTGTAGCCGGTATTCATCGTCTTGCTGTTTACTTGATTTCGATTGCGCATTACCGCTCTAGAGTGTCTCTCCCGCGTCGACAAGCAGGGTGCTCCCAGTCATATAAATGGACATATCCGACGCACAGAACAACACCGCACGTGCCACGTCATCCGGCACGCCGACTCTTCCAAGTTTGCTGCTGACCATGGCTTCAATGTCTGCGCCAGTGACCTCGGGGCCGCCAAGCTGCTGGGCGGCGAGCAGGTTGCCCTCGGTCACGCAGTACGTCGGCGCGACACCCAGTACGCGAATAGCGTGCGGAGCCAGTTCCATCGCCAGTTGGCGGGTCAATCCACGCACTGCGTGCTTGGACGCGACATAAGCGGACAGGCCGGGAGAAACTCCACGGAACCCTGCGGTGGACGCAATGTTCACGATGACACCGCCCTTGTCCGCCGCCATCATGCAGCGCGTAGCCTGCCGGGCGCCCGCGAAAACGCCGCGCGTGTTCACCGCCATCACATCGTCCCAAACCGTATCGGACATGTCGGACAGAGGGACGTAGGGGAAGATGCCGGCGTTGTTGACCCAGATATCCACGCCGCCGAGTACGCGGACGGCTAGATCGGCGGCGGCGACGATGGAAGCGGAGTTCGTCACATCCATGTCAGTGGCGATCACGCGGGATGAAAAACGAGAATCCAGATCCTGTGCAGCCGCGTGAGCCAACGCCTGGTCACGATCGCCGATCAACACATCGGCACCGGCTTCCGCCAGCCGCCGCGCGATCGCTTTGCCAAGACCGCGACCACCACCGGTAACAACGGCGACGCGACCGGCCAGGGAAACGAGATCGGCGATGGATTGGGTTGAAACGTCCGCAATCGCTTTCATGCGGATTTGGGTGTCAATTCCAGGTGGAGGTTAGCCAACCCGCGAATGATGAATGAAGGTTCGAACTGATACTGGCGCGCGCCCTGTTTCCCATGCTTCGTCTCGGAAATGGCAATGTCCGAGGTGAAGTTGAAGAACGAATTTAGAATCGTCCGGACTTCGGCGCGCGCGAGCGGTGCCCCGGCGCACGTATGGGAGCCACGGCCAAACGCGATATGCTCGCGAATTCCGGGGCGATTCAACTTGAATTCGTTCGCATCGTCTCCCCAGCGCCTGGGGTCACGGTTGGCGGCCGCCAGCGCGACGATCACCTGCGTGCCAGCGGGGACGAATCTGTCGCCGATGTGGGTATCCCTGAGCGCCAACCTGTGAGTAGCCTTGGTAGAGCCTTCCAGGCGCAGCACTTCTTCCAGCATCCACGGAATCAAATCCCGATTCTCGCGCAATTGTGGTTGCAAATCCGGCACGTCGACGATGTAACGCATCGCGTTGCCGAGCAGCTTGGCGCTGGTGTCCTGGCCCGCGGCGAACATGAATACCGCGAGCTTGACCAGGTCGATGATGTCAGGCATGGCGCCACCGGGATAGACAGCGGTTGCCAGTTCGGAGAGCAGGTCGAGACCGGGATTCTCCCTGCGCTCACAAAGGTACTGATAAAAAAACGTCCCCATGAAATCAAGCGTCGACGTATCAGTGGGGGCGTCAGGATTGTCGATGCTGCCGACGGTCTGGTGCTGGGAGATACGCTCCTCGAATTTCACCCGGTCTTCCTCGGGAACGCCGAGCAGGTCCGCGATGACCATGGTCACATAGGGTGTTGCAATCTCGTTCACCAGTTCGCACCCGCGTCGTGCGACCGCGGATTTCACCAGTTGATCGGCGTAGTCCGTCATGAACGCTTCGTTGTCTTTCAATCGCCTGGGCGCGAACATGCGACCAACGAGCGAGCGCACAGTGGCATGCCGCTCACCGTCGAGGCACACCAGCAGATCGTGGCCCACGTATTTTTCCCGGTGCGCTTCCAACTGAACGCTGATATCACTACCCTGCGGTGTGAACGGCAATGGGAAGGAGGAACTTGCCAGAGAGTTCAGCGAGGAAAAATCTGCAGGGTTCTTCAACACTTCCACGCACTCGTCGAAGCCGGTCAGCAGGAGGCAATCGCGGGTTTCCAGTTGACAGACAGGGCCGCGCGGCCTCATCTCCTCAAAGTACTGGTAGGGATTGAGCAAAACCGAGTGGTCAGTGAAGTAGTCGCGTTCGTGTTGAAGCGTATGCTTGTTCAGGCCCGGCATCGATCAATCCACCTTAATGATACATAGTGAATCAATTATAATGCCAGTATTTTAATTGTCCAGAGGAAATAGAAAGGCTATATATTTACATAACTTACTGATTTTAAAATATTATATATATTATCTTATTTCAAGATTGAACAAGTTGTTGATCTTCTATGGCTCATAATAATTCGCCTAAGCCTCCCCGCCAGCGAGCCTCGCGCACTCGCGGTGCGCTGACAGCGGCACTGCTCTCCCTGCTGGAAGAACGATCGCTGGAGCAGATCACGATCCGGGACATCACGACCCGGGCGCAAGTCGGTTATGCCACCTTTTTCCGCAATTACCCGGACACGGAGGCCTTGCTGCACGATCTGGCCGCTGGCGAGATCAACAAACTGTTGGCGATGACGTTGCCGATTTTTTACAGCGTGGACAGCGAGTCTTCCCTCCGCGCGTTGTGCGCCTATGTCTGGGAGCATCGAAAATTGTGGAAGGGATTGCTGGCCGGCGGCGCCGCAGGCGCGCTGAAACAGGAATACCTGCAGCAGGCGCTGCAGTTGCTGGACGAGCCTGGCCAGAGCAAATCGTGGCTGCCCAGCGATCTCGCCGCGACATTCGCGGTCACGTCGATCGTTGAGATCCTGGCGTGGTGGTTAAAACAGCACGATCCACCCTCGGTAAAGGAAATGGCCGAGATCCTCAATCGGCTCACGGTGCAGCCAATCATGCCGATTTCATCTTCGGTTCTTCAGGCCGTTAGCGAAAGCACAAGTGTATTGAACGGAAATTGACGAAGGGCAACACCTCAATGGGTTGTGTCAGTCAGTAAGTCCGCCGCAGAGCTGCGGCCGAAGTGCGCGGGCTCGCCGATCTCGGTACTGATGGCCGCCACCACGTCGGACTTGGCGACGATCTCGTCATACTTTCGTGAACAGGTATGGAAAGGTACGGTCCTCGAAGCCTTTCGTTAAACGCTGTGCCACCTGGAGTCTGCAGCACTGGGCAGCCCATCAGTTCGGCTCGATACTACGGACAGTCGCTCCAGGAAACTTCTGCATGTTCCAACAGCACGCCAGCTAGTCAGAGCCCCTTGCGATAGGTATACGGCGTGACTCCCGTCCAGCCCTTGAACGCGCGGATGAAGGCGCTGGATTCAGAGAAGCCGGCGCGGTGCGAGATCTCCTCGATGCTGAGACCCTGCTTGCCGAGAAAATGCAGCGCCGTATCCCGCCGCACCTGGTTCTTGATGTCCTTGAACGTGGTGCCCTCGGCGGCCAGCCGCCGGCGCAGCGTCTGCGGGTGGACATCGAGCGCGGCGGCGACTTCGACGAGCTCCGGCATCCCGCGCAGCTGCCTGTGCACCCGGTCGCGAACCTGCGAGGTCCAGCTGGTGACGGCGTACTCCTGCGTCAGCATGATCAGCGCCGGGTGGCGCAGGAAGTGGCGCAGCGAGGATTCGTTCTGCGTGACGCGCCGGTCCAGCAGCGTCCGCGACAACACCAGTTGCGAGTGCGTCTGCTCGAACGCGAAGGGGTTGCCGAGGAACATATGGCGATAATCGCGCGCCGGCACCTGCGGTGCATGCTGCAGCTGCACCAGCTGCACCGGCAGGTGTTCCTGCACCAGCCAGCTGCCGAAGCGGTGGATATTGAACAGCAGCAGCTCGTGCAGGTAGGGCTGCAGCGTCACGCCGGAGTGCTCTACATTCAGGCGAATGCACGCCAGCTCGTCCTCTTCCTCCAGCGCCAGGTGCGCACCCAGCTGGAAGAGGCGGTAGAAGCGGCAATAGCGGGCCAGAGCCTGGCCCAGCGTCTCGCAGCCGATCACCGCATGGCACATCATCGCCCAGCAGCCCACGGGGAGCGGCCGTGCGCCGTAGCCGAGCGCTTCATCGCCCATGGCCAGCATGGTGTTGACCTGCAGGTCGGCGAAACGCTCGATGGAGATGCGCGCGTGATCCTCCAGCATCAGGCGCGGGGAGATGCGGTTCTTGCGCAGCAGGCTGATCGGGTCCAGGCCCTGGGCCACGGCATTCTTCAGCACGGCCCGCGCGAAGTAGACGGAGATGGAGAGGTCGCGCATCTCAGGTCGGGTTGAGCCGCGTGCTCAAGTGGATGGGCTTGCTGTCCACCGAGGCCACCCGGTTGCGTCCGCCGCGCTTCGCCAGGTGCAGCGCCCGATCGGCCTCGAGCGACAGTTTGTCGAGATTGACGTCGCCCGAAACAGCCGCCACGCCCAGGCTCACCGTCACTGGTATCCGCTGCTGGTTCACAACCAGCGGGCGCTCGGCGATGTCGTTGCGCAGGCGCTCCGCGAGCAGGCGGGCGCCGTCCACGTCGGTCTGCGGCAGGATCAGCAGGAACTCATCGCCACCGGTGCGGGCCACCACATCGCTGGCGCGGCACAGGCGTATCAGGTAGCGCGCCACCTGCCGGAGGACCTGGTCGCCGGTCTCCATGCCGAAGTTGGTGTTCATCTCCTGGAAGTGGTCGATGTCCACCATGATCGCTGCAGTGGGCAACTGTCCGCGCGCCGCCTGCGCCAGTGTGATGTGCAGGGCGTTCTCCAGGCCGCGGCGATTGAGCAGTTGCGTCAGCGGATCCTCCATCGCCAGGTGCGACAGGCTCTGCTGGTATTCGATGAGCACGCTGCCCAGGAAACCCACGGCTACCAGCACGTAACAGGCGCTGTGAACTCCGAACATCACCGCCTGCGCCAGCGCGTAGTCGCCCAATATCACCCACTGGTAGAGCGCGGCACCGGTTCCGAGCAGCATGATCAGCCCAGCCACTGCGATGAGGCCGTCGCCCACGTTGCCCTTCTTCCAGCCGCGCCAGGCGCAGAGTGCGCCGGCCGCCGCCAGGAACATCGCGGAAGCGCCCGACTGCACGGCGAACATCTCATGTGGACGCAGGAAGAACACGCTGAGAAAGGCGCCGAGGCACAGCGCTCCGAGGACGTAGCGGCCGCGTGTGATACCGGCGCGCTGCGCCGCCGCGAGGAACAGGATATAGCCGTTCAGCACCGAGGCCACCGCCGGCACATCCACCGCCATCGGCGCATGGGAGCCCTGCTGCAGGGCGAAGGCGATCCAGCCCAGCAGCGCGGCCATGAAGTACACCGCGAACAAGCCGAGCCCCGCGACCGGATTGGTGGCGCCGCTCAAAGCGTATACCACGGCGATCTGCGCGCCGGTCACCAGGAAGATCAGGCCGAAGTAGATGATCATCCAGTGGTCCGAGTGAAGCAGTTCCATAGTCCTTCTCGTGTCCGCCGCCGCGCCCGGCTGTCACGTCCAGTCAATTTATTTGTCGGGGCGGGTCATTGTTGGCCAATCGGGCGCTCACCATACTGTGGGCCGCTCAATGTTCCGCTACCGGGAGGCCGCGCCTTGTTGCCACGAGATTTCACTGAAGAGCAGCGCATGTTTCGCGATGCCTATCGCAAATTTCTCGCCGCCGAGATTGTGCCACATATGGAGGCGTGGCGTGAGGCTGGCATCGTCGACCGCGCGGCGTTCCGCCGAGCCGGCGAGCAGGGTTTCCTCATGGTCTGGCCCGACGAGCAGTACGGCGGCATGGGCGATGCCGATTTCCGGTTCGAGCAGATCATCATCGAGGAGACCAACTTCGCACGGGTCGGCGACTGGTTCAACACGCTGCACAGCCGGCTGGTAGGGCCCTACCTGACGCGCTTCGGCAACGCCGAGCAGTGCGCGCGCCTGCTGCCGGCCTGTGTGAGTGGCGAAAAAATCCTCGCCATCGCGATGACCGAGCCGGATGCGGGCAGCGACCTCGCCGGCATGCGCAGCGCCGCGGTGGAACAGGGTGACCACTGGGTGCTGAACGGCGCCAAGACGTTCATCTCCAACGGCATCAACGCCGACATCGTGATCGTGGCCGCCAAGACCGATCCCGAGAATAATCCCCACCACATGACACTGTTTATCGTGGAGCGCGGCATGCCGGGCTTCGAGCGCGGTCGCCGCCTGAAGAAAATGGGCCTGATGGCGCAGGATACCGCCGAGCTGTTTTTCAACGACGTCAAAGTGCCCAAGGCCAACGTGCTGGGCGAGCCGGGGCAGGGCTTCATCTACCTGATGAAAGGCCTCGCCGAGGAGCGTCTGCTGGGCGCCGTGGGCTATCTGTCCTCGGCGCAGCTCTCCTGGCAGCTTACGCTGGATTACGTCAAAGAGCGCAAGGCGTTCGGCAAGACGGTGTCCGCCTTCCAGAACACGCAGTTCAAACTCGCCGAGATGCGCACGCAACTGGATTTCGCGCAGGTGTACATCGACCAGTGTGTCGCTGCCTTCAACGCCGGGCAGCTCTCTGCAGTGGATGCGGCCAAGGCCAAGCTGGCCACCAGCGAGCTGCAGGTGGCGGCGGCCGACCTCGGCGTGCAGTTGCACGGTGGCAATGGCTATATGGACGAGTATCCCATTAGCAGGCAGTATACGGACGCGAAGATATCCACGATCTACGCCGGCAGTTCCGAGGTGATGAAGATCATCATCAGCCGGGATTTCCTTGCAGACAGTTACACTCCGTTCAACACCCGGAATTTTTAACCCCGACGCCGCGCGCAAGCGGCGTACACAGCAGGAGAGACGACATGGACCTGAAAGACAAGGTAGCAGTGATCACTGGCGGCGCTTCGGGCCTCGGCCGCGCCACGGTCAAGCGCTTCGCGGCGCGCGGCGCCAAGGTTGCGATCTTCGACATGAACGAGGAGAAGGGCAAGCAGCTGGTCGCGGAATTCCCCGGGCAGGTGATCTTCTGCAACGTGAACGTGACCACTGAGGAGTCGGTAAAGGCCGGCATCGAGGCGACCATGAAGGCGTTCGGTGCCATTCATATCTGCTGCAATTTCGCCGGTACCGGCAACGCCATGCGCACCATGGGCAAGAACGGGCCGTTCCCGCTGGCCGAGTTCAACCGCATCATACAGATCAACCTGGTCGGCACGTTCAACGTGCTGCGCCTGTGCGCCGAGCAGATGGCGGCCAATGCCGTGCTGAACGAAGATGGCGGCCGCGGCGTGATCATCAACACCGCGTCCATCGCAGCCTATGAGGGCCAGATCGGCCAGGCCGCGTACTCCGCGTCCAAGGGCGGCGTCGTGGGCATGACGCTGCCGATCGCGCGCGACCTCGCGGTGCTCGGCATTCGCGTCAACACCATCGTGCCCGGCCTGATTGCCACCCCGCTGATGATGGGCGGCGCGGAGGAAATGACGCCGGAGATCGCCGAGTTCCTGAAGCCGCTGGCCAGCCAGGTGCTGTACCCCAAGCGGCTCGGCAAGGCGGATGAAATCGCCCAGCTCGCGCAGCACATCGTGGAAAACGATTACATCAACGGCGAATGCATCCGCATGGACGGCGGCATCCGCATGCAACCCAAGTAGGCGAGGCTGCCATGGGGCCGTTAAACGGATACACAGTCATCGAACTGGCCGGGATCGGCCCTGCGCCCATGGGCGGCATGCTGCTCGCCGATATGGGCGCCGAGGTGATCCGCATCGACCGCGCCGCCGGCGCCAGCGCGCTGGTGATGAAGGACGTCAGCTGGCGCGGCAAGAAGTCGGTGGTGCTCAACCTGAAGGACCCCGCCGGCGTGGAGACGCTGCTGCGCATGGTGGAGAACGCCGACGTGCTGATCGATCCCTTCCGCCCCGGCGTGTGCGAGAAACTCGGTTTCGGTCCGGACGTCTGTCTGGCGCGCAATCCCAGGCTGGTGTATGCGCGCATGACGGGCTGGGGGCAGACCGGGCCACTGGCGCACGCCGCCGGCCACGACATCAACTACATCGCCATCACCGGGGCGCTCTACGCCATGGGCCGCAAGGGCCAGAAGCCGGTGCCGCCGCTGAACCTGGTGGGCGACATGGGCGGCGGCGGGATGCTGCTGGTCAACGGCGTGCTGGCCGCGCTGCTGGAGTGCGCGAACTCCGGCAAAGGCCAGGTGATCGATGTGGCGATGGTGGATGGTGCCGCGCAACTGATGTGGATGTTCTACAGCTTCCAGTCGTATGGGCTGTGGGACGCCACGCAGCGCGAATCCAACATGCTGGACGGCGGCGCGCACTACTACGACACCTACGAATGCGCCGATGGCGAGTACATTGCACTCGGCGCCATCGAGCCGCAGTTCTACGCGCTGTTGAAACAGCTGGCCGGATTGTCCGAGGCGGATTTCGGCAACCAGAACGACCAGGCGCAGTGGCCCGCCATGAAAGACAAACTGACGGCGGTCATCAGGCAGAAAACGCAGGCGCAGTGGTGCGCACTCATGGAAGGCACGGATGTGTGTTTCGCGCCGGTGCTGAACTTCATGGAGGCGCCGAAACATCCGGCCAACATCGCCCGCAAATCCTATATCGAGGTCGATGGGGTGGTGCAACCGGCACCGGCGCCGCGTTTCAGCCGCACGCCCTCCGAGGTGCGCCACGGCGCGCACGATCCGGGTGCGGACACGGACACGGTGCTGGCAGCGATGGGCTTTGGTGAGCAGGAACTGGCCAGCCTGCGCGCCGCCGGCGCGATCACTTAAACACGCAAACCGCAGGAGTGACTGCCATGAGCAACTACGCCACTGTTCTCGTCGAACGCCGGGGTGCGGTCGCCCTCGTCAGCCTGAACCGCCCGGACAAACTCAATAGTTTCGACGGCGCGCTCAGGCGCGACCTGCTGCGCGCGGTGCGCGAGGTCAATGACGACGACAGCGTGCGCGCCGTGGTGCTGACCGGCGCGGGCCGCGCGTTCTGTGCCGGCGCCGATCTCGCCGACCTGCCGGAAGACAAGGCCAACTTTCGCGTGGAGGACCAGCTCAACGGCGAGTACAAACCCAGCCTGATGGCGATACACGAAGCGCCCAAGCCGTGGATCAGTGCGATCAACGGCGCCTGTGCCGGCATCGGGAGCGCGTACGCCATGGTGTGCGACCTCTCGGTGATGGCCGAAGACGCCTACCTCTACCAGGCTTTCGCCGCCATCGGCCTGGTGCCGGACGGCGGCGCCACCTGGCACCTGGTGCGCACGCTGGGCCGCAAGCGCGCCTATGAAGTGATCGTGACCGGCGAAAAGATTCGCGCCGAGAAGTGCCTGCAGTGGGGCTTGTGCAACCGCGTGGTGCCCGCTGCCAGCCTGCTCGATGAGACGCTGGCCTGGGCTGCCGAGATCGCCGGCAAGGCGCCGCTGTCGCTGCGCTACGCCAAGCAGGCGCTGAATGCGGCGCTGGAAGACACGGTGAGCGAAACGATTTCCACCGAGGCGCGGCTGCAGCACCTGTGCATGAGCAGCGCTGACGCGCAGGAGGGCGTCATCGCCTTCATGCAGAAGCGTGCGCCGGTGTGGCAGGGGCGTTAGTCCGGATCGGCGTTGCAGGGGCTTATGCGGCGCTCGGCATCCTGCCTCGCACAGTCCCGAACCAAGTCCATCCAATTTGTCGCCTCAGCCCTCTACTTTCAATCCAGCGGAGTGAGCTATGGACGACGACGTCAGGCCTGAGTTGAAGGCATTGCGCGAGCGTCTGGCGCGCACTCTCGATGCGGCGCGCGATGACGCGCGGGCGAAGCGCCATGCCAAAGGCTTTCGCACGGCGCGGGAGAACCTGTCCGCTCTCGTCGATGCGGATTCATTCCAGGAGTACGGTCAGCTGGCGGTGGCCGCGCAGCGCAACCGCCGCGACTACGCGGATCTGCAAACCAGCACCGCCGCCGACGGCATTCTCACCGGCACCTGCACTATCAACGCCCCGCTGGTCGGCGCCGGGCGTGCGCGCGCGGCGGTCATCGTCAATGATTACTCGGTGCTCGCCGGCACCCAGGGATTCTTCCACCACCGCAAGCTGGACCGTCTCTGCGAGCTGGCGGCACAGTGGTCGCTGCCGGTGGTGATGTACACCGAGGGCGGCGGTGGGCGCCCGGGCGATACCGACGTCGCCACGCAGATCGCCGGCCTGCATGTTCCCTCTTTTCGCACCTGGGCGGCGCTCGGCGGCAAGGTCGTGCGTATCGCGGTCAATAACGGTTACTGCTTCGCCGGCAATGCTGCACTGTTCGGCTGTGCCGATTTCTGCATTGCCACGCGCCAGTCCTGGATCGGTATGGCGGGGCCGGCCATGATCGAAGGGGGCGGCATGGGGGTGTACGAGCCGACCGCCATCGGGCCCATCGAGGTGCACGAGCGCAACGGCGTGGTCGATATCGTCGCCGATGACGAGGCCCACGCCACGGCGCTGGCGCGGCAATTGCTTTCCTATTTCCAGGGTGAGGTGGCGACCTGGGCCTGCGCGCCCCAGGAGAGCTTGCGCGACGCACTGCCGGCAGACCGGCGCTGGGGCTACCCGGTGCGGCGCATCATCGAGACACTCGCCGACACCGGTTCATTTCTCGAACTGCAGCGCATTTACGGGCGCGGCATCATCACCGGTTTCCTGCGCCTGGAGGGTAAGCCCATGGCCCTCATCGCCAGTGATTGCCAGCAGCTGGGCGGTGCGGTGGACACACAGTCGGCGGAGAAAGCGGCGCGTTTTCTGAAGACCTGCACGGCGTTCTCCCTGCCGGTGCTCGCGCTGGTGGACACGCCCGGCTTCATGGTCGGCCCCGAGAGCGAGGCGCAGGGCGCGGTGCGGCGCATGTCATCGCTGTTCCTGGCAGGTTCGAACCTGCGCGTGCCGCTGGTCGCGATCGTGCTGCGCAAGGCCTACGGGCTCGGCGCCATGGCGATGACCGGCGGCAGCCTCGCCGCGCCGGTCTACACCGCCGCATGGCCCACCGGCGAATTCGGCGGCATGGGGCTGGAGGGCGCGGTGCGACTCGGCTTCAAGCGGGAGCTGGATGCACAGGCCGATCCGGAAGCGCGCGAGGCGCTGTTCCAGCACCTGCTCGCGCGGTTGTACGAGGCCGGCAAGGCCACCGAGGCGGCATCGTTCCTGGAGCTGGATGCCGTGATCGACCCGGCCGCGACGCGCGCTGTGGTGTTGCGTGCGCTGGCTGCGGCGCAAACCGATTGACAGTCGCCGACGCCCTCGTGTCACATTATCGACTCGCGATGAACCCTGGCCGCTGCACCGGAGTGCACACACGATGAATCTCGAACTGCTGGCACACCCGTTTTCCTCGTACTGCCAGAAAGTGCTGATCGCACTGTACGAGAATGCGACGCCGTTCCGCTTCCGCATGCTCGACGCGCAGCATCCGGACAACGGTGCGGCCCTCGCAGCGCACTCGCCGGTCGGGAAATTCCCCGTCCTGCTGGATGACGGCCGCGCGATCGTCGAGTCGAGCATCATCATCGAGTACCTTGAGCAGCACTATCCCGGTGCGGCGCCACTGTTGCCCGGCGATGCTGCAGAGCGGCTGGAAACTCGCCTGCTGGATCGTGTCTTCGACAGCTATGTCATGTCGCCCGTGCAGGCCGTCGTGGGCGATGCGCTGCGGCTTCCCGAGCACCGGCATCCGCCGGCCGTGGACGATGCCCGTCGCCTGCTCGACAAGTCGTACCGCTGGCTCGATGCGCGGATCGAGGGGCGGCAGTGGGCTGTGGGCGCGGCTTTCTCGCTGGCCGATTGTGCCGCTGCGCCCGCGCTCTTCTACGCGGACTGGATCCACCCGATTCCCGTTCAGTACGCGGCGCTGCGCGCGTACCGCGCACGGTTACTCGAGCACCCATCGGTGCAGCGCGCCGTGGACGAGGCGCGACCTTATCGCCACCTGTTTCCGCCCGGCGCGCCCGAGCGGGACTGACGCTGGAGTACGGGCGATGCAGGTGCAATCACTTCTGACACAGGACAGCCGCTATGCAGAATCTGTTTGACGTGCGCGGTAAGGTCGCGGTAGTTACCGGCGGCTCGCGCGGGATCGGCGCAATGATCGCGCGCGGTTTCGTCGAGAACGGGGTCAGGACCTACATCACCGCGCGCAAGGAAGCAGAACTGCGCGCCACCGAGCGGGAACTCTCGGCACTGGGTGAGTGCATCGCGATGACCTCGGACCTGTCCTCGGTGGACGGTGTCGCCGCGTTTGCCGCCGCCGTGTCCGCGCGCGAGCCCAGGCTGCACATCCTGGTGAACAACGCGGGCGCGACCTGGGGCGCGGACATCGACGACTTTCCCGAGAGCGGTTGGGACAGGACCATGGACCTCAATGTGAAGTCGATGTTCTTCCTCACGCAGCGGTTGCTGCCCTGCCTGCGTGCGGCGGGTTCGGCCGAGGACCCCGCGCGCGTAATCAACATCGGCTCCATCAACGGCATCACGCACCCGCATATGAAAAATTACGCCTACTCCGCGAGCAAGGCTGCAGTGCACCAGTTGACGCGGCATCTCGGGGCCGACCTCGCGCCGCAGTACATCAATGTCAACGGGATTGCGCCGGGATTCTTTCCCAGCAGAATGACCGCGCACCTGCTGGAGCACGAGGCCGCGCTGGCTGCCTCGTTCCCCCGCGGCCGTCTCGGCAACGCCGAGGATGCCGCGGGCACGGCGATTTACCTGAGCGCGCGCGCCTCCGCCTGGCTGACCGGCCAGATGATCGTGCTGGACGGCGGCGCGGTGGCGAACGCCTGAGGCGCGATGGGTCGTGGGCGCATCACCGTTTACCCCGCTGGGCTTCGGTATCACCTGCATCGATGCCGCGTATGTGCACAACGGCCTGGCCTGCTTCTACCTGATGGAGCACGGTGGCGAGTGCGCGGTGCTGGAGACAGGTACCAGCCATAGCGTGCCGCGCCTGCAACAATTCCTCTCGCTGCGCGGCATAGCGCCGGCACAGGTGCGGTACGTCATCCCCACGCATGTGCACCTCGACCATGCCGGCGGTGCCGGCGCCATGATGCGCATGTTGCCGGAGGCACAACTGCTGGTGCACCCGCGTGGCGCGAAACACCTCTGCGATCCCGCGCAGCTGGTAGAGGCTGCCATGGCGATCTATGGGCCGGAGTCGTTTCACGCCCTGTATGGCACCATCGAACCCGTCGCAGCGGCGCGCATGCGCGCCATGGATGACGGTGAGACAGTCGCCCTCGGCGGCAGGCAGCTTGAGTTTCGCCATACGCGCGGGCACGCCGAACACCACTTCTGTATCTGGGACGAGACCAGCCGGGGCTGGTTTACCGGCGATATGTTCGGTGTGTCCTATCCCTGGTGCCGCTTCGCCACAGGGGATTTT
Source organism: uncultured Halioglobus sp. (assembly GCA_964461965.1). Lineage (GTDB taxonomy): Bacteria > Pseudomonadota > Gammaproteobacteria > Pseudomonadales > Halieaceae > Marimicrobium. Next base: position 10,693 of record CAYWWD010000034.1, on the reverse strand, counting down.
GTATTGCCCTCGACCACGCCCAGCCAGTTCGACCCCGAAACCTTCCTCAGCTCGCTGCAATTGCTGGGCAGCTACTCACCGCAGCGCCTGTACCTGACGCACAGCGGTGAACTCAAGTACACGGCCGCGGCGTCGGCCCTGCTGGCGCGCCAGATCGCGGCGTACAGCGAGTTCGCGCGGACGCTGGATCCTGTCGACCTGCAGGCGCAGCTGATGGACTACACGCTGGACCTGCTGCGCCAGTTTGGTGCATGCGCTGCGCAGGCGGATCTGCGCGATAAACTGGTGTTCGACCTGCGCCTCAATGCCGATGGCCTGCAGGCGTGGCGGCGGCGCGTGGCGAGGTAGTCGCGCACGGACCGCAATGACCGAAGTAACGCCGCGTCTCGTGGTCTACTGCGCTTTGCTGCCCGCGACAGCCGCGCCGGGATGCATTATTCTTGCCGCCGGAAGCATCCCCGCTCGCCGGCATGCCCAATGCCATGCAGGTGGCGCTGGGTGAGGCATGGGCTACCTCGCGACAATTCAGGAGAAAAATATGATCAAGCTGCGTGTTCGGCACGTCTTATGGGTATTACTGGCGGCGATGGTGTCCGCCTGCGGTGGCACACCGCGTACTCCGGTGGTTACGCCAGCCGCTGCCATCGACGCCAGCGCCTACGCGCGCAAAGTCGATACGTTCGTCATCCTGCTCGACACCTCCGGTTCCATGAACACCGAGGATGCGTCGGTGCCGCGCATGAATGCCGCGCAGGACTGGACTGCAAGCTTCAACAAGGCGGTTCCGCCCCTGGATTTCAAGTCTGCCGTGGTGACCTTTGGCAAGGGCGCCACCGGTTCCTGCATCGGTCCTGGCGTCGCTTCGACGCTGTCTCCACTGCAGCCGTTCAATGCCGCGGAGGTTGCCACAGCGCTCGATTCACTGCAGTGCGCGGCGAGCACCACCCCCATCGCGGCTGCCCTCGACCGCACTGCAGGCCTGCTGGCCGAGGACAAGGGCTTGATCGCGCTGATCATCGTCAGCGATTTCAACTTCAGCAATCCCGATGCGGCGCGCGCAGCACTTGCGGCCCTGAAGGCGCAGCACCCGGGCAATGTCTGCGTGCACACGGTCAGGATCGGCAGTGACACCCGCCACGATGCCGCCATCGCCAGCCTCGCCGATGCCGCCGGCTGTGACAGCAGTGTGGCCGCGGCCGATGTCGCCGGTGGCGCCGCGTTGTCCACGTATGTCGCCAGCACCTTGCTGACGCCCCTCGAGCGGGCATTGGAGTACAAGACACACACGTTCGCGGCGGAAGTGTTGTTCGACTTCGACCGGTACGACCTCAAGCCACAGGGCCGCTCCGAACTGCAACGCCTCGGCGCCGAGATCAGGCGCCAGGGTGTGACCGTGGGTGATATCGATATCGTCGGGCATACCGACAGCGTCGGTACCGATGAGTACAACATGAAGCTCTCCCTGCGCCGCGCCGGTGCAGTGCGCGACTACCTCGTCAGCCAGGGTGTCGACCCCGGCCTGATCGATGTCGTCGGTATGGGCAAGCGCCAGCCGATCGCCTCCAACGCCAGTGCCGAAGGCCGCGCGCTGAACCGCCGCGTGGAGGTGCGGGTCGGCACCCGCAAGGGCGCGCAATAATCCCTTTGCATCGCACCCGGCCTCCGCTGCTCCGGGCTGTCAGCCGGCCGCTCCATCAGTGACACACGCGGGAATTCTCTGGTGACTGACCCCATAGACGTCTCCTACTCATTCCAGATCGGCGCGCCGACACCGCCTCCAGCTCCTGCGCCGTCCGCCGGTGCGTCGCTGCCGCTCTACGCGTACGCGCAATGCGAGCAGATCATGCTCAACGAGAGCACGGTCGTGATCGTGAACACGCGCAGCGGTGGGAAACTGGCGGTCACGCGCGACGTGGCGAATGCGCTCACCTACTGCCTGCACTACCAGACCCTGCCCGAACACGCGGCGATGCTGTGCGCCGCCGTGCCGATGCTGCGCGGGCAACAGGCCGACGTGCTGCAGATCCTGGAATCCGCCCGCGCCGCGGGCATCCTGCTCGCCGCCGCGGATACCGCGCGGCGCATCGGCACCGCGCCTGCACCCACGCCGCTTGCGCCCACGCGCGTGTTCATCATCACCTGCGACCGGCCTGCCGCGGTGGAGCGGCTGCTGGACAGCCTGCTCGAGGCGGGAGAGCTGTCGCGCCACGAGCGGCTGGTGCTGATCGACGATTCACGACACGAAGACAATGCCCGGCGCAATCGGGAGCTGCTCGGTGCCTTCAATCGCAACAGCGCAAAGCCCATGCAGTATTTCGGCGCGCAGGCTGCCGGCGACCTGCTCGCCCGGCTGCTGGCGGCCCTGCCGGAGCAGGCCGATGCGCTGCGTTTCCTGCTGGATCGGGCGCGCTGGGCGGGCCAGCCGACGTATGGCCTGGCGCGCAACCTGTGCCTGCTGCTCAGTGTGGGCTGTCGCGCGGTGATACTCGATGACGATATCCTCTGCCGCGCGGTGCACGCGCCGCAGGGCACGGCCGGTATGGGATTTCGCCACGAAGAGGCCCGCGAAGCCTGGTTTTACGGCTCGCGGGCTGCCCTGTTGCGCGCGACGCGCACCGGCGCGTTCAATCCTCTTTCACGGCATGCCGACGCGGTAGGGCTATCGCTTGCAGCGACGCTGGCCGCGCAGGTAGGTGGCCCGCTGCCACCGGCGATGCTGGCGCGCTGCCATGGCACGATGCTCGGTGTGCTGGACGGCAGTTCGCCGGTGCTGGTGACGCAGTGCGGCAGCGCCGGCGACCCGGGTACGGTCGGCGCGAAGTGGGTGACGCGCCTCGGCAGTACCTCCGTGCAGCGCCTGCTTGCGCAGGGCGGCGACCCGGCAGTCCTGCCGTCATGCCGGCCCTGCTGGCTGGGCTATACCCGGCCCACCATTGCCTTGCGTGGCGATATGTCGCAAATGACGGGACTCGATAACCGTCAACTGCTGCCGCCCTACCTGCCGGTACTGCGCGGTGAGGATGCGCTGTTCGCCAGCATGACTGCCCGCCTGCACCCGCACTCCGCCGTGTTGAATTTCGACTGGGCCATTCTGCACCTGCCGCTGGACGAGCGCGCAGGGACGGAGTACGACGAACCGTTCACCACGCGGGCACACCTCGGTGTGTTGACCAGCTACCTGCTGGACAGGGTCGACACGCGTGGTGGTGGTACCCCCGCAGCGAGACTGGCGGCGCTGGCACAGGAGCTGCGTCAGCTGGCGCAGTGGCCGGCCGGTTCCCTGCTGCCCCAGCTCGGCCTGGAGCTGGCGCGCGGCTACGCCAGCAGCGTGGCCCTGCTGGAAGGGCAGCTGGCGGATGCAGTGAGCGGGCGTCATCCCGCATGGCGGTCGTTCCTGGAGCGCCAGCTGGCGCAGGCCCGCGCGGCCCTGCTGGCGCCCGTCGCGCTCGCAGACAGCCCACCAGAGTGGTTGGCGCCGGTGCAGCGCGCGGCACTGGATTTTGCGCAGGCCCTGGCCGCGTGGCCGCGGATACGCGAGGCGGCCGCCGCCGTGGCGGTGAAGCTGCTGGACGCCGCATGGGAGCAACCCTGAGCGCCAGTGCGCCGCCCCGACAGCCGTATTGAATGGCAGCGGTGAATGGGCCACAGTATCCTGCCCGGCTGCATCACTGGCCGGTATCCGTCGATCTCGCCGAGGCTGTCCGTGCATGACTGCAAACGCTGCTCCTGACTATGTGGATGTGCTGATCGTGGGCGCCGGTCTGTCCGGTATCGGCAGCGCCCGGCATCTGCAGCGCGAGTGCCCGCACCACAGCTTCGCGCTGCTGGAGAGCCGTGCCGCGCTCGGCGGTACCTGGGATCTGTTCCGCTACCCCGGGATCCGCTCCGACAGCGATATGTACACACTGGGTTACGCGTTCAAACCCTGGACGGCGCGCAAGTCGCTGGCGGATGGCCCGGCTATCCTGGCCTATCTACAGGAGGCCGCAGCGGAAACCGGGGTCGACCGCCACATCCGCTACCATCACCAGGTGCGCAGTGCCAGCTGGTCCTCGGAGTCGTCGACCTGGACCGTCGTGGCGCAGCGCACCGATACCGGCGAACGCGTGGAAGTGCGCTGCCAGTTCCTGCTGATGTGCAGTGGCTACTACGACTATGAGAACCCCTATACACCGGAATTCCCGGGCGTGGATGAGTTTCGAGGCCAGCTGTTTCACGCGCAGCTCTGGCCCACGGCACTGGATTACCGCGGCAAGCGCGTGGTTGTCGTCGGCAGTGGCGCCACCGCGATCACGCTGGTGCCGGAACTGGCCAGGGACACTGCGCACACCATCATGCTGCAACGTTCGCCCACTTATATTGCCTCGCTGCCGAAGGAGGATCCGCTGGCGCGCGTGCTGCTCCGCTACCTGCCGGCGTCCTGGGTGTTCCGCATCGCGCGCTGGAAGGCGGTGCTGTTCCAGATCAATGTGTATGCGATCTCGCGGCGCTGGCCGCACGTCATCAGGAAGTTCATCCTAGATCGGGCGCGCAAGGCGCTCGGCGACGATTACGATATCGAGACGCACTTCACGCCGCGCTATAACCCCTGGGACCAGCGCCTGTGCGCGGTGCCTGAGAACGACCTGTTCGACGCCATCCGCGCGGGCCGGGCCGAGGTGGTGACCGACCAGATCGCGCGGTTCACCGGGCACGGCATCCAGCTGCAGTCCGGACGCGAACTGGCGGCGGATATCGTGGTGCTGGCCACCGGCCTCAACATGAAGTTCATGGGTGGCGCGCAGTTGTCTGTCGATGGCAGGACCATCGATCCGGCGCAGCTCTATGTCTATCGCGGCATGATGTTCGGCGACGTGCCCAACCTGGCGCAGGTGTTCGGCTACACCAATGCCTCGTGGACGCTCAAGAGCGATCTCACCGGCAGCTTCGTGTGCCGCGTGCTGAACCACATGCGCGCGCAGGGGAAGCGGGTCGCGGTGCCGCGCGTACCTGCGGGCGGCATCGAGGAGATGCCCATGCTCAGCCTGAATTCGGGCTATGTACTGCGTGCGGCCGACCGCTTGCCCAGGCAGGGCCGGCGCTTCCCGTGGCGGCTGTTCCAGAATTACATACTCGACTTCCTGCAGCTGCGCCTGCAGCCGATCCGCGATCGCGTGCTGCAGTTCCGGTGATCGCGACGGCGTCATCGCCTTTGCGACTTTCCGTCCATTCACGACGCCATTATCGAGGAGCCGCTATGATTTCCGCCGCCATGCCGTACCCGAAACACTTCCAGGAGGTGCTGGGAAAGCGTATCGCCTACGTGGAGGAAGGGCAGGGCGATCCCATCGTGCTGCTGCACGGCAATCCCACCTCGTCCTACCTGTGGCGCAACGTGATTCCCGAACTGCGGGGCGCAGGCAGGGTGATCGCACCGGATCTGATCGGCCAGGGTGACTCGGAGAAACTGCCGGCAAGCGAAGGCCCCGGCCGCTACTCCTTTGCCGCGGCCTACCGCTACCTGGACGGCCTGCTCGATGCGTTGGACGCGAACCGGAACGTGACGCTGGTGCTCCACGACTGGGGCAGCGCGCTCGGCTTCCACTGGGCGCAGCAGCACCCACGGGCCGTGCGCGGTATCGCGTACATGGAGGGGATCGTCTGCCCCGTGACCTGGGATGACTGGCCGGAGGCTGCGCGCGGTATCTTCCAGGGCTTTCGCTCCGACAAGGGCGAGGACCTGGTGCTGCAGCGCAACCGCTTTGTCGAGGCGGTGCTGCCGGGCTCCGTCATCCGGGCGCTGGGCGAGGAGGAGATGCGGCACTACCGTGCGCCGTTTCCCACGCCGGAGGATCGCCAGCCCACGCTCAACTGGCCGCGGCAGCTGCCGATCGATGGAGAGCCGCAGGACATCGTCGATCTGGTGAAGAGCTACGGTGCGTGGCTGATGGGCACGACCGACCTGCCCAAGCTGTTCATCAATGCCGACCCCGGCTCCATCCTGGTTGGCCGGCAGCGCGAGTACTGCCGAGGCTTCCCGCACCAGCGCGAGGTGACGGTCAAGGGCAGGCATTTCGTGCAGGAGGATTCACCGGCCGAGATCGGGCAGGCGGTCGCGCGCTGGCTGGATGACATCAAAGCCGGGGGTGGCAAATGATGCTCGTGCACGGCGCATCCGGCTCGCCGTTCGTGCGCAAGGTGCTCGTCGCACTTGCGATCAAGGGCCTGCCCTTCGAGCAGAAGCAGCAGGTGCCGTTCCTGAAGGACCCCGAGTACCGCAAGATCAATCCGCTCGGTAAGGTGCCGACCCTGCAGGACGGCGAACTGATCATCTGTGATTCGACCGTGATCTGCGAATACCTCGAAGACAGCTACCCGCAGCCGCCGCTGTACCCGGGCAACCCTGTGGACAAGGCGCGGGCGCGCTGGCTGGAGGAGCTCGGCGGCACGCGCGTAGCGGAACTCGCCGCCGGTATTTTCTTCCAGCGCTTCATGCGCCCGCTGGTGCTCAAGCAGGAGACGGATGTACAGGCTGTCGAGAAGATCATCAACAAGCAGCTGCCGCCCATCCTGGACTACATGGAGAGCCAGGTGCCGGATGACGGTTTTATCTTCGGCTCGTTCATGATGGCCGACCTGAGCCTGGTGAGCCCCTTTGTGAATGCGTCGTACGCCGGTTACGAGGTTGATCCTGCGCGCTGGCCGGCATTTGCCGGATTCATTGCGCGCGTGACAGCGCATCCGGTGGTTGCCGAGGTACTGGCGCACGAGGCAGCCGCACTCGGGCGCAACTGAACCTTCGTGACGCCCAAAAAAAAGGCCGCACCTGTGGTGGTGCGGCCGTGCCGGTGTCGGGTAGTGGTTTAGAGCGGTTTGTAGCTGTACTTCTGTCCGCCCAGCGTCGCCTGGTACATCAGCCCGCCCTTGGCGATGGTGAAGATGGCCATGCCCTTGCGGTAGCCCAGCGACTTGGTGTCGGCATTGTTCTTGCCGCCGCTGATGCCTGCGGAGGTGCCGCCGCCAGTGTTGGCCGTGGCGTTCGCGCCAGCGGTGAGCGCTACCGCGCTGGCATCCGCGCTGAACTCGAAGTTGCCCGAGGTGAAGTTATCCAGTGCCGCCTGGTTCTCGAAGAAGATGATCTGGCTGAACGCCTCGCCGCCGAGCTGCAGGCCGACCGTCAGCTGCGTCATGCTGGAGGTGCCGATGGGTACGCCGTTCTTGTACACCTTGCCATCGCCGTGGGCGCCACCGATGCCGATGCCCGCCTTGCCGATGGTGGGGAATACCGCATAGCCGATGCTCTTGTCGAAGTAGGTGCCGGCCTGCCCCGCGTTGCGGAAGCTGGCGATGGCGTCGTCGTATTCATCGGCGTGCGCGAACTGGCCGAACAAACTCAACAGGAAGACGATAAGCGAAGCATTGAACAGTGTTTTCATGAGGAGGCATCCTATGCGGGGGGAGGGAACTGTGAAACTGCGTGCAGCATGGCAAACGTCCGTGGGAGCGTCAAGCTGCGCACAGGGTCGACGCCTCGTGGCGGGTTCTACCGGGATGCGGTGGCATCCGCGCACCGATGACTTTCCCGCGCAGGCGGGGCGATGTTACATTGGCGCCCGCCGACCCTAATCACGCCCGACGGGCGCCGAGGATACTCCATGCTGCGCTACCTCCTGCTGCTCTTCCTGCTCCTGTGGGGCGCGAACACCGCGATGGCCGAGGCGCTCAGGGTTGGTGTGTCGGCGGACTATCCGCCGATGGCATTCATGGAAGAGGGCCGGATCGTCGGCATCGAAGCGGACAATGCCAAGGCGGTTGGCGGCATTGCCAGCAAGGAGATGACGTTGGTGAACATGCCCTTCAACAAACTGATTCCCGCGCTCGAGGCCGGTGAGATCGATGTGATCATGTCGGCGATGAGCGTAACACCGGAGCGTGAGAAGCAGGTGCTGTTCACGGATGCGTTCATGGAAGTAGGGCAGATGGCCATCATTCGCACGGACAAGGCGGCGCAGTTCGCCCAGCCCAGATCCGTGTATCGCGACGGTGTGCGTGTCGGCGTGGAACCCGGCACCACGGGCGCACAGTTTGTCGAGCGCGATCTGCCAGGCGCACAGGTGAAGACCTTCACCGATTCCAGCGCCGCCTTCGCGGCCCTGCGCAGCGGCGATATCGACGTGTACATCCACGACGCACCCACCAGCTGGCAGCTGGCGCGGTCCATGCAGAACAATGACCTGATCAGCCTGTACAAGCCGCTGACCCACGAAAAGCTCGCCTGGGCGGTGCGCAAGGATGACGTGCGCCTGGCCGCGATGCTCAACGACGCGCTGAAGACCATGAAGGGCAACGGCACGCTGCGCTACATCCTCAACCGCTGGATTCCGGTGACGGTCGAGGTGCGCTGAGCGGAGCCTGGCTCAGTCCGAGGTGTGCGTGTCGATGTCGGTGCGCAGTAAATCAGTCCCGGCGCGGACGAAACGCCGCACCAGGCTGTAGATGCGCCGCAGTGATTCCGTGAGTTCGCGCTCGTACGCGTTGGGCAGAACTCGCGCGGGACTTTCGGGCGCCTGCGGTTCGATCTGGAAGTCGACCACGGCCCGCTCCAGGTGGCGCACCTGCGGTTTGCTGGCAAGTACGGCGCGAGCCAGCGCCTGATCCGCATCGGCCACTGCCCGCAGTGATTGGCGCAGCTCCTGGCTGATGGCCCTGGCAAGTGCCAGCAATTGTTCCCGCGCCTGGTCGCCGAGGGTCGTACCGCGCTCGGTGTGACGCAGGTACAGTGTAATCACCTCCCGGTTGACCAGATCGGCGATGGATTCCAGATAATCCGCCGCCTCCACCAGATCGATGGCTGTGCGACACACGTCGCTCGGCATTTCCGGTTGCAGCAGCTTCTCGGCGAACGCCACGATTTTAGCGTGATGCGCATCGATCTGCTGTTCCCCGGCTTGCGCGGAGTCGACCGCGACGCCTTGCCTCGCGAGGGCAGGGATCACACGCTCCACCTGCTCGGCGACGCGCTCGCCGAGGTGGCACACTTCGCGCCGCACCGCATCGACCGCCAGCACCGGAACCTCGAGCAGCACCGGGTTCAGTTCCGGCGCCAGCGCATCCTCGTCCTGCGGCGTCGCATCATCGCCCACCACGCGCACGATCAGTGATGCCAGCAGGTTGGTGAACGGCAGCAGCAGCAGCACCGTGCTCAGGTTCACGATCAGGTGCACGTTGGCGACCTGTCGCGGTACCTCGTAGGCGAGTTGCTCGGCCAGCGCCAGGCCCTCTGCGCCCGGCGAGATCGCGCGCGTGATCGCCTCCAGCGGGCCCATCAGCGGCAGCCAGACTAGCACCAGCACCACCTTGAAAACCACCTGACCGATGGCGGCCTGCAGTGCGGTGCGCGGCTGGCCGATCGCGGCCAGTAGCGCGGTGAGCGTGGTGCCGACATTGGCGCCGAACACCAGCGCGATGCCGGCCTCCAGCGGAATCAGCCCTTGCGAGGCCAGTGCAATCACCACACCGAGCGTGGCAGTCGATGAATTGACGACCGCGGTGAATACAGCGCCCATCAGGATGCCGAGCAGGGGGTTGGTCATCGACGCCATCAGTTCCAGGAAAGGCTGGTACGTGCGCAGCGGCCGCATGAATTCCGACATCAGCCCGAGCCCGATGAACAGCACGCCCAGACCCATGATCACGGTGCCGGTGAGGCTCACGACGCGCCGGGATTTCCACATCGACAGGCTAAAGCCGATGGCGGTCAGCACGTAGGACAGGTTGCTGATGTCGAAGGCGATGATCTGGGTGGTGACGGCGGAGCCGATGGCGGCGCCCATGATCACGCCGAGCGCCTGCGCCAGCGTGAGCACACCGGCCGACACGAAGCCGATGGCGATCAGGGTGGTCACGGACGAGGATTGCACGATGGAGGTGATGGCTACGCCGGTCAGCAACGCGCTGAAGCGGTTGCGGGCGAGTCTGGCCATGATGGTTTTCAGCTTGGAGCCCGCCATCGCCCGCATCGCGCCCGACATCATGGTCATGCCGTGCAGGAACAGCGCAAGCCCGCCGGCGAGGCCAATCAGCATGGCCACCACGGGCAGCGGTTCGTAGTCCATCAGCGAATCATCTCCTGCTCCGGGTAGGACTCTTGGCGGGTCGCTGCAGCATGCGCGACGCCTCTAGCTTAGTCATTCGCCAATTGCCGCCGGCGATCAGAATACATCCGGTACGGGTTTGCCTACATTCTCGTCCGGTTGGTAGCCCTTGGGCCGCTTGTCGCGTTTGCCCAGCTCGGGCTTCTTGAACGGGACTGGCTCGTACGGGATCAGGCTGAGCAGGTGCGAGATGCAATTGATGCGCGCGCGCTTCTTGTCGTCCGACGGTACTATCCACCACGGCGCCTGCGGCGTGTCCGTCATGCGGATCATGTCGTCGTAGGCCGCCGAATAATCCCACCAGCGCTGGTAGGAGCAGATATCCATGGGGCTCAGCTTCCATTGCCGCACGGGATCGTGAATGCGCTGCCGGAAGCGCTTCTCCTGCTCCTCCATGCTGACGGTGAGAAAGTACTTGATCAGGATGATGCCGGAGTTGACCAGGTAGTCCTCGAAGCTCGGCAGCAGCCTCAGGTAGCGCCGGGCCTCCTTCTCGCTGCAGAAACCCATCACGCGCTCGACCCCCGGGCGGTTGTACCAGCTGCGGTCGAAGATCACCA
>CAYWWD010000033.1:0-38121 GCA_964461965.1 uncultured Halioglobus sp. | reverse complement strand
GGATCCTCGCATGCCGAGTTTGTCCAGCTTTGGGGAGCGTGAGAAGCCTGGAAAGTCGCGCTCCACGTTGTACGCGGTGATGCCTTTCGCGCCCGCAGCGGGATCGGTCTTGGCGTAGATAATGTAGACGTGGGCGTCGGGGCCGTTGGTGATCCACATCTTGGTGCCCGTGAGCAGGTAGCGGTCGCCCTCCCTGCGCGCGTGCAGCTTCATGCTGACCACGTCGGAGCCGGCGTTCGCTTCCGACATGGCGAGTGCACCGATGTGCTCGCCGCTGCACAGCTTGGGGAGATACCGGGCTTTCTGCGCTTCAGTGCCGTTCTTCTGCAATTGATTCAGGCACAGGTTGGACATCGCGCCGTACGAGAGTCCAACGGACGCGGATGCGCGGCTGATTTCCTCCATCACCACCGCATGCGCGAGGTAGCCCATCCCGCTGCCGCCGTAGCGGTCCTCCACGGTGATGCCGAGCAGGCCCATGTCGCCGAACGTGCGCCATAGGTCCATTGGGAACTCGTTGTTGCGGTCGATGTCGGCTGCGCGCGGCGTGATTTCCTTCTGGCACATCTGGTAGACCGCAGCGCGCAGCTGGTCGATGTCCTCGCCGAGGCCGAAGTTGAGGGTCGGGTAGCGGGTGTTCATGAAGGGTTCCCCGTTGCTGTCAGTTTGCGTTTCCCCGGCTTGCGTAGCTTGCGCCGTTTGCCCAGTGCCTGCTCGGCCAGCGCCTGTACCTCGTCCAGGCTGGACAGCATCTCATCGATATCGTCCTTCTGCTGCAACAGCGCGGCGCGGCGCGTGGTAATCGTCGCCAGCAGAGAGTGTAACTGCTGTTTGTTGTTGCGCGCCGGATCGTACATGTCGATCAGCTCCACACTTTCCTGCAGGGTCATGCCGATACGCTTTCCTCGCAGGATCAGTTTGATGCGCACCCGGTCGGCGGGGGAGTACAGCCTTTTCTGCCCCTCCCGCATTGGATGTATCAGGCCTTTCTCCTCGTAAAACCGGATGGTGCGGGTGGTGACGTCGAATTCCCGTGCCAGTTCCGAGATGGAGTGAGATTTGTCCTTCAACGGTCTGGTTCCTGCGTGCGCATACCTGTTCCGCAGTGTAGAGATAATTTACGTTAACGTAAACGTCAATTTATGCGAGCTGCGTCACTCCATAACCGGCCGGTCGTATGCGGCGCGAAACTGGCGGTTCGCATGGCGGCGCGATCTGACACGTCTTGTCACGCCCGAGTAGAAGGTTTTCTTTGCTATGATCCCCGCTTAACCACAAGGCGGGGTATCACGCCCAATGTCCAGAACCACACTGCTGCCGCTGTTGGCGGACGGCGAATTCCATTCAGGCCAGGTGCTTGCGGAGGCGCTCGGCGTCAGCCGCACCGCAGTGTGGAAGCAGGTCAATCGATTGAATGCGGAATCTGGTCTTGCAATTGAGACTGTCAGGGGCAAGGGTTACCGCATCCCCGGCGGAATCGAGCTGCTGAGTGCCGGGCGGGTGACGGCTGCTTTGGGTGTTCGTGCCCGCGAGTTGCTCGCACATCTCGAAATTCTGGAAAGTGTGGATTCCACCAACAGCGAGGTGCTACGCCTGGCAGAGCGGGGCGGTACATCGGGCCTGGTGTGCACGGCTGAACAACAAACTGCCGGACGGGGACGTCGCGGTCGAACGTGGGTGAGTCCCTACGGCAGCAACCTGTATGTGTCGCTGTTATGGGAATTCACGCAGGGCGCTGCGGCGCTCGAAGGGCTCAGCCTCGCGGTGGGCGTCGCAGTCACCCGGGCTCTGCTTGCTTGCGGTGTTTCCGGGCTCCGGTTGAAATGGCCGAACGATATCCTGTGCGGGGGCTCCAAACTCGGCGGTATCCTGCTGGAGATGAGTGGCGATGCCGCCGGCAGTTGCCGGGTGGTAATCGGCGTGGGGCTGAATGTCGCAATGCCGAATGGCGCAGCACACGATATCGACCAAGATTGGACGGATCTCAGTTCCTGTTGCGCGCAGCGGCCCGGACGGAACCTCCTGTTAGCTGCCCTGTTGAACGAACTCCTGCCATTGCTCGCGGATTTCGAGCAGCGGGGCTTCTCCCATTGGCGGGACGAGTGGCTGTCACTGGATGCGTTTGAGGGCACCCCTGTGGTATTGAACACCGGTACGTCGCAGTTGGCCGGGATCGCCCGGGGTGTCGATGCGCGCGGCGCCCTGCAACTCGAAACCGGCCAGGGCTTGCAGTCGATTTACGGCGGCGAAATTTCCCTGCGGGCCGCGCAATGAGTACCTGCCTGCAACTGGATGTCGGCAACAGCAGTGCAAAATGGCGGCTCGTGCGCGACGATCAGGTGTTGTTGCGCGGGGAGTTCCGCAGCACGGATGCAGGCGCGCTGGCAGCGATGCTGCGATGCAGCGAACGATTGGATCATATCTGGATATCCAGCGTCGCGTCACCGAGCGCCGAGCAGGAACTGGCCAGCGTGCTGCGCGGCCGTTGGGGCGTTGAGCCCTGGTTTGCACGCGCGCAGGCGCGCACAGGAGATCTGCGCAACAGCTACGCGGATCCCAAGCGTATGGGCGTCGATCGCTGGCTGGCCATGCTGGCCGCGCGCAATCGTGAACGCGGCAGATTTTGTGTTGTCGACGCTGGCTCGGCATTGACCATTGATTTTGTGGGTGCCGATGGCGGGCACGAGGGAGGGTACATCATTCCCGGGTCAGCCTTGATGGAGCGTGCTCTGCTGCTCGATACCGACCGGGTGCGATTCGACGAAGCGGCCGAATATTCACTTTCGCCTGGCAGGTCAACGGCCGAGGCGGTGCGGCACGGCATCGCGCTCGCACAGGCCGGCGCGGTCGTCATGGCTCTACAGCAGGCAGGCACGGAACCGGTGGCGCTGTTGTACTGCGGCGGCGCAGGCGAATTGCTTATGCAACTGGTAGGTCGTGGTGGGGTGTGGGTGCCGGATCTGGTCTTTGAAGGACTGACGCTGAAGGCTGAGCAGCGCTAACTCGTGGCGGTGCGCTCGACGCGGACATTGTCCCGCCCACGCCAGGTTGCCACGAGGTGCCGGCTTCGGAAGGCGAAACGTGTTTACGTTGAGTGTAGTGAACAACTCGGGAATACACTGCGCGTGTGAGTGCGAGGGTGCGTAATTCGAATATCGCCACGCCGTACAGGTTTGATGACCAGTAGTGTCATCTTGTACGACGGAATCAGATGGCCTGATACGATCATCGCGCGGAGGCTGGCGAACTCCCGGATTTACCCAAACGGCCCCTTCCGGTGGATCAGGTGCACCCTATTCACTTCAAGACTGCTGTGCGCTGCGATTTTTATTGGTACGAGAGTGTAAGGGTGATGCTTTTGCCGTCGTAAGCGAGATCCTGGATATTGTTCCTTATCGGAATCAGGTAGGGGTGCTGGGGCAGCGCCGAGCGCACGGGATTCGTGATCTGCGCTGACCATGCGGCTTGTATGTCCGCAAGAAAGCGTCGGGTGGCTGCGTTGTCACTGTCGAACTGGATTTTGTCTATCCGGGGGTCAACCAACAGCACCTGGCGACTTACGGGATCGTAATCCAGGGTGCCAGACAGTTGCGCGCGTCCCAACTCACTCACTGCAATGCTCTGCTGTGGACGGTGATCGTAGGCCTGGAACCGCACCTGCATGCTCACGCGTTGTTGATCCAGGAACAGTAACGCTGGTTCGGTGAGAAAAAGCTTGCCCTGATTTAAGCTGATCGTCAGCGGAAACAGATCCCTGGCGATGCTGGTTCCGAGTTCTGCCGAGATCGGCACCGTGGTCGCCGTGACGGCGTATGCTCCGCCAGCCGCCAGCTGCCAAAGGCTGGCCGCTGCAATGAGAACACATGTGTGACGGCCGAGCCTCTTAATGTGCTGCAACAAGCCGGTTAACCGATCTGCAGCAGCGTGTCGGAAGGTTCCCGGGACAATAGCGCACAAACTATTCGCCGAGCTCACTGTCTTCGGATTCAATGTTCTCTTCCTCATCCAGGGTGCAATCGGATTCCTCGCTGGGCTGATCCAGCTGCGGATCAGGGTCATTGCAATTCAAAGCCGGTGTATCCACAACCACCTCGGCTTTGTCGGCGGCGATGCCGATATTGAACGCGGCATAACCCGGTAACATGAATTGACTGAGCGCCATTCCCAGCACACGACCCGCGTAAGGCGATACGACATCGATGGATTCATTGGTGATGGGGTTGACCATTGCGCCCAGCACCGCGCCCTCCGATACGCGCTCACCCACGTCAACCTTGGAGATCAATAATCCGCCGGAGTTCACGCGCACCCACCGTGAGCTGTAAAATATTGGTTGTGACGCGCTGGCTTCCCGCTGCTGATGCGTCATGTCCAGCCCGCTCAGCACTGTCTCAATGATTCTGACACCTTCCGCCACATGCTCCTCTTGTAGACTGCCTGGCTCACCCAACTCCAGAGCGACGGATGGAATACCCTCATTGGTGGCTTCACTGCGCAAATTGCCGCGCAACTTCCTACTGTGTAAAACGGGCGTTGAGCCAAATTTTGTGGTGAATTCTACGACAGCGGGAATTTCCAGATTTGCTCGTACCTGCGGCATATTCGTCTTTTTTAACGAACCAGTGTGCAAGTCGATGAGAAAATCACAGTGGCGGACGATATCCTCAAAAAATGAATACGCGATGCGCGAGGCTGAGCTCCCGTTGGGATTACCCGGGAAATACCGGTTGAGATCGCGCCTGTCCGGCAGGTA
Source organism: uncultured Halioglobus sp. (assembly GCA_964461965.1). Taxonomy (GTDB): domain Bacteria; phylum Pseudomonadota; class Gammaproteobacteria; order Pseudomonadales; family Halieaceae; genus Marimicrobium. Next base: position 33,368 of record CAYWWD010000033.1, on the reverse strand, counting down.
GCGGCTGCCCTGGGTGAAACCCAGTAGGTTGACGATCGGCACGCCTATCACGGTGCCATGTAGTTGTTTGGGGGAGAGCTCGCTGACCAGTTTGCGCACGATTTCGACGCCGTTCAACTCGTCGCCGTGTATCGCCGATGTCAGGCAGAGTGTATCGCCCGGCTGTTCTCCGCGAATAACATAGACAGGGGTTTCGAGATTGCTGCCATACGCCGTTTGGCCGGCAACCCAGAGTAGGCGGTGTGATTCGCCGGCGTTGATGATCGTTCCCAGCATGTTGAGTGTGGGCTCGGTGCCGGGAGGTGCATTGCGTTCGGAGGCGTCGGAATCCTGTTCGCCACTGTTTAGTTGCAGCTCGTTTGCACCGATCGACCGTATTACTGACGTCTCCTGGTCTGTCACGCTAAGTGATGCAAATTCAGGACGATCCTGCAAGGTCGCCGGTTGCGCAGCAGCTTCCACGGCCGATTCGGGCGAGGAATTTTGCGCAATTACCGGAGACAAGAGGCAAAGCAGACAGACAGTGCAACTGGCAAGACGAGCCGGCAGGGTATAAAACAAATTTAGCCGCATGAGCGCACATTAATCACAGATTATGTTTGTCACAAGCAATTTCTGGTGGAATATTTTGCTTCCCGGATGCCGCTGCATCGTGCACTGCGCATGCGACTCGCAGTGACTGCGAGCACGACACCAGTACCTGCCTTGTCAGCTGGTGAGGTTTCGAATCAGGCCGCGATTAATTATTGGTGGCAGTATGCCGAAATATTGCCGTTTGGCAGTAACGGCGGTGGATTGACGTTGTCGCTGGCGTCACCACCGCGCATGAGTTTGTCCATGAAGCGACAGAGGCGCTCGGATTTTCTGGTCGTTTTGCTGCGATGCACGGAGCATCGTCCGGATATTTCGATCAGGATACTTCGTCCATAGCGCTCTGCAGGTAATTCTGGATCCCGATTTGTTCGATCAGGTTCAATTGGGTTTCCAGCCAGTCGACATGCTCCTCTTCAGATTCGAGGATGTCCTCGAACAGTTCCCTCGAGATAAAGTCTCGAACGGTCTCGCAGTAAGCGATAGCTTCCTTCAGTTCGGGAATGGCTTTCAGTTCGAGTTTAAGGTCGCATTTGAGGATTTCCTGGGGATTTTCACCGATAAGCAGTTTTCCGAGATCCTGGAAATTGGGTACACCATCGAGAAACAGAATGCGTTCAGTGAGCTTGTCGGCATGCTTCATTTCATCGATGGACTCTTTGTATTCATGCTCCGAAAGTTGTTTGAATCCCCAGTTTTTGTACATCCGTGAATGCAGGAAATATTGGTTGATGGCAATGAGTTCATTACCGAGAACCTTGTTGAGATGTTGAATAACTTTCGCATCGCCTTTCATGGGGGAGCCCTCCATCTAACGAGGCGCCATTATGTCGCCCGTGGCTTTGGCGAGTCAATCGTAACTGATTGATTTGTATGGCTAAAAACTAATGGCAATACGAGCGATTCGCAGTCTTGTTATTGCGGGAAATGTTGACTATGTGGTGTTTGCCACCAGGTAATCGCGGCAGAGTGGGGGCTAGCTGAGGGCGTAAAACAGAGCTTGCTCGTTACCGCTATCCTGTAGCGATTCACGCAGGATTTCGCGGGTCAGGATACCGCATTTGCCGCATTGGCTTGCGACGCCAAGCGAGTTCCGTACATCCTTGAGTGAACTGGCGCCATCCTGGATTGCAGCGCGAATCTGGGAGTCGGTGATGCCTTTACAAAGACAAACGTACATGTGTGGAGTCGCGAGAAAATCTGGTCAGTCCATCCAAACTAATCTTAATGAGAATGATTGTCAATAATATTTTTGCGCCGATGTGCTGATAGAAGTTACCCCCGGTTTGTACGCCGAAACGGCCATTTTGGGCATAAGGTTGACCTTGATAGGTGCCCTACCTATAATGCACAGCCTCGAAATTGGACCCCTGTGACGAGAAGGGTTCAGCGTGGTTTGCCGAGGGGCCTGCCACAGTCGAGTGTTTTGATGCGGGGTGGAGCAGCCTGGTAGCTCGTCGGGCTCATAACCCGAAGGTCGTCGGTTCAAATCCGGCCCCCGCTACCAATTAGCACTGTCAGCTCCCTGACCGACGGTGCAATGAAAAAAGCCCCTTTTTGGGGCTTTTTTTGTACATGGAGTCAAGAAATCAGCGCGTGGTAGGCAAAAAGCAGCAAATTTCGGATCTTTTGCACTCGACGGTGGAAGCACTGGGGTTCGAGTTATGGGGTGTGGAGCATATGCAACAGGGAAAGCACTCTGTGTTGCGTGTGTATATCGACAGCCCAGCGGGAGTCACAGTCGATGACTGTGCTGCAGTCAGTGAGCAGGTGAGTGGGATTCTTGATGTAGAAGACCCGATCTCGGGGGATTACACCCTGGAGGTTTCTTCCCCAGGGCTGGATCGCCAGTTGTTCACACTGACGCAGTATGCCGGCTATGTGGGCGAAACCGTGGAATTGCGCTTGCGCAGCGCCTTCGAGGGGCGGCGCAAATTCAAGGGAACTTTGAAGGGCATTGAGGGCGAGGATGTTGTGCTTCAGGTAGAGGATCATGAGTATCTGCTGCCTTTTGGTGCGATCGAGAAGGCGCGTATACAACCCCGTGTCTGAACGCAAGAATATGAATTGGCGAGGCAAGTAATGAACAAAGAAATCCTGTTGGTGGCTGAGGCTGTCTCCAATGAGAAGGGCGTGTCGGAAGACATCATCTTTGAGGCTATAGAGCTGGCGCTGGCAACGGCGACCAAAAAGCGTTACGACGAAGAGGCCGACATTCATGTGACTATTGACCGGAAGACCGGAGACTATGTGTCGGTGCGTCGTTGGCTGGTGGTTCCTGACAGCGAGATCGCGTTGCTGGGTACGCAGTTCACAACTGAGGAAGCTATTGAACAGAACCCGGACCTGAAGCCCGGCGATATTCATGAGGAGCGAGTGGAGAACGTCGAGTTCGGCCGAATCGCTGCGCAAACAGCCAAGCAGGTGATCGTTCAGCGGGTACGTGATGCTGAACGCGCCCAGGTAGTAGAGCAATACCTTAGTCGGGTGGGCGAACTCGTCGCAGGTACCGTCAAAAAAGTTACTCGGGATAATGTGATCGTCGATCTGGGCAACAATGCCGAAGGCTTGTTGCCGCGCGATCAACTGGTAGGTCGCGAGACGTTCCGCGTCAATGATCGTGTGCGCGCCATTCTGAAGGAAATCAGCACAGAATCCCGCGGTCCCCAGTTGATTCTGAGTCGTTCATGTACAGAAATGCTGATTGAACTCTTCAAAATTGAAGTGCCGGAAATTGCAGAAGGTGTGATCCAAATCCGAGCTGCAGCCAGGGATCCGGGTTCGCGCGCTAAAATCGCAGTCAAAACGAACGATCAGCGCATCGACCCGGTTGGTGCCTGCGTGGGAATGCGCGGTTCGCGTGTGCAAGCGGTTTCCAATGAGTTGGACAATGAGCGAGTTGATATCGTGCTTTGGGATGACAATCCGGCACAATTGGTGATCAACGCCATGGCACCAGCAGAAGTTGAATCCATCGTTGTCGATGAAGACAGTGGCACCATGGATGTTGCGGTTTCGCAGGACAATCTGGCGCAAGCGATCGGTCGTTCTGGGCAGAACGTACGACTGGCAGCCCAGTTGACGCAGTGGACCATTAATGTCATGAGTTTGGAGGATGCCGCCGAGAAGCATGAAGCAGAGGCTGGGCAGGTGATCAAAGTCTTTGTCGAAAGTCTTGATATCGATGAGGATGTGGCGGAAATACTGGTGGAAGAAGGATTCACCACGCTGGAGGAAGTTGCCTATGTGCCCTTGGAAGAGCTGACGGCAATTGAGGGGTTCGACGAGGAAATTGCCGAGGAGTTGCGCGCACGGGCCAAGGACGCCCTGCTCACACAGGCCATCGCTTCCGAAGAGCAGTTGGGCGCCCACGAGCCGGCTGACGACTTGCTCACTATGGACGGTATGGATCGCCATTTGGCCTATATTCTCGCCAGCCGCAAGATCGTAACCATGGAAGATCTCGCGGAGCAGAGCGTGGAAGAACTGATGGATATCCCCGACATGACCGAGGAGCGCGCCGGTGCGTTGATCATGACCGCCCGGGCCCCCTGGTTTGCCGAGGCAAATTGAAAACCTGGCATGGCATGAGCAGTCGCGGTATGGCAGGTACCAAGGAGATTATTGAATGGCCCAGGTGACAGTACAGCAACTCGCGCAAGTTGTCGGAGCGTCCTCGGAGCGTCTGCTCACGCAGATGAAAGAGGCCGGATTGCCGCACACGGCCGCAGAGGAAGCTGTGTCTGATGAGGACAAGCAGACACTGCTTACATACTTGAAACGTAGTCACGGGGAGCCGACGGACGCCCCCAAGCGTATTACGCTAAAACGTAAGACGATCAGTACTCTACGCACCTCGTCATCACAGGGCAGGAAAACAGTCAGTGTCGAGGTGCGGAAGAAGCGCACCTACGTGAAGCGTGAGGGCGAAAATCTTGGTGGCGCAGTCGAGCCGCACGATGCTGAGAGCGTGGGGCTGGATCAGGAGCCAGAGTCCGTGGTTGTAGCTGGCGCGGCGGGCGCAAGTGCCGAGGCTGTAACCGCGGCTGCGGGGAGTGGGCCGAAACTCACTGCCGTGCCGGATGTGGGAGCAGGCCTCGAGGAGGATGCAACCAATCTCGATCCAGAGATTTTGCGGCAGCGGGCGGCGACGCGTCGCAAGCTGAAGGAAGCCGATGAAGCCGCGCAGCGGCAGATAGCCGCCGAAGCCCGGAAAGTCGCTGCGGACAAGAAGACGAATGAAGCCAAAGCGACGGCGCGCGCGAAAGAGATACCCAAGCGGCCCAAGCGGTTGCATGAGGCTCCATCGCCTCTGCAGGTCGTAGAAGATGACAGCCGCAAGCCGCGCAGCAAGTTGGCGCGTAATGCACCAGCCGGTCGCGGTAAGCAACGCAATCACAACCTGTCCCTGGCTGACCTGGAAGCTGAGTCCGGGATGAGCCGTCGACGGGGCGGGCGAAAGAAAATCAAGTCAACCCACGTGGAGCATTCCCGGCACGGATTTGAAATGCCGACGGAGAAGAAAATACACGAAGTCGAGTTGCTGGACATGATTTCCGTGGCCGGGCTTGCGCAGCAAATGTCGGTCAAATCGGGCGAAGTTATCAAGGAATTGATGAAGCTCGGTGTGATGGCGACCATCAACCAGATGATCGATCGGGACACGGCGACGTTGGTGGTGGAGGAATTTGGCCATACTGTCAAGCTCATCAGCGCCGATGCGTTGGAGGAGCGATTGGAAGAAACCCTTGCTCAACATGAAGGCGTCGAAGAGTCGCGCGCTCCTGTGGTGACGGTAATGGGGCATGTGGATCACGGAAAAACTTCGTTGCTGGATTTCATTCGCAAAAGTCAGGTTGCTTCCGGCGAGGCTGGAGGCATCACACAGCATATCGGTGCCTATCATGTGGAAACGGGTCGCGGCATCATCACGTTCCTTGATACACCCGGCCATGCGGCATTCACTGCCATGCGAGCACGAGGCGCAAAAAGCACGGATATCGTTATCCTGGTAGTGGCCGCCGATGACGGCGTCATGCCGCAGACCGAGGAAGCGGTACAGCACGCTAAGGCCGCCGAGGTGCCGATCATTGTTGCTGTGAACAAGATCGACAAGAAAGGCGCCGATCCTGAGCGGGTCAAAAGTGAACTTGCCGCGAAAGATGTCATCCCCGAGGAATGGGGCGGTGACACGCAATTCATCAATGTCTCTGCCCACACGGGCGAAGGTATCGATGACCTGCTCGATGCGGTTCTGTTGCAGGCCGAAGTGCTGGAGTTGACCGCCGCGCGCGATGTGCCTGCGCAGGGTGTGGTTATCGAGTCCCGTCTGGACAGGGGGCGCGGGCCGGTGGCGTCATTGCTGATACAAAGCGGAACGCTGCGCAAAGGTGACATCGTGCTCGCTGGCCTGCAGTTTGGTCGGGTGCGTGCCATGCTGGATGAAAACGGCCAGGCTATCGAAGAAGCTGGTCCCAGCATACCTGTAGAAATCCTGGGTCTGGATGCAACGCCTGCCGCCGGTGACCTGTTCGCGGTTGTTGAGAGTGAAAAGCGGGCTCGCGAAGTGGCGGATTTCCGTCAAGAGAAGACCCGTACCAAGAAACTGCAGCGACAGCAAGCCGCCAAGCTCGACAACATGTTTGAGAGCATGACCGCGAGTGAGAAAAAATCGCTCAACGTGGTGGTCAAGGCCGACGTGCGCGGTTCGCTTGAGGCGATTCAAACTGCACTGATGGAAATCGGCAATGAGGAAGTGCAAGTCAATATTGTCACTGGAGGCGTCGGAGGTATCACCGAAACCGATATCAATCTGGCGGTGACATCTGGCGCCGTCGTTTTCGGTTTCAATGTGCGGGCCGACAACGCTGCACGCAAACTGGTAGAGAATGAGGGCGTTGACCTGCGCTACTACAATGTCATTTATGATCTGATAAATGATGTGAAGCTGGCGTTGACCGGTATGCTGGCGCCCGAATTGCGGGAAGAAATTCTCGGACTTGCAGAAGTTCGCGACATATTCCGTTCACCTAAGTACGGGCAGATTGCCGGTTGTTTGGTTACTGAAGGGACGGTGTATCGCGCTAAACCCATTCGTGTGTTGCGCGACAGCGTGGTCATCTTCCAGGGCGAATTGGAATCCTTGCGCCGATTCAAGGATGACGCCAGCGAGGTGCGCAATGGCATGGAATGCGGCATCGGTGTGAAAAACTACACGGACGTGAGGGTGGGCGACCGCATCGAGGTTTACGAAGTCAAGGAGATCGCTCGCTCGTTGTAGGCGGCGTCTCGCAGAGCGGCACTTATGGCGAAAGAATATGCCAGAACGCAGCGCGTAGCGGACTATCTGCAGCGTGAGCTGGCCAACCTTATCCAGCATGAAGTGCGAGATCCGCGAGTTGGAATGGTCAGCATCACAGGCGTGGAAGTTAGCCGTGACCTTGGTCATGCCAGGGTGTATTGCACGGTTATGGGTAGCGACTCCAGCGATGAGGCTCGTGAGTCTACCGAGGCGTTGAATAAGGCTGCAGGATTCCTGCGCAGTCTGCTGTCGCGAGACAGCAACATGCGCAGTGTGCCGCAGTTGCGTTTCTACTTCGATGCCAGTGTGGGGCGAGGTCGCGATATGGAGAAGCTGATCAGGCGCGCCACGGATGCCGATCGCGAGATGGGTCTGCGCCATGACGACGCAGGCGGAGATACCTGAGTGACGCGACGCAGCCGGGGTCGCGCACTGGATGGCATCCTGATTCTGGATAAACCGCAGGGCACGAGCTCAAACCGTGCATTGCAAGTAGTGAAGCACCTGCTCGGAGCGGCAAAAGCAGGCCATACCGGCAGCCTCGATCCGTTGGCGACCGGTGTGCTGCCGCTGTGTTTTGGTGAGGCCACCAAGTTTTCGCAGTTTCTACTGGATGCGGACAAGGCGTACCTGAGCACGTTTGTGCTGGGAATTGCGACTGACAGCGGCGATGCCGATGGTCGGGTACTCGAGTCCAAGGACACGAGCGATCTTACGGAAAGCGATGTTCTGGCAGCATTGCGCGGCTTTGAGGGCGAAATAGAACAGGTGCCCTCGATGTATTCCGCGATCAAGCAGGATGGTCAGCCGCTCTACAAGCTGGCGCGTCAGGGCTTGGAAGTGGAACGTAAGCCGCGCTCCGTGGTCATTAAACAGTTACACTTGCGCGCGTTTCGCGCAGGCAGTCGCGCCGAGATCGAGATCGATCTCGAGTGCAGCAAGGGAACGTATGTGCGTTCATTGGCCGAAGACCTGGGGCGGGTGCTCGGTTGCGGCGCGCACGTGAGTGCGCTCCGCCGGACGAAGGCCGGTCCGTTCAGTTTAGAAAACAGCATTCCGCTGGCTGCGTTGCAGGCACTGCATGGCAGCAGTGACGCCGCCGCGATCGACAGGCTCCTGTTGCCAGCCGATACCGCGCTCGGTGCGCTGCCAGTGGTCCGGCTCAGTGAGTCCGGCGGTTTCTATCTCCGCCAGGGCCAGCCGGTCATGGTGCCAAATGCACCCCGTGGTGGTATTGTGCGCGTCACTCTGCACAGCGGCGAATTTTTGGGAATTGGAGAGATATTGGACGACGGGCGCGTGGCGCCACGTCGCCTGATTGTCACCGGTAGGTGACGAGAACCTGTCTGTCAATCTGCACGGTCAGGCTCTTTTACTAACGAAGGGTGATATGCCACCCGAGGCAGATTGATCAATAGGAAATCATCATGGCATTAACAGCAGAAAAGAAAGCGGAAATCGTAAAAGAGTACCAGACAGGCGCGGGTGACACGGGTTCTCCGGAGGTTCAGGTCGCGCTGCTCAGCGCCAACATCGAGCAGTTACAGGGGCATTTTCAATCCCACGTTCACGACCATCACTCCCGTCGAGGGCTGATCCGCATGGTCAACCAGCGCCGCAAGCTGCTTGATTACCTGAAGCGCAAAGATGCTCAGCGCTACAGTGATCTAATCAAGCGCCTCGGCTTGCGCAGATAGGCAGTATCACTACCGGGTCGTTCATGGGAGCGACCCGGCGTCATATTACGAATTGGAGAACTATCGTGAATCCAGTAACTAAAACATTTCAGTACGGTGGCCAGACAGTCAGTCTGGAAACCGGACGCATAGCTCGACAGGCGAGCGGAGCGGTCCTGGTGACCGTGGAAAATACCTCTGTCCTCTGTACAGTTGTTGCGGAGAAGACCGCACAACCCGGGCGTGATTTCTTCCCCCTTGCAGTCCACTACCAGGAAAAAACGTATGCAGTCGGCAAAATCCCCGGCGGTTTCTTCAAGCGCGAAGGGCGTCCAAGTGAGAAAGAAACCCTCACCTCACGCCTGATCGACCGGCCCATTCGTCCTCTGTTTCCCAAAGGTTTCATGAATGAAGTGCAGGTCATCTGCACAGTGATGTCTGCGGATAAACACATTGATCCGGATATCCCCGCGATGATAGGTACGTCAGCCGCGCTGGCAATTTCCGGTTGTCCCTTTAATGGCCCCATCGGAGGCGCCCGCGTCGGCTTCAATGAAGCCAAGGGTTACTTCCTGAATCCCACCTATGCGCAGTTGGCCGAGAGCAAGCTCGACATGGTGGTCGCCGGAACCCGGGATGCGGTGCTTATGGTGGAATCCGAGGCCAGGGAGTTGACTGAAGACCAGATGCTTGGCGCGGTGTTGTACGCCCACCAGGAAATGCAGGTGGTCATTCAGGCCATTAATGATTTGGTGGCCGAGACGGGCAAACCCCGTTGGGAATGGCAAGCGCCGGCGGTCAATACAGAGTTGCTGAGCGCGGTTGAAGGCCGTGTGAAGGCGGAGTTGGGCGAAGCGTACCGCATCACCGAAAAAGCGGCTCGGTACGAACGTGTTGGTGCGATTCGCGATGCCGCAGTATCCGCACTGGCGGTAGAAGGCGGCCCATCCGCCGACGACGTAAAAGAGATATTCCGTAAGGTCGAAAAAAGTCTCGTGCGCAAGCGTATCCTGGCTGGCGAGGCGCGGATCGATGGCCGCGATAACCGCACTGTGCGTTCCATCGCCTGTGAGGTCGATGTGCTCGCCAAGGTCCACGGCAGCGCGTTGTTCACTCGCGGTGAAACACAGGCCATTGGCGCGGTGACTCTGGGCTCAACGCGTGATGCGCAGATTATCGACGCACTGGAAGGTGAACGTCGCGATCCTTTCATGCTGCACTACAACTTCCCTCCTTATTCAGTAGGCGAAGCGGGGCGCGTCGGTTTTACCGGTCGGCGTGAAGTGGGTCACGGGCGTCTGGCACGCCGCGGCCTGGCGGCCGTGCTCCCCGGCGCCGAGGAGTTCCCCTACACCATTCGCGTGGTCTCCGAGATCACCGAGTCCAACGGATCCAGTTCCATGGCGTCGGTTTGCGTAGGTTCACTCGCACTGATGGCGGCGGGCGTGCCGCTCAAGGCGCCGGTTGCAGGTATTGCGATGGGCCTGGTGAAGGAAGGTAATCAGTTTGCCGTACTCACGGACATTCTCGGTGATGAAGATCACCTCGGTGATATGGATTTCAAAGTAGCCGGTACTGCGGAAGGTGTGACCGCGCTGCAGATGGATATCAAGATCGAGGGTATCAACGAGCAGATCATGGAGGTTGCGCTCGAGCAGGCTCAGGTCGCCCGCCTGCATATCCTTGGGCAGATGAACCAGGTGATGCCGGAGCCGCGTAAGGTGACATCCGAGAACGCTCCAAGCATGATCACGCTGAAGGTCGATTCCGATAAGATTCGGGATATCATCGGCAAAGGTGGTGTGACGATTCGTTCCATCACGGAACAATCCGGTGCGACAGTCGATATCGATGACGACGGCACGGTGCGAATCTTTGGGCAGGACCAGAAGTCTCGGGATACCGCGGTAGCCCTGGTACAGGAAATCACCGCGGAGGCGGAAGTCGGCGCGATCTATACCGGCACTGTCGCGCGGATCGTGGATTTCGGTGCGTTCGTTAACATTCTGCCGGGTAAGGATGGACTGGTTCACATCTCCCAGATAGCCAGGGAGCGTGTCGAGAATGTATCGGACCACCTCAAGGAAGGCGATGTGGTTCGGGTCAAGGTGCTGGATGTGGATCAGCGCGGCCGCATCAAGCTCTCCATCAAGGAACTGCTGGAAGACGACGCGTCACCAGGGGGGCAGGAGCCCGCAGAGGCGGTGGCGGAGTAAGTAGACGCAACCTTCCAGATGTGGAGTCAAGGGATGCATCGTGTGATGCATCCCTTTTTTTTGCCATAGCGTCACTCACGCGGTCGATTTTTCACCAGGTTTTCCACCACGGATGGATCAGCCAGTGTGCTGATATCACCGAGATTCTCCAACTCGTTCTCGGCAATTTTGCGCAGGATGCGGCGCATGATTTTGCCTGAGCGGGTCTTGGGCAGGCCAGGCGCCCACTGGATCTGGTCGGGTTTGGCAATCGCGCCGATCTCGGCGGTACAGAGCGCGACCAATTCGGCTCGCAATTGTTCTGTGGGTTCGACACCCTGCATCGGCGTGACGAAGGCGTAGATGCCCTGGCCTTTGATGTCGTGGGGAAAGCCGACGACGGCGGCTTCGGCGATCTGCTCGTGCAGCACGAGTGCGCTCTCCACTTCGGCTGTGCCCATGCGGTGCCCCGAGACGTTGAGTACATCGTCCACCCGGCCGGTGATGCGGTAATAGCCGTCTTCGTCGCGGCTGGCCCCGTCGCCGGTGAAGTAGTAACCAGGGTAGGGTTTGAAGTAGGTATCGATCATGCGCTGGTGATCGCCGTATACCGTGCGGATCTGGCTTGGCCAGGTGGATTTGATCACCAGCAGTCCCGCGCCCGGCCCCTCGATTTCCACGCCCGCTTCATTTAGCAGGGCGAGTTCTACACCGAAGAACGGCAGTGTTGCCGACCCTGGTTTCAGCGCGGTGGCGCCCGGCAGTGGCGTGATCATCTGGGCGCCAGTCTCGGTTTGCCACCAGGTGTCCACGATCGGGCAGCGCGCATCGCCGACCACATTGTAGTACCACTCCCAGGCTTCGGGATTGATTGGCTCCCCCACGGAGCCCAGCAGGCGCAGACTCGCACGTGAGCTGCGTGTGACCGGTTCGTTGCCAACGGCGTGTAATGCGCGGATGGCCGTGGGTGCCGTGTAAAATGTGTTCACCCTGTGCTTGTCGATCACCTGCCAGCAGCGCCCCGCATCCGGCCAGGTGGGTATACCTTCGAACATGAGCGAAATTGCACCGTTCGCAAGCGGTCCGTAGAGAATGTATGTGTGGCCGGTGACCCAGCCGACATCCGCCGTACACCAGAAAATTTCACCTTCACGGTAATCGAAAACATACTTGAATGTCATGGCGGACTGCAGCAGGTAGCCGCCTGTGGTATGCAGGACACCCTTGGGCTTACCGGTCGAGCCCGAGGTGTAGAGGATAAACATCGGGTCTTCCGCATCCATGGATTCCGGAGCGCATTCGCTCGCGGCTTTTGGCACGGTGTCGTGGTACCAGATGTCCCTGCCTTCCTGCCATGCGATGGGAGCGCCGGTGCGTTGAACCACGAGGCAGGTGCGCACGTTGGGGCATGCCGTCAGTGCTTTGTCCGCGTTGGCTTTCAGCGGAATGCTCTTGCCGCCGCGCACGCCTTCATCAGCGGTGATCAGCGTCTGGCAGTCCGAATCGAGAATGCGATCTTTCAGGGCTTCAGGCGAAAAACCACCGAATACGACAGAATGCACCGCGCCAATTCGTGTACAGGCGAGCATGGCGTATGCAGCCTCGGGGATCATCGGCATATAGATGCAGACGCGATCACCCTTGCGGACCCCGCGCGCCTTCAGGGTGTTGGCGAGTCGACAGACCTGGTCTTTCAACTCGCCGTAAGTGATGTGCCTGCTCTCGGCGGGATTGTCGCCCTCCCAGATCAAGGCGGTTTGCGCCGCCCGTTGCGGGAGGTGCCGGTCAATGCAGTTGTAACTGACGTTCAATTTGCCGCCGGAGAACCACTGTACGTCGCCACAGCGGAAATCCTGCTGGACAACCTTGTCCCAGGGCTGATCCCAGGAGAGAAAAGAGCTGGCCATCTCTCCCCAGAAACCTTCCGGATCACTCAGCGACCGCTGATACATGGCGTGGTAACGGTCGGCATTGATATGTGCATCCTGGAAGTTCGCAGGCACAGGTCGGGTTTGAAATACAGACATGGTGACGGTGTCCTTGGGGCGGCAGGTCGTTATTGAATCATACTGGCCCACCCGGCCAGTGCAAGCCGGCCGGGTTCGTAAACACGGGAGAGGAACGAAACGTTAGTGGCCGCTGGCCAACATGCCCCAATCGGCTGCGGGGTTGAGGGAAAGGCGCACGTTGTCGATGAGGCGTGTTGAACCGAGGCGTGCAGCAGCGAGGATTGCGATTTCTTCGGTGTCTGTGGTCACCGCTCGCAGGGTGCACGCGTCTCGAATCGCGAAGTAATCCGGGTCAAACCCGGCGTGTAGTAATTGCATGCGGGCGTGTGATTCCAGTTGGAGGAAGTTGTCGAAGCCGCAGGCGATCGCGTCGCGACAACTGACGAGTGTTTCATGCAGGACGGGCGCGATACGGCGCTGATCGAGAGACAGGTAACCGTTGCGGGAGCTCTTGGCCAGGCCATCCTCATCCCGCTTGGTGGCCACGCCGACGATCCTGATTGGCATGCACAGATCCCTGACCATTTTCCGGACGATGGACAACTGCTGGAAATCCTTTTCGCCGAATACTGCGACGTCAGGTTGGACAATATTGAACAGCTTGCTGACGACGGTGGTTACACCATCGAAGTGCCCCGGCCGGCTACTCCCACACAGGGTTTCGCCGAGATCTGGTACATGCACGATGGTCTGGGCTTGTCTGCCCTCGGGATAGATGTCATCGACACCAGGCGCATACAGCACCTGAACGCCGGCGGCAAATAATTTTTCCTTATCCGCAGCCAGGGTTCGCGGGTAGGCATCGAAATCTTCTGTAGGGCCAAACTGCAGGGGGTTGACGAAAATGCTGACAACCACGATGTCGCACAATTGACGGGCTTTGTGCACCAGATCCAGGTGGCCGTCGTGCAGGTTGCCCATGGTCGGGACAAAAGCGATGGTCTGGCCGTTGCGACGGACGTCGCGCAGAGCGGATTGTAACCGTGAGCTGCTGTCGTAAGTTCGCATATCTACCTGATCCCTGAATTCGGAATGGTGACGCTAAACCAGTGAAGAGCACTAGTTTTAACCACCCCCGGGACTAGTTGAAATCCGGGGTCGAAGGCAGTATGCCGTATCATTTTCCACCCGGCAACGGCCATTTAGGGAAAATTCACACCGTTTGTTACCAAAGGAAGCAGAATTGTGCGACTAAATGTGTTCATGTGACACATCTTGCGGGCGGTAAGTTACCCGTAGTAACGCAAGGGAGCCGGTCTCGGTTTCCCGGCCCTATTTCAGTTATAGGAGTGCTCATCGCGCGGGTAGTCACCGGCTTTGACCGCCTCGACAAACGCCCGCAGCCCATTCTGGATGGTGGATTGGCCTTGCATGAAGTTCTGTACGAAGCGCGGTGTGTGCTGGGACAAACCGAGGAGATCGTGCATCACCAGCACCTGCCCGTCTGTACCCGGGCCTGCGCCTATGCCGATCACCGGAATATCCAGTTTGCTGCTGATGTCAGCCGCGAGGTGCGAAGGTATGCATTCCAGCACGAGCAGGCGCGCGCCCGCGTCCTGGATTTCAACCGCGTCGGCAAGAATGGATTTGGCTTCCTTGGGGGTGCGACCCTGAACCTTGAAACCACCGAACACGTTTACCGACTGGGGGGTAAGGCCCAGATGGGCGCAGACGGGAATGCCGCGCTCCACCAGTTTGCTGATGGTATCGCTGAGCCAAGTGCCGCCTTCCATTTTCACCATGTGCGCGCCGGCCTGCATCAACTGGGTGGCGCTGTCCATCGCCTGCTGCGCGCTGGTATAGCTCATGAACGGGAGATCGGCGATGACCAGTGAATCGGGCTGGCCCCGGCAGACGCACCGCGTATGGTAGGCCATGTCGCTGATGGTGACAGGCAGCGTACTCTCATGTCCCTGCAACACCATGCCCAGAGAGTCGCCCACCAGGATCGTCTCCGCGCCGGCTTCACTGATGACGCGGGAAAAGGTGGCGTCGTATGCAGTGATGCAGACAAATTTTTCGCCATTGGCCTTCATCCTGTCCAGGGTACTGATCGTAATCTTGCCCATGGCTAGCGTCCTGTCCGTTTCCTTCGCACCGCTTCAGCGTTTACATGACAGCATTGCTATCGGAAGGAAGTGGGATTGAAATAATGGCGCCCACTGCGAATGTCGAGCAGATAATCCACCAGGTTTTTGTAATCCGCCGTACTGTTTACCAGGTCGATTTCACTGACGTTGACGATTAGCAGCGGTGCATCATCGTAATATAGAAAGAATTCACTGTACACTTGGTTCAGGCGTTCCAGATAGGTGCTGTCGATTGCCCGCTCCATCGCCAATCCTCGCCGCTCGATCCGTGAAAGCAGCACATCCGTCTCGGCTTGCAGGTAGATCACAAGGTCCGGCCGGGGCATGCCGATCGCCAGTTGTTGCCAAATTTTTTCGTACAGTTGGAATTCATCCTGATCCAGGTTGACCTTGGCGAAAAGATGATCCTTTTGCATGAGGAAATCGGCCACGCAGGCACGTGGAGGATTGCCGGATCGTTGCAAATCCTGGATTTTCTGTGCGCGCTGAAGCAGGAAGAACAGCTGTGTGGCGAGGGCGGCCTGCTCGCGATGGCGATAGAACTTCTCGAGGAATGGATTAGCTTCCGCGTCTTCGAACAGCATGGCATGGTTGAAGCTCGCCGCGAGTTTTTTCGCGAGCGTGGTCTTGCCGACACCGATGGAACCTTCCACCGCGATGAAAGCGGGAAGGGTGCGGCCCTTCAGGTCGATAGTGATAGCGTTGTTTTCCACGGTCATGTCTGATCCTTTATTTTGCGTGGTACAGGCTGGCCTGTGCGCAACTGGTGCCGGGTTTTTGTAAGGCCAGCAGAGGAGCAGGCGCACACCAGCGTTGCGATATCCGTGCCGTCGGGTAATTGCAGGTCCGGGCCGGCAATTTCGAGAAGTGGATACACGACAAAGTGGCGTTCTCGCATGCGCGGATGTGGTATGACAAGTCGCGGTGAGTTAACGCTCTGATCGCCATACAGCAGCAGGTCTAGATCGAGGGTGCGCGGCCCCCAGCGAATCTCCCTGGTGCGCCCCTGCTCCTGTTCGATCCGCTGCAGGGCGTCCAGCAGATCTAGTGGGCGTAATTCGGTTGCAAGCATCACCACGGCATTGAGGTAATCGGGTTGCTCCCCGGGGCCTTGCGCTCGACTGCGATAGACACTCGATACGGCCTCCACACGCGAATGCGGTAGTGCCTGTAACGCGGCAACCGCCCTGCGCATTTGCAGTTGCGGTCGGCACAGGTTACTGCCGAGTGCCACAAAGGCGCGCGTCATGCCGCCGGTGTGGCGCGGCGTGTGCGGGGTCGGCGTGACCGCTTGCGTGATTCCGGGGGGGACGCCACATTCGCGATGCGCTGTTCGGGGGGCAGTGCCTGGAGATCTGTCCACCATTTCCCGAGGTTGCCGGTATCTTCGCCGGCTTGCTCGCGTAGCAACAGAAAATCGTAACCCGCCCTGAAGCGGCGATGCTCAACCAGCTCCACTGCCTTGCGTCCCGAGCGTCGTTGAAGTCGTAGTTGGAATTCCCATATCTCGCGCATGGGCTGGCTGAATCGCCTTGGGATCGAAATGCGCCGAACGGCTTCGGAAATCGCGGTCTGGCCCGCGATACCGATCGCGATCATAGGAGCTTCGCCATTGTGCTCGAGCTGGGCGCTCTGCTTGCTCACAACCGGCCATAGCAGTGCGGCGAGTATAAACGCCGGTGTGACCGGTTTGCCCTCGGCAATCCGTTGATCCGTGTTGCGCATGGCGGCCTGGACCAGTGCCAGTGCCTTTTCGTCTTTACGAACGCAGGTGCTGGTATCCGGAAACAACCATTGAAGCAGGTCAAATCTCAGTAAATTTTCCAGGGTTTGCGTGGCGTAGCCCGCAAGAAACAACTTCAGGAACTCGTCGAATAGCCGGGCGGCGGGAATTTCTCCGAGCAGGTGCGCACAGCGGGGTATGGTTTCGGCGGTCTGCTGGTCGATGGTGAAGCCCAGTTTCGCGGCAAAGCGGACGACGCGCAGCATGCGCACCGGATCCTCGGTGTACCGTTGCTCGGGATCCCCGATAATGCGGATACTGCGCTGGTTCAGATCCGGTAAACCGTTGACGTGATCGTATACGGCAAAGGTTTCTGCGTCGTAATAGAGCGCGTTGACCGAGAGGTCGCGGCGTGCGGCATCCTCGGTGAGTGTTCCGTAGACGTTGTCACGCAACAAAAGGCCGCTGGCCGATTGTCGCGAGTGGTTGTCTCTGGTCGCGGCCGGTCCACCAGCGTCGGTTCCGTTGTCGTGGTGGCCCCGGAAAGTTGTGACCTCAATGGTCTCCGGACCGAACCGCACATGCACGATCCGGAATCGGCGTCCGATGATGCGGGAGTTGCGAAACAGCGCATGCACCGCTTCCGGTGTCGCGTCAGTCGCAACGTCAAAATCCTTGGGGTGCCCGCCGAGTAGCAGGTCGCGAACCGCGCCACCGACGAGATAAGCCTGATATCCGCTGCCGCGCAATCGCGACATCACCTTGAGTGCGTTGTCGCTGATGTTTTTGCGGGAGATGCAGTGTTGATCCCTGGGGATGATATTCAAACCAATTAGCGCCCGTTGCAGTGTCTCGACAGGCGCGAAGTCTAGCATAACAACGCCGCAGTCAGAGGGCGCGGACGCGATCAAAGCAATGGGAAAGGGAAAGATGGGGAAAACGCTGTTCTCCCCACCCAGGACTCACATCATGAGTTATTTTTATTTCTGCGCGTTGTTATTGTTATGGTCTCTCTACAACCGCAGCCGTGTTGAATTACCCAGCGGATCGGCCGTGTTGATCTTGATGTTCCCGATTAATCGCCCACGCCGAACACCCAGCGGGCGTCGCGCAGTACACGCAAGACAGAAACTGAGGGGAAGGTGTCTTCCCCCGTCCAGGTCCATAGCAAGCGCTGTTATTTTTATTGTGGTAGCTATTATTTTTGTTGTCGTACCGTCCCCTGTATAGCAGGTCTCGTGCCAACTAAATAAAATTCCTTATAATCAAAGACATACAGATCTGCCCATGTTTGATGTGGAGAAAGAGAGGCGTTAGTTGTTACTAAATTACTCCCTCAAGAGGCGGATGCAGGGGTTCAGGTAACGCCTATTTTCCCTCTGCGGCGCTGAGCTTGCCGCGGCTGTTCAGGTTGGGTTTGTTTCTGGGAATACCAAACCGCTGGCGTCGCTCCCATAGGCATTTGCGGCTGACCCCGAGCTTTTGTGCAAGTTCGGTTTCGCTCATGGAATCCTGGTGCTCCAGCACAAAGCGCTGGAAATAATCCTCCAGGGACAGATCCTCCAGCGGATCGTGCGTGGTGCTGGTGGTGTGTGCCGTCTTGGTGCCCTGATACCCGCGAATTCGATTGATGTTCACGAGTTCCAGATCGATTCCCAGAGCCTCGTTGTCGATCTCCTCGCCATTGGAGAGGATGACGGCGCGCTCGATCGCATGTTCCAGTTCCCTGACGTTACCAGGCCATTGATAGGTGGTGATGGCCTGGATTGCCCGTGGCGACAGCCGCATCAGTGGTTTCCCCAACCGCTCAGTCTGCGTCTGCAACATGCGTTCCGCGAGGTGCAGGATGTCTTTGCCTCGTTCACGCAGTGGCGGCAGCGCAAGGCGCAATACGTTGATGCGATAGAACAGATCCTGCCGGAACAATCCCTCCGCCGCCAGGCTCTGGAGATTGCGGTGGGTGGCGCAGATCAGCCTGACATTCACTTTGCGCGAGTGCACCGAGCCGATACGACGAATCTCACCTTCCTGTATAAAGCGCAGCAGCCGTGCCTGCGCTTCCATGGGGAGCTCCCCGATTTCATCGAGAAACAGCGTGCCGCCATCGGCGGCTTCGATCAGTCCCATGCGACTTGCATTGGCGCCAGTGAAGGCACCTTTCTCATAGCCAAACAATTCCGATTCAATCAGTGTATCGGGGATGGCGGCGCAATTGACCGAGATCAGAATGTTGTTGGCGCGCAAGCTGTTCTGGTGAATGCTGCGGGCGACCAACTCCTTTCCAGTACCCGTCTCACCGAGCACCAGCACCGTGGAATCCGTCGGCGCCATCCGTTCGATATGCTCGAACAGCGTGCGCATCGCGGCGCAGTTACCGAAGATGCCGGCGGTGGATGGCGAAGGATCTGCGGTTGTCGAGCGCTCCAGTGTGCGCTCGGTGGGATGATCGGCGATGATACGCTGCACCGCGCTGACCATGTCACCGTGGTCGAAGGGCTTGGCGATATAATCTACCGCTCCCATACGCATGGAATCGACGGCCGACCTGAGACTCGCGTAGCTGGTCATGATCAGTACCGGGACATCTCCTGCTTTCTTGATCAGGTCGGTGCCGGGCGCGCCCGGCAGACGCAGGTCGCTGATGACGAGATCAAACTCCGCCAGGTTGAACGACTTTTCCGCTTCCTGCACAGAGCCGGCCTCACTGATGTGATACCCATTGCGCTCCAACAGCCGCCGCAGGGCGGCGCGGATGACTGACTCATCTTCAACGACAAGGATTTTGTGCATGAGGTGTTACCAACGTGTACTTCTGACCCAACATACTCTTTCGATCTGCAAGATTCCAGCACGGTAAGACGGAGAAATGTTTCCGCTGGTTACTTCTACTCTGTGGATGCGTAACTGGCACATGGCAGGTACAGGCTGACCCGAGTGCCGGGGTTGTGCCCACCGGTGAGCGGGCTGCTGATATGTACCCTGCCGCCCATGTCTTCCATGATGCTGAACACCAGCGCCAGGCCGAGCCCAGTGCCGGCGCCTGGATCCTTGGTGGTGAAAAATGGCTCGAAGACCTGGCTTTGCAGTTCAACAGGTATGCCGCAGCCGTTGTCCTCCACATCGATCCGTACCTGCGCACTAACGGCCTCTGAATACACCTGCACCTGGGGATCGTCAGTGCAGGCATCCCTGGCATTGCCCAGCAGGTTGATAAACACCTGTAGCAGGCGCTGGCTGTCCGCCAGCACGATCAGTTCACGATCGCAGCGATTGTGGAACTGCGCCGGCGCGGCTTCCAGATCCAGTTCCATGAGGTGAATCGCTTCATCGACACAGTCCGCGAGGTTGGTGGGCGCCAGCCTGATGTCCCCCGACTGCGAGCCGGTGTGCGAGAAATTCATCAACGATTCCACGATGCGCGTAACGCGGCCGGTCTGCTTGAGAATATCCTGCGCCATGAAGCGAATGATCTCGGGGTCGGATTCGTATTCCAGGTTTTGTGCCAGACAGGCGATTCCGGTGACCGGATTGCCGATCTCATGCGCAACGCCTGCCGCGAGCCGACCGATGGACGCCAGTCGCTCATTGTGCAGCAACTCTTCCTCCAGCAGTTCCAGCTCCGTGATGTCTTCTACCATGATGACGGTCGTGCTGTTGGTGCCTTCTTCAATCCGCGTCTTATGCAATCCGATCCAGCGCGAAGGCGCCTTGCCGATCACGACCTCAGATTTCAGGACAGTATCCGCTTCGCCGTGCAGGAAGCGCTCGAGTATCTCGCCCCAGGGCAGAGGGATGGAGCCGAGCAGTGAGCCGAGCACATCGGTCGGCGCTATCCCCGTAATGCGCTGCATGCTCTGGTTCCACATGAGCAATTCACCGTCCGCGCCGATGGAGCAGGCTCCTATCGGCAGTTTATCCAGCGTCTCCCGATGGTGTCTGCGCAGGTTGTCGAGGTCTGCGGCGAGGCCTGTAAATTGCGGTTGCGCCTGGTCGAGGTTGCGTTCGATGAGATGGATGTCATCGGTCGCCGCGTGTGCGCCCGGCACAAATGGAATGTGGCTCTCGATGATGCGATGGGCTACAGCCGGGCCCAGCAGGCCCGACAGGTTCGCCTCGATGCGCGTGCGCAGTCGCCGCAGGGCATAGGGGCGGGACTCATTGGCGGAAAACTGCAATTCCTCCAGTGCCTGTTCCACTTCGGCTTCGGCGGTGCGCTGTCCCAGCGCAGGTGCGAGGCGGTGGCTGAAGTCGGCGGCACTTTGCACGGATAACACGCGGCGGGTGGGGCGAGCCAGGTCGTCCATGGAACAGATTTCCGCTGCTACCTTTTCTTCCCTGCTGGTGCGGGTCAGCAGCGAAACGACAATGAACAGGCACATGTTGAGACCCAGCGACACGAGGGTGGCCGCGGTCCAGATCTTGCCGCTCTCTCCGAACAGGTTGTGATACAGCGCGCTGAGCAGTGGAGGATGCGCGATGCCGGCCAGCGGCAACAGCATGGATAAACACCAGATTCCCAGTCCGCCGCCCAACCCCCACAAGAGGCCGGTGCGGTTGGCCTTGCGCCAGTAGGGTGTGGCGACGACGCCTGGCAGGAACTGCAGCGTGCCGGTAAACGCCACCAGCGCCAGTTGCGAGAGGCTCTGCCTGCCGCTGAGAGTTGCAAAGAAAATGTAGGCGGCGAGAATCAGCACGGCAATTAGAATCCGGCGCAGCCACTTTAACTGGGTGTAAATGCCCTGTGCGCGATCGATCTGTAGCGGCTTGAACGGGAGCACCAGATGATTGAGGCACATATTCGCCAGCGCCAGCGTCGTCACGATGATGCTCGCGCTGGCAGCCGACAGGCCGGCCATGAACGCAGCGGCGCTGAATGGAATGGAGTTCAGCGCCATCCCGATCGCCAGACCGCTGTAGTCCATCGGCAGGCCGTGCCCCAGCTTGATACCCGCCCACGCCACCGGCAGGACGGGCAGGCTCAGCAGTAGCAGGTACAACGGCAGTCCCCAGGTGGCACTGCGCAGGTCGCGACTGTCGTTATTTTCGGCAAACGCCATGTAGAAAATGTGTGGCATGCAGACCGCACCGGCAAAAAAGATCAGTAACAGCGCTCGTGCATCGTCGCCTTCTATCATTCGGGTGAGTGACTGGCGGACTTGCGGGTTGTCGACCAGCCATGCTTCGAGTCCGTCGAAGCCGCCGAATACCGAAAAGACCGACGCCAGCAACAGCGTGGTCAACGCGGCCAGCTTTACCAGTGATTCAAAGGCAATGGCGGTAACCAGGCCGGTGTTGCGGTGTTGCAACGACACATGCCGTGTGCCGAAGAGGATGGAGAACACCGTGATAATGATGCAGAAGAACAGCGCCAGGCGATGATGGCGATCCCCGCCGGAGGTCGGTGTCGCTGTCTCTCCACCGAGAATATGGATGCTGTCGGCCACCGCCTGGATTTCCAGTGCCAGCAACGGGAGCAGGGTGATGCACATGGCGAGGGTCACTGCAGCGCCGACGCGTGGACTGCGGAAGCGGAAGCTCAGCACATCGGCCAGCGAAGCCAGTTGGTACACGCGGCACAGGCGCAGCAGCGGCATCAGCAGCAGGGCTGCCACCACAAACATCAAGACCACGCCCGCGTAGTACAGGAGGAAGTTGTAGCCATACTGGTGGGCGAACGCGATGACACCGTTGGTAGCCATGGCGCCGGCGAAGACGCCGAGGGAGAGCACATACACCGCGGGGTGATGCGTGATGCGCTCGGGGATGATTCCGCGATCGGCGAGGTGGGCGACGAGGAATAATCCGGTCAGGTACGCGATGATAAACAGCAGTATCTGCGCAAGGCTAAAGCTCATCCGGGTATCCCGAGCGCTGGTTCCAGTAAGCGCCGATCACCACGAGGAGCCACAATTGATAGGGCCGGTACCAGGCGGTCTCTGAGCTGACCATCCAGCTCTCGATCGCGGGAAAGAAGATCAGTGCGACACCGGCGATCAATAGCAGCAGGCGGTTGACGTACATGGCAGATGTATCCTCGTACTCACAGGAGGTGAGAGTGCTCGCGTCGCTCACGCTTCCGGATACTACTCAAGCGTCCGGTGTGGGTAAAGTTCAGGCGCCTGCCACTGCTGAATCTGCCGCGATGGCAAGTGTGGCAGGAACATCGGTGAGTCGCCAGTGCTCTACCGCATGTGCCAGGATGCGCTCAACACACGTGAGTGAGTCGGGCGGAGGGCATTGGCCGAGGAAGCGCAGCGCGTGCCGCAGGTTGTGTGCGGCAAACTCATTGGCGAGCGCGGGGGCATGATTCTGTTTGCTGAACTTTTGCCCGCGCAGGGTGGTGATCACCGGCACATGGCAGTAGTGTGGTGTGGAGTACCCCAACTGCTGTTGGAGAAAAATCTGGCGCGGTGTCGATGTCAGCAGGTCGGAGCCGCGCACCACATGCGTGATGTCCTGTGCGGCATCGTCGACCACCACGGCCAGTTGATAGGCGGTCAGCCCGTCCCTGCGCTGCACGACAAAATCGGGCTGCACGGCGCCAAGCGCAACGACCATTGGCCCCTGTAACCGGTCCGTGAATTGTATGGCGCAGGCGGCGGGAACGGACACGCGGACCGCGCCGCGCCCGGCGATCTCTCGCTGCCGCCCCCTGCATTTGCCGCGACAGGCGCCGTCCGCATCCAGCATGGCGCGGCTGCAGTCGCAGGTGAAGAGAGTGTCGAGTGTAGCCAACGCGGTGGCGTAAACGTCCGCGCGTGTGCTCTGGTACATGACCTCTTCGTCCCAGTGCAGGCCGTGGTGTTGCAGGCTGCAGAGGATATCGGCGGCGGCGCCAGGGACTTCGCGGGGCGGGTCGAGGTCTTCCATACGCACCAGCCAGCAGCCGTTATGGCGGCGGGCATCCAGGAAGCTCGCAAGGGCGGCAATGAGTGAGCCCAGGTGCAACGGGCCGGTGGGAGAGGGCGCGAAACGCCCTCGATACTGCTGTCTGGGACGGGGCATGCAGCGCCCGGCGGGACTCAGCCCATTTCCTGCTTTTCCTTGATCTCCGCCAGCGTCTTGCAATCGATACACTGGGTGGCGGTGGGTCTCGCTTCCAGCCGCTGGATGCCGATCTCGATACCACAGGCTTCGCAGTAACCGTAGTCGTCCTGCTCGATCAGCTCCATGGTGGAATCAATTTTCTTGATCAGCTTGCGCTCGCGATCCCGCGTGCGCAGTTCCAGGCTGAATTCCTCTTCCTGGGTAGCGCGGTCTGCAGGGTCGGGGAAATTGGCAGCTTCGTCTTTCATGTGGGTCACGGTGCGATCCACTTCCTGCATCAGCTCTGATTTCCAGTTGAGCAGGATGGATTTGAAGTGGGCGAGTTGCTTCTCGTTCATGTACTTCTCACCCCGCTTCGGGGTGTAGGGCTCGAAGTTGCTGAACTCAACGCCGGAAACCTTTTTGACAGGTTTGGCGGCGGCTTTGGGAGTTTTTGAATCCTTGGCGGTGGTCACGGGTTTGGCGGGCTTAACCGGCTTGGCGGATTTTGCAGTAGCGGCAGCCTTTGCGGGCTTGGCAGAAGTCACAGCCTTGGTGGGTTTCGCCGCCTTGGTGGATTTCACTGCGCTACCGGTTTTCGCCCCTTTTGCTGCTGGTTTTGCTGCGGGTTTCGCAGTCTTGGTGGCTTTGGTGGGTTTCGTATCTTTTGTAGCTCGAGGCATGGTTAGGTTCCCATACGGCGTCGGTAACTCGACATTTCTCATTGGTCTCCGGTAACGGCCCAACAGGGAGGCCCATTTCCGAGGGCGGAGAAGCTACCAGATTACCGGCGGCGGTGCCACCCTTAGTTCCGCACTTCTTGACCTGCTTGCGTGATACCCGACGGCAGTTGCTAGAATGGCGCGCTCGTCGCCGCAGGGATCGTTCATGTCTGGATTGCATCGCACAACGGAAAAGCCCCGACGCTTCGCCCGGCGCGTGGCTGAAATCGAGCCGTTCAGGGTGGTCGAAGTGCTGGCGCGGGCGACGCAACTGGCTGCGGACGGCGCCGATATTGTGCAGTTGGCGGCGGGCGAGCCGGATTTTGCCACTGCGGCGCCGATTGTGGAGGCAGGCCGCGCCGCGCTCGCCCGTGGTGAAACGCACTATTCGCAGGCAGCGGGCATTCCTGAGCTGCGCGAAGCGCTCTCGCGGTACTACGCCGAGACGTACCGGCTCGATATCGCGCCGTCCCGCATACTGATTACACCAGGTGCATCAGGTGCCCTGCTGCTGGTTGCGGCACTGTTGATGAACCCCGGCGACGGCATGTTGATGACCGACCCCGGCTACCCCTGCAACCGGCATTTCATGCGTCTGGTGGAGGGGTGCGGACAACTGGTGCCGGTGGACGAACGAACCGGCTACCAGCTGGACGCGGCGCTGCTGGCCGCGCACTGGCAGCCCAATACCGTCGGCGCCATGGTGGCCTCGCCCGCCAATCCCACCGGCACAGCGCTGTCCCGGGAGCAACTGGCTGCGCTGGCTGCAGCGATACGCGAGCGCGACGGGTACCTGGTGGTGGACGAGATCTACCACGGCCTCGTCTATGACGGTGCGGCGACCTCTGTACTGGAAGTCGATCCGGACGCGTTCGTCATCAACAGCTTTTCCAAGTACTTCGGTATGACCGGCTGGCGGCTGGGCTGGCTGGTGGCCCCGGAGGCGGCCGCTGCCGAAATGGAGAAGCTGGCGCAGAACCTGTTTATTTCCATGTCCACGATGGCGCAGTACGCGGCACTCGCGGGTTTTGAACCCCGCACCCGCGAGATACTGGAACAGCGCCGGGAGATCTTTCGCCAGCGCCGGGACTTCCTGCTGCCCGCCGTGCGGGAGCTGGGATTTACCGTGCCCTGTTCACCGCAGGGCGCGTTCTACCTGTACGCCGATGCCAGCCGTTTTACGAACGACAGCCAGCACTTCTGCCTGGAGTTGCTGGAGCGACACGGTGTGGCGCTCACGCCCGGCGTGGATTTCGGCCATCACCGCGCCAGAGAACACCTGCGTTTTTCCTACACCACGAGCATGGAGCGGCTGGAGCTGGCAGTGGAGCGCCTCGCGAAGGTGCTCCGCTGAGCGCTCCGACGCTCGCGGTACTGCTTTGGTGGAGATCGCGGTAGGATGCAACTGACGCGGTAGCGCTGGCGCCGCCGCGTGGCAGGTTGATGCTGCGGAGACACCACCTATGGCCAGGGCGCTCAACGCCAGGCAGTTGACGGGACTGGAAGAGACCCATCTGGAGACATTGCCTGATGGCCATCGCCTGCAGGCAGAGGCGGCTCACGCGTTTGCCGCGCTGCAGGCCGATGCGCGCCAGGCCGGCTTCGACCTGCGGATCGCCAGCAGCTTCCGCTCGTTCGCCCGGCAGTTGTCTATCTGGAACGGCAAGGCGGCAGGCACCCGAGCGGTACACGACGACCAGGGGCGCGCCGTGGATATGTCGCGCCTGAGTCCTGCAGGGCGAGTGCACGCGATCCTGCGCTACTCCGCGCTGCCAGGGACGTCCCGCCATCACTGGGGAACGGATCTGGATGTCTATGATGCCGCCGCAGTGGCACCCGGCTACCAGGTGCAGCTATCGCCGCAGGAAGTGGCTGCCGGTGGCGTGTTCGATGCGCTGCACAGCTGGCTCGATGCGCGCATGGCTGCCGACGATTCGCACGGGTTTTACCGCCCATTCAGTCGCGATCGCGGTGGCGTGGCGCCGGAGCGCTGGCACCTCAGCTACGCACCGCTGGCGCGCGAATGCGCCGTGCAACTGCAATGCGACCTGCTCACCGGGTGCTGGGATTGCGAGGAGGTCGTCGGGGAGTTGCTGCTGCGCGATGCGGTGGAGGCGGACCTGCCGCGGTTGTGGGCGCGTTTTGTCGAGGTGCCGCCGGACTGGTGCCCGGCGCTGGGAGACTCTTTGGTCGCACCGGCCGCGCGCGCATGAACGCGGCGGCGGTGCTGGCCTGCTGCAACGTCAGGGCTTGCCCTTGTCGTGCAGGTGCCCGAAGTGATTCGCATAATCTTTTTCGGCAGCGGCAATGACTTTCAGTGCCTCATCGCGCCCGTACACATAATCCACCTTGATCTTCGTCTCTTTGCCGGGAATCAGTTTGTAGGTGGAAAAGTAGTGCTGCAGCCGCTCGGTCTTGATCGCCGGTAAGTCGGCGATGTCGTGCACGCTGCCCCAGATGTTGTCACCTTCGAGTACAGCGATGATCTTGTCGTCCGCTTCGCCGCCGTCGATCATCTGGATACCGCCCACTACACGTGCCCGGAGGATGATATCGGCGCGCGTGATATTGCGTTCGGAAAATACACAGATGTCCAGCGGGTCGCCATCGGCGACATCCGCGTCAGCACAGCGCTTCGCAACTTCCTCGGCGCAATAGGTACGGGGAATAAATCCATACAGGGCCGGCGGGCTGGAGGTAGTCCGCTGTGGCCGGTCGACCATCAGGAATCCGGATTCCTTGTCCAGCTCGTACTTCACGACGTCCGTGGGCAGCATTTCGATATAGGCCTGGACGATCGCTTCGGGCATGCCCTCGCGACGGGGCTCCAGCCCGTGCCAGGGATGGCGGCGCCAGCGGTTGAATTGGTTGTTCTCGTACATGGGGTTACCTCGATATCACGGGGTGGGTTACTGGGTTCAGGAGGCGCGCATTGTACCGGTAACAGCAGGCAAAATCTCGCCCGTTTCCACCGCCGTGCCGCCAATAGCGCCCCGCGACTACACCTTGAAGCGCGCCTTCAGCTTGCGTGGCACCGGCGCATTCTTCAGCTGCACGTAGCGTGGCAGTCCGTTGCGGTATTCGGGATAGGCCTCACCGGTGATGAGCGGCGCCAGGTAGGCGCGGGCGGCGTCGGTAATGCCGAAGCCGTCGCGGCTGATGTAGTTGCGCGGCATTTTTTTCTCCCGGTTGGCGACCTCCTGCAGGGGCGCCTCGCCGATGGACCAGGTATAGCGCGCGCCCTTGCCGCGCACGATGCAGGGCATGATGGCGTTGTCGCCCCTGAGCGCGAATTCCACGGCAGCCTTGCCGAGCGCATAGGCCTGATCGACGTCCGTCTGCGAGGCGATATGCCGCGCTGAACGCTGCAGGTAGTCCGCCACTGCCCAATGGTATTTGTAGCCCAGTTCCGCCTTGATCATCTGCGCCAGCTGCGGCGCAAGGCCGCCCAGTTGGCTGTGCCCGAAAGCATCTTTCAGCCCGGACTCGGACAGGAACGTGCCATCGGCGTACTGGGCGCCTTCGGAAGCGACTATCACGCAGTACCCGTGGCGCTTGACGGCGCGCTGTACCCGGATGAGGAACTTGTCCCGGTCAAAAGCGATTTCGGGGAACAGGATAATGTGCGGGGCGTCGCCCTCGCGTTCTGCGGCCAGGCCGCCGGCCGCTGCAATCCAGCCGGCGTGGCGCCCCATGACTTCGAGGATGAACACCTTGGTGGACGTTTCGCACATGGAGGCCACATCCAGCGCAGCCTCGCGGGTGGAGATGGCGATGTACTTGGCCACCGAGCCGAAACCCGGGCAGTTATCGGTGAGGGGCAGGTCGTTGTCGATGGTTTTCGGAATGTGGATGGCCTGTATCGGATACCCCAGCGACAGGCTGAGCTGCGACACCTTGAGGCAGGTGTCGGCCGAATCGCCACCGCCGTTATAAAAGAAGTAGCCGATGTTGTGCGCGGCAAACACTTCTATCAGGCGTTCGTATTCAGCCCGGTTCTGCTCCAGGCTCTTGAGCTTGTGGCGACAGGAGCCGAACGCGCCGGCCGGTGTGGTCAACAGACCGCGGATCGCGGCAGCGCTTTCCTTGCTGGTATCAATCAGGTCTTCGCGCAGCGCGCCGATGATGCCGTTGCGACCCGCGTACACCTTGCTGATCCTGGCGCGGTGTTGGCGGGCGGTTTCAATCACGCCGCAGGCAGAGGCATTGATGACGGCGGTAACGCCGCCGGACTGGGCGTAGAAGGCATTCTTCGCGGGCATGGCGATGGGTTTCCTGGTTTCGGGCGAGCTATGCCGCACGTGTGTTGGGTCAGCGGAGTCGAGTGGGATGGGATCATACGGCAATTACCGGCACTTGTGGACTGCCGCGGCGGCTGCAGTGCGTTGGCTGCGACGCGCTGTGGGCCCATGTTAGACTGCGCGCTCTTTGACAGGAGCGCGCGGTGAAAGGCCACATTCACATTCTTGGTATCTGCGGTACGTTCATGGGCGGCATTGCGCTGCTGGCCCGGGAACTGGGCTTTCGCGTCACGGGCTCGGACGCCAATGTCTATCCCCCGATGAGTACGCAGTTGCGCGCCGCCGGCATCGAACTGATGGAGGGCTTTGCGCCGGAGCACCTGCAGCCGCCGCCGGATTGCGTGGTGGTCGGCAACGCCATGAAACGCGGCACCGCGCTGGTGGAGTACCTGCTCAACCAGGACCTGCCCTATACCTCCGGGCCGCAGTGGCTGGCTGAACAGGTGCTGCGCGACAAGTGGGTGCTGGCGGTTTCCGGGACGCATGGCAAGACCACCACCAGCAGCATGCTGGCGTGGATACTGGAGTATGCCGGCATGGCACCGGGGTTCCTGATCGGCGGCGTACCCGCCAACTTCGGTGTTTCAGCCCGCAGTGGCGGCTCGGACTTTTTCGTGGTGGAAGCCGATGAGTACGACACGGCTTTCTTCGACAAGCGCTCCAAATTCGTCCATTACCGCCCGCGCACCCTGACCATCAACAACCTGGAATTCGATCACGCGGATATTTTTGCCGACCTCGCAGCGATACAGCGGCAGTTCCACCACCTGCTGCGCTGTGTCCCCGGAGAGGGGTTGGTCGTGCATCCGCAGGGCGTGCCGGCAGTCGATGCGATGCTGTCCATGGGGTGCTGGACGCCGTGCGCGACGTTTGGTGTCGGTGGCGACATCGCCGCTGACTGGCGCGCGCAGTTGCTGGCTGCCGACGGCTCGGCGTTTCGCGTAGTTTCACCCGGTGGTGACTCCGTGTCGGTGCACTGGCCGCACTGCGGGCAGCACAATGTTGAGAATGCCCTTGCGGCGATGGCGGCCGCGCGGCATGTCGGTGTCGCGCCGGACGTGGCGGCGCAGGCGTTAGCGGAGTTTCAGGGCGTGAAGCGCCGCCTCGAACTCCTGGGCAGCCCGCGCGACGTGTCCGTCTACGATGACTTCGCGCACCACCCCACTGCCATCGCAACCACGCTGCAGGGCCTGCGTGCACGCACTGCGGGCGGTCAGCTGATTGCACTGGTGGAGCCGCGCTCCAACACCATGCGCATGGGCGAGCATCGCGAGCAACTTGCGGCTGCCACGGCGGCGGCGGATCGTGTGTACTGGTTCCAG
Organism: uncultured Halioglobus sp.; assembly: GCA_964461965.1. Taxonomy (GTDB): domain Bacteria; phylum Pseudomonadota; class Gammaproteobacteria; order Pseudomonadales; family Halieaceae; genus Marimicrobium. Next base: position 3,412 of record CAYWWD010000033.1, on the reverse strand, counting down.
CCTTCAGGCATGGACTGGTCGCTCGAGTCTGTGGTGGCCGAAAGTGCCGTGCCCGCGATGGTAGTGAGCGATGTGGATGACCTGGTGGCGCAGGTCGTGCGCGAGGCGAAGGCGGGTGATCAGGTCGTCATCATGAGCAACGGCGGCTTCGGCGGCATTCACCAGAAACTGCTCGCACGGCTCAGGGAAAGTCCCGCGCCATGAAAGCCGCAGCCTGTCGCGCACCGGCTACGTGGAGTTACGGCTGATGCAGTGCCGGCCGGGATGCGGCGCGTGTTGCGTCGCCATTTCCATTCGCCAGCCTTTTTATGGCATGCCCGGTGGCAAACCGGCCGGCATCCCGTGTGTGCATCTGGACGCTGACATGCACTGCGCCCTGTTTCACGATCCGCGGCGCCCTGCGTTGTGTGACGCCTTTGCCGCGGAGCGAGAGTTCTGCGGCGATACACGCGAGCAGGCCCTGCTGCGCCTCGCGCAACTGGAAGTGCAAAGCGCGCCCGGTGTGATTGCGAGCGCAGGTGTGGCGTGAGCACATTACCGCTCTTTCCCCTGTCCGGTGTACTGCTGCCCTACGGCCGCATGCCGCTGAAGATCTTCGAGCAGCGCTACCTCGACCTGGTGCGCGATTGCATGAAATCCGGCGCGCCCTTCGGCGTCGTGTGGATTCGTCGCGGCGCGGAAGTCGCGCAAGCCGGGCGCGCCGCGCCGGAGCTGGGTGAATGCGGTACCTGTGCGCGTATCGTGGACTGGGACCAGCTACCGAACGGCCTGCTCGGCATTACGATCGAGGGTGCCGGGCGGTTCCGGCTGCATGGCTCGCGCACACAGGGCAACGGCCTGATAGTGGGTGACGTGGAACTGCTGCCGGCGCTGGACGCCGCGCCACTGCCCGATGACAGTGTGCAGCTGCGGGACGTGCTGCGTACGCTGGAGGCGCATCCGCAGATGGCGAGCATGAAATTCCGGGTGGATTACAACGACGGCTGGCAGGTGGCGTACACGCTCCTGCAGTTGCTGCCAGTGCCCGAGTCGGTAAAACACACCCTGCTCTGTCTCGAAAGCCTGGACGCGCTGTTGGCCCAACTGCACGCGCTGCTCAGGCAACTCGGCGGCGACGGCTGAGGGTTGCTCCCTCCCGCCGGCCCTAGCTGAAGTCCGGCAGCCAGCCGCCGGATTCCTTCCAGCGATTGACGATTTCGCAGAACAGCTCCGCGGTGCGCTCGGCATCGTACGCGGCACTGTGCGCCTCGCTGTTGTCGAAGGCGATGCCGGCTTCCGCGCACGCCTTGGCCAGCACCGTCTGCCCATAAGCCAGGCCGGAGAGTGTGGCGGTGTCGAAGTGGGAAAAGGGGTGGAAGGGGTTGCGCTTGATCTCGCAGCGCGCGACCGCCGCATTGATGAAGCCTGCATCGAAATGCGCATTGTGCCCCACCAGAATCGCACGCGTGCACTGCTGGTCGCGGATTTCCTTGCGCACGATGCTGAACAGCTCTTCCAGCGCCGCCTGTTCCGCCACCGCCTCGCGGAACGGGTGGTAGGGATCGATGCCGGTAAATTCCAGGGACGAAGCTTCGATATTCGATCCGGGAAAGGGCTGTACATGGAAATTATAGGTGCGGTGCACCTGCAATAGTCCGCCCTCATCCATGCGCACGGTCGTTGCAGCGACTTCCAGTATGGCGTCTGTAGCGGCGACGAAGCCGCCTGTTTCCACGTCGATGACTACCGGCAAGAAGCCGCGAAACCGCTCGCTCATGGCATGTTCGGGTGAGTGCTTCAAGCGGTTGCCCCTTCGCTGAGAACCTGCCACGCCACTGTTTGTGCGGCGCGCAGCGGCGTCATTGTACTGGCGCCCAGCGGCAGCTGGGCCGGCACCTGCCACGCCTGCCTGCGCAAGGTGATCCTGTCGTGGTTGCGCGGCAGGCGGTAGAAGTCCGCACCGAAGTGCGACGCGAAAGACTCCAGCTTGTCGAGCGCATCCAGTTGCTCGAAAACTTCCGCGTACAATTCGAGCGCTGCGTGGGCGGAATACACACCAGCGCAGCCACAACTGTGTTCCTTGCTGGCGGTGCTGTGCGGCGCGGAATCCGTCCCGAGGAAAAACTTCGGGTTGCCGGAGGTGGCGGCTGCCTGCAGTGCCTGCTGGTGCGTGTTGCGCTTGAGCACGGGCAGGCAGTAGTAGTGAGGGCGGATGCCGCCTACCAGCATGTCGTTGCGATTGTAGAGCAGGTGATGGGGCGTGATGGTCGCCGCCACGTTGGCGGACGCGGCGCTGACGAACTCCACTGCCTCACGGGTGGTGATGTGTTCCAGCACGATGCGCAGGGCGGGGAAACGCCGGGTGATCGGCGCCAGGTGCCGCTCGATGAATATCTTCTCGCGGTCAAAGATGTCGATCCCGGCGTCAGTCACTTCGCCGTGGATCAGCAGTGGCAGCTGCGCGGATTCCATCGCCGCCAGTGTGGGGTACAGGCGATCCAGCGCCGTCACGCCGGCGGCCGAATTGGTAGTGGCGCCCGCCGGATAGAGCTTCACGGCGTGTACCGCGTCCGTCTGCGCTGCCAGGCGGATTTCCGCAGCGTTCGTCTGGTCCGTCAGATAGAGCGTCATCAGCGGTTCGAAGCGGCGCGGCAGGTCGCGCATCGCCTGCAGGATGCGCTCGCGGTAGGCGAGTGCCTGCGCGACCGTTGCCGACGGTGGCGTCAGGTTGGGCATCACGATTACCCGGCCGAAATAGCGGGCCATGTCGGCGCAGGTGTGTTGCAGGGCGTCGCCGTCGCGCAGGTGTACGTGCCAGTCGTCGGGGCGGGTCAGGGTCAGTTCGATCACGCGGAGTATTGCCACTGGAAAGAGTGACGCGAATGCTAGCACAAAAGGGCATTGGCCTCGTCATCAGGCTGGGCAGCGCGCGATGCCGGCGGTAGAATGTCCGCCTTTTTGAGTGCGGTCGCGGAGAACATGGCATGTCGGATGTGAAGAAAGTGGTACTGGCGTATTCAGGTGGGCTGGATACGTCGGTGATCCTGCGCTGGCTGCAGGATAATTACGGCTGCGAAGTGGTGACATTCACCGCTGACATCGGCCAGGGCGAGGAGCTCGAACCGGCGCGTGCAAAAGCCCAAGCCATGGGCGTGAAGGAAATCTACATCGACGACTTGCGCGAGGAATTTGTCCGCGATTTCGTGTTCCCCATGTTTCGCGCCAATACGATCTACGAGGGCGAGTACCTGCTCGGCACGTCAATCGCGCGGCCCCTCATTGCCAAACGCCTGATCGAGATCGCCAACGAAACGGGCGCCGATGCAATCTCGCACGGTGCGACCGGCAAGGGCAACGACCAGGTGCGCTTCGAGCTCGGCGCCTATGCGCTGAAGCCGGGCATCAAGGTGATCGCCCCGTGGCGCGAGTGGGA
>CAYWWD010000032.1:0-39662 GCA_964461965.1 uncultured Halioglobus sp. | reverse complement strand
GGCGTTCGCGACCGCGAGTGCCGCCATCGTACTGGGCACCTGCGCCGCGCTAGTGCTGGCAAGGATGCGCAATTTTCGCACAAAAACCCTGTTCGCCGGCATGGTGACCGCACCGCTGGTAATGCCGGAGGTGATCACCGGCCTCTCGCTGCTGCTGCTGTTTGTAGGCACGAGCACCAGTTTCGGCTGGCCGGCGGAGCGTGGTTTTCTCACCCTCTGGATCGCCCATGTGACGTTCTGCATGGCATTCGTGACGGTTGTCGTCAGCGCCCGCCTGCGGGAACTCGACAGGTCGCTTGAAGAAGCGGCCCTGGACCTCGGCGCCAGCCGGCTGGCGACGTTCATGCAGGTCACGCTGCCCATTATTTCCCCGGCACTCTTCTCGGGCTGGCTGCTGGCCTTCACGCTTTCCCTGGACGACCTGGTGATTGCCAGCTTCGTGGCCGGGCCTGCGGCGACCACGCTGCCGATGATCGTGTTCTCCTCCGTGCGCATGGGCTTGAGTCCGGAAATCAACGCGCTCGCTACGCTGCTCATTCTTGCCGTGTGCATCGCTGCGACGCTGGCTTTTTCCCTGCTCTGGCGCGACGAGCGCCGGCGGCGATTGCAGGTTCTCACGGCGCAGGAAGCGCCCTGAATCGCCGCGACAGGCGGCTGCTTTCCCGTACCCAGCCGGGTCAACCCCCCGCATTCCTTCGGCACAACAGCAACGACATACTCATTGCGGGAGATAGTAGACCTGCAGGGAGGATAGGCCGATGCGCGCAGCCGGATGGAAGATATATGTGAGCATTGTGGCGCTGGTCGCAGCGGGCATGGCCGCGAGCCCGCTGGCGCAGGCCCGCTCGCTGGAGGGCCCGGTGACAATCCGGTTCGCCCCCCTGTCGCGGCATGACGCCTTCGCGCCCAGGGCGCGGGCGCGATTGTACGACCAGGACGGTCTGCGGCTGACAGACGGTGCTGTGCGGGTCGCTCCCTTCACGCTGCGCGCGGTGATCGGCGCTGACACCGTCGAGGTGTCCGTGCCCGAGATGCGTGTCGAACAGCTGGTCTGGGTGGCTGACCCGATCGGCTGCGTGGATGAAGACCCCAAAACAGTATGCCATCCCACCTGGGGTGCTGAGTATTCCGGACAGACCGCTGTCGATGTCCCGGTCCAAGTCGAATACGCCAATGGCGGCATCGCGTATTCAGACTACGGCATCGTGAGCCTGCTTCTCATGGTAACTGTGGTCGATGGCCGGGTTCACGGCATCGAGGGCGCTGTGCAGATCACCTACGGCACAGACACCGGCCTGCCAAACTATCGCATTCCCGTTATCGGCCGACTCAAGTAACGCGCTACTCGCGCCGGTCGCGGCTATACTCTGCCAAATTGTCAGCAGGGGGCAGGTGATGGGACACGACATGCAGGGTCAGTTGCGGATTGAGGGTACGGTAGCACCCGGTTTTGAATCTGTCCGCCAACTCTATGAACACAACATGCGGACGCTGGCAGAGCGGGACACACAGCTGTGCGTGTATCACGGTGAAGAGAAGGTGGTCGACCTGTGGGCGTCAGCCACGGGCGATGACGGATTCTCAGCGGATTCCCTCGTCAACGTGTTCAGCAGCGGTAAAAGCCTCGAAGCGATCGCCATCGCTGCGCTTGCAGGCCAGGGGCTGATCGACTATGGCGCAAAAGTGGCGCAGTACTGGCCCGAGTTTGCCGCGAACGGCAAGGGAGAGCTGACGGTTGCCGATCTGATGCGCCACGAGGCGGGACTGCCGGTGCTTGACACGAGTATTCCTCCCGAGGATCTGCTCACGCAGAACATCAAGCTGAACAAGGTCGGGAGAGTGATCGAGGGCCATGTGCAGACCTACCGCAAGGGCGAGGGATACAGGCGGGAGTATCACGCGATAACACGGGGTTGGATTGTCAACGAGCTGTTCCGCCGGGTCGATCCCGCCGGACGGACCATCGGCGAGTTCCTGCGCGAGGATATCAGCGGTCCGCTGGGTGTGGACGCCAATATCGGCCTGCGGCCTGAAGACCTGCCGCGCGTGAAAAAGGTGAAGCCGCTCGGCTTCGGGTTCCAGTTACTGGAGAGCCTGAAACCGAAATTCCTGAAGCGCCGGATGGAGCTGAATATCTTCCAGCTCCTCGCAAAAATCCTCCGTCTGATCCCGATGATCCGCAACTCCTCCACGCTCGGCGCGCCGCCGCCGTTTGTCGGCATGAAGCAGATCGTGTTTTTCAACGAGTCGGCCGTCGCCATGGGTGAAACGCCGTCGGCGAATGCCAACTGCTCTGCGCGGGCACTCGCGAAGATCGCCGCCATGATGGCCGCAGGAGGCGCGTGGGGCGGAAGAACCTACATCCAGAGCGCGGGCTGGGAGGCGATGCATGCGGCGCCGGTGAAAGCCGATATGGGATTCGCGACCACATTCACACAGGGTGGGGTTGCGCTCTTCTCGGCGCCGTCGGCAGGCAGCAGTCACCTGGAGCGCGGTCTCAACGCCGGTCGCGAGGGCTTCTACGGCTGGATGGGGCTGGGTGGCTCACTGTTCCAGTGGCATCCGGCGCAGCGGATCGGGTTTGGCTACGTCCCCACGTCCCTGAATGTGCTGGACCTGGTGAATGAGCGGGGGAAGGCCTACCAGAGGGAAGTGCTGCGCTGCGTTCAGCGACTGAACGCAGCCGGCATCGGGGTGCGCGCCGAACCGGCTGCATACGCCGATCCGGCGCGTGTATCCGCCGGGTAGTCCGTCAGCCGTGCGGCATTACGGCGCCGTGGGACAGGGCCAGTGCGGCATCAGCGCGCGGTAAATCGTATCGACGGGCTGCTCGTTCGCATACTGGGGATTGGCTTTCGCATAGTCGACAAAGGCCTTGACCGCCTGCACTCGGGTAGCGCCCGCGGGAGGGCAGACGAGATTGCTGCGGGGGTCCGGACCTGCGACTGCTTCTGAGTAGCGGATGGCGCCCTCAAAAAAGCCGTAGCAGAACGCCATTGCGGCAACGTAGTCGGGGTTCGAGGAATCCACCGTACAAACGTCCACCAGTTCGCTTGCTGACTGCAGTTTGAGATCCGCTACCGTGAATGTGTTGCTGTCCGCCTGCAGGCTTCCCGGCGCAAGCAGCGCTGCGCTCCAAAGTGCCATGCCCAAGATGCCAGTTCGTGTCCGACGTATCATTGCTGTTGCTCCTGTGTCGCCGTTGATCGATGGTAATGGTGGAATTGCGGGTCGAATGCCATTACTGGTTGGCCCGTCTCAGGGCTTCGTTCTCCTGCCGCAGGCGCGCATTCTCCGCCTGCGCACTCTGCCGTTGCTGCGACTGGTCATACAGGAAGCCGCCCGCAGCGCCCACGGCGGCGCCAATGGCTGCACCCTGGCGGTTTCCGCCGATAAGAGCGCCGCCAAGGGCGCCGACCCCCGCACCTGTTGCGGTGCGCTGCTGTGTTTCATTCATGGCGCAGCCGCCGGCAACTGCCGCCACCGCGAATATTGCCAGGGCGCGGGCAGCGGTTCTGTTGGCTCTTCGGGATGTTCCGGTGATCAGGTGTGTGCGCATGATGTCCCCTCCTGTGATGTTCACAATCATCGCGCTTGAGAGCGTAGCATGACTGTCCGGATAATCACCCGAACCTGCGCGCGATGCCTGTCCGGTATGACAAGACAGTCCGTTGGTGGTTTCCGGGATACCTGATATATTTTTGGGGAACCCGAAGACGCCTTCGGCCGCCGTTCGCATGACTCAGAAGCACTACGTAAAACCCTGGCATTTCGACTCTGCGCAGCCGTGTTACTGCGGCAGCAAGCTGTCATTCGGCGAGTGCTGCGCGTCGCAGCAGCCCGGGCGTGCGCCACCGAAAGGCGTGACTGTCGTGCCGGGTTTTCTGCCGCTTGCCGATTGCCGACGGCTGGTACGCTTCGCGCTCAAACAGAAAGCCAACTGGCTGATGGTGCGCGACGAAGAGAAATCTACCGCGGAGAAATTTGTCGAGAAGCGCGACAGTGGCCGGGTCACCCAGCAGGTGGAGATGTACAAACACCAGGGATTTCTCAATGAAATAATCCGCCGCGCCCTGGTGGAGGTTGCAGGCCGCATGATCGGGGCGCCGGATTTCTATGAGACCCCGTACGTGCTGCGCTACAACGTTGGTGGCAAATACGGCCAGCACGCCGACAGCGAGATCTACGATCCGGAGAAGGGATTGTTTTTTCGCGTGGCCGATCGCGACATCAGCGTGCTCGTCTACCTCAACGATGACTATGAGGGCGGCGAACTCACCTTCAATCGCCTCAATTACAGCTTGCGCCCCGCTGCAGGTGACCTGGTGCTGTTTCCATCGCACAATATCTTCCTGCACCAGGCGCAACGCGTCACGCGCGGAACCAAGTTTGCACTGGTGAGCTGGGCCAGCCTGAAGTCGACGCGAAAATTGTTTCCCGGGGCATCGCGCTGGCCGCTCCTGCGCGTTTAAGCACTCACCGGGAGGCCCCCTGATGAATCAATGCTCGATGAGCAGCGCGTCATCGCCGCGGTCCGGCACTTCGTCGCTGCGCCGCACGGAACCGAATGGCCGGTCCAGCCAGCGCGTAATCCTGATCGGCTCGATGCCGATATGCATGGCCCGCGCACGCTGGTGCAGCGCAGTGTCTTCCAGGGTGCGGCGGTTGCGCAGTCGCAGGTAGTCGTCCCAGGTGGGGCAGGTGAAGCGCTCGGACCAGATTTCCGGATCCGCGATGTTGCGCGACAGCGACCAGTGGTAACTGCCGTTGCGCACGCGTGTGGTACGCACCTCGCGCATCAGGTGGTAAAAATCGCGCGCCTTTTTCGCATCGATTCGATACTGGATTTCAATGCTTACCGGGCCGCTGCGGCCGCTGATACCGAGCTGGATATCGGGGTCGGCGATCTCGCGTTCGTCGAGCTCAGTGGAGGCCGTGCGGTCAGCCACGGGCAGTACAAACGTCAATAGCAGCGACGCGGCAAGCCCTGCCGCCGCGACCTGGTAGGCCAGTGGCAAGCCGAAATCATGGGCCAGCAGGCCCCAAACCCAGGAACCCGAGGCGACACCGAGAGACGTCGCCGCGGTGGTGGTCGCAATGGCGCGCCCCATCACCCAGCGCGGCACGAACAACTGCACGGTGATGCTGACTGTCGTGGTGGTCAGCATCCACGCCAGGCCGGCGACCCACAGCACCACCAGGTTCAGGTACAGGCTGCCGCTCACTGACAGCACGGCCAGGCTCACCGCCATGGCCAGGCAGCACAGCCACAGGGTTTTCTCGTTGCCGATGGCTTCGCGCACCGGCTGCAGTACAAAGATGCCGCAGACCGCGCCAACCCCGAAGCTGCCCAGCAGCAGGCCGAAGGTCTTGGCGTTGCCGCCGAGCAGGTCGCGGGCGATGAGTGGCAGCAAAGACTGCAGGGCTGCACCGAGGAAGCAGATAATGAATACCCGCAGCAATGCGCGGCGTACCGGCTGCATGTTGACGATATAGCGCAGCCCAGAGCTGATGGAGCGGAAAAGACCCTCCGGTGGCAGGCGCGAGACATCGGCCTCGCGGCGCCAGCGCCGCAGCGATTCGAGCATGGGCAGGTAGCTGGCGGCATTGATGACAAACGCCAGGGTGGCCCCGAACATCGCGACGATCACGCCGCCGATCGCCGGGCCCAGGCTGCGCGCCAAATTGTAGCTGATGTTGTTGAGTCCCACGGCCTGCGGCAGCAGTTCCTTCGGCACCTGCTCTCCCACGGACGCACCGCGAGCGGGCGCAGACAAGGCGCCGCCGCTGCCGACCAGGAAACACAGGGCCAGCAACAACCAGGGTGTGATCAGTCCGAGCTTTGAAACGATGGCCAGTGCGAGGGCCGACAGCAGTGACAGCGTCAGGAAGGTGATCTGCACCCGGCGCCGGTCGTATATGTCCGCGATAGCGCCCGCCGGCAGCGCGAGCAGCGCCATGGGCAGGAAGCTGGCGGTTTGCACCAGGGCGACATCATCGGCGGTGGAGATCTCCGCCATCACCCAGGCCGCCGCCACGCTCTGGATCAGGCTGCCGGTGTTGGATACCGTGCTGCTAATCCATATCCCGCGGAAGGTGGCGTGAGCGAGTGGCGCGAAAATCCCCGCGCCGCGTTCCGTGGTGGCTCCTGATGGTCCCGACATTGACGTTCCGGTCGGCGCACTGCTTGCGCCCTGTCCGGTGACGATAACACGGGCCAGCAGTCAACTCACGCCAGCGTTCGATTCACGCTGAAGCCGGTTCCCACACTCGCGCGTCGCGAAAATTGCGCGCCACGAACTCCCAGTTGACCAGTGACCAGAATGATTCGACGTACTTGGCGCGCGCATTCCGGTAGTCAATGTAGTACGCATGTTCCCATACGTCGCAGACGAGCAGCGGTGTCTGGTCCCACAGCAAAGGATTGTCGGCATCGTTGCTGTTGCGGATACTCAGCGCGCCAGCCTGCTCCCGGACCAGCCATGTCCACCCCGAGCCGAACTTGGATAAGGCGGTCTGCTTGAACTGGGTGGCAAAGGTGTCGAAAGAGCCGAAACTCGTACTAATTGCGGCGGCGAGTTCCCCGGTGGGTGCGCCGTCGCGTTTGGGCGTGAGGCAGTGCCAGTAGAAATCGTGGTTCCAGATCTGCGCGGCGTTGTTGAAGATCGCCCCGGTGGCTGACCTGATGATGTCCGGGAGCGCCGCCGCCTCGAATTGGGAGCCGCTGATGAGTTCATTCAGTTTATCCACATAGGCGCGATGGTGCTTGCCGTAGTGGTATTCCAGGGTTTCTTGTGAGATCAGCGGCGCCAGGGCGTCGTGGGCATAGGGCAGTGCGCCAAGTGTGAATCGGGGTGCATTGGATGTTGCTTGCATGGGCTTCTCCAGGATTGTTGAGCTATTGCAGCAGCTGGCCGGCCAGATGCAGCTGTGCTTCGGCCTCACGGCCGATGCGTTCGACCAGGCTGGCAGCGCTTTCGACGTTTCCGACCAGATCGACAGCTTCACCGGCCCAGACCAGCGCCGTTTCGTAATCGCCGTTCCGTGTGGCGAGCTGGTACGCCGCACGTTCAGTTTCAACCTGGGCGGCGAGATCTTTTTCACGCCCGTGCCAGCGCTGCGTGAAGCGATTGCGCAGAGCGCGGCCAGCATGTCCTGTCGGCCAGTCAAAGCCACGGACGATATCGAATACATGCGTGCGCAGCGTGTCGCTGCCCGACGCCGTCACCAGCCTCTGTTTGGCCTGTTCCGTGAGCAATGCTTCCGGTGTGGCGCAGAAACGTGTGCCCAGCAGTGCGCCATGCGCACCCAGCATCAACGCCGCTGCCAGTCCACGACCGTCGGCGATGCCGCCAGCGGCAAGCACCGGCACCGGCGCTACTGCATCGACGACGGCAGGCACCAGGGACAGAGTCGCGCGTTCGCCGCTGTGTCCACCGGCTTCGCTGCCTTCGGCGACAATGAGGTCGGCTCCTGCCTGGATGGCAAGCAGGCCCTGTTGCACATCCTGTACCTGGCAGATCAACCGGCACCCTGCGGCGCGAATAGCGGGCGCGAAGGGACGCGGGTCGCCGAATGACAGCATCATTGCGGCAGGGTTGAAACTGAGCACGAGATCGAGCGTTGCAGCGTTCATCGACCAGGTGATCAGCCCTGCGCCCCACGCTTGGGTGGTGGCTTCGCGCACCCGGGATAACTCCTCCGCCAGCCAGGCAGGGTCGCCATAACCACCGCCGACCATGCCGAGGCCGCCGGCATTGGATACAGCCGCCGCGAGCTCTCCGCCCGCAACGCCACCCATGGGCGCGAGCACGATGGGGAAGCGCAGGTCAAACATGTCAGTGAGAGCGGTGGCGATCATGGTGCGAACGCGAATTTACAATCTTGGCCGATGGAAAATATATATCACAGTATGATATAAATAGCCAATGGCAAAAACTCCGCACAAACAGCGCGTGGCGACGATGGAGAAGCGCGATCTGGAGAAACTGGCGCATTTCCGGTACCAGCTTCGCCGGTTCCTGCGATTCAGTGAAGAAGTGACGCATGCGCGTGGAATCACCATGCTGCAATACCTGTTGCTGTTGCAGATCAAAGGCTTTCCCGGCCGGGACTGGGCGACAGTGGGCGAGTTGGCCGAGCGCCTGCAGGCAAAGCAGCACGGCGTGGTTTCATTGATCACGCGCTGCGAGACCGGTGGTCTGGTGAAGCGCCGGGCGAGCAAGCGCGACAAGCGCGTGGTGGAGGTGCGATTGACGCCTAAGGGCGCGCGCTGCCTCGATGAACTGGCGCATCTGCATAGTGTGGAACTGGGCCTGCTACAGGGAGCATTCGCGATTGCGGAGTTGCCCGAGGCCGCGCCAGGCTCCAATGAAAGCACGAAGAGGAGATGATTCATGCACTCGGACAACCAACCTGGCCAGGTCGGCGCCGAGCTCTGCCAGGCCATCGTTGACCAGGCGCCGGATGCGCTCATTTTTGCCGACCGCGACGGCAGAATTCGCCTCTGGAACAAAAGCGCAGAACGCGTATTCGGTCACGCTGCGGCCGATATCCTCGGCGCAAATCTCGACGTCATCATCCCGGAGCGTTTTCGGGCGGCACACTGGAAAGGGTTTAACAAGGCCATCGAAACCGGCACGCTCAAGGCGCAGGGGCAGATCCTGACGACACGTTCCATGCACAAAAATGGCAGTACGTTGTACGTTGATCTCAGTTTTTCGCTGGTGCGGGATGCGCTCGGCGCTGTAGTGGGTAGCCTGGCAATCGCGCGCGATTGCACCGAGCGCCATCAGGCGGCGCGGAAAGATCGCACGCCGGTATGAGCGCAGCTATCGCGCCCTGGTCGCTGCTATCCTGGCGATCAGCTCGCCGGTGCGTCGCTTCAGCTCTTCGGTGGGGTGTTCAAATTTCAAGCCCACCCGGTACACGTCAACAGCGCGCAGGCGCAGTTTTTCCTGGCGCACCACGCGGGCGCGCAGTTTCAGGAAGCAACTTTCATCAAGCGTGCTGATCACGATCTGCAACGATTGCCCGATCTGTACGGGATCGGGTACGGTGATGCCCAGTCCGCCGGTGGAGATGTCATCCAGTGTCGAGAGCAGTTCCTGTTCGCCGTCGAACTGAATGTCGAGCCGCTGGGTCAGGCGCGCGTGACCGCGCTGGCCGTCGGTGTCCGCCGAGCGGGCTAGGTGCTCGAGAATCTCTTCAAGTTTTGCTTCATCCCGTGTGCTGAGTTTCGAAAAACGCGTTGCAATCCGATGTCCGGCGCCCTCGGGGTGCGGCCAGGCGCGCAGGATTTTTGCCTCTACGGAGATCGAACCGCCCTGTTGCCGGGGCAGAATGATCTGCACCGTGTCCCCCAGGTCTGTCCTGTCTTCATCGACGTGCAGTGACGCACCACCCCAGGAGATATCTTCCAGCCGGGCGTTGACCGGCCGGGTGTCCTGTGGCCACAGGATTTTGATCGGCACGGAAATCTTGATGCGGAACTGCGTTCTATGGTCGGTTGGCGCGCTGGTGGGCGCTGCGGGAGCTTCCGGTTTGGGTGTGGATTGCGCGGCCAGTGTGCGCACGATTTCCAGGGCCTCTTCCAGCACCTGCCTGCTCTGCACGAACAACCCGGTGTTCCCGGGTGCCAGTGCGCCTGCATGCAGTTCCTCCGTGGAAGTGCGCAACGTGACGAATCCGCACTTCGCGCGGTGCTGGACCACGCTGATGGCGAGCAGCTGGATACAGGAGAGTAGCTCCTCGGGCGAGGCCTCGTTGAGCAGCCCGCGAGTAGTGTGTTCCATTGTGCCCCTTGTCGTGTCCGTGTTTTCGAAGACGTGTCGTCATCGGCGGATTTTTGATTTCACAGAGTATAGGGCAGTTGGCGCCGTGGGGTGATCGTGAATATTGGCAGCCCGCTGGTCTATTCCCGGCCCGCCAGTTTATTGCTGCTTTTCACCAGCAGGATAGGGAGTGAGAACAACAGTGTGACGCTGTTGGCGAGAATGATTGCCAGGTCATCGCGCACCAGGCCATAGACCAGCCAGCACACGATGCCGAGGTTGAGCATCAGGTACATGGTGAGGGATATTTCGTCGGTCCTGCGGGTGCGCAGGGTTAGCAGAGCCTGGGGTAGAAAGGAGAAGGTGGTTAGAACCGCAGCCACGAAGCCAATGTTGTCCAGCATGATAGAGGTCCCATTGGCGGGTGTGACGGGCGACCTGCCCCGCCGGTGACGGTGAGCCCGCGCCGTCCGCCAGCGAAGCCGGTCGCAAGTGCGCCCGGATTATGCCGCTGCGTCTTCCACGGTGGCGTCTGCCTCAGCGGCGGGCGTGAGTTCAGCCAGCTTGCTCTCCAGTTCCTGAACCTTGCGTTGCAGTTCGGCGTTTTCAGCCTTGGTCTTGTTCAGCGATTTTTGCAACAGCTCATTGGCGCTGGTCTTTTCCGCGAGCTTTTTCTTGCTGGCGTCCAGGTTCTTTTTCATGCGGGCCGGATCGTACTGTGTCAGCGATTTGACCTGCTCTCGCTCCTCGGAGAGTTCCTTCTGCAGCGTTTTCACGCGCTGCTTCATGGTCGCCACTTCTTCTTTCATATTTTCGCAGCGGTTGTGGAGTTCGCGGTTCTGCTGCTCGATTTTCTGGTTGGCAGCGGCTTTGCCGGACAGTTCGGTGATGGCCGCGCGCTGTGTGTCGAGGGTGGTCTGAAGCTGGGCGCATTCCTGCTGGCTGCGTGTGAGCTCCGCAGCCACGGCGTCAAGCTTCACCTGGTATTCCGCGCGGAGGTTCTCTTCGAGTTCAATGATTTTTTCGAGTTTACTGGCTGTCAGCATGGATGAGGTCCTGTGTGATTGTCGTGTGAGTCTGTTTCCCGCATCAGGGGCGCCGTCAATGGCGCGGTACGCTCCAAGTGGGCAGTCCCGCGTGCGCGGAGGCTGTCCGGGACGGAGCCGGGGTGTGTCGTTAACCGGAAAATCTATAAAATTCAATAAGATGGTGAATCCGGGATCGCTTTAACGCGGCCTGCCGTGCCGTCGACCCAAGGTCCGTGGGAGGCGGGACGAGGTGCGCCCAACCCGGTGTCTACAATGCAGACCGAGGGGGCGCCTGGGCGGCCGCGCGCATTGTAACCGATTCGCAACGCCCGCTGAACAGGGTTTTAGCGGGATTATGCACAGCCCCCGGGCGGTGGTTTGCGCAGCGGTTGCAGGCGCAAGCGGGGACTACGGCGGCAGGGTGAGCACGAACAGGGCGTTACCCGGCCCGGCCTGGTAGCGGCCGTCGATGCCCTGGAAGGTTGCGTAGCCCGAATTGACCAGCAGGCCGTCGCCCGCCACTACCACACCCACGGAATCGATAGTGCCGCCATTGCCGGCGACGCCGTTGATATCGGAGAAGGCGATTGCGGTGTCCAGCGACCAGCGTTCGCTGCCGTCCGCTGTATCGAAGGCGCGGACGATTCCGTCGAGTGAGCCCGCGAACAGCAGGTCGTTGCTAACTGACAGCGCCGCCGAGTACAGCGACGGCGTGGTTACGCCCCTGAAGCTGTGCACGGGGTGGATCTCCCAGGCGATGGCGCCGGTCGCGAGATCGAGCGCGTAGATGCCCGGACGCGCACCCGGTATCAGTTCCGCCGCGCCACCGGTGGCCTTGTCGATGCTGAAGTCGGTGGCGGCAACGTACACGCGCTGTCGGTCCACTGCCATGCCCCAGTGAATCCCGCCGAGGGTCGAACCCAGGCTCACTTTGTTGGACCAGTTCAATGCACCGGTCGCCGCCTGTAGCGAATACACCACGCCCCCCTTGTCGCCGGCAATCAGGGTGTTGCCATCCGCAAGGAGTATGGGGGCGGCGCCAAAATCAAAATCGTGGCCCGCAGGAGTGGAGCAGCGTGGGGAGTTCGCAATTTCACAATTCCCGTTCCAGGTGTCGGCGGTGCGCGCCTGGAACACCCACTTCACCGCGCCCGTGTCCATATCCAGTGAGATGATGGCGTCCGAGGTGCCGGTCGCCGGTTCCGTGTAGTTCTGACCGGTACCGATGTAGAGCGCGTTGCGGCGGATGTCCAGCGTCGGTGTCGCCCACACCGGCGCGCCGTTGGGGCCAATGCGCGCGCCGGGCAGCACCGTTTCAAGTGCATCGCCGGTGGTGTGATAGCGCCACACGACATCACCGGTGCCGGCATCCAGTGCCGCCAGCATGCCGTGGCTCCTGCAACAGGCGCCCGGGAGAATCACGGTGGCAAGCACCTCCTTGCTCGAGACCGGCACAAACAGCTTGCCCGCATGGTGCTGCATGCCGCCCGTTACAAAGTGCAGGAAGGGGATGGTGCCGACAAATTTCTGCCACAGCAGCGCGCCGGTTCCGGCGTGCACGGCGTAGACGTTGCCGTTGAAGTCGGCGGCATACACCACCGCCGACACCGTTTGAGTTGCGGGCACGAACAGGATGGAGCCCGAGCGAAAATCCGCGCCGCCCGCGGGCACGGTAAACGCCCAGTACTGGCAACCCGACCGCCGGTCGAGAGCGAGTAACTGCCGGCCGGTGGTCATGAAGATGGTCTGCGCGGTTACGGCCGGCGCGCCGCGCTTCTCCCTGACCCCGGCTTGCGTATAGAGGAAGTTCACGTTCAACTGGTCGACATTGCCGGAGTCGATCAAAGAAGGCTGATTGCGTGTATTGGCGGCATTGAAACCGAAGCCATTGACGATCAGCGGTGCGTCCACATCCACGCTGCCGTCGCACGCGCCGCCGCGCGGTTGCGGTGTGGAGGAATAGGTGAGGAAGGCGAACGCCGGATCGATGCTGGCTTCGTGGCTGCCGTCATTGCAGGCCGTCAGCAGCGGGAAAAGTAGGACGAAGACGGTGGCGACACGCATGAGGTTGTCCGCTCGACGAAGCCAGCGGCAACCTTAGCATTCCCCGGGGTGAAGACCAATGCAGCGGGATGGGAGACTCCGCGGATGCTGCGTGTGCGGCAAAGCCGCCTCGCGGACGGCGATAGCCATGTTCACCGTGCCGCTGGCGGCGGTAGCTGCAGCAGAAACTCCTCCAGTTTTTCCGCCGGCAGCGGGCGGCAGATCAGGTAGCCCTGCATCTCATTGCACTGTTTCAGTTTCAGGAAGTCGAACTGCTCGGAGGTTTCCACGCCTTCGGCCACCACGCGCATGTTCAGGCTGCCGGCCATCGCCAGCACTGCCGAGGCAATCGCCTGGTCGTTCGCGTCGGTGCTGATGTCGCGCACGAAGGAGTGGTCGATCTTCAGGCAGTCGATGGGAAATTCCTTGAGGCGGCTGAGGCTGGAGTAGCCGGTGCCGAAATCGTCGAGCGCGATCTGTACACCCAGGCGCCGCAGGCCGTGCATGGTGGCGATGGCGCGGTCGGTATTCTCCATGAGCAGGCTTTCTGTAATTTCGATTTCCAGCACCTGCGGTTCCAGCGCGGTCTCCTCGAGCACACGTTCTACCACCAGCGGAAAATTCTGTTGGTAGAACTGCTTGGGCGACACGTTGACGCCGATGCGCGGCAACGGCACGCCGCGATCGCGCCACAGTTTCGCCTGCGTGCAGGCGGTGCGCAGCACCCACTCGCCGATGGCGAGAATCAGGCCGCATTGCTCGGCGACCGGAACGAATTCCGCCGGTGGCACGCTGCCGAGTTCCTCGTTGTCCCAGCGCAGCAGCGCCTCGGCGCCCTTGAGGGCGCCGGTGAGCATGTCGGTTTGCGGCTGGTAGTGCAGCGTGAACTCATCGCGCGCGATGGCCTGCCGCAGGTTTTTCTCCAACGTGATGCGCTGCAGGGTTGTGGCATTCATGCTGTCCTGGTGGTACTGGAAGGAGTTAGGCCCCGTATGTTTGGCGAAATACATGGCGAGGTCGGCGTTCTTCAGCAGGGTTTGTACGTCGCCGCCGTCATCGGGAAAGGTGGCGATGCCGATACTGGGCGTCATGATGACTTCATCGTTCTGCAGGCGCATCGGCTCGACGAACGCCTGCAGGATGCGCTGTGCGACGATCGTGCAGTTTTCCGCCGCGTCGATCTCGGAGAGCAGTATGGTGAACTCATCGCCGCCGAGGCGCGCCGCCGATACTTCCCGCCAGGGTCCCGTCAGCGAGTCGCAGGAGCGCGCGCAGTGGCGCAGCCGATCCGCCGTGATTTTCAGGATTTCATCACCGAAGCTGTGGCCGAGGCTGTCGTTGATGCGCTTGAAATTATCGAGGTCGATGAACAGTACGCCCGCCTTGCGGTTGTGACGACGCGCCGATTCGATGGTCTGGTGCATGCGGTCCAGGAACAGGGTGCGGTTGGGCAGCCCGGTGAGACTGTCGTAATGCGCAAGCTGGCGGAACCGGTTCTCCATGCTCCATTTGCTGCGGCCGAGTGCCAGGGCCATCTGTCGCACCTCGTGCGGATGGAAGGGTTTCTGGATGTAGAACAGTTTTTCCTCTGGCGGCACTTGCGCGGCGATCTGGCGCGGGTCCGTGTCCGAGAACGCGGTGGCGATCACGATATCGACGTCGGGGTCGCTTTCGCGTATGCGCGTGGCGGCCCAGACGCCGTCTTCGCCCGGCGGCATGCGCATGTCGAGGAAAGCAACGGAAAAGGGTGCGCCGTCGGCCACCGCGCGGCGCACGGCCAGCACCGCCTGTTCCGCGTCGCGGCAGTAGTGTGCATCGAACAGGTCGCCATCGCCGGCGGGTTGTACGGCAGTCGAACCCTGGAATAATTTTGCCTTCAGGTCATTCAGTGCGGAGGCGCTCGCCGTGGGTCTGGCATCGCTGAACACTGCCCGATACGCATCCAGTACCGGTTCCTCATCATCCGCGATGAGAATCCGAATGGGTGGTTTGACGGCATCATTCATGGTTGTCCCCTCACTGTGAAACGCCAGCGTTATTGTCAGGTGGTAGTGTTATGCCCGCGGCAGCCACAACGAGACCGTGGCGCCTTGTCCTGTGCCAGCACTGTCGATGGTTATCTTTCCGCCGAGCGCGGTGGCGGTGATCGCGCACCAGTGTAATCCCTGTCCCGAGGGGCGCGCTTTGGTGCTGAAACCGCGTTGGAAAAGACGCGGCAGGTTTTCCGGCGTGACACCCGCGCCATTATCGCTGATGCACAGGCGCACCATGGCGCGGCCTTCGCGGTCTTCGGCGGCTGCCTGCAACCGGATGCGGCCACCCTGAGCTGCCGCCGCGTGTGTGCGGATGGATTCAGCGGCATTTTTAAGCAGGTTGATCACGATTTGCTGCAGGGCAACGGGCGAGCCGAGCACCCTGTCCACGGCGCGCAGGCTATCGTCCAGCTCGATGCGCAATGAGCGAGGCATCTCGGTACCCAGCAGTTCGACCGACTCTTTCACCAGCTCCGCCACCACAACCGGCTGCAGTACGCGGGTAGCGCGACTGATGTTCTCCTGGTCGCTGAGAATTTTCTGCACATGCTCGACCTGTTGAGCCACGCCGACCAGCTGCTCGACCGTTGCCTTCAATAGCGTGGAGAGTTCGCGCACACCGAGATCGAGAAATGTCCGCAGGTCCCTGCGTCGTTCATCCGGTATGTTTGGGTACTCCAGTTCAACGAGCGCCATGTCGATTTCGGCGGCCGGCGCCGCGCGCAGGGCACTTTCGAGTTTGGCGACGCGTACCTTGAGCGGTGTGATCGCATTCCCGATATTGTGCAGCACGCCGCTCGCCAGCTCCGCGATCCCCGCCTGGCGCGACTGCTCCAGTACGGTTTTGCGCGCCTCGGCGAGACGCTCGATCATGTGGTTGAATTCACGCGCCAGATCGCCCAGCTCATCCTTGCGCTCGGTATCGAGGCGGATCGAGAGATCGTCGCGGCGCCCGACCTCGTCAGCGTGTGCGATCAATTGCGCGATGGGTATCAGTATGACCCGCCGCAGGCCGATGAGCAGTACGAGCAGGATCAACATCGCCGCGCCCGCCAGTGCGAGGCGCGCGTTGCGATTCGCGGCGCGTCCCTGTGCGGAGATCAGCTTGGGCGATGTCACCTGCAGCAACACCGCAGGCTTCCCGAAGATGTCCGGCAGAATGTGATACACCCGGTTCTCACGCTCATCTCCACGGATCACCGTGTCCCGTGTGCTTCCCAGTTGACGGATCACGGCTGAGTGCTCCGCGTCGGGTGTGCTGTTCTGCACGGGTATGAACGCGAGATTCACCCGCGCCTGTCGGGCAATCCGCGCGACCGCAGACTTGTCGAGGAAACGACCGAATACCAGTGCGCCACGTGCCGGCCCGTTGCCGTCACTGTCCAGCGAGGGTTTGGCGGCGACAATTAGTGGCGCATGACTGGTCGACAGCAAACCCTTGTGTTTCTGATTGCTGTTGAGCGCAATCAGGGGATGGTCCAGCGGAAGGACGGTGTCGCCCAGTTCCGGCAGCCTGATCTCTTCGCCCGTCTGGCGGTCATACACCACGCTCCAGACTATCTTCCCTGCGTCATTGACGAAGTACAGCAGATCGATGCGCAGCAGGTCGAAGATGTCCTGTTTGTTCAGGTTGGCGTTGCGGAATTCAGTATTGCTGTCCGCCATGAAGCGATAGGTGTCATCCCAGGAGGACCAGTCACTGGTTTGTTGCGCCAGCATGGCAGTCTCACGCTGGATAGTCTGCAGCACGCGCTGCATGTCCTTTTCGGCATCGTTGATTTCCAGCGCCAGGAAACTGGGCAGGATGAGCAGCTGCTGCACGCTGTAGATCAGTACCCCAAACATCAAAAATACCGCGAGCAACAGGGCGCTGATCTTGTATTGCAGGGACATGCCTTGAGCCCGGGATGGTGGCGAACGCGTGTGGCAACAGTTTACTTGAGCCACAGGTATTGGAGTACACTGTGGCCGGTGGTACTAATGCAACAAAAAGCGCCATCCTGCACGCCGCTCTACTTTCATCTGACTGGAGGTCGCCGCAATGTCCGTCTCTTTCCGCCCTGCACGCAAATTCTGGCCCGTCTGTGGAATCCTGATCCCGTTCGCTCTCGCGGGTTGTTCCGACGGTTCGGACAACCCGTTTGTCATCACGCAGGATCGTGCGTACTACATTCTGCCGCCTGGCAACTACGGCGGCCTGCCGACCAACGAACACTCGCTGGACCAACTGCCGCTGTACGACGGCCTGACACCACTGCGCGTCAACGTGACCGACGCGGATATCGAGAAGCTTTTCCTGCCGGAAGACTTCAAGCCGATTGGACAGACGGTCGAGGAGCCCACGAACCGGCCAGGCACGACGATTCTCTACGACGAATTCGGCATCGCGCATGTGACCGGCAAGACGCGTGAGGACATGGCCTTCGGCGCGGGCTGGGTCACGGCCCGCGACCGCGACCTGCTGGTGGGTCTCGGGCGCGGCCCGGCACGCGCAGCGGTAGCGGACGTGCCGGGCATCGATGCCTTCTCGCTCGTGGTCAGTGGCCAAACGTTCATTCCGAGCGCGGCAACCGAGCAACTGGTGACGGACCAGGTCGAATTGATCAAAACCACCTATGGTGAGGAGGGTCGGCAGATCGTCGCCGAGGCGCAGGCCTACGCTGACGGACTGAACGCCTACTACGCCATGCACGGCGGTGCGCCAGCCATTCCATTCGGCGTCAATGACGTGGTGGCCGTAACCGCATTCATCGGCTCGATCTTCGGCGCTGGCGGCGGCGCGGAGGCGAGCAACGCGGAGTTCCTGGCGACGCTGCAGCAGGGACTGGGCGCGAGCACAGGGCAGTCCGCGTGGCAGGATGCCATGCTGTTCAATGATCCTGAGGCGCCAACCACGATCAGCCAGCGCTTCGACTACGGCCCCATGACCGGCGGCGCCGTGACGGGCTCGGCGGTGATCGACCAGGGCTCCATCGTCTCGCTGGACCCGCGCGATCCGATCGCCGCCGTGGCGTTTGCGGCAGACCAGCCGTCTGTGTTGATTCCAGCGGCGAAAGCGCCGATTGCACGGCGCGCGTCGAACTTCCTGATCGTGGACGGCGCACAGTCGGTGAACGGTACCAGTCTTGCCGTCATGGGTCCGCAGCTCGGCTACTATTACCCCGAGATCGTCATGCAACTTCACCTCAGCGCGCCCGGCATCGAGGCGCAGGGCGCGGCGGTGCCGGGTCTCAGCATGTACCTGCTGATCGGGCGGACACGGGATTACGCCTGGAGTTTGACCTCAGCCACGCAGGACGTGCGCGATGTGTTTGTCGAGCAGTTGTGCAATGCCGATGGCTCCGACCCCACTCGCGATTCGCTGCACTATATGTACAACGGCGAATGCCGCCCCTTCGAGATATTCGATGCCGGCACGCTCAACGGCATCCCGATCCGCTACCCGGTATCCGTACACGGACCCATGATCGGCACGGCCACCTCCAACGGCCAACCCGTCGCGCTGACGCGCAAGCGCTCCACCTTCGGGCGCGATGGCTTGAACCTGGCAGCCCTCAAGGACATGACGGAAGGTGACAGTTCAACCCCGGAAAATTTCTACGAGACCGCCAACAAGTTTGGCTTCACCTTCAACTGGGGTTATGTCTCGCGCACGGATGTCGCCTACTTCGCCTCGGGCTACCTGCCTGTACGCGCGTCGGGGCTGGATCGGCGTCTGCCCACCTGGGGTACGGGTGAGTATGAATGGCAGGGATTCCTGAGTCTGGACGAACATCCGCACACTGCGCAGGCGCCGGGCGGACGCATGCTCAACTGGAACAACCAGTCCGCGCCCGGATTCATGCACGGCGACAACGAGCCGTATGGCTCCGTGCACCGGGTCGAACTGTTCGACCAGTTTCCCAATCAGGTTGAGCTCGCCGGCGTAGTCGGCATAATGAACCGCGCCGCCACCGAAGATGTACGCACCCCGGTGTGGCCGGTGGTGAGCGAGGTACTGCATGGCGGCGCTGCGCCCACGCCGCTGGCGGCGGAGATCGTCGACCTGCTGGATGCGTGGGTCGCCGAGGATGCGCCGCGACTCGATGCGGACGACGACGGTTACTACGACGAGTCCGGCCCGACGATTTTCGATGCACTGTTTGAGCCGCTGGTCGAGGCAGTCATGCGCCCGGTGTATGGGGACCTGACGCAAAACCTTGACGATATCCGCGAGCTCAATAGCACCGAGGGTGCAAGTTACGTCGACAAGGACCTGCGCACGCTGCTAGGCCAGCCGGTCGATGGGCCATTCAACTTGCGTTATTGCGGCAACGGCGATCCGGATGCGTGCCGGGCATCGCTGTGGGAAGTAGTGAATGTGATCTCGCAGGAGCTGTCCGCCGAATACGGTGGCGCGCCTGAGACTTGGTTGAAAATCGCTGCCCGCAGCGGCTTCGCCCCCGGTCTGATTCCCAACAACTTCCGCCAGACCAACCGGCCGACGTTCCAGCAGGTGCTGGAGTTCGCGCGCTGACATGGCGCTTGGGAAGATGGCCAAGGGCGGCTTCGCCGGCGTATTCCTGCGCTGGGCTTCGGGCCTCAAGTTCCCGGTGGTGTTTGCACTCACGTTCGCGGTGTTCATCGCGAACGTGTTCTTCCCCGATGTCATTCCCTTCGTGGATGAGATCATCCTGGGGCTGGTCGCCATGCTGCTGGCGAACTGGAAGAAAAAGCCAATCGCGCAGGAACAGGAGCCTGACTGACAGCGCTGGCCGGGCGCGAGGCTGCGGTGTTGCGCTCAGCGGGGCGATCACCCTTGGTCGGGGCGGCACTCCCAGACACTGAAGTGGCGTGTCGAGCGGGTGTGCGTGTACCGCCGTGCGAACACGCGTACGAAGTCCTCGCCGAAGATATTGCGCCCGGTGGCGTAATAGTTGACCAGGGAGAACGGCTTGCCGGCGGCCGGCAGAATCCAGACCTGCGTTGTGCAGTTTTCCACCATCTCGAGTGAGGCAGCGGACAGCGTAATCTCCGCCGCGTCGTAATCCATCAAGGCGACGGCATCCAGCCAGTACGGGTCACCGCGCGCAGCGATTAATGTGCGCAGGTGCGATAGCCGGTACGCCTCCCGGTCGGTGTATCCCATCTGGACTGACGGATCGGGGTAGTCCCTCAGCAACTGGCGCAGTTCCTGCGCGGCTTCTTGCGCCTCTCCGTCCTGGCTGAGTGCCGCCAGAACACTCAACTGGGATTGCAGCGCCAGTGCCGCAAGGACCAGACACGACGCCGACACCAGTAGGAAGCCCGCAGCCGCGCTCTTTCGCTCCGAGATCCGGGTCAGCAACGCGTCCCTGTGTTGTCCTTTCAGGAGCGCAGCACAGAGATAGACAATGGCCGGCAAAAACGGCAGAAAGTGGTGCGGGCCGGCGCCGCGCTTGCCGGAAATCACTGTGGTGACCAACAGAGCCGCGGCTAGCGCAGCGGCGGGGAGGATGATCTCGCGCGTGCACACACGTTCCGAGGCTAATAACGCGATCCCGATCAGCGGTGCCAGCAGGAGCAGCAGGTAGGTGATGCTCTCGATGAGTTGCGCGAGGCTCAGGCCGTGCCGGGGTGCGATCGTCATGCTGGAGAGGTAATCCGCGAGCGAAATCTGTGGCAGGAGAAAGGGTGCTGCCGCTGCGACTGCAGCGGCAGCGAACGCGAGCAGCAGATCCGGGAGCGCCGGGCGTTGCAGCAGGAGCAGCGCGAATACGGGGAGCATATACAAGGCTCCGTGGAGCTTCAGGTTTATGGCAATCCCCGTGGACAGCCCCACGGAAACTGCCGCGGCACGCAGGCGAGCCGTTGTCGCCTGCGACACACCGAATGCGACGCACAATACGAGAAACGGATCCGGCCTGACCCAGTAGGCATAATTTTCGAACAGCAGCAAACTCAGCGCGAACAGGCCGACCAGCGCCAGCGCCACGGTCGATGCGCAGTGCCGGCACACAACTCGGTACAGCAGGAATACCGATAGCATACACGCGACGACGCTCGTAACTTTCAGTGCGACGATGCTGCTGCCCAGCGCAACCCCGGGGAGCCCCACCAGCAGATAAAGCAGCGGGCCGTAGGAGATGGAGTACCGGGTGGCGGATTCCGGGCCATGGTAAAGGGGCTGGCCGCTCGCAAACAGCATCTCACTCAGTGCGGCGACGGCGGCTTCACCATGGTCGTAGAAGCTGCTGAAGGCCAGGTAGTGCAGCGCCATCGCCAGCAGCGCGATCAATGCAATGACTGCCAGTACCTGCAGCGCCGCGAAGGTGTGGGAAGCAACTTTCATCCCCCGTGTTGTTACACCTCCGGAAGACACAGATTTTCCAGGTTCATAATCACTCCGGTTGTGGCGCTCGCGCCGAGAAACGGCATAGTTTGCAGCACCGACTTGAATACGGATAGTTCCGCGCAACGATGACGGCAGTATGGATTGACGCCACTGCTGGCGACGCAGCCCTCTCCAGATTGCGTGTGACGTGTTAATCAGACATAATTTTTATGGGTATTGTCGGTCGCTGCGTGGGCAGCGCAATCGCACCGCACATAGAGCGCCAGCGGCGTGCAGGGCAGGAGGTAAATAGCATGCAGGTCTCAGAGGGACTGCAACAGGGTACGGGACTCGAGGTCGCCACTTTCGCAGGCGAGATTTCCTCAACTGCGGGTGTGCTGCAGGAGGCGAGGGCTCTCCTTGGTTCCCGCCAGTACACGAAAGCGATCGAATTGCTCACTGCACAAAACCGCCGGCACCGGTGCCGCGAAATCGACAGCCTGCTGGTGGCAGTACGCTCCGAAGCCGCGCTCGAGAGCGAATGGCAGACCGAGCGTCCGCCATGGCCCAGCCACGTGGCGGACCAGTTCAACACCGACGGGCTGCCCGAGATCTCAGGTGGCGCGCTGAATGCGACCGCCGTTCGCAGTGGGATCGAAAGCCGTGGCTCGCTGATCGTGCGCAATCTCATCACGCCGCAGCAGGTGGACTTGTTGCGGGACAACATCGATCGCGTGCTGGTGGCGTTCGATGCGGTCGAGTCTGGTATGGTTCCTGCAGAGCTCGATGGCTGGTACGAGCACTTCCACCGGGATGTCCTCAGCGACCGGAAAAAGAAGCGCGCGAAGGGCGCGGTGTTGACGGTTGAATCCCCACCCACACTTTTTGATCTGCTCGAAACCTTCGAGAATTGCGGCCTCAGTGCTGTAATCCGGGAGTTTTTTGGCGAGCCGCCCATGCTCCTGTCGCGCAAAGGAACCCTGCGGCGCGTCCAGCCCGAGGGGAACACCGGAGGCTGGCATCAGGACGGCGGCTTCCTGGGCGAGGATATACGCTCGCTGAACGTCTGGATTGCGCTCACCGACTGCGGCATCGATGCGCCGGGCATGGACATCGTGGCGAAGCGTCTGCCTGGTATCGTGCAGATGGGCAGCAACTACGCCACCTGGGCGACCAATCCACAGGCCGCGAAAGAAGTCTCGGAAGGCTGTACCGTGCGGCCGGTGTTCGGCCCAGGCGATGCCATTATCTTCGATCACCTCTGTCTGCATCGCACCGCGCGCAAGCCGGGCATGACCAAAACCCGCTACGCGATCGAGACGTGGCTGATGGCGCCCTCGACCTATGAGAAGGGCATGGGAGTGCCGATACTGTTCTAGCACAAACCGGCCGATGCCCGGCGCCACCTACCACGAGCAGATTGACGGGCTCCGCGCCATCGCGGTGCTCGTCATCATTCTTTTCCACCTCCAGGTTCCCGGGTTCAGCGGTGGATTCATCGGCGTTGATGTGTTCTTCGTGGTGTCCGGCTTCCTGATCACGCAGATTATTGTCTCGAACCTGACGCACGACCGGTTCACCTTCCGGGATTTCTACATCCGTCGCGTCACACGAATCATACCGGCCCTCGCAATTACAGTGGCCGCCGTGTTGCTTGCGGCATTGTATTTCCAATCGCCACGGGCATTGGCGCACACCGCACGCGAAGCTGTCGTCGCACTGCTCTCGGTCAGCAATTTTTTTTACTGGTCGGAGTCAAACTATTGGTCGCCTGCGGCCGAAACATTCACACTGCTGCATACCTGGTCGTTGGGTGTTGAAGAGCAATTCTATCTCGTGTACCCGCTCCTGCTCGTTGTTGCGCACCGCCTCGGTGGTGCACGCGGTGTGGTAATTCTCCTGCTCCTCACGTTTGGCGTGAGCCTGCTGGCTAGCGAGTTCGCGGCCCGCTATTTCCGCGAGGCCGCGTTCTATCTCACACCGCTACGCTTTTACGAGTTTGCGCTGGGCGGGCTGGGTACATTCATGGTGCGGCGCGTGAAGTGGCTGCACACGTCTCGCTGGGTTTCAGCCGCCGCCACACTGTCAGGTGTGATGCTGATCCTGGCAGCCACGCACTTCTTTGATTCGCAGCTGCCCCTGCCTGGCGTCCTGATGCTGCTCCCCCTGTCCGGTACGCTGCTGATCATTCTGGCCGGACCATCACGCAGCGCTCGGGTGCTGCTGTGCAATCCTGTGATGTCGTGGTTGGGTAAGGTTTCATACTCGCTGTATCTGGTGCATTGGCCCATCATCGTCTTCTACCGTCAGTACATAGAATTCAATCCAACGGCAACGCAGCTTGCGGGGTTGTTCGTTTCGATGCTGTTGGCAGCGGGAGCGCTGAATCGTCTTGTGGAGCGACGTTTTCGCCTCATTCACGGCGGTAGTATCACAGCAGCAGGTATGCCGGCCCGCAATGCATTGTGGTACACCGGGGGTTCGGCGCTGTTCTGCTTCGTGGCCGCAGGTGTTCTGGTTGCCAACAATGGCTGGCCCACGCGATTCCCACCGTCGCTGCAGGCGCAGGTGGCATTGGATCCACAGAAGGACAGGGTCGCTCGCAAGCTTTATCTCAAGGCAACCTGTACGCCAGCGGGAGAATTGTTCTGCGGTGAACGCGTTGCAGGGAAGCGGACGATTCTCCTGCTCGCTGATTCCCGGGCTACCGATATCTATATTGCATTGCAGGAGGCTTACCCACAGGCGAACATCATGGTTTCCTACGCGCTGGGCTGCCCGCCCACGTACATGCCGGTGATCGGGAATCAAAAGTTCCTCGAGCAGTGCCCGGAATTCAATCAGGCCCGATTGGCGGCGGCTGAGGACGGACCCGAAGACGATGTTATTTTCATCGCTGCGGATTTATCCCTGCGTACCAAGAACGCTCTGTTCGATACGGTGCGGCGGTTGCGCGCAGCGGGTAAGACGGTTTTCCTGTTAGGACAGTTCCAGATGCTGGAGAAGGAATACCTCATCGAAAGCGCGATCCGTGATTACAGGTCGGGCGAGGAAAACTACCTGGTGCGCTACATGACGGGGGAGCCATTCTCCTTCGATGGCGATTACGCCCATCAGGTTGCGGCGCTCGGTGCTGTGTATGTCTCCAACAAGGCGTTCTTCTTCGACGGGCGCTACCACCTCCACGACCGGCAGACCGGCAACCTGCTCACGGAAGACGGTGTCCATCTCAACGCCTTCGGAGCGAAAAAGTTCGGGCAGTACCTGCGTGAACGCTATCCCCTGCCCGGGTAGCGGGAGTAGTCTACGGAGCAGTCGCGCGGCATCCGGTCCGCGCAAACGAGGAACACACCCATGAACAACGAGCTGAAACTGCACCCGGCGCCACAGTGGCAGGTGGAACAATGGTTCAATACCGACTCGCCGCCGACACTGCAATCCCTGCGGGGGAAAGTGATCGTGCTGGAAGCGTTTCAGATGCTGTGTCCGGGTTGTGTTTCTCACGGGCTGCCGGTCGCCATGCGCGTGCACGAAACGTTTTCCCGGGAGCAGGTGGCGGTGATCGGTTTGCACACGGTGTTCGAGCACCATCAGGCCATGACGCCCGTTTCCTTGCAGGCTTTCCTCTATGAATACCGCATTCACTTTCCCGTCGGTGTCGACCGCGCAGATGGTGAGTCGGCAATGCCGCAGACCATGCGCGCCTACGCCATGCAGGGCACGCCGACCACGATTCTCATCGATACGCTCGGCAATCTTCGAAAACAGTATTTTGGCCAGGTGAATGAGCTACTGCTCGGTGCGCAGATTGCGTCACTGCTCTGACTCCATTGAAGCCGGGACAGGTTGCTGATCAGCCATTGGGGTCGCGTTGCGCATTCGCCAGGACAGTAACCATGCCCGTGCTTCACGGGCTGTGTCGCTCTATCGGCCCCGCGCTTCGCGTTGCAACGTTTCGACTTGCTCCTGCGTGACGGGCTCGAACATGCCAAGGCCGCAGGACGGGCCGCGCAGGAAACCGACGCCTGCGGGATTCAGGATCGTAATAATGTCCACGTTACATAACTGGCTCAGCGCGGTACTGAACATGTAGGTATCGCCGGGGTGCATGCCCGGGCAGTCGCGCGGCAGTGTGTTGAGGTACATGCGCCGATCCGCCGTGGTAAACAGCATATGGCGTGAGTCGACGATCTTCGATTGATCGATGCGCACGATGCTGAGGCATTTCTCGACCTGAGGCGCAGTGCTCTGCGCCGGTTCTGTTGCCGACACCGGCACGCACAGCGCACCCGCAACCAGCATGAGTGCGCAGGCGATCCGCTGGGCGAAAACGCCTGCGACCCTGCCAGATGTACGATGTTGCTGGTGCATCCTCGTTGGACAACAGATTTACCCGTTTGACGGCGGACACCGCGGCGAAATAGTCAAATTTCTCCGCTGGTGTTACAACCCATTCTCATTTTCCGGCAGATAGGTCTGGAATATATCGCCCAGATTCTTATTGTCGTGGGTCGGCACACGGTAATAGGTGCGAATGTTGACGGAGCCATCGTCGCCAAACACATACGTTTCCAGGCTGTACTGCAGCTGAGGGCCGTCAGGCCCCTCGAAGTGATTCTCCAGGCACCAGGCTACCTCGTTGCCACACACAAAGAGGGTTCCCGGTTGAATTCTGAAGCGCACACGTGGCTGGAATAAATCCCACGATTCTTCACAGCAGGCCTTGAAACCGCTTTTCTCTGGCGTGCCGACCGGATCGAGCATGTGAAATTCGCCGCTAGCTACCGACCGCCAGTTATCTACCCAGGCCTGTTTGTCTCCCGCATTCCAGAGCGTGGGATAGTTGTTGGCCCAATTCAGTAGTGCTCTTTTTTCAGGAACTGCCATTGCGCGACTCCTTTGGTAGATTGAAGTCGCAGGATATAGCAGGTTGGAGCTGAGTAATACCCGATTCTGTGAAGCGTTACTGTGCGCCGAGCCTGATTGCCGTGGTGCCCGCGTACTGATCTGATAGACTGTCAGCACAATTAAAAATGAGCCCGGCTGCGACACGGCAGCGATCCGCCAGAGCGATGCAGGGCCGGTTCCGCCGATACCGATAACGTCGCGCCTGCACAGGGAATGTAGGAGACAACCATTGAGCGAGCTTCCACCGCGCCGGCTGCCCGAGGTAATTGATTCACAACAGGACGTTGAAGTCGCGCTATTGCACGAGGCCTTTGCCCGGTTACGCCAGAGTCTGCTCATGGTGGTGGCCGTTTCCTGCGTGTTCGCAGGCTTGTTGTGGCCATTCTTTCCATCATCGTTGATGGCGTTCTGGATCGCATCGATTCTGGCGATTTCGGCGGCGCGCTACCTGCTGTGGGTGGCATTCCAGCGAGCGCAATCGTGGCCGCTTGAACTTGTGCGCTGGCAACGGTGGTTTCTGGCAGGCTCCGCCGCAGCGGGTGTGGCCTGGGCGATCGGCCCCGTCTTGATGATACCCGGCTCTGGCAGTGCCGAGCCTATCCTCTTCGTCGGGACCCTGCTGAGCGTTTGTGCGGTCGCGATCAGCGCATTGGCGGCACAACACGTGGCCATGCAAGTGTTTATTGCCACGGCTCTCGCGCCACTCGCGGTTACGATTTGGAATACCGGTGGGAATGTCGAGCGGGTGGCCGCGGCTGTCCTGCTGGCAGGGCTCGTGTCACTGAGCGTTGTCGGCCGAAGATCCAACCGGACGATGCGTCATCTGTTGGAAACGCAGTTCCGGATTCAGGAAATACTCAATACGGCAATGGACGCCGTGATCAGCATGGATGCGCAGGGGAAAATCACTGAATGGAATCAGCGCGCGGAAACGATTTTTGGCTGGCCCCGGGACGAAGTGCTGGGGCAGGTGTTTTATGATCGTGTTTTTTCCGAGACTACCCGGGTGGAAAAACACCAGGAACTGGCCAGGTTCCTGGCAACCCGGGATGACAGGAGCCTGAGGCAGCGCGTTGAAACATCGGCCATACGCCGCAACGGCGAGGAGTTCCCGATCGAGCTGACGATTACGCCTTTGCGCACAGGCAACACCTGGCACCTTACCGCCTTCGTCGAGGACATTTCCGAGCGCAAGAGAGCAGAGCGCCAACTGCTGGAAACCAACCAGAAGCTGGCGCTGCAGTTCGATCAGGCGCCGCTGGGATTGGTTGAATGGGATATGAATTTCCATGTGGTGCAGTGGAACCCCGCCGCGGAGAAAATATTTGGCTACAGTGAAGAGCAGGCACTGGGTCAGCATGCCAGTTTCATCGTTCCGGAAGCGATGCGCCCCCGGCTTGCGCTAATTCTGGATGAGTTGCTCGCGGGCTCGGGTGGCGGCAACAGCACCAACGAGAATATCTGCCGCAATGGCAATGTCATCCAGTGCGACTGGTACAACGCGTCGCTGCGGGATGCGAACGGGAAGGTCGTAGGCGTGATCTCCCTGGTCGACGATATCACCTCGCGCAAGATGGCGGAGGACGAAATCCGCAATCTCGCTTTCTATGACCACCTCACCGGATTGCCCAACCGGCGACTGCTGCTCGACAGGATCAGGCAGGCCATGGCCTCCAGCGCCAGAAGCGGCAACCATTGCGCGCTGCTGTTTCTCGACCTCGACAACTTCAAGACCCTCAACGATACCCTGGGCCACGATGTGGGGGATATGCTGTTGCAACAGGTTTCCAAACGTATCGGCAACTGCGTGCGCAAGTGCGACACCGTCGCTCGCCTTGGAGGTGATGAGTTCGTGGTGATGCTGGAGGAGCTCAGTGAATTCATGGAGGAAGCCGTCATGCAAACCGAGGTTGTCGGCGCAAAAATCCTGGCGGCGTTCAACCAGCCTTTCCAGCTCGATTCCTACGCGCACCTCAGCACGACCAGCATCGGCGTAACGCTGTTCACGCACCATGACGGCAGCACCGATGACCTGCTGAAGCGCGCCGACCTCGCGATGTATCAGGCGAAGGCCGGAGGGCGCAACACACTGTGCTTCTTTGATCCTGCGATGCAGGATGCGGTCACGACCCGCGCGGCGATGGAAGAAAACTTCCGCGAAGCACTGCTCAGCAATCAGTTCGAGCTGCATTACCAGGCCCAGGTAACGGCCGATGGACAGATCAGCGGCGCGGAAGTCCTGCTGCGCTGGCAGCATCCAGCGCGCGGCATGATCTCCCCTGTCGAGTTCATTCCCTTTGCCGAGGAAACCGGGTTGATCCTGCCCCTTGGTCGCTGGGTGCTGGAAACCGCGTGTGCGCAGCTCGCGCTATGGGCCGATCAGCCGGAGATGGCGCATCTCGTTATTGCGGTAAACGTCAGCTCGCGGCAGCTCAAACAGCCAAATTTCGTCGACGAGGTATTGGACATCCTCGATCGCAGCGGCGCCCGGCCCCATCGCCTCAAGCTGGAGCTCACCGAGAGCCTGCTGGTGGACGACGTCGAAGATGCCATCACCAAAATGACCGCGTTGAAGACGAAGGGTGTGGGATTTTCGCTGGACGACTTCGGCACCGGCTACTCGTCGCTCTCTTACCTGAAACGCCTGCCGCTGGACCAGCTGAAGATCGACCAGGGTTTTGTCAAACACGTGCTGACCGATCCCAACGACATGGCGATCGCCAAAATGATTATCGTGCTGGCGGAAAGCCTGGGCCTTGCGGTGATCGCGGAAGGGGTGGAAACCGTCGAGCAACGGAACTTTCTCGAACACCTGGGGTGTCTGGCATACCAAGGGTTTTTGATCAGCCGCCCGCTGCGGCTGGCGGCGTTTGAGGAGTTTGTGATGGAGTCGGAGACTTGTCAGGTGTAGTAACGGTTTAGTGTGGGAGCGGGGAAGGCGGATTTCCCCGCTTACTGCACAACGTTTACCGCGTTTTGAGAATCATTTACCTCTCGTAGCAGTACACCCCTTTGTCATCGCGGTAGCCACTCGGACTTTGATTTTTTGACGAAGATGGCAGCCGGGTCGAGTCGGCGGAGAATCCGTTTGTAACAAAAATGGGGCTTCGTGGAAACGTGCTGAATCGCCACAGGAGAAAACGCCCGTGCGGGCACCCCGGCCGGCCTGTCACCTACCTCCCCGCGGTTCTGCTCACAGCCCTCAAGCACATCTGGTTCGCCACCGACCAGATGTGTTCCAAGAAACTCAAGGCGGCACTGCCGCTGTGGCTGCCGTTCTACCACACGGCCTACGAACCACTCAGCCCCGAGCTCAAGAGCCAGCTCCTGTCCATGAGTCCCGCCACCATCGACCGGCTGCTCAAGCCCGTGCGCGCCAAATCGGGTCGCAAGGGGCTCTGTGGCACCCACCCTGGCAGCCTGTTGAAGAACCAGATACCGATCCGCACCCACTACTGGGACATTACCCAGCCCGGCTTCATAGAGGCCGATACCGTGGCCCATTGTGGCGACTGTCTGGCGGGGAGTTTCGTCTGGTCCCTGACACTCACCGATATTCTGACCACCTGGACGGAAATCCGGGCGACCTGGAATAAAGGCGCGAGCGGCGTCTGCGACCAGATCCGGTCCGTTGAATCGCGCTTGCCCTTTGCTCTGCAGGGCTTCGATTGCGACAACGGTTACGAACAAACCAGCACACACGACAACTATCCTGACACGGCGGGCAACCCAGAACGAGAGGTCAATTGCAGCAAGAATCGAGGGGCTGCGTAAATGGTTCTTGCGACAACTACCTTGGTAACCGTCCGGCGATCACACCATGACCGGCGCTTTCAAATTGTGCGGCAGCAGATCGTCCAGGTCTGATCGCCTGGCCGTGGGCATACGCTCCAGCACATCGCGCAGGTAAGCCTGCGGCTCAAGACCATTGATCTTCGCTGACTGGATCAGGGTCATTACGTTGGCCGCGCGCTCGCCACTGCGCAGGGAACCTGCAAACAGCCAGTTCTTGCGGCCCAATGCCAAAGGCCTGATCTGATTCTCCACCCAATTGTTGTCGATGGGTACGTTGCCATCGTCGAGGTAGCGTATCAATGCCGCCCAGCGTTTGAGTGTGTAATCAATGGCCTTGGCGGTGCGGGTGCCGTTGGTAATCTGTGCTCGCTGGTGGATTAGCCAGTCATGCAGGTTCTCAATGAGGGTCCGGGCTTTGGCCTGCCGCAGTTGCTGACGTTGTTCCGGGGATACCCCGGCACCCTGGCGCTCGATCTCATACAGAGTGCCGATGTAACTAAGCGCCTGCTTTGCTATCGGGCTGTCGTTACACTCCATGAGTTCATGGAATTTGCGTCGGGCGTGCGCCCAACAACCCACTTCGGTAATGCCGTTCGCAAAGCCTGCCTTGTAACCACCATAGTCATCGCAGACCAGATGGCCGCGCCAGTCCGCCAGGAACGCTCTGCACGCCTCGCCCGAACGGCCAGGCTGGAAGTCGTAGACCACCGCCTGTGCGTCTGTGTCGCGGGTCGTGGCATACGTCCAGATATACGCACGGCGCGTGTGCTGCTGGCCCGGTGACAGCATCGGTACCGGTGTTTCATCGGCATGTAACACGGGTTGTTTGAGCAACGTACTGCACAGTTCCACACCGCAGCGGCCCACCCAAGCAGCGAGCGTGGAACGTGGCAGTTCAACGCCCGCGCGGGCATAGACCTGCTGCTGGCGATACAGTGGCTGATGATCGGCGTACTTGGCAATCAGGACCTGCGCCAGCAGGTTCGTCGTGGGGATACCCTTGTCGATCACGTGGGGGGCCACCGGTGCCTGGACCACGGTCTCGCAGTCTTTGCAGGCCCATTTGCTGCGAATGTGGCGTTCTACCGTGAACTGCCCCGGTTCATAGTCGAGCTTCTCGCTGACATCTTCGCCAATGCGCGTCAGGGCACAGCCACACGGGCACTGTGTTGACTCGGGATCGTGGCGTATCTCGGTGCGCGGCAACTGTGGGGGCAGAGCCTGGCGTTTGGGCGTGCGTTTCCTGGGTGGTGTTTCGCTGTGGATCTGGCCCAGCAACGCCAGCTCGGTTTCCACCGCCACAATATCTTCGTCGACGAGTTCATCGAGCAGGCGATACTGCAAACCGCCACCTGACTCGCTGCGTTTGCCAAACGTGTGCCGCTTGAGCAGCGCGATCTCGTGGGTCAGGTGTTCGTTGCGGATACGGTACTGGCGGATGGTTTCGTCGCGTGCATGCAACGCCGCGTCTTTCTCCTCCAGAGTCGCCAGCATTTGCACCGTCAGATGGCGGAGCTGATCCTCGGAGAGCTGATTGAGATCGACGTGTGAGTTCATGACCGGTACTGTGCCAGCGATCATGCTGCGGGGCCAGATGGACTATTTGCGTAGACTGGCCGCGTATAATTTGGTGTGATCTACTGCCGGTCGATCACGTGGTTTGCTGCTGCGTATTGCCAGGGCAATCCGACCACCAGTGCCTGCAATTGCTGGGCATCCAGCGGCACCGCAGCGCCTGTGCGCAGAGCGGTCCAGATAAACTTCCCCTGGTGCAATCGGCGTGCTGCGAGCCAGATCCCAAACCCGTCGCACACCAACACCTTCATCCGGTTGGCGCGCTTGTTGGCAAAGACGTAGGCACAGTGATGCCGGGCTTCACCGAAACTGTTGATCACCCGCGCCAGCGCCGTCTCAGGGCCTGCCCGCATATCGAGTGGTTCACGCGCGAGCCAGATCTCATCGATCCTGATCACTGCATCAGCGCCCTGAGCCAGTCAACGGACAGGGCAGCATCGGCAAGTGGCCAGTGTACGTGAATCGGGCCCGAGGGTGACGGTAGCTCGACGTGCAAGGTGGCGGTTGCCACGCACGGTTCAGAGCGCGTTGGGCCTGACAGCGAGGGCAACGGCGTCGGCAGGCGCACGAACGCATGTTGCGCATCCCGCTTCTGGTTGCGGCGCCATGTGTATATCAGGTTCTGGTTGATGCCGTGGTGCAAGGCGACGGACGCCACTGACACGCCAGGCTGTTCGCACTCGGCAAGCACTTGCAGCTTGAGCTGAGGTGCGTGGCGCCGGCGACGCTTGATGATCTTTAATGGCGTTGCTTCGTAATCCATAATAGGTGCCCACTTAACTTAGGTGGGCACCTACGTTAGCGGTTCCGGATGCGCAGGGAAGATGGGTTTGCCGATAACGTGTATGGACTCCTCCTCTATTGCAAGCACTTTGTTTGATCACGTCAAGGTACAACTGCCTACGTGTATCCGGTCTCATTGATGATGCCGTTCTCATAGGCATCGGACCCTGATGGGCTATTCGCACGATGGTTCCCAAACGCTTACACGAGCTCTCATGCTCTCCGTCCGGCAGGGGTATCCCATCGTCGGTTCAACCTGTTCGCCATCAAACTTCATGCTCTGCAATTGTGGTGGTTCGTCTCCCTGTTTACCTCTGCATTCCAGTCAAACACTATCCAGTCGATTTCGATGCGGCACGCATAGGATCATAGCCATTCTGGTTGTGTACAATCGCCCAGGCTATTCGCGCCGTCTTGTTTGCTAACGCGACCGTCGCAACATTCACATGCTTGCGCGCAACCAACCGATTCAACCATTGGCTCAGCCCGTCCTCTTTGCCCACAGCATGCCGAATCACCGCCCTCGCGCCGTGGACCAGCAACTTCCTCAGGTAGCTGTCGCCTCGTTTACTGATGCCAAGTAGTCGATCTTTGCCGCCTGTGCTGTGCTGGCGCGGCGCGAGCCCCAAGGAGGCTGCGAAGTCTCGACCTTTACCGAATGCTTTGCCATCCCCCAGTGCACCGGCCAGAGCGCTGGCAGTCAGAGGGCCAACACCGCGCAACTCCAACAAACGCCGCGCCGCCGGATCGGCTTGAACCGTTTTTTCAATGCAATCATCAAGGCCGGCTATCCGCCGATCAAGATTCCGCAGGTCACCTGCCAAGTCGAACAGCAGGGCGCGAAACATATCCGTCAGGCCATTGTCACCATCTTCAAGCCATTGAGGTAATGCCAGACGAAGTTTATTGATACCGACTGGCGCAACGATGCCATACTCGCCAACAAGCCCACGGATCTGGTTCGCTTTGGCTGTCCGCTGACCCACCAGCTCCTCCCGTATCCGATGGGCAGCCTGAATATCCTGCTGCTCGACAGTTTTGACAGCAACGAACCTCATCCCAGGTCGACCCATTGCTTCACAGATAGCCTCGGCATCAACGCTGTCGTTCTTGTTGCTCTTCACATACGGTTTGACGAACTGGGCAGCGATCAGCTTGACTATGTACCCTCGCTTCTGCAGTTGCCGCCCCCAGTAATGTGCAGACGCGCAGGCTTCCATGCCAATTTCCGCCCCTGGGGAGACGCCTTCACACAGTGCATCAAGCCACTGACTACGCTTGAGGTTTGCGCGCCATTGAGACTGATCGTGGCGATCAACAGCATGCACATGAAAAACAGATTTTGCGATATCAACACCGACTCGTGTAATGTTCATTTGGGCTTCTCCTCATTCTCTGAATGGTTGGTTACCACTTACCATTCTGGCGCGTTGACGCCGAAATGACAGGGTGAGGAGGAGTCCATCCCATTGGTTACCTACCTTGAAAAGATCCGGCAGGTCAGTTTCGCTTGTTGCGCGCCAGACCCAGCACATAGCCCACGCCATAGTTTTCACACCAACGCATAATCCCAGGAGTCAGGGGGTTTGATGGGGCCTGAATTCAGTCAAGGGTTCACCCCCATCCTTGCTTCAGTTTTGAGCGGTAATCAACACTCGGGTCCAGCTCTTGAAAATTTAGCGTCAAATTCTTTGACAAACTCCGTGTACGCCATTCTGAGAGCTGGAATAGCGCTCGACAATTCAGCTAAGTCATTTTTACGACCTTTTTTTTCAAATTCTAAGCTGAGCGATCGCACGTTCTCTGCCCCAATGTTTATACTCATGGATTTTATCGCGTGAGCAGTTCGAAAAAGTGATTCGCTGTCACGATCACGTATATTCATCTCAAGCTCACATATTTTCTCATCCATTTGTTCAATGTACTTGTTCAAAATAGAGGGTAACAATTTCTTTCCAGTTCGTCGTTCGACTTCTCTGACATTTTCAATTGCTGCCATATTAAAAATATCCGATTCACGTGAAGTTTCGAGAAACTTCAAAGTTGAAGTATCGGTATGCTGTTCAACAACACTCAAATATCGTTCGGATGTATGAGCTTCAATTACCTCTTTTATTTCTGCAAGTGAAAACGGCTTCGCCAAATATCCAGTCATACCTGCCCTTCGACATTTTTCCCTGTCATCATCATCAGCTCCCGCAGTAAGTGCAATGATTGGTATCGGAAGAATATTTTGTTGACTCTCGATTTCACGAATTCGTATCGTTGCATCATACCCACTCATTACAGGCATCTGGCAATCCATAAAAATCAATGAATAGCCTCCGGCCACGAACTTCTCGACAGCAAGCTGGCCATTGCTAGCGATTTCGACCTCAAACCCTAATAACTCCATCATTTCGGCAATAATGTCTTGGTTGGTGGGGATGTCTTCGACCACTAAAATGCACGGCTTCTCCGAATCACAATTCATAATTTTAATGTTTTGATAGTTTTGTTTAATTTGTCCTTGAGGAATCAGGACAAGAGATTCGCTTACGTCTACTCGATCTATCACATTTTGAAGCGATTTAGAGGAAATCGGTTTAGGCACAACCTGCCAGTCCGAAAACTCAACCGGCGGAGATTGACCATTTAGAGATGTTAAAAGTACACGATGTTTTAGATCAGCCTTTTGAACCAATGCAAGCCGCTCTTCTAACAACGGTAAGCCACTCAAGTCCACAATCAGTATCGAATCACACCAATCAGCGATCTCGGCCAGATCTCCAAACTGCAATGGGGATGCACTTATGCCTAATCGAGATAAGTGGCTACAAATCATTTCGAATGTCGCTTCGTTATGAGCAAGTATTTTTGCACAGTACTTTTTTGATTGAACAGGTTGCTGCTGGTCATTAACATCAATCTTGAAGGGAAGAGTGACTAAAATTTTAGTGCCTTTGCCGAGAGCGGACTGCACTTCAATTTTTCCACCCATTACGCTTACATAATGCTTTGAAATCGCTAAACCCAAACCTGTTCCACCGTACTCTCGTGCAGTACTCGGATCAGCTTGGGCAAATGGCTCAAATAGCCGATCTTGGGTGCTGACATCCATTCCAACTCCCTCATCTTCAACCACAATCTGGATGAGCACATGATTCACGTCATTAGGGTCGAATTGCGGTGTTATTCGAACATTGACGTTTCCCTTTTGTGTAAATTTAATTGAATTGCCAACCAAGTTCATCACAATTTGACGTAACTTTGTAGGATCTCCGATTACTTGTTGTGGCGTCTTTACGTGACAAATATTGTTCAATTCCAAACCCTTTCTAGCTGCAGGCTCACCTTGTAGGTAACATATCTCATCAACTAATTCAGTAAGATCAAAAGCAATGTATTCCAACTCAATCTTTGACGCTTCAGCTTTCGAAAAATCAAGTATTTCGTTTATTAGATATAGCAACGACTCACCACTTTTCTTGGCTGCAAGCGCGAACTGCGACTGCTGCTGATTTAACGATGTGTGGAGTAGAAGCTCTGTCATACCTATAATTCCATGCATCGGTGTTCGTATTTCATGACTCATCGTGGCCAAAAATTGCGACTTGGCCCTTGTTGCGTCTTCTGCTACTTTTGTCGCTCTTTCAAGATCACGGGTACGCTCTTCCACGCGGTATTCAAGTTCCTTTTGCCGTTGTTGTGATGCTCTTACTCTTTCCGTTTGACGATAAAAATAAAGGGCAATAAGTACACCAGCGCCTATTACGTAACCCGTATATGCCAAAGGGCTAAGCCAAGGTGGTGGAGTGACGACAACCGGAATATTCAGGCTATCCCAATTCCAAGTACCGTCAGGAGTTGCTGCAGCTAATCTTAAATTGTAACTACCCGGAGGAAGAGTGGTAAACGATGCGACTCTTGCATCTGGCGAAATAACCCAATCAGGATTTATCCCTTCAAGTTTATACGCATAGTTGATCATTTCAGGATTAGAGTAGTCAGCTGCAAAAAACTCCACAGATAACATTCGATCCAAATAGCTTAGCTCGATAGTTTTTAATTTTTCGTAGGGTTCCTCAAACTCCCGGCGCTCGTTCATCACTTTTATCTGCGAGATTGATACTTGCGGCGGCATTCTTTCAGAGGAAATCCGTCTCGGATCAATCGTATTGAATCCCCTTATTCCACCAAAAAATATTCTCCCATCTCTCGCCGTATAGGACGCACCGAGATTAAATTCCGTCGATTGCAATCCATCTTTCACACCAAATTGGAATGAAGCCAATGTGTTTGAATACAAACTTGTGATTCCTCTACTGTGAGATATCCAGAGTCGGCCGTTGTCATCGCCATGAATTCCATAGATATTAGAACTTGGAAGTGCGATGTTGTCGCTGTACTGAATAAACTTTGCCTCAGAGCTCTCCCTATCTTGAAGGGCCCAACGATTCAAACCTCCACCCAATGTCCCAATCCAAAGATTGCGCCCTGAGTCCTCATAAAAAGTCCACACTGTATTGCTAGACAAACCATTAGGGCTGCTCCGGTCAGAGAAGAATCTCTGAAACGTTTTTGTATCTGGATAAAACCGATTAAGCCCATTTTCAGTTCCAACCCATACTGCACCCAAAGAATCTTCGAATATTGATAGCACCATATTATTACTGATTGTTGACGGGACCTGCGGAGAGCTCTTCAGATTTATAAATTGATCGTCATTTTCCTGATAAAGGCTAAGACCACCGCCATAGGTGCCGACTAACAGCTGGCCAGAAGTAAGTCGGAGAATTGAAGTCACGCCATCGGCACCAATTGTTCGATTGTCTAAAGGATTATGTCGAAATATTTTTGTTTCGTTACTGGACAAACTTATCCTGTTTAGACCCCCGTTAAATGTTCCCACCCATAGATAGTCATTTTCGCTGAAGAGACTCATGATTATGTTACTTGACAATGGTGGCTGCAT
Source organism: uncultured Halioglobus sp. (assembly GCA_964461965.1). Lineage (GTDB taxonomy): Bacteria > Pseudomonadota > Gammaproteobacteria > Pseudomonadales > Halieaceae > Marimicrobium. Next base: position 2,478 of record CAYWWD010000032.1, on the reverse strand, counting down.
CGCGCCACTCACCATTTCAAACTTGGTAGCGGCCGGGCGAAGTCGGTTCAGCCCATCATCCGTCCCAACCCACAGGGAACCATCAATAGTTTCAGCAAACGCATTTACTGAATTGTTAGAAAGATTGCTATTCGTATGGTCGTATTTACGGAACTTTGTCGCCATCCCCGAGGCGAGACTCGTCCTAGTTCCAACCCAAAACATCCCTTCGCGGGACTGAAAGACACTAACAATCGCATCGCTCGGAATGCCAGAATTTTGCGTGTCGAATCTGACAAAATCATTCGAACCTGCAAGCAGCAAGTTCAATCCTTTAGCGGTAGCCACCCAAATATTACCTTGGATATCCTGAAAAATATCAGCCGTTTGATTTGATGAGAGTGAAGTGGGGGCAGTCTCAGAATGATAAAAATTGGAAAAAAGATTCGCCGTTGGATTAAATCTGCTTACTCCTGAGTTTTCGGAGGCAATCCAAACATTTCCTTCGCTGTCTGCGATTACTCGATAAATTCTCCCGGCGACAATGCTATTTGAATCGTTCAAATTGTGTGTATAAACGGTCAATTTTTCAGATGATGGATTAACGCTCAGCATGCCGCTTTGCTCTGTTGCTATCCAAACGGTTCCATCAGGCGTTTGAGCAAAATCTTTTATATCACCAACATTCGGAATACCCACTGAACCTGAAACAAAATGACGAAATGTAAACGTTCTGGGATCGAACTTACTGAACGCATTTGAATAACCAAGCCAGAGGAATCCCTGTTTGTCACGAAAAAGGGTTCGTATATCGTTTGAGTATGGTGTGTTTATGTTATTCGGATCGGCCGTTATTGCCTCAAACTTATTTGAAATGGTGCTAAAGGTACTCAATCCGCCACCTAAAGTAGATAGCCAAATACGCCCATCTAAATCCTCGGCGATCTGCGTTACAATATTTGCAGGCAGCGATCCCGGTATCTTGTTTGAATATCGATAGTTTTTTACTTCTTGTCCGTTATAGCTATTGAGCCCCTCTTGAGTTACAAACCAGAGCACGCCCCTGGAATCTTGAAAAGTTTGGCCAACTGTTTGTTGTATCAATTTGTCAGATATCAATGATCGATGGAAATCTATATTAGCAACTAACGCCTCACTACTATCTACACGCAAAGCAAAGATTAAGGAAAGCAAAATCGCCTTAGTGGTTATACTCAGAAAACTGCGAATTTTGATCAACATTCTTACTGAGAATTACCTATATACATAACATCAAAACGCCAGTTCTGCCTGCCGCCAAAACGCAGTGATCACGTTGGGACGCCGTTGCAAGCTCTTCAGTCGCCGGCCCGCGTATCGCCTTACTTCCTCGATAGTCGACAGGCGCAGGTTCGCAAGCTCCCGCTGTTTGGTATAACCGAACAAATATTCCACCAGATTCAGTTCCGGCGCATATGCGGGAAGGCGTTCGAGTACGATCCGCCCTTCCAGCGATTCCACGTAGTCGCGCACCCGCCTGCTGCGATGTGCCGGCAGGCCGTCCCATATAATCAAGAAGGGGCCTTCGATCTGTTGAGTCAGCGCCTGCAGGAAAGCGATGATCTGGGGCGATTTGATCGTGCTGGGAAAGAACCGGAAGTAGAAGTTCCAGTACGTCACGCCGGCGATCAGCGACAACTGCTTCCAGTTGAAACGCTACTGCAACACCAGGGTCTCCCCAACGGGTGCCCAGGTCTTCACGCGGGTGGGGCGCTCGGACAGCCCCGACTCGTCTACAAAGATGACCGTGCGGCCTTGGCGGCGGGCTTTTTTTTAAGGGCCGGCCAGCGTTTAGCTTTCCATTCGGCAATGGCCTCTTCATCACGCTCAATCGCTCGCCCTATGGGCCGCTGGTTCGAGAAGCCAAGTTCCCTCAGCAGACGCCAGACGTGCACCGTGCTGTACAACCGATCGAACTCCCGCTCGATCAGCGCGGCGACCCGTCTGAGAGTCCAGAGCTCGGTGGGAAAACCGGCCGACACCGCTCCCTCGGTGAGAAACCGGGAAAGGCGCTTCCGTTCCGTCGCCGTCATGCCACCGGGGCGGCCGAGTCGCTTGTTGCGCCAGGCCTGCTTGCCCGTCTCTCTGGCCTTCGTCCAACTCGATACTGTCTGCCTCGATACATCGAGGCGCCTGGCGATCTCCGCCTGCTTCATACCCCGAGCGAGTAGCCGCATGCCCTCGCGACGTCTTGCTTCCAGCGCTTCGAAATCGCGACGGTACTGTGACTTCGCCATCGTTACATACCTGATGTATCCGGGAAGTGCACAGTATACGCTTTCTAAAGCTAAGCGTCATGTATTTATGTAATTCTCAGTAGTAATTCGAATTCAGACAATGTACTTTATCATGCATCACTACTACTGCGGCCTCTGCTGATAAAACTACCCCCTGGAGTGGTCAACCATTTTGTGACAACCCGGTTAAGCCGCTTTCTTCAGTTCAACTGCCGTTGATTCA
>CAYWWD010000031.1:0-40297 GCA_964461965.1 uncultured Halioglobus sp. | reverse complement strand
CGTGTCGATCCTGCGCAGGTTCTCGATCGCCGCCGCATCGCGGAACAGCACGCCCTGCTTCGCGCCGCGCCCGCTCGCGACCATGATCGACATGGGTGTGGCCAGGCCCAGCGCGCACGGGCAGGCGATGATCAGTACGGATACCGCATTCACCAGCGCGTAGACCCAGCGCGGTTCGGGGCCGAACAGTCCCCAGGCGAGGAAACTCAGCAGCGCGACCGCGACGACGGCCACGACGAAGTACCCTGCCACGGCATCCGCCATGCGCTGCAGCGGCGCTTTGGAGCGCTGCGCCTGCGCCACCATCTGCACGATCTGCGACAACACGGTCGCCGATCCCACGCGCTCGGAGCGCATGACGAGCGCGCCACTGGTATTGAGCGTGGCGCCGATGACCCGGTCACCCGCGCGCTTCACCACGGGCACCGGCTCGCCCGTCAACATGGATTCATCCACGGCGCTGCTGCCGTCGATCACCACGCCGTCGACCGGTACTTTTTCGCCGGGGCGAATGCGCAGCGTGTCACCGACATGCACATGCGTCAGGGGTATGTCTTCCTCCGCACCATCGTCGCGGATGCGGCGCGCGGTTTTCGGTGCGAGGCCGAGCAGGGACTTGAGCGCCGCGGAGGTCTGCGACCGCGCTTTCAGTTCCAGCATCTGGCCGAGCAGCGTCAGCGAGATGATGACCACCGCGGCTTCGAAGTAGACGGCAACCCGGCCCATACTGACGAACGATGCGGGGAACACCCCCGGCAGCAGCGTGGCGGCCACGCTGTAGACAAACGCAGCGCCGGTGCCGAGGCTGATCAGGGTCCACATGTTGGGGCTGCGATGGACGATGGATTGCCAGCCGCGTTTGAAAAAAGGCCGTCCCGCCCACAGGACCACCGGCAGCGACAGGAGCAATTCGATCCACGATTGGGTGGACGCCGCAAGCCCGTGCAGCGCGTGGCCGAACATCGCCAGTACCGCAACGATGGCGGTGAGCGGCAGCGTCCACCAGAAGCGGCGGGAGAAATCCCGCAGCTCCGGATTGTCGTCCTCGCCCAACTCCGGCAACAACGGCTCCAGCGACATGCCGCACTTGGGACAGTCGCCAGGCATCGGCTGGCTGATCTCCGGGTGCATGGGGCAGGTGTAGATCGCGCCCGCGACAGGCGCGGCTGCAGCCTGGCGGTCGGGCGCGCGCCCATGCCCCGCGTGGGCGGGTTCGCGATGACACTGGCCGCTTCCATCGGCAGGTGGCGCGAGATAGCGAGCTGGCGCGGCGGCGAATTTTGTTTTACAGCCGCCGCTGCAGAAGAAATAGTCAGTGCCTTCATGGCGCAGCGTGTGCGCGGACTGTGTGGTCACGGACATGCCGCACACGGGATCCTGCAAACGTTGCTCGCCCGGCGACCTGGCATATTCCGGCGGTGAGCGATGTGGCTGTTCCATAGTCGATCTCCTGTCAGTCTGCCGGTGCCCTCGCCGCGTGAAAGCGTCGCAGGACACGGGTTTCAATGATTCAGAACCACGCGCGGATACCCACGACCCACTGGACGTCGCTGGTGGCGTCGCCGTGTTCGCGGGCGAAATCCGCAGTGTCGCCGAAGCTGCGTGTCCAGTTGATACCGATGTAGGGCGCGAACTCGCGGCGGATTTCATAGCGCAGGCGCAAGCCCGCCTCGGCATCGGACAAGCCCGAGCCGATCTCCCGCCGCGCGTCATCCTGTCCATAGAAATTCAGGGTGATTTCAGGCGACAGCACCAAGCGCTGGGTGAACAACCACTCGTACTCGGCCGAGACGCGCGCCGCGGTATCGCCTGAATGTCCCACGAACAGCGCGGCGTTCACGTCGAAGTAATAGGGCGCGAGGCCCTGGATGCCGAGCACGCCCCAGTCGCGGTCGGGCTCGGGTTCCAGGTCATGGCGCAGGCCGACCTGCACGTCCCAGAACGGCGCGATGGCGCGGCTGTACAGCGCCTGGATTTCCGCGTCTTCCGTGCCACCGGATGTTTGTTCGACATCGGTCTTGATCCAGAGTTTGTTGATATCCCGGCCCACCCAGCCTTGCGCTTCCAGCACGTAGGGATCGGACTCATCGGCGGCGCGCCATTCGAGCTGGTCGATCATGACGTGTACCAGCAGCGGGTCGTCATCGCCGTGGGCGTGTACCTGCGCGCTGCAGGCAAGTGAAAGGGCGCACAAGGCCTGCAATGTGTTTCGTGTCTGTGGTTTCATGGCAGCGCTCCTACCCGACCCGCACTTCACGCATCATGCCCGCCATGTGATACAGCAGGTGGCAGTGATACGCCCAGCGGCCTCTGGCGTCCGCGGTCACCAGATAGCTGATGCGCGAACCGGGTTGCACGAGCACCGTGTGCTTGCGCGGGATGTATGCCGGGTCGCCGGTTTCCAGCTCGCTCCACAGCCCGTGCAGATGGATGGGGTGGGTCATCATGGTGTCGTTGACCAGCACGATACGAAGCCGCTCCCCGTAGTGCAGCATGATCGGTTGCGCGTCCGCGAAACGGACGCCGTTGAACGACCACATGTAGCGGTTCATGTTGCCGGTCAGGTGCAGTTCGATCTCACGCGAGGGCTCGCGCCGGTCCCGCGTGGGGTGCAGGCCGCGAAGATCGGCGTAGGTCAGGACGCGCCGGCCGTGCAGCTGCTGGTGTTCGCGCAGGCCGATGCCGGGATCGGCCAGGCCGCTGGGCGGCGCGTCGACTTGCATATCCACCTGCGGGCCGCGCTCACTCTCAGGATGCGTGATCGGCGGCAGCGGGTCGAAGTTGCTGCCGAAGCCGGCGCGCGCCAGCTGCGCCACGGCGACCTGACCGGGCTCCTGCGCGCCCCTGTCGTGGCCGGTATGATCCATGCCTGCCATGTCGCCCCTGTCGTGGCCGCTGTGATCCATGCCTGCCATGCCTGCCATGTCGTGGCCGCTGTGATCCATGCCTGCCATGCCTGCCATGTCGTGGCCGCTGTGATCCATGCCTGCCATGTCGCCCATGTCGTGGCCGCTGTGATCCATGCCTTTCATGTCGCTCACGTCATGGCCGCTGTGATCCATGCCTGCCATGTCGCCCATGTCGTGGCCGGTATGATCCATGTCCGTCATGGCCATACCCATGTCGCGATGGCTCAGCACGGGAGCCGGGTCCATCGCCGGCACCTCAGCGCGTAACTCCACGCCCGTGGTGAGCGTGCCGCGGGCATAGCCGCTGCGATCGATGCTCTGTGCGAATACCGTGTGCGCGCTGCCGGCTTGCAGCTCGACGATCACGTCATAGGTTTCGGCCACACCAATACGGAATTCATCGACAGTTACCGGCTGGATGTTCTGGCCATCCGCTGCCACCACGGTCATGGTCAGGCCGGGTATGCGCACGTCGAAGATCGTCATGGCGGAGCCGTTGATGACGCGCAGGCGCACTTTTTCGCCGGGCTCGCACAGGCCGGTCCAGCCGTGATCGGGTGTCGCGCCGTTCATCAGGTAGGTGTAGGTGTACCCGGTGACGTCGGCGATGTCGGTGTCACTCATGCGCATCTGGTTCCACATGGCGCGGTCACGCCAGGTTGCCGCCACGCCTTTCTCCGCCACATCGCGCCACAGGTCACCCACGGTGCGCTCGCGGAAGTTGTAGTAGTGACTCATCTTCTTGAGCGTGGCGTAAACGCGTTCCGGCACGGTATCAGTCCAGTCCGAGAGCATCACGACGAATTCGCGGTCGTATGCCACGGGGTCTGGCTCCCGCGGCTCGATGACGATCGCACCGAGCAGCCCCGTCTGCTCCTGGTATCCCGAATGACTGTGGTACCAGTAAGTGCCGGACTGCCGGACATCGAACTCATAGACAAAGGTTTCACCAGGCGGGATGCCATCGAAACTCAAGCCCGGCACGCCGTCCATATCGGTGGGCAGGATGATGCCGTGCCAGTGGATGGAGCTCTCGTGGTGCAGGTTGTTGGTCACTCGCAGCGTGACGCGTTCGCCTTCCTTCCAGCGCAGGACGGGCCCCGGAAGGCTCTGGTTCACGGTCGTCGCCATGCGCTCGCGACCGGTGAAGTTGACCGTCTGATGGCCGATGGACAGGTCGAACCGGTTGCCTGCGAGCATGGGCAGTTCAGCGGCCGGGGCAGGTGCCTGCGCCCACAGGCGTGCAGGTAGCGCGGCAGTGCCGAGCGCGAGCGCCGTGGAAGTGCCGAGCACGAAGCGACGGCGGGACAAGGTCGGTGCCGGCGGCGTGGACACGGCGGCCGGCGGAAGGTGGAAACGTGGGTCTTTCATATCAGCTCCGAAACAACCCGCAAGGTTGCAACTCAGTGGTAAGCGGGGAGCGACGCGCTGCTCCCGTCAATGCAAAACGGATTCACTCGCCGAATTTCAGGCGCAATTATCCTGCAGTGACGGAAATGGGTGGGCGGAACTGGGTTTCGGCGAGTACTTCAGGCGCCGTGGCGGGATACGATTCGGCGATCGGATTAGCGGGAGTCAATTCACGCGGCGAGAACACATCGCCCACGGCGGTGAAAGCACAACCGCCAGCGGCACAGTAAGCCGTGACAGCGCAGCAATCATGGGAAGGTGGCAGGGCGGGAGCGCGCTTCGAATCACTCATGTCGTGGGGCATGCCCATCATGGCATGCTCCATCTCCATGGCGTCCATACCGTGCGAGGCGGCGCCGGACAGCATCTGGCACGGCATTGCGGCAACAGCCAGCGATTGCCACACCACCAGCATCGCGATCAGGGCGGCAAGCCAGCTTTTCGGTTGTCGGGCAATGATCATCAGGGTGTGGTCGACGGCAAATTCGGGTCAAGCATAGTCCAACTCTCGCGACGCCGTCCAGCGCGGCGCGACCACGCAACGGCAGGAACGTTTGTCACGCCGGTTCGCGGCTGACCAACAGCGTGCTGCGCAGGTGCTCGACATCTTCCGGGGTAAGTTGTAGTCCTTCGCGGACATAGTTGTCGAAGCTGCCCCAGGTGGCATCGATCTGTTCAAAGCCCGCCCGCAGCCAGCTTTCTTCCACGCCCATCAGCACCGCCATCTTGTCGGCTGCCTCCTCACCCTTGAACAGGCGCAACAGCAGCAACTGAGTTTTGCGCGCGTCCAGCGCGTGCTGTTTGCTCGCCATGTAGTCCTGCATGATCACCTCCTGCGGCACGCCGAGGATGCGTAGCAGGATGGCCGCGGCGAACCCGGTGCGATCCTTGCCGGCGCTGCAGTGCCAGGCGACCGGTTTGCCGTCGGCCTGCAGTACGGTGTGAATGAATTGCCGGAATTGCGGCGTGAACGTGGTGGCGAACTGCCGGTTGGCGTCCAGCATCAGTGCGTCGGGATCGAAGCCGTCGAAATTGCCGGATTCGATACGCGCCATGATGTCACCCACCATGGCCTTGTTGCCATCGTCCAGCGTGGGAATCTCCACCACCGCAAACGCCGGTGGTTGTGGCAGGCGATTGGGCTCGGCCTCTTTCTCGGCCGCGGAGCGGAAATCGATCAGGTCCTTCAGGCCGAGGCTGGCCAACCCCTCGAGGTCGGCTTTCGAACTGTTGGCGAGCGTGGCCGTGCGGTACAGCACGCCCCACTTCACATGGCGCCCGTCTGCGGCGGGATAACCCCCGAGGTCGCGGAAATTGGCGATACCCTCGAAATTGAGCCGGCGGTGAGCCTCGCGCTGCTCGACCGGCAGCGTGCCAGGAACCACCAGCGCCGGCGCGGGAACGAATTGTATGACTGCAATGGCCAGCGCCGCTGCGGCCAGCGCGGACCAGAAAAATGTCTTCTTGCTCAAGACTAACTCCCGGGGCAGGCCCCTTGTGATGATCCCTGTTGTGATCTCACTCGAGATCGTTGAATGCATCGTGATAGTGCACCGTGCCCGACAGGCCAGACAAACCTTTCGGAACCAGCTCCAGTGCCATGAAGGCCTCGTCCGGCGCGTCATAGATCGAGGCAATGCCGAAGCGGGACGCCGGCACAAAGCCGAAGCGCGGATAGTACTGCGGGTGGCCGAGTACAACGGCTGCGCGTGCTCCCTGCGCCCTGCACGCGTCCAGCCCCGCCGCGACCAGTGCGCAGCCGATGCCGCTCTGCTGCCGCGCGGGAATCACCGCCATCGGCGCCAGACCCATGATGTCGCCGTTCGCGCAGCCAGCCAGTGACACCGGTGTGAACAGGATATGGCCAACCACTACCCCTGTATCCTCGGCAACGAGCGAAATGACAGGATCGGCGGCGGCTCGCAATACGTTGACGAGCCTGGCCTCTGTGTCGCTGGGAAACGCCGCTGAGTGAAGGGCAAACACCGCATCGATGTCGGGCGGGCATTCTTTCCTGATGCGCATCGTGTTCTCACTCCGCCTGCGTCAGTTCATCGACAAAGGTGTCCCAGGGCGGGTGCTCCCGCGGATTCCAGAGCTCGCTGATGAACGCCTGTGCCTGCGCCGCCGACCAGCCCAGGTTGCGGTGGGCGTAAATCGCATAAAACGCGGACACCCGGTAATTGGCTGCGCAGTGAATCAACAGCGTCGCGCCGGCAAGTTCGCGCATCGCGGTTTCAAATGTGCGGTAATCGCTGGCGCGCGGCGCGCTGAAATCCACCGGGATCTGCCGATAAGCGAGCCCCTGGCGCTGCACGATGTCCCGTTCAGCGTCGACTGCATACTTGCTGTCCGCCGGCAACAGATTGATCACCGCCGTGAAGCCTTCCTGCTGCAATGCGCGCAGCTGCTCCTCGCTCACCACGCCGGCCGTGTGGATGGTGTCGCTCACCCTGCGGTAGTTGTAGGCTTGCTCTACGCTCATGCCATGACATTCCCGTTTTGCAGGCTCACCGGTTTTCATAGCGGTTCAGGTCAAACAGCCCCGCCTCCACCGGATAGTGCTCGCGGTAGTGCGCATTGAGTGCATCCGACACCGGCCAGAACGCCGCCTGGTTGCGGCGCACACCGTAGCGTGCGACGAGCTCGGCGTAGTCTGCTTCACTGCGCAGGGATTCGATGGCAGTGACGAACGCCTGCAATTCGTTTTCCCGCACGGTGAAAAAGGCATTCGGGTAGGAGCCGATAAAGCCTCTGGCAACGGTCAGGTAATCCTCCTGTGGGATGCGGCGCTGTGCCTCCTTGAATATCTGCGCGTTGTTGGCGTAACCGTCGTTGTGCACCAGCGTATAGACCTGCTCGGCACCGGCGTTATCGGTCACCTGCAGGAACGACACCTCGGGCATGAGGCTGAACGGTGATCCCTGCAGGGTCTGCAGTCGGGCGAAGTGCGGGTCATCGGTGCGATAGCGCGAGCCTGAGGCGCCAGGCAGGCGCTGCCGCAGCAGGTCCAGCAGTTCTGTTTTTGGATCATCGGTGTGATATGGGATATCGGTACCGCGATCGAAGGCCACGGCGTCCGTCATGACGAACTGTTTAGCCTCGTCCTCGGCCTCTCGATACCAGAAATCGCGCAGCACGATGCGTTCCGCAGGCGGCAGGAAATACAGGAAGTTCTGTTCGCCCTCCATGCGCAGGAAATCCATGTACAGGCGGGTCTCGAGCTGGTGCGCCAGATTGCCGAAGACATCGAAGCCGGCAACCAGCAGGTAGTGAATACGCTCCAGCAGCGAGTAGTCGATCACCCAGGCGGTTTTCGGTTGCTGGCCGACAAAGCCCTTCACTACCGAGGCGCTGTCCTCGTGGCGGAACACCGTGAGGGCGGCATTGTCGTTGTGGCCATCGCCGTCCCAGATCAGATCCAGATTGACCTTCGCGCCGTCGGCGCCGGTCATCTTCTGGATGTAGTCGAACTTGGCTTTGAGGAACTTGAGTTGCTCCCTGGAATAGCCCCGCCATTCCAGCAGCGTCACCAGCGCGCCATTTCCCCTGTCCGGCGGCAGGCGCAGATGATCGCTTTGCGCCGCGAGAAACTGCGCATACGCCTGCGTCGCTGCACGCTCGGGTGCGAGGAACACCACCCAGAAATGATCGTCGATGACATTCAGCGCGACCTGGCCACGGCACACCGGGCCCTTGATGAACCCCATGATAGTGAACTGTGCTTCGTCGAGCATGAACCTGTAGCGCGCGGTGTCGGGCAGTTCGCGGAAGGTCACGAAAGGGTTGGCGGCGGATTCCACCCGATAGGAGGGCAGGGTGGTGACCTCGTAGTCGGGCTCCAGGAACAGCGACTGCCAGCGCTGCATACGCGCTGCGTTCAGCGCGTAGGGCATGTGCCGTTTGTCGAGAACTGCTGTGCGCAGCGGCTGCAGGCGATAGTAGAACTGCGCGACGCCCGGATCGTCGTACGGGCGACGCGTGGCGATGATGTCGACGGGTTGTCCAGGCGGTGTGCGCGAACGCACCAGGTTGTAGTAGTGGCCATCCTCGCCGATATCGGAAAAATACAGATTGCCGATGAACAGGTGTTCGTACATATAGCGCGCCATCAACCGCTCTTTCAGGCTGCGGCCATTGAAGAAGGTCTCCCAGCGTTGTACCGCGTCCTGTTCCTGCCTGGAATGCGCGGCCCGAGGCACACCGGGCGCGCCCCTGGCGAGCCAGTCGGCCAGCTTGCGATGTTCGGTGCGGCTTAGCGCTGGCAGGCCGTAGGGCATGCCCCACAGCGGGTGTTCACGCGCGTAATCATCAAACTCCCCGGGTTTGGCGCACTCCTGCGTGCGATCCAGCCCCAGCGTGATGCTGTCAGGCAGCGTCGGTGTCGGTGGCAGCGGGTTCTGCTGCTTCAGTGCCAGCATGCGAGCGGCCACGCCCTGTTCCGGGCTGTGCTGGTCGAGCACACTAAAAAATCCCTTCCCGCGCCACTGCTCCACAGTCTGCGCGTCCTCGAACAGACGCGTCGGCGGGGCCGCATCGAGGCGTGCGCCATCATATACGATGTCCTTGCTGGCGCCGCGCTGCAGCCCGGCCCACGCGTCGAGCTTCAGCTGACAGGGTGCGTCGTAGCAGCCGTGGCAGGCCATGCAGCGCTGCTCGACGATGGGCTTGATGTCAGGTGGGTAGTCGCTGTCCGCGGAGGCGGAAAGTGGCAATAGCAAAGCGGCCAGGAAGAGGGCAAAACGGGTAGATTGCATCATGCCGGCATAGTGCGGGTTTGACTACGCGAAAGCAATATTGCGCAGCGTTGATGGGCGAGTGCTTAGACGGACGCAGGCCCGGGCAGATTCAGTTGCCCGCTGCGCACCCGCAGCGGCATCGATAACAGCCGATCGAGTCGGCTGTCTTTCGTCTCGCGAAACTGCTCCAGTCCGAGTTCCATTCTGCAGTGGGCCTCGAATGGGCGATCACGGTAACTGCCGAACAGGTAATCGAACCACGGCACGACCGTGGAAAAGTTGCTGTCGGTGTAGTCGCGCTGGCTGCTGTGATGAATGCGGTGAAAGTCGGGCGTCACCACCACCAGCCGCAGGTAGCGCTCTGCGGCTTCCGGCAACCGCAGGTTGCTGTGGCTGAAAAGGTTCTGCGCCACACGCAAACATTCATACGCCACCAACACGGATACGGGCATACCCAGTGCCGCGATCACCAGCATCCGCACCAGAATCAGGAGCAACGCCACGCCCGGGTGATTGCGGTAGGTGGTCGTGACATCGAATTCGGTGTCGCTGTGATGCACGGCGTGCATGCGCCACAGGTAGGGTACGGCGTGCAACAGACGGTGCATGACGTAATCCTTCAAGCCCAGTGCAAGCACCACGATGCACCAGTTCGTCCACCATCCCGCGCCGAGCCAGGGCAGCAGGCCGAACTGCTGTTGCGTCGCCCACCATGCGGTGGACAGGCCAGCGAAGCTGAGCGCGGCGCGACTGATGAAGTGCGTCAACACGGCCAGCCCAAGGTTGTTCAGCCAGCGAACGCTCTGGCCGGGCGGTGGTTGTCGTCGCGGAAAAATTACTTCGGCAAGGGCCAGGAGGCAGAACGATCCTGTGAGTACAAAAAACAACAGCACGTCTGCGTGCTGTTCGAGGAGGTCGGTCATCGGGCCAATCGAACGGGGCGGAGAGCGTGCGATCGCATCGCCGCCCCGGGGGCACTACTTGTTGCGGCGATTGTGCAGCAGTCGTCCGCCGATTACTGCCAGGGTCACTACCAGCGCGGAGATGACCCAGGGGGAATCCACGGGGACGGTAGCCGACGGTACGGGGGCGATGCCGGCGTGGGCGGTTGAGGCGAACGCCAGGGTGAGTATCACGAGGGTGCGGATATAGTTATTCATAAAATGCTCCGTAGGATTGGGTGAAACCTCTGGCAGCTTAGGCTTGTGAGGAAAAGGCGTCAAGCCGAGGAGTTTACCGGTTCTTGCATGCGGGGTCGGGATAGCTGGGGCAGGTGAGGGAAATGGCCCGCCAATGCCATGCTCGCTAGCGGTAGGGTTCGTTCTGCGGCGCGGCGAAGGGTTCCAGCACTGTCGCCGGCGGTGGTGCGGGCTGTGGCTCCACCGCCGCCCGGGGTGTACCAGCCGCAGGCTCGTCGACGTCATCGGCAGGCGGGCGCGGGCCGAACGTCGTGCCGCCGGGGCTGTCCGATACCGGGCTGCTTGCGGATTGCTCAGGTGGGGCAGGCGGCGCTGCGGACACCGCAGGCGCGACTTGCGCCGGGGAGGTATCGACCGGTACCGCCTGGGCAGACGTAGGCACCACGGGTGCGTTCTCCACCGGGACGGGAGTCACTGCGTCAGCTCGCACCGGCGCGGCCGGTATCTGTTCGGTTTGCGCTGGTGCAGTCTGTACAGGTCCGCTCACGGATGGGGCGGCCGGCCCCGGCTCGGGTGCTACCGGGACAGCGGTGTCGCGCATCGCCCGCATCTCGCCGAGGATGATATCCACGGCGGAGAAGAAGCGCTTGTAGAAATCCTTGTCGTCGATGGTCTCTTCCGAGACCTTCACCAGCGAATCAGCGCTCTGCCCGATGGGCAGCGAGATCGAGCCCAGCGCGCTCAAGCCGACGCTGGCGGAGCTGGTGCTCTTCTTCAGCGCATACTTCGTCAGCACGCCGGTGGCATACAGCGTGCTGCCGGACACTTCGCCGAGGCAGACGATGTTCATTTCGATAAACGTGTTTTGCGTATCCTCGGTGCGGTAGGCCTTGCGCCCCTTCACGCTCTCGCTGCCCGCGCTTTCGATCAGGTAACCCTGCCCCAGCAGGGCTCGACGCGCGCTCTCGCAGGCCATCGAAACCTCACCCTCGGCGCGCATCCGGAACGGGCTGTCACTGGCGAAGCTTTCGCCCGAGTAGACGGCCTGGTTGCTGCAGGCGGTCTGTAACAGTGCGCCCAGCAGGAGGAAGAGTAATGTCGTCAGGTATTTCATAGCGGTGCTAAATGGCGCGCAGAGCAGGTCACTGTCCGGCACTATAAATGGCCTGCGGATTCAGCGCCATGCCTTTTGTCCCGGGCGGGGTCTGACCGTACTCTGCGGCGCAAGTTCCGCGTAGGCGCCGTGCGGGAAGTTGGACTTTTCAGGAGAATTCCGTCACGAGACCGCGCGAGCCTGCCCTATACTCACCACACCATGCCTTGCCCTGCGCAGAGACTCCGTGGCCCAGGAATATTTCGACAGACGCAAACACCAGCGGATCGAGGTAGTCCGTGCCATCTTCATTGAAGTGGTCCGCCGCGGCAATCGCTCTGAGTCGGCAAACACCATCCTGCGTTGCGAAACCGTCGATATTTCTGTCGGTGGCCTGAAGGTCTATGTCCCGCAATCCATACCTCGTGGCAGCCGGCTCAATATTGCGGTGCCCATGGAGGACTGGAAGGAAAACCTGGAACTCGTTGGCGATTCCATGTGGGTCAAGCCCGCAGACGACGGCAAAGGCTTCTGGGTGGGACTGGAACTGCATGACACCGACCGCAGCAGCATGGAAAAGTGGTTCCGGGTCGTGCACAGCCTGGGCAATATTCCCCAGGCTTGAAGTCTGCGCGCCACCCGGTGTTCGATCGGGACAGGGGTCTAGCGTCGCTGCGCAGGATATACCCGGTCACGCAACACACTCACTGCATCTTTTTGATCGCCGGTACCTGCCAGCTGCCATCGATGATCGAGGGTGACGTCTCCTGCGGCCAGTAGAGCCGCAGCATTGGAATGAACTTCCCGGCCGGCGCCGGCAGCCAGTTCGCTTCTTTTTCCGGTCCGGGATTCTCGTGCTGCAGGTACAGGTCCACAGAGCCGTCGGCATTCACCTTGAGGTCGTTGCGCGCGCTGAGTGCGTAGCGGTTCAGCGGGTTGTCGACCAAAAAGTAGTCAGCGTCGTACATCGTCAGCGACCAGAAGCCATTGACGGGCGGCAGCTGGCCCTTGTCGAAATGCATCACGTACGAGTACACGCCGTCATACGGCTGGTCCTGCGCGTCCATCTCCGATGTGGGAAACACGGCATCCTGCGGGAGGTTGGCGCCGAGGCCGATGGCCGAGATCAGCGCGCGCTGCAGGTAGTCGGTGCCGTACTCCCCGGTTTCGGTGGTGAAGCGCCAGCCGTTTTCCCGGGTTCCAGCGGCTTTGTAGTGATCCATGATCGCTTTGAGGCCCGCCTGCGGCACGTCGCGCAAGGCCTGCTGTAGCGCCGGATCGAGGTGCGACAGCGCGAAGGGCTTGCCGGGGGCGATGCCGAGCGAGGCCATCCCGGCCACCATGGGCGCGTCGGCTGCCGCCGGGGGATTGTCCGCCATCAGCGTGGCCAGCAGGTTGAAGTAGGCTTCGATGTCCAGCTTGTTCACCTGTTCGCGCACTGTGGCGTGCATGTCAATTTCCGGGTCCACCTTCCCCGCCGGTGGGGTGTAGCGCTTTCCATACGCGGTCAGCGGTGCGACCGAGATGGCATCCTGCATCGCATGCACTTTGGTGTAGTCCTCCGGTGTGCCATCGGCATAGATGCGGCCCAGCACCCAGACCATGTCGGTGGGCGATTTGAACTCCACAACACCCTTGGGCAGCATGCCGGTCCAGCCGGGCCCGGTGATGGCGTAGGTTTGGGGGCCGGTACCGGTGGTGCGTTTGCCCGGCACCTGGAATACGTTCGTCCAGCCGTCGATGAGGGCGAACAGGTAGTAGCGGTCGTGCGCCTCGGGCAGACTCAGCACCCAGGGCTCCCTGCCGACATCCAGCCAGGTGGTCGTGTACAAGGTGTCCACATTGGGCGCCGCGACATCCCGGGACGCCGCCGTCGGGTACTCGCGTACATGCACGAGATGGCCCATCGGCGCGCGGGTACCCACGGCCTCGATCACGTTGGTCATCACCCGGCGCGTGTACTCCATCGTGACCAGCGGATACCCGTAGATATAGGCATCCCGGGCAATCTGCTTTGCCTCCTGTGCGGTCAACACGTCCGCGCTCTGCGCCTGTGCGGCTGCAAGTGGCAGGGCGAGCAGCAGTGCGCGTGCCCATACGCGTATTCCTGTCATCGGTTACGCCCCTACCACACGCTGGCTGATCAAGTGTGCTATGGCTTCGCTGCTGTAGCCGGCCTCGCGCAGCACCTCGGCACTGTGTTCACCAAGGCGCGGCGGATGTCGGTGCAGACAGGCCGGTGTTTCCGACAGGTGGCCGGGGTAGCGCACATAGCGCATCGTGCCCGCCTCGGGGTGCTCGGCATCAAAGATAGTGCGGTTGTGTTTCGCCTGTGGATCCTCGGCGAATTCGCGTATGGTTTTCACCGGGCCGAAGGGCACGCCGGCGGCATCGAGGCGCGCGAGCAGCTCAGCGGTGGTAAAGCGTTTCATGACCTCACCGATCGCATCCAGCCACGGCTCGAAACGCTGTACTCGTTCGCCCAGATTGCGCATGCCTTCGCGCTCCAGGAGGTCTGTGCACTCCAGCGCGTGGCAGAGCCCCTGGAAGTGGTTGTCCTGCAGCGCCATGCCGACCACGAAGCCATCGGCAGTTTCGAAGGTGCGCAGTACCGCAAGCGGTGCCGGGTCCGGCATGGTATTGGGCACGAAGCTGTCCACGGGAATCATGTCCGCCAGCGAATTGGTGGCCCAGGCGTCGATCATCGGCACGTCCACGCGCTGGCCCCTGCCGGTGCCGCCCGGGCGGTCGCGCGCGTACAGCGCCGCCATCGCCACGCCGGCGGCGGTAGTGCCCGTGGTCTTGTCCACGATCGCTGATTGAATCAGTTGTGGTTTGCCGCCGAATGGCATGCCCTGGATGGGCATCATGCCGACCAGCCCCTGCGCGATGGGGTCGTACGCGGGTTTGTGCGCGTACGGTCCACTCGGGCCGAAGCCGGTGATGGATACGTAGATCAGCTTCTCGTTGAGCGGACGCAGGTCGTCGTAGCCGATACCCAGCCGGTCGGGTACGCCACCGCGAAAATTTTCTACCAGGATATCGGCGGTTTCCGCCAGCTTCCTGATGATGGCGATGCCCTCCGGGTGTTTCAAGTCCAGGCACAGGCTGCGCTTGTTGCGGTTCATCTGCGAGTAGAAACCGGTCAGCCCCGCTTTCTGCGGCGGCGCCATCCAGCGCGAAATTTCGCCGTGCGTGGGTTCGATCTTGATGACGTCGGCGCCGAGGTCGCCCAGCTGCTGGGCGCAGAGCGGGCCGGTGATCATGGACGTAATGTCGATGACACGGATGCCCTTGAGCGGGCCCTGGGGTGAATCGGAGAGTCGTACATCCATGGGTCGTTGCCTCGTATGAGCGTCACGCGATTCTACACGCGCGCGCGCCGGGAGGCGAAACGGGGAGCGGCCCGCTACCCTGCAGATGCATTGTCATCAACTCGCCGGCAGCAGGCTCCGGGCGGGCCCCGCTTGTTCGAACAGCTTACTCACCGCGGCGCCCGCCCGGAACCGGCTGCCTGCCTGAGTGATGCTCCCAACTGGCGGTGGCATCGTATGCGGATTACGGCACACGCGCCATGATGTCTCCAGCACGCAGCACGGTGCGAGTCCCTGCGGGCCACACGCCTGCGCAGCGAATGAGCTTTTTGAGCGCAGCAGGCGTGTGGCCCGCTGGGACGTGCCGCGAGCGAGAACCAATTGAGCGAGAGCGTATCGAACCAGGGCGGATCGGCCGCATTTGCATTGCCAGATGTCCTTGCCATACTGTGCGAGGTGTAGTCAAAACAAGGGGCAGTTTATGTTCGGCGACCATCCTCATGACGTCCGGTTGAAAGCGAGCTGGGACGATTTTTGCGAGCAGTTGAAGGGCGCGGGTGATCTGGTGTTCCGTGAGACCACTCCGAAACATGAGATCGACCGCGCCAAGGGTCTGCGGTTACTGGCGCGCAATATCGCGCTGGCACTGCAGTTCCAGCTGGAAAACAACGATCCGGATTTCCCCGAGCTGCTGCACTATTTCGACCCGCTGCGCAAACAGGGTGGAGATAATACAGACGCGCTGTACGTGGGCGCACCCATCAACGGTGCGCACACCTACCGTATCACCGGGCATCGCGGCAGTGCGCGCTATTTCGCGGTGACGGTGCTGGAAGATGGCGCGACACCCTGGGGCGGCGCGGTGGTGGGCAGCCTGATCGACAAGCAGATTGCCGTGAATGACGACGGCACCTTCGAGATTGTGCTCAGCCCGACGGAGCAGCCTGGCAACTGGATCAAAACCACGCCGGGGAGCTGGCGCGTCACGGTGCGGCAATTCTTTGGTGACTGGGAAAATGAGCAACCCATGCGGGCGCGCATCGACCGGCTGGGGGAGGCAACACACAATGCGGATTTCACCGTGTCGCAACTGGAGCGCGGCCTCTCCGCTGCTGCCGCCTGGGTGCGCGATTCCACCTGGTACTGGGCCGACATGCTGGACAAATGGCAGGCGCAGCCCAACCGCTTTCTCTCCTATCGCCAGCTCGATGACAACGCCATCGATGCCACACCCGGCGGCGAGCCGCTGATCTGCTACTGGAAGGTGCCGGAAGATGAGGCACTGGTAGTGCGCGTGACGCCACCGCCGGCGAACTACTGGGCGGTGGAGTTTGGCAACTACTGGTGGGAGACCATGGACTACCGCTACCGTTTGTGCAGTACCAACTGTCACCACGCGGTGCTGGAAGACAACGGCGAGCTGCTGCTGGTGGTGTCGCACCGCGACCCGGGCGTGCCGAACTGGCTGGATCCCTCCGCCCATGTGGAGGGTTACATCACTGTGCGCTGGATCGGCGCCGCACACTATCCGACGCCGATCTGCGAGCAAATGAAATTCGCGGAGCTCGCCGCGCGCCTGCCAGCGGGAGCAAGAACCATCGATCCCGAACAGCGCCGGGAACAACTGGCCGCGCGCCGCCGCGGTGTGATCCAGCGGTTCGGCTACTGAGGAGGTGCATGCGATGTCCCCAACCGACAGTCCGCTGTGGACCCCGCCGCCACGCCCCGAGTGGCTGGACGCCCTGAACCGCGAGGGCAGTTACTTCAACCTGCCCGCCGTGGTGCCGTTGGACGAGGCGTCGCTATTGCGGCATGCATGCCTCTCGACTGGTCTCGAGGATTTTGGTGATGAGCGGTGGCGCGAACCCTTTCGGGTGTTGGTCAAGGCACTGGAAGAAGAAGCACAACTCACGCTGATGGGCCGACTGATGGCCCGCAGCGATATCATCCTGTGGCTGAGTACACGGCTGCGAGTGACCGAGACGCTGAAGCGGCACCCGGAAATACTCGATGAGGAAGTCACCGCGCCGATGGTGATCGTCGGCCTGCCGCGCTCTGGCACGTCCATACTGTTCGAGCTGCTGTCGCAGGATCCGGATGTGGGTGTGCCGCTGATGTGGGAGGCGCTGCAGCCCTGTCCGCCGCCGGAAGCGGCGACCTACCGCACCGATCCGCGTATCGAGCAGGCGGACAAATTGTTCACGCAGTGGAATCGCGTGGCGCCGGAATTCGCCAGCATGCACGAGATGCGCGGCGATATTCCCGCCGAGTGCGGCCTGCTGATGGCCGGCACGTTCATCAGCGACCACATCGCCTCGCTGCACCAGACGCACAGCTACAGCGCGTACTGTATCGAGGCCGACTACCTGCCGGTGTACGAATACCACAGGACGCTATTGAAAATCCTGCAGTGGAAGAATCCGCGCCAGCGCTGGCTGCTGAAAGCGCCGGAGCATCAGGTTCACCTCGATACACTGCTTCAAGTGTATCCGGATGCGCGCATCGTGCAGACGCATCGCGACCCGATCGTGTGCATGGCTTCCACCACCAGCCTGATGGGTACGCTGTACTACATGCGCAGCGACCAGTCGTTCAACGCGCAGCTGTTCGACAACATCATCATGGGCGAAGCCACTGCACAACGACTGGAACACGTGATCGAGCAACGGAAGAAAGGTATCGTGCCTGCGGCCAATATCACCGACTCACGTTACCAGGACCTGATGGACGATCCCGTAGGTTGCATCTCGCGTATTTACGCGCACTTTGGCATGCCCCTGTCGGACACGGCACGGGAGCGGATGCAGGCGTATCTGCGCGCCAAGCCCAAGGGCAAGTTCGGTGCCCACCGGTACGCGGTGGACGATACGCGCAGCCGGGAGCGACCGATGTTCAGTCGCTACCAGACGCTGTATGGCGTGCCGAGCGAGCGCTGAAACAGTGATTGGCGCGAGCGCCGGCAGTGGGTTTGGATAGCCGCAAGTTGCTGCGGCGCTTGCAGGCGAGGCGCCGCGCACTGCTGCGCCACTACGACGATGAATCGCTGCACCAGCTGCGTGTTGCATTGCGCCGCCTGCGCAGCCTGCTGCGACCAGCGAAGAGCAGGGAAGCGCAATCACTGCGCCGGGAATTGGGCGGGTTGGCGGATGCCACCTCTGCCGCGCGCGACTGGGATACCCTGCTTATCCATGCGCGCAAGAGCCTCAGCGAGCGGGAATTTCACCGAGTGAAACCCTTGCTGCAGGCACGTCGACGTGCCAGCCATGAGTCGGTCATCAGCGTGCTGCACTCGAGTGCGTGGACCGACACGCTTCACAGACTGGAAGTTTGGCTGGAAGACGAGCGTCTGGCTTCTTCGGATCCTGCTCTGCTCGATGACAGAATTTCCCGCGCGAAGCAGACGGTGAAGCGTGCCCGGGAAAAAGCCGAAGCCGCAGACGACCGCAAGCGCTGGCACAAGGTGCGTATCGCGATCAAAGAACTGCGTTACGTGCTGGAGAGCATTCCGGGCTCGACACCTCGCGGGACGTTGAAACACTGCAAGCGATTACAGGACGCGCTCGGTGAGTGGCACGACAGTGTCGTGCATTTGCAATTGGTGCGTGAGTTGGCGGCAAGCCTGGATTCCGGGCAGGGATCCGGGTTGCATGAACTGCTTGATAACTGGTCTGGGCAGTTGGAGCGCGAAGCTCGTACAACGTTGGATGACGCCCGTAGTAGATACCAGGCGCTGGCATGTCACCTCTGATGATGGCTAGTTCAACTGCGTATGGAAATACAAAAGGATTTCATCCAGCGCAGCGCGTGTTGGATGGCCCTGCTCATCGACGAAATCCAGTGTCAACACGGAGTGGCCTTTTCCCGGCAGGGTATGCGTTTGAATGCGCGTGACGCCGTCGCCGTTGAAAGCGGAATCGATCGCCTGGAATTTGACTGCGTTGCAGACCGGATCGCCCTCGAAGCGATAGGCGTGCATCGGCGCCGTGGCGTCGATGTGCGCGCGCACCGTTGCTATTTCTGCCGGCGACATATGCAGTTGAGCCGCTTTCATCAATGGCATCGAAGGTTGCGAGCTCACCGCCGCCAGCACGCTGTCATCCCCCATCAGCGAGATCGCGAAATTGCCAGTCAGGCACATGCCGATCACCCCCACGCCTTTGTGCGCGCCGCGCACCTCGCGACACAGCGCTTTGAGCCAGTCTACGATGGGGCTCGCGCGGTTGTTCTCGAACAGGTGAAACTCACGGCGCATGCAGAACACGCGCAGCAGGTTACCGCCGGTATTGATCCTGCCCAGCGGGCCGAACAGGTGCGGCAGTACGACTTCAAAACCCCGTCCGACGAATTCATCCGCAAGGCGTAGTGTTTCAGGCCCTATGCCGGGCAGTTCCTGGATGATGACGACTGGCGCGCCACTGCCGCGGCGATACACATCGTGCGTGATGGCCGTGCCGCCGGTGGTCGTGGCGTTGAACGGTGCCGCACGGTAGTCAGTGATTGGAGTGGGTGTGTTGTTCATGGCGCAACCTCTCAAGTCCGATCAGAAGTGCCGCACGATATTCTCGGCATACGCTTCCATGCACCGCCTCTTCTCGTCGAGGGTAGATCGCTTTTTCCCCAGCGAATAGAAAAAAGGCGGTGCCACGGTGCTCTCAAGCCCGTCATCAGCCAGTCGCCGGTAAAGGTCCACGCTGGGCGCAGCGGAAATGCCAAGCATAGCTTCAAAGGGCAGATGGTCGCGACCGTATTCGCGGCGCAGTGCATGCAGTCGCCGCAGCAGCGGGCCGACCTGCTCCGGCGCGGTGCCGGCGCCGATGTAACCGTCGCAGCGCGCGGCGCGTCGCAGGGCGATCTCACTGGCGCCGCCAATGTAAATCGGCGGTGGCGTTTTCGGTGCCGGGCTCAGTTGCACGCGGGGAAAATCGAAATGCCTGCCGTGGTGCTCCACCATGCCGCCGCGCCACAGTTTGTGGAGCACCTCGATGCTTTCGTCGGTGATGCTGCCGCGCTGGCGGAAATCCACGCCGTAGATGTCGAACTCCTCTTTCATCCAGCCCACGCCGACGCCGAGCACAAAGCGGTTGTCACTCAGAATCGCCAGCGTCGCGGCGGCGCGCGCCACCTCGTGCGGATTGCGCAGCGGCAGTACATAGACCCCGCAGGTGAAGCGGAGCGTGCGTGTTACCGCCGCCATCGCCGCAAAGATCGCGGTCTGGTCCGGGTATTCGTCCTCCGGGTTCATCGGCGGCAGGCCGGTGTCGGAGTAGGGGTAGTTCGGCGCGATGGTTTCAGGATAAACCGCGTGATCACCGCTCATCAGGCCGTGAAAGCCAAACTCCTCCGCGCAGCGCGCGATGTCGATGAGCTGGTCGGTTTCGGCCCAGGTGATGGCTTGCCAGAATTTCATGCGTGATCCTCTTCGTCCGTAAGGCAACATTTTGCTCGCCATCATCGCACATCGGATGCTGCGGCGGTGTGAGTGGGCCCCGGGTGGGTTCGCGATTCGTGCCGTTCAATTCATTGCGGTCGATTCGCGACGACTCAGGGCTTCCTGATCCTGTCGACAGGAATTCCCCAAACGCCGAACTGGCGCGATTGCGCGATTTTTTCGAGGGTGTGGTACTCGAAGGGCGCATCGGGCAGCGCCACGGCCCATCCTCTCTCCAGGAGATACGCGCTGAGGTCGTCTCCCGGGTTGAAACTGGAGGCGCCTA
Organism: uncultured Halioglobus sp.; assembly: GCA_964461965.1. Lineage (GTDB taxonomy): Bacteria > Pseudomonadota > Gammaproteobacteria > Pseudomonadales > Halieaceae > Marimicrobium. The sequence continues at coordinate 19,979 of CAYWWD010000031.1, read as the reverse complement.
CTCGACACTGCCCAATCAGATCCCCGTCGTCCGTTTTTCCGACGATTTCGCAGTGCACAAAACCATCGATCTTGAAATCCAGAGCCAATGCGGCGCGCGAGCTGCACACTGGAGGGCGTCGATACGTCGTGCAGGAATTCTCGGTTTCCGGGATGTGGATGCCAAAGAGCCGGATAGTTTTGCCTTTGATTCGCAAGCTGCCGTCGTCATTGACGATGGCAGAGCTGGAAAGGTCGTACGCGTGAAGGATCGGTGTTGTCAAAGCGCAGACGGCGCTGAAAAGTCCCGGAAGCACGCGCTGGAAAATGTATCGCCACATGCGTGGAGTGTAGGCACCGATCCTGTTTGGGACAAGGCGACGCTTCCGGTGTTTTCCACCGCCGCGAACTGCTGTGTGTGCGAGCTGGCCAATCGACCGCAGTTTCCTACAATTGACAGGCGTGCAGTCCGGGGAGCAAGCTCCACTGCCGACGATTATTTCCCGGCGTACACGGCCCTTCCCCGCAGGAGACGACCTATGAGATTGCGCACGGAGGTACAGCAAGCGACCCTCAGGGTCGACGCCAGAACCATTGCACTGGCCGTGGCAGCAGCCAAACGCGGCGAGTCCTCCGGCCGGATTTGCCTGGCGGGCGTTATGACCTGGGTCGCGTTCGCCTGTCCGGACGCCACCCGGGCGGTGTATGACAATATTGCGTCAGCGTGGTTAGGCCACGGCCCCACACCGGACATTCCCTCCGGGCAGGCTGAAGCACCTCTGGAGCAGAGTTTCTGGGAGGCGTTCTGGGCTGTCGTCGAGGGGCCACCGGAAGGATACGACGCGCTTTCGATCACTGTCGCAGTCGCATCATTGGCAGGTGCCGTGCATCCCGCTTTTGAGCAGATTGCCGAGCAGCATGCACGCAATCACCCGGGCGCGACGAAAGCACTCACCAGCCCGATCCCGGGACACACCGATATTGATGCACTATCCCGATGTCCGGAAAACTCTCTCGGGAACAGCCTGCACAGGATGATCGTGGAAAACGGCTACGACCCGGAAGTGCTCGACCGGGAATCGATCAAACTCAGCGCGCTTCCGCATACATTGCATTACCTGAATGCGCGCATCCTGCAGATGCACGATGTCTGGCATCTGGTGGCGGGCTATACCACGAATTCCTCGAACGAGATCGCGATTTCAGCCTTCCAGCTGGCGCAATTCGGGCACAATTATTCCGCCATGTTCCTGGCGGCGGTGACCGCCATGAGCGCCACGAAAGAGCCCCGGGGCTTCACGGTGCTGTTGCAGATCATCATGGAAGCGTGGCAGCACGGACGTGACACGCCCGCAATGATGAACATCGAGTGGGAGGCAGAGTGGGACAACTCACTCGAGACGATACGGGCGAAACATCGTATCCCGACGTACCAGAGTGTATTTCCCGCCGACTTGCTCGAATCGATTGAAAATCCCACCTTCATGAAAAAGCTGGCCATCGTGTTTCAATTGCTGAAATACAACTTCCAGTTGCGGCGTGGCAGTTTACGAGCGACGCCGCTGTAGCGTAAATGCGCCGGTGCATTCGCTCGATCCAGGCCCCACCCTGCGGCGCGCGCTCACGGTAGATTGAAACGCACCACCGCCGCCGGGCCGGCGATCGGTTGGTCCAGGAAGATCGTCAATTCACCGTGGTGCTTGTCGGTGCGCAGTACCTCTGCGCCCAGCACATCGATATCGCGCCATGCAATTTCGGGCGCCTCGATAGTGAACCGCGTCTCTACATTCCCGAGCACGATGGCGTACAGGGCAGTGTCGTTGCGGGTATAACGCAGTTCGCGTCCACGCTTGTTCTTGAACCGCTCCCAGGGGCGGGTGCCATAGATCGATTCGCCATTGACGGCCAGCCAATCGCCCAGGCCGAGCAGCGGCGCCTGCTGGATCTGCGGGATGTGGCCGTAGCTGTCAGGGCCCACGTTGATCAGTACATTGCCGTTCTTCGCTACGGTATCGATCAGGAAGTCGATGAGGTCCTCCGCCTTCAGTATGTCGGCTGCGGTTTCACGCGCATTGTAGGCAAATGAACCGCCGAGTCCGCGCGTGGATTCCCATTTGAACGGTGGAATGCCCGGGAGGCTGTCGTATTCAGCGGTTTTGTATCCGAATCGCGCCGGATCATCCTTCAGCGGGTCCGGCTGCAGCGACACCATCAACCGCCCCAGCGCTTTCAGGACCCAGGTGCCACCGGGAATGTCCGCGATTTTGCCGAGCATGTCGACGGCGCCCCAGCGATCATTGACGGTGCCCTCGGGTACCTGTTTGAAGTAGTAGTCGAACAACTCACCCTGTCGGCCCTTCGAGGGGTAGCCGATATCCGCCCACAGGATGTCCGGGTGATAGCGGTCGATCAATTCCACCAGCTGGGCATGCGCATAATCCGCATAGTCCTGGCTGTCCGGCGCACTGCGCAGGATGTCGCCGATACGATCGCCTTCAGTGACCAGTTCGAAACTCCAGTCGAGACCAGTGGAGTAGTACGTGCCAAAGTGCATGCCCCGGGCACGGACCGCCTTCGCCAGCTCGCCGACCAGATCGCGCGGCGATCCCCAGTGCTCGCGGTTGGGATTGGTGACCGCGCTCGGCCACAGGGTGTAGCCATCGTGGTGTTTGGTGACCAGCACGACGTACTTCGCACCGGCCCGGGCAAACACATCCGCCCACTCGTCCGGATTCCAGCCCTCGTTCACGCGTTCTTCAAAGACCGGTTTGAAGTCGGTGTAAGGCGCGTTACCGTACGTCGCAGCGTGATGTTTGGCGGTTTCGCTGTCGGGATAGCTCATTGCGTTGAGGTACCAGTCAGCGTATGGCAGGTCCTTGCGGGGGGAGTCGTAGAAGAGCATGTCGATCAACTCGCCGGGGCGTAGCGGTGAGCCGGCGGCAAAGGCGGGTACAGACGCCGGGCCCCAGTGGATGAAAATCCCCAACTTGGCATCGTCATACCATGCGGGCGTGTCGCGAGACCGGTGCAAGGTCGCGTCGGACACTGGGTCGGAGCAGGCGCTGATACAGAGTGCGACCAGTGCCAAAACTACACTGCGGGTCCACGTTACAGACTGTCCAGAACGCATGCTCGTTTCCTGTCGGTATCTCAAATCGATGCCGCTTGACGGGATTTCTGCCCCATCATGCCCTCTTCAAACAGGATGTAGGCATCGTGTTTTTCCTTGGCATGATACATGGCAGTGTCCGCATAGCGACATAAGGTGTTGTGGTCTTCCGAATGGTTGGGAAAAATGGCCACGCCGCAGCTGGCGCGCACGACCATGTCCACGCCGTTGATGTTGATGGGCTCCTTGATGACGTCCAGTACCTTGGGCATGATGAATTCGATATCGTGTGGTACGTGAATGCCCGGCAAAATCAAGGCGAATTCATCACCGCCGAGACGGGCCGTGGTGTCCGACAAACGCAGTATCCTCTGCAGGCGCTGCGCGACATTCTTCAGCGCTTCATCGCCCATATGGTGGCCGAGCAGGTCGTTGATCGGCTTGAAGCCGTCGAGGTCTATATAGACCACGCCCACTTTGTGTTGTCGTTCGCGCGCCTGGTCGATTTCCACTTTGAGCCGCCGAAAAAACTCAAACCGATTGGGGATGCCAGTCAGGTCGTCGTGGCTGGCCTTATGCTCAAAGCGATTGCGCTCCTCATTCAGCTTCCTGGTCAGTTGACCATTGATGATTTCGTAGACGATGAGCGCGCCGGCCACTACCACCAGTAACGTCAGTTGCAGCAGCAGGGACATTGCATTGATCAGGGCTTCGTTCTGCAACAGTTGGACATACCCGATGCCCAGCACCGCACTCAGATAGCACAGGAGGCACACCAGCGCGGTAGCGCACGACCAGAATATGCCCGGGCGCAAGCCTAACAGTAGAAACGCGGTAACCGGTGGCTGCAGCAACAGTTGCAGTATGGGCGACGCCATGTACCCGCCAGTGATCTGGATGCCGACGATGATGACTGCGAGCAGCGTGCTCAGCAGGAATGTGGCGCAGAGAAAAAAATTCCCGGTCCGCTTGAGTACGACGAGAACGATGGGGTACATCATCAGGCAGATTACGTCGAGCCCGACGCCGATGGCGGTATTTCCCTCCAGTTCCAGCGCAAAGATCAGCCCCACCAGCACCAACAGGCTGATCAGCATATTGGTCAGGATCATGCCGACGAAAATATAACCGCGCATCAGGTCCGCGGGATTGTTGCGCAGATGGGCGGGCAGGAAAAAATCGAAGAAGCGAAACAGGAGTGTCACTAGCGCTCCATGATCAGTTATTTTTTTAGTGTGCGATGTATCCTGCCACAACCCGAGGGTGCCCGGCGAGTGCCGTATCGTCCGCGTGTCGCAGCCGGTCAGGAAATCGAACACCGCCTTGCAGGAGAGCGCCGTGAGTTTGCACAGACCCTCACACTGGCCCAATGCCCTTGAGATCCCTGAGCATTAGGAACAGATGGTGCGGATCTGTCGGGCTGGGGGCGTAAGCACAGGCAGTGACTCGAAACTTGTCATGCCGCCTCACTACTGTCCGGACATTTACGTGAACAAATTCAATTGCTGAACAAGTTGCTCGACGGCTTCGAGGGCAAGCTCTCCAGCAGCAAGTGGGCGGCCATCGCCAAATGTTCGCCGGACACTGCGCTGCGCGACATCAACGATCTGCTGAGGCGGGGCGTGCTGCGCAAATCAAGTGCAGGCGGGCGGAGCACCAGCTATATATTGGTTACGTCTGCAGCAGGGGAAGGTGCATGAAGAAAGACGCAGACGACGCGGTAACTGCCACCATAAGCTCATCCGGGAAGGTCATTCTGGGTTTCTTCGGGCGGAAGATCGCGGCAGGAATCCCCCAGAACACGCGGGAGCCGGCGCGATCAGTCCTTGCGCCTCTGCCCCTCGACTTCGGCGTGGAAGGCAGGGGTCAGTTCTGCGATCAGGGTTTCGATGTCGCGCACCTGATGTTGCACCGTCAGCACCGCAATGCATCGCGGCACGAGGTCGTAGATCACGAAGTGCTGCCGCGCAGGAATCATCAGAAACGGAGCCGAACGGTACTGCCGCGAACGGCCCTTTTCTGGGTTGGCAGCAGCATTGCCCGTGGTCGCGTACAAATCGGCGAGGTACTGATCGGCAACGTCATCATCCCATTCACCGCGTGACCGCGTGTGTATGCGGCGCAAATCCAGTGCCGCATTCCGGGTCAGCAGGAACGTGGCGGGTGATGGCGCATCATTGCCAGTCATCGGCTTCCTTGCGGTCGAGTACCGCCATGTCGGTCTTGAAGTCGCCGCTGGATGCGAAAACGCGACCTGCCGCCAAGTCTCGGTAACCGGTGAGGATGGCTTCCTGCACGAACTGGCCGTCGCGCCGCTCCATGTCGCGGCGAATCAGGTCGCGCACGTACTCGCTGGGCGTTTCGTAAAGCCCCGCTTCGCCGACCATTCGATCCACGAACTCAGCCAAGGGTTGCGACAGGCGGGCGTTGATGCGTTCGGACATGGGAGCCTCCCGGAGCGGAGCGATCAGATAGGAGCATTGTCGGACGGATGGCAGAGTTTGTCGCAACTATTGCCACGAAAAAGAACAAGCAACTGTGCTGGCACCTGATTTCACTCATTCCGCCCAGAGGAGCCACGGGCAAGCCGTTGTCACAACAAATCTACCAAATTCGCGCTGTGCCTCGACGCGATATCCCATCGCCCGATAACCACGTTGGCGCTTGTTCCACATCCGCAGCAGTGCCGGACGCCTGGTGTCCAGAAAGTCGATGATACGAACGTCGGTCTTGCTGGCGTGTTGACGGCGCAGACGCCCGGCGTATTGCTGCAGCGTGCCCTTCCACGAGACGGGCATCGCCAGTACCAAGGTATCCAGCGGCCCAGCACGCCATCCTTACGGCATCCCGCGCGGAATGCCCTACCTCACCTTCGTGATTCGCTGCGCGATCATCGACGAGCAGGAAACTGCCTGATCCCAGCGCGACCTGACCTCCAGCCAATGGAGAGCATCCGGGGTGTCCAGTTTTTGGCGGCCCTGTCGGCGCTGATGACGGCTGGTGAGCCGATTTGCCCGATTTCAGCAGCAGCACCCCGCCAGCACCGCGCCGGCATTGGATTTGCTCCTGGCCGTTTCCTCCGTGCGGCTGCGCCACGTTCACCGTTTGGCCCCCTTGCGAGCGTTGGAGGCTCGATAACTCCCTGCCAGCACTGGCTTTTCCAGCATCACCGTTTCTCTGGCAGGAATCCGCCTGGGCTGCTAGACTGGCAATGTTCCTACATTATGTGCCCACATTACGGAGGGTCGCCATGCAGACCGTCAATATCCGCCAGCTCAAGACCAACCCCAGCACCGCGCTGGCGGCGGCGCGCGAGGACGACATGGTGATAGTCATGAACCGCGACACGCCGCAGGCGCTGCTGGTCGATCTGGAGCAGTTGGGCGTGCCTGATCTGCCTGCGGTGCGCGTCGCGCTGGCGGTGGCGCTGTTCCGCGCCGGTTCGGTATCGGCGGGCTTCGCCGCCCGCGTGGCGGGTAAGCCGCTGGCCGAGATGCTGACCCTGCTGTCCAGCCAGGGCCTGCCGCTGACCGGCGAGGGCAAGGCCGCCGCCGATGAAGCCCGCGAGGAGATGCGCCGCGCGCGTGACTGGCTGGTCAAGCGCCCTGCATGAGCCGTCGCGTTGTCATCGCCGACGCCGGGCCGCTGATCGCGCTGGCGCGGGTTGATTCGCTGGCGCTGCTGCGCGAGCTGTTCGGGTGCGTGTGCATCACGGCCACGGTGCGCGATGAAATCCTGCCCGCTGCATCGTCCTTCCCCGATGCAGCACTGTTGGCGCACACGCTGGCCGAGGGTTGGGTCGATGTGGTGGACGAACCGCAGAATGAATGGAAGCCGCTGAATCCGGGTATCGATGCTGGTGAAGCCAGCGCCATTCACGCGGCGTGCGTCCGGCGCGATGCGGGTGATGCTGTGTTGCTGGTGATGGATGACCGCGCTGGCCGACTGGAAGCCAAGAGCCTTGGCATCATGCTAATCGGCACGGCGGCGGTAATTGGCCTGGCCAAGACCGAAGGCCTGATTGCGGTGGCGCGTCCGTTGCTGGAGCAGTTGGCGCGGTCCGGATACTTCATCGGGCCGTCAGTGATCGCGGCGGTGTTGGCCGAGGTGGGCGAGTAGCTGCGAACCTGCCGGGAGTGCGAACCTGCGAACCTTGCGAACCTCGGTTCGCACCCGGACGGTGGCAAATTGCCGCGCTCGCGCCCCCGTATTGGAACATGCGTGATTTTGACCGTTCGAGGCTGCGCCTACCCGCAAGCCAAACAGAGACAAGTGACGGCTCTGGGCGGGCAAAGACCCGAAAACCACGGATTTCGCGGCAGGATGGCGACGCGGTATCCGCAAGCCCATCGACCGGAACCCCGCGTGGCGCGGGGCTTCGCGCAAAGAAAAAGGGTCCGGAGAGTATCCAAGCCCTTGTGTATGGTGGAGGCGGCGGGAGTTGAACCCGCGTCCGCCAGTCCTCTGCCTTCGGCTCTACATGCTTAGATTCCGTTAATTGATTTAGCCGCACACAGCCCAACGGGCAGGACGTGATAGGCGAGTCCTGTGTTTGTTTAGCAGCGCGATCCAGGACATATCTCGCTGCGATCCAGTTCTATATGACAGTCACTAACGCGGGGCTGGCACCTTGCTAGAGACCGCTAACGGGGTTTAGGCCGCTAGAGCGTAGTTGTCGTCGTTGGCAACTAGTTAGTTTGCAGCTTTGGATTAACGTGATTCGCTACCATCACGGCATGCACCTCAGGGTTCGTTACCGTCGTCGAATCCAGATCGCCCCCATAAGTGAGTGCCCAGTATAACGCATCCGTTCAGGTTTTGGGGCATACCATGGGCGAGGAGGCCGCAATGGGGTTGGTGGGACACTCATTCTCCACGATGATGCGCCTGACCGACGTGCAGGGATTATCGCTGGCCCAGACACGGCGCAAGAGGCTTTCGCCGAGGATGGACATACCTCCGGTCGCCACGGCGGCCCATGCGCGCCATGCGATACCGGTGGGGTTGGGGACCACACTCGGGTTGTTGAGAGGGCCGCGTATCCGCACGGTATTGGAAAAGACACTCCCCACTGACACGCCCAATCCCTGTCGGCCGCGGGAGTCGATGTTCATTTCCATGGTTTCGTTGCGAAGATTGACGCTCAAGTGGCCGAGCAGGTTGGCCTGGTTGGTGCGAGCGGCGAATCCATAGGGGGTGTTCCCTTCGCCATTATTAAAAACGCCAAGCACCGTGCCGCATTCGAGTTGGTGCTGGTTCCGGCTGATGCCGGGTATCAGGGTCTGGAAGAGCGTGGTGAGAAGGTTCGCCGTCAGGAACGCGGAATTGGCATAATCGAAGGGGCCACGCCCCATCTCCAGGTAGACCAGTCCGCTTGCGTTGGCGGCGAGTTCCGCCTCGCTCTGCCCGCGGGTTTGAAGCGATATAAAGCCGCTGCGGGGAAATGTTGCCCTCGCCTGGATACCGCGCACGTCGTGAAAGGTGCTACTCACCGTGAACGCCGGGGGAGTCGCCGTGGAATCCAGTCTCAGCGCCAATTCCCCGCTGCCGCCACCGAACTGCCCGCTGCTGGCCTTCGCATCCAGCACGCCGTTGCGAATCTGGGTGTTGAAGGCCAGGGTCCCGGCGTTGAGTTCGGTACTTACCAACGCATCCAGCTGTCCCTTCGCACTCACGTTCAAGGACTTGAGTGCATCCAGTGAGATGGGGTCAGTGCTGAATACCCGTGTGCGCGGCGGCGCCGTGTCGTCGCTGCGCAGGAAGCGCAGGGGCGCCAGCAGCAGGCTCTCGACGGCATCGGCGCTGTCCCTGGCAATGGTGTCGAGGTCTGTGCGTGCAGTCTGTTCCGGTGGGCGGCGCCTGCCGGACAAATGGGCGTTCTCCCAGGGCAGCAGTGACAGCGTACCGCCCTGCAGCTCAACGTCCAGTGTAGGTGGCGTCGTGTGGTGATAGCGGACACTGCCGGTGAGTTCGCTTTCACCCCACTGCAGGCTGCTGATAACGGCCTGCACGCCGTCATCCAGGCGGCTTGCCGTCACAGCGAGCCGACGTCTCGACGCCGGCGAGTTATTCGGCGCCTGGGTGTTCCCGCGCAAATCGATGGTGCCCGTCGCATTGCGCAGCAGTTCCTCGATCCGGCTGCCTTCACTGGCCAGCTGCACGGTGCCGGAGACGGGAACGATTGGGACGTCGGCCGAGTTGATCAGGAACTTGTCCAGATTGACGTCCGCCAATTGGGCCGTGCTTTCCAATGTCGCCCGATTTCCCTTCCAGGTCAGCTTGCCCGCAGTGCGAAGGTTCAGTTCCCGGGAGGTGAAATCAAGCTGGTTGATGGTCATGATGTTGGGCTTGGACGACAGTTTGATCAGTGCGTTCGACACGGTGAAGTCCTGCACCGTGAGTGATTGGGCGTTCAGGGACACTTGCGTTGCGCCGAGACGCTCCAGTGAGGGCACCAGTCCTGCCTGGTCGGCCTGTTGTGTGGATGCCGGCAGCAGGGCCTGCAGGCCGGTGATGTTGAGCCTGTCCGATTTGAGATCCGCTACCAGCCAGGGCTCGCGATCGGATGTCAGTGTCAGATCGCCTGTCAGATCCTGGTCGATCGAGTCGATGTTCAGTTTCTCGATCTTCACCCCGACAATCCGCTCGCCCGTCAGTATCAGGCTGGCATTCCCTGACAGGGCCAGTGTTTCCTCGGCGATGGGGCGGCGGCGCCAGTTGTTGTCGGCGCGCACTTCGGTCGTCAACCGGGCTTGGCCACGCATGGCCGCGAATATCGCCTGCATGTCGCCGCCCTGGCTGTGCAGGGTCAGGCTGCCTGTGCTGCGACTATTGATGACGCCGGACTGGCGGAACAGGTCGGCGAGATCCAGTTCTTTGAAGTCCGCGGCAAGTTGGAACTGCCTGGGCGCATTGGCTGGCAGGGTGGCGTCCAGAGTGATATTCAGACTGCCAAAGTTGGCGCCGTTGGCGCTGGCTACAAACCTGCCGCCTTGTGCGGTGCGCTGCAGGGTCGCCTTGGCCTGGCGCAGATTCAAACCGGGCGCCTGCAATGCATCGAGACTGACGGCAACGTTGAGGTCGAGCGCCGGCCAGCTGCCCAGGAAGCGCGGAACGCCAATGCCGGGCTGCGGTTCTGCGGTTTCGGCGGGGAACAGGGAACCCAGGTCCAGCTGCGTGCCCTTCACATCGAGGGTCAGTGTGCGAGGGCTGGTGTTCGACAATGTCGCCGAGCCGCTCAACTGGCCTTCGCCCAGGCTCACAGTCACCTGGTCGAGCGCAAACTGTTCCGGTCGCGTGTCCAGCCGCGCGGTCATGCTGACGGGTAGATCGACCGTGCCGTGATACTGGCCCTCGAGGGCGATATCCCCCGCGAGGGAGTTGAGCAGCGCATCCAGTGTGGCGCCGCTGCCGCTGAGCTTGGCGTGCCCGGTGCGCCACAACCAGTCCGCACCGGCGAACGGCAGCATCGCGCCAGCGGCCAGATCCCGCGCCTCCAGCGCGGCGTCCATGTCCACCGTCCAGCCCGCAGGGCTGCTGCCGATGCTCAGTTCGCCATTGAGGAGCCCCGTCGGGCCCTGGATGGTGAGTCCGCTGATCTGCAAACCCTGTTCGCCTGTTATGAATTCAAAGGCAGTATCCCTGCCGATTTCGTCATTGATCCTGAATTCCTTGATGGCGACCCGGCCGTGGTGCGCCGGCAGATCGAAGGCAGGCAGGACGGTTGCCAGACCCGTGCCGGGAGCGCCAGCGGTCTCGGGTGCGGAGTAACTCTCTGCCAGCTTCTGCAGCTGGTCGAAATCGAGTACGGGTATCGTAGTCTCCGAGCGATCGGGCAGGCTCCAGGGTTCCTGGCCGTACGCGGTGACCTGTGCGGTCAAAGTTGCCGCCTGTATGTCTGCATGCACCGCATAGGCGGCCGCAGTATCCGGCTGCACCGAGGCGTCAACCGTGATTCTGGAGTCGGGCTTGCCTGCAGCCTGGACGTTCAGCGCCAGCGTGCTGGGTGCGAGCCTGAGCAGGTCCGGCAGTGACTTGACGCGCGCACCGAAGCGCAGTGTAACGCCGTGCGCTTCTTCCCACCGCGCGCGGGCGCTGCCATCAGCCAGTCGCTGCCACAGCAGATGCCTGATGGGATACTCATCGCCTTTCGCACTGACCAGACGACCGCTCGCCAGTTGCAGCGATCGGGGCAGCCATGGCTCGAGAAATTCATAGTCCGCGGGCGGTGGTGTATCGCTGCTGGGCCAGCGTGAGGGGCGAACCATCAGGTCGGTGCCGCGCACCTTCACCAGGCGCACTTTACCCTCCAGCAGGTCCTTCCACGCGAGTGTGACCTCAACGTCCGTTGCCACGATAGCGGGATCCTGCGCGTCACCCATGATCAGTTTCGGGCTGCGCACTTTCAGTTGCAGGAGATGCGCGGTGATGGGCCCCAGCGTGACAGGCAGCCCGAGTTGTTTGCTCAGCCGCGGGGCGAGCTCGGCATCCAGTGTGCGCCCGAGCAGGCTGTTCCCCCACAGCGTCGCCGCCGCCGCGAGTAGAGCGAGTATAAGCAGAGCGAGAAGCAATCGTTTCACTGGAGGGAGTCGGGAGGATTTTTGCCGGCTATGGTAGCAGCGGCTGGCGGCGCGTGCCATGCCATCGTCGCGCGCAGCAGGCCTCTGCGGAGGCTGCACCAGGCACCACAACAGAAACCACAACAAAGGTGAAGAAAGCCGCCATCGACTGGCTGATCGCCAATCGATTGCGGCCTATTGGTACCAGCCCTGCGGTTGAGGGGAACGCATCGCGCAATTCCCCGCACCGGGCACTCTCCTCCATGGGAGAGTATGGCGGCATTGAACCGTATACCAATGTGCAAGTGTCCGAACGTCACGATCGACCACACGATGAACGGCTGGCCAAGCTTTCGGTACTTGCGTCAATCACTATGGTACGGACGCGGTCGATTCGCAATCGAGTGCTTAGATCAAGTATTTCTAAAGTGCGATCGGTGCATCGCGCAGCGGGTTTATTGCTTGACGTTGGCGCGAATTATGCGCTGTTTCTGCCGGTTCCAGTCTCGGTCTTTTTCCGTATCGCGCTTGTCGTGTGCTTTTTTACCCACGGCGAGCGCGATCCTGGCTTTGACGAGATGGCCCTTCCAGTAGAGTTGCGTGCACACGCAGGTCAGGCCCTTCTGCGCGGTGGCCTCGAGCAGCTGCGCCAGCTCCTTTTTGCTCAGCAGCAGTTTGCGTGTGCGTGTGGGGTCGGCTACAAAATGGGTCGAGACCGTGTCCAGCGGAATGATCTGGGAGCCCAATAGCCAGGCTTCGCCGTCTTTCATCACCACGTAGGAATCGGCCAGGTCAGCCTTTCCCATACGCAGGCTCTTGACTTCCCACCCCGTCAGCACGACGCCCGCTTCGAAGCTGTCCAGCAGTTGGAAGTCAAAGCCCGCGCGCCGGTTGCGCGCGATGGTGTTGCTGTCGTGTGGTTTCTTTTTTGGCATGGCGCGCATTATACGAACGCAGCGCGAGGGCGAAACGTGAATCCTCCCCCTTTTCACACCTGCGGGCCTGCGGCACTCTACGCCGATGACGACTCGGGCCTTCCCCGCATGAATCTTGCCGTTTCCGGCGCGCGCGACAGATGGGGCAGCCGGACCACGTTCGTGCTGGCGCTGCTGGCATCGACAGTGGGGCTCGGCACGCTCTGGCGATTTTCCTACCTGTGTGGTGAATATGGCGGCGGGGCTTTCGTCCTCACCTATATCCTGTGCCTCCTCGCCATCGCCGTACCCGTGATGATCGCCGAAGCGGTGCTGGGCAATCACGGCGGTCCCAGCCCGATCGAAGCCGTGCGCCGCGCCTGCGACGGCTCCCTGCGCTCGCGCGGCTGGATCCTCGTCGGAGTACTGGCGTGTGCGACCGGCGTGTCCATATTGACGGTGTATATCGTGGTTGGCGGATGGGGCCTGGCCTATGCCGGTTTCATGCACGACGGAGTTTTCTCAACTGCCCGCATCACGGAAGTGGGGGAGCATTTCGAGCAGTTCCTCGCCGAACCCATGCAGCAGGTGTACTGGCAGAGCCTGTTCCTGCTGGCGACGGCGGCGGTTGTGACAGCGGGCGTACGGCGCGGCCTCGCCATGCTGGTCTGGCTGGCGATGCCGCTGTTGTTCTCGATGCTGGCCTTTCTCGTGAAATTTGGTTTCGACCAGGGCGATATTGCGGCCGCCCGCAACTTTCTGTTTTCCACGCAACTGGCGGACTTTTCCCTCCGCTCCGTGCAAATGGCGCTGGGGCACGCGCTGTTTACGCTGGGAGTCGGTGTCGGGACCGGTATCAGCTACGGGGCGTATGCGGCGCAAGGCGTCCCGATCGGACGTTCGGTGGCCGCAGTGGCTGTGTTCAGTACGGTGATCGCGCTGCTTGCCGGGCTGGCGATATTCCCGGTGGTGTTTGCCAGCAACCTGGCACCCACTGCGGGGCCGGGTTTGTTGTTTATCAATCTGCCTTACGCATTTGGTAATCTCATGCAGGGCGAACTGGCCGGCACAGTGTTCTTCGCCCTGATGGTGCTCGCGGCGCTCGGTTCGGCGGTGGCAGTCATGGAGCCCCTGGTCTCCATGCTGATGCAACAGGCCGGGCTGACGCGGTTCACAGCCGCGCTGTCCGTCGGCGCGCTGGTGTGGTTGCTGGGTTGGGTGGTGGTTACATCACTGCAGCCCGGTGGACACCATGCCTGGTTCGGCAATCGAAACCTGCTGGGCGTTTTCGATGTTGTCACCACCGGGGTATTGCTCCCGGTGGTAGGATTGCTGGTCGCGATACTGGTTGGCTGGCAGCTGCGACCGGAAGTGCTGCGCCAGCGATTGTCGCGCGAGTCCGATGCGTTGTTCTCGCTGTGGCGCTTCCTGTTGCGCTATGTCGCACCCATCGGCATCGCGGCGCTGCTGCTGGCGCCACTGTGGCGAACAGCAAGCTAGAGCGCGCAGGCCGCCAATCCGCAGAATCGACGGGGTTCTATCCAGGTTATGACCGTGATCCATCGCAGCGCACTGTTGCACTACAGTGCCGGCCAATTGTATGAGCTGGTGAGTAACGTGGAAGCGTATCCCGAGTTCATGGAGGGGTGCGTGGCTGTCAGCATCCTGCATCGCGAGGAGAACCTGCTCGAGGCGCGCCTGGACTTGGCCAGGGCTGGCATTCGCCACAGCTTCAGCACGCGCAATCGGATGCTTGCGGCGCGGGAGATCACCCTGGAGTTGATCGAAGGCCCGTTCGATTATTTCACCGGGCGCTGGGATTTTCGCGCACTGGGTGATACCGCCTGCAAGCTCAGCCTGGATCTGGAATTTGCATTCAGGAATTCACTCATCGGTGCCGCTGCAGCGCGGCTGTTCGACTCCGTGGCGAACAACCTGGTCGACGCGATCAGCCAGCGCGCTGTGCAGCTTTACGGTTGAAGGTATGGATAGTCCCGACGAGATCGCCGTGGAAGTCGCCTATGCACTGCCGCACAGGCAGGCGCTGGTTGCGCTATCCGTGCCGCGCGGGTCGACCGCAATGGCGGCCGCGGTGCACTCGGGTCTGGCCGCACAGTTTGACGACCTTGATCTCGAGCACGCCACGCTCGGAATTCATGGGCACATCGTCGCTCACGGGCATATCTTGCGCGAGGGCGACCGGGTGGAGATCTACCGGCCGCTGATCGCGGATCCAAAAATCGTGCGCAGGGCTCGCGCTTTACGTGTCCAGAAACGGAAGCAGGCCAGATAGCCTGGGTATCTACGGGGCTTAAAGATTCGGTACTGGAATGCCGGGCGCGGGTTCCACATCAGGCTGCGGCTGACGGGTGGGCGCGGAAGTGGCGGGCACATCCCAATTGGCCGGCGTGAAGTCGCCGGAAACCTTCACTAGGGCATCGCCATCGAATTCCACGGTCAGCCTGGATTGGTCCAGCACCTTCATGCCGTTGCGCTTGACGTACAGGTAATCCCAGCGATTCTGGTTGAAGGTGTCCTCGATCAGCGGCGTACCGAGGATGAAGCGCACCTGCCTGCGGGTCATGCCCGGCTTCAGTTGATCAGCCATTTCCTGCGTTACGATATTGCCCTGCTCGACATTGATCTTGTACACGCCGGGAAAGGCGCAGGCACCGAGCAAAGCGATCGCGAGCACGAGCAATGAAATCCGCATCGGATAGAACTTCCACTTCCGGTATAGGGGTGGCATCATACCTCCACAGCACAGCGCAGAGAACCCCCGGCATCATGGCCGATCAAAACCTGGAACTACGCAAAGCAGGCCTGAAGATCACGCTGCCGCGCGTGAAAATCCTGCAGATTCTGGAAGCTTCCGCCGTCGGGACTCGACACCTGAGCGCGGAAGATGTCTATGATGCGCTGCGCGATGCGGGCGAGGATGTCGGCCTGGCCACGGTGTACCGCGTGCTCACCCAGTTCGAAGCTGCCGGCCTGGTAACGCGCCATCATTTCGAGTCGGGCCATTCTGTGTTCGAGCTGGCCAAGGGCGAACACCACGATCACATGGTCTGCGTTGCCAGTGGTGAGGTGGTGGAATTCACGGATGCCGTCATCGAGCAGCGCCAGCGCGAAATCGCCGAGGAGCACGGCTACGAGCTGATCGACCATTCGCTCGTCTTGTACGTTCGCCGCAAAGAAAAAGCCTAGTTTTCCAGCATTTCCCGCGCGTGTGCCAGCGTCTGCGGCGTTATCGTCACGCCGCCCAGCATGCGGGCAATCTCCTGAACCTTCGCTTCACTATCCAGCGCATGGAGCCGGGTTTCCACGACCTCGCCGTCGTTGCGCTTCGTCACCTGCAGGTGGTGATCGCCCTGTGCCGCAACCTGCGCCAGATGCGTAACGCACAACACCTGGGCGTGTCGTGCGAGGTCGTGCAGTAACCTGCCGACCACCTCGGCAACCGCGCCGCCGATACCCACGTCCACCTCGTCGAATACCATGCTGGGGACAGCGGTGGTATTGCCGGTGACGACGCCGATGGCAAGGCTGATGCGCGAGAGTTCACCGCCGGAGGCGATCCTGCCCAGTGCTCGCGGGGGTGTGCCGGGATTGGTGCTGATGAGGAACTCGATTTCCTCGCTGCCGTGCGGGTGGGGTTGATCACTCTTCACGGGGGTGAGTGCGATCTCGAAGCGACAGCCTTCCATGCCCAGCGATGCCAGGATCGCCGATGTGTGCTTGATCAGTTTCTTGGCTGCGGCGCGTCTCTGCTTCGTCAGGTGGGCGGCAGCGGCGGCATACTGCTGCGCCAGTTCGGCCATCTCGCGCTCCAGTTGGCCGATCCGCTCACCGCCATCGGCCAGGGCCTGCAGTTCCTGTCGCAGTGACAGGTGCAGGGCAGCGAGTTGTTCCGGAAGCACGCGGTGTTTGCGCGCTATGTCGTAGATGCTCTCCAGCCGCTTCTCTACATCGAGCAGGCGCGCCGGATTGATCTGTACGCCATCGATATGCCGCTGGATTTCGCCGCGCGCTTCCTGTAACTGGATGGTGCCGGATTCCAGCAGTTCCCGGGCATTGGCCGCCGCGGGCGATGCGTGAACGCCAGCGCTCATGGCTTTCAGTGCCTGGCGTGCAGCGCTTGCAGCGTCGTCACACGATTCGAGCGCCTGGTGGGCCGTGGCGAGGATATCCTGGGCATTGGCGAGCAGTTTTTGTTCCTGTTCCAGGGCGGCCAGCTCGGAATCCTGCAGCTGCAGCGTATCGAGTTCCTCCACCTGGTAGGCCAGCAACTGAGAGCGACTGGAGCGCTCGTCATTCGCGCCCGCTAGCAGCTCCAGCTCACGCCGCTTGCGCAACCAGTCCGACGCGTAGTGCTCCACGCTTCGTGTGAGCGACTGATGGCCGGCATAACCGTCCAGCAGGTCGCGCTGCGCCGGTTTGCGCAATAGTGACTGATGCGCGTGCTGGCTGTGGATGTCGATCATCAGCGCGCCGAGTTCGGCGCAATCCTGCAGGGTACAGAGACTGCCATTGATATACGCGCGGCTGCGTCCATCGAGCGTGATGATCCGGCGCAGCAGGCAGTCATCCCCGGTGTACAGATCGCGCGCCTTGAGCCAGGCGACGGCCGCTGGAATGTTGGCGATCGCGAAGTTCGCGCAGATCTCGGCGCGCTCACAGCCGTGGCGGATAGCCTTGGGGTCGGCGCGGTCGCCAAGGCACAGCCCGAGGGCATCGAGCATGATGGATTTCCCGGCGCCCGTCTCGCCGGTGATCACCGTCATGCCGGGAGAGAACTCGGTATCGAGGGAGGATACGACGGTGTAATTGCTGATCCGGATTTGGGCGAGCATGCAGGGTCGTCCGCAGGTTTTTTCCGTTATACCCCAGAAGGGTGGCCAATTAAATATCGGCGGGTCGCAACAAATTTGCCGGTGCCGTGCCTTTGTGATTACAGCCTGCTGTGATACAACCTAGTCCATAGCCCGATCGAATGGATGGTATGACGTCAGGAGCGATTTCAGAGCGCGCCAGTATCCTGCTGAAGGCGCTGATAGAACATCACATTCGCGATGGACAGCCGGTCGGCTCCAGCACCCTGCGGCGCACCGCGGGCCTGCCAGTCAGCGCGGCCACTATTCGCAGCGTGATGTCCGACCTCGAGGAGCGCGGCTATCTGCACTCGCCCCATACCTCCGCGGGCCGGGTGCCTACTGCCCTCGGTTATCGCCTGTTCGTCGACACGCTCCTGCAGGTGCAGCCGCTGGAGGCGGAGGCAGTCGCCGCGCTGCGTGCCGAGCTAACGCCGGACCGCTCCGCGACCGAACTGGTGCAGGCCGCATCGGTACTGCTGGCCAACATCACGGCCCAGGCTGGACTGGTCACTGTCCCGCGCCAGGAGGCCAGCCAGCTTCGCCAGGTGGAATTCCTGCCGCTCTCCGGGGATCGGGTGCTGGTGATCCTCGTGGTGAACGAGCGCGAGGTGCAGAATCGCATCATCCGCACCCAGCGGACTTTCACCGAGGCGCAATTGCGCGCGGCAGCGATGATGGTCAACCAGCGCTACGCGGGACGGCCACTCCACCAGGTCAAGGAGAGCCTGTTGCGTGAGATGCAGGAGGCGCGCAGCCAGATCGACAGCTATATGGAAGCCGCGCTGGATCTCGCCAACCGGGCGCTGGATGCGCAGGAAACCGAAGACGAGTACGTCATGGCCGGCGAATCCCGGCTGCTTGGCAATGCCAGCCCGGCGGACGTCTCCCGCCTGCGCGACCTGTTCGACTCCTTTGAGCAGAAAAAGGATCTGCTGCATCTGCTGGAGCGCTGTACGCAGGCCGAGGGTATCCAGATTTTTATCGGTGAGGAGTCGGGCTCCGCCGTTTTTGGCAATTACAGTGTGGTCACCGCACCCTACAATGACGGGTGTCGCACCGTGGGCGTGCTGGGCGTGATCGGCCCCACGCGTATGGCCTACGCCCGGGTGATTCCTATCGTCGATGTCACCGCCCGCCTGCTGAGCTCAGCCCTCTCGGCCTAAGCCAGGTTTCCCCGGCCACCCGTGGCGGGCTGCGTCAATTCTGCGAAAAACCTGCCCGCCAGGCCTTGAATCGGCGCGTGCAGGCCCCATATCCGGCGTAGGAATCACAGGCGTGCCTGTATTGCAGGCGCGCGCGGGCAATTTGAACAGAGGGAGTGATGGTGTGACCGCGCAAGACCCCAATCAGCCAGGTGCTGGCGAAATACCCGAGACCGAAGAACTCCAGAACGCAGCCCGTATGCATGAGGTGGAACAGGATCAGTGTGCCGGGCCGGAGGGGATGACCCTGGACGAGGAGATCATCCGCCTGCAGGAGGAGCTGGCTGCTGCCCGGGAGTCGGTGCTGCGCGCCCAGGCGGATGCCCAGAACGTCATGCGCCGGGCCGAGCAGGATGTCGAAAAGGCGCGAAAGTTTGCACTGGAGCGATTCTGCGCCGAACTGCTCCCTGTCGTGGATAACCTTGAGCGCGCGCTCGAAGCCACTGCCAGCGAGAACGAGATCGTCAAACCTCTCGCGGAAGGGGTACAGCTCACCCTGCGGGGTTTCCAGGATGTTCTGCGGAAGTTTCATGTCGAGATCGTGGATCCGATGGGCGAACCTTTCGATCCCAAGTTGCACCAGGCGATGAGCATGGTGGAAAACGGCGCGGTTGAACCCAATACCGTGGTGGCCGTGATGCAGAAAGGTTACACCCTCCACAGCCGCCTGGTGCGCCCGGCGATGGTGATGGTGAGCAAGAGCCCCGCGTAGTCGTGGGGCCAGGCCCTTGGTGAGCCCGGGCACGCGATCCCGGACACACCTTGAAATCAGTCAAATAGGGCCAATATACAGGACAGTAAACACGACAGCTGCAGGCCGGGCCTGCACCAACAGACTGGAGATAGAACATGGGCAAGATTATCGGCATTGACCTGGGGACAACCAACTCCTGTGTATCGGTGATGGAGGGTGGCAAGCCCAAGGTGATCGAGAACGCGGAGGGCGATCGCACGACGCCGTCCATCGTCGGCTATACCGACGAGGGTGAGATTCTGGTCGGCCAGAGCGCCAAGCGCCAGGCAGTGACCAATCCGCACAATACGGTCTTCGCGGTAAAGCGCCTGATCGGCCGCAAGTTCAAGGACGACGTGGTGCAGAAAGATATCTCCATGGTCCCCTACAAAATCATCGCAGCGGACAACGGCGACGCCTGGGTGCAGGTGAAGGACAACAAGATGGCGCCTCCCCAGGTATCGGCGGAAGTGCTGCGCAAGATGAAAAAAACCGCCGAGGAGTATCTCGGTGAACCGGTAACCGAAGCGGTAATCACTGTGCCTGCGTATTTCAACGATTCGCAGCGTCAGGCGACCAAGGATGCGGGCAAGATCGCCGGCCTGGAAGTC
>CAYWWD010000030.1:0-41348 GCA_964461965.1 uncultured Halioglobus sp. | reverse complement strand
TCCTGGTCGAAGAACGTGCCCATGCGCTTCATCATCTCGCGCGCGTACTGCAGCCACCAGGCGTCTGCCGCCGCGTGGAATTCCTTCGGCATATAGGGCTTGTAGCCTTCCGGCAGCGCACCGGCGTGGCAATCCGAACTGATGACAATAAGATTGGACATGTTGCGATTCCGTTCTCACAAGGGGAAAGGCAGTGTAGGGGGCGCTGTTGCGCGGGGCAAGGCAGGCGGCGGTGGCCGCAGTGCTTCAGGCTGCTTTAAGCAGGTGTGGTTTAGATATGTTGTTCAGGAACTGCCACGGCGCTCACGGCGTCCCCGTGCCCCGAGGTTCGCGCCACATCAGCCACACCGGCGGTGCCGATCGCGCGAACCGGATTTCCTGTTGCACTTTGAACCCGTGCCCTTCGTAGAAACGCAGGTTCGCCGCTTTTGAATTTTCCAGATAGGCGGGTACGCCTTCGTCGTCGCAGCGCCGCAGCACGTCGCTGATCAGCGACGTGCCCAGCCCCATGCCTTTGTGCCCACTGGTCACGCCAATCGCGAACAGGTAGTAGTGCGGAGTTTTCGGGTGGTGCTTCTCGGTGTGGTGCCCGCTCAGCAGCAGGCGATAAATCCCGGTAAGCCCGCCGAGCGTCAGCAGGTGCGCCGCACTCGACAGCGATACCGGCCAGTGCAGTCCCTGGTGCGGCCCCAGCCAGGCCGCCGCGCCGCGTCCCTCGACGTCCACATACGTGAGCCCATGCGGCGTGAATACCGGCAGGATCAACTCAAAGAAGCGCTCCAGCGATGCGGGATGGTTGCATGTCCAGTTGAGGACGGGGTCGTCCTGAAACGCATCGGCGAGAATGCGCACGGCGTCTGCGCGGTTGCTGTCATCGACAGTACGAAATTGCATTGATGTAAAGCCCTGTTGTGTCTTGCGGCGTGCGCTGTGCTCTGCGGTGCGCCTGGTCCGCAGCGAATGCGCATGGTAACCACACGCTGCGCCCGCCCACAAGCGAGCGCGCCGGGCGCTGCGTGAATTTGGTGTTCCACCGGCGCAGTGCGCGCCGCACAATGGCCCACTTTTCAGGGGCGGTGTCGGCGATCACAGGGAGGCGATATGGCAGCAGGTGCGAGCGCTCAGGAAAACGGAGTCGGGTGCGTGGCAGCGGAGAAGTGTCCGCAGCCGCATCCGGAGCCGCTGGAAAGTGGTGGCGCGCAGTGCGAGCCGGGGGCAACCCCCGGTGCACTGCCAGGCACGATTGAAATCAGCGACAAGGACTACCGCTCGTTCTGCTTTCCCTGCCATGCGCTGGAGGAGATCAGGGACTGCAACGGCGGGTACTGGCCCGTCGTTGCAGTGTCGCCATAGCGCTCAGTCCTGCGGGGTGATCGCGTTGACGTGCTCCAGCGCCTCCGCGTACTCGTTCAGCAGGCGGAAGACGATGTCACGGCAGGATTCGATGGAATTGATCTGTCCCACCACCTGGCCGATCGGGTTGAAGGCGACTTTCTGGCAGTCGCCGCTGCCGGCGTAGCGGTGGGTGCGGCGCACCGCGTCGAAGGTGAGGTAGCCCTGCAGCGGCATGGGCAGCGGCTTGGGGTTCTCCGGGCGTTCCCAGGCTTCGGTCCACTCGTTTTTCAGCATGCGCGCGGTTTTCCCCGTGAAGGAACGCGAGCGCACGGTGTCTTCTGATGTTGCTTTCATATAGGACTCGCGCTGTGCCGGTTCGGCGTGCGCCTCCTCGGAGTTGAGCCACATCGAGCCCATCCACACGCCCGCTGCGCCCATGCACATCGCGGCCAGCATCTGGCGGCCGCTGGCGATACCGCCGGCGGCGAGCACCGGCAGCGGCGCCACCGCATCGACCATCTGCGGCCACAGCACCATGGAAGTCACCTCGCCCGCATGGCCGCCGCCCTCGGAACCCTGGCACACCACGAAGTCCAGCCCCGCCTTCTTGTGGTTGATGCCGTGCTTGAGGCGCCCGGCCAGCGCGCCGATGAGGCGGCCGGAATCGTGCACCTGCTTGATGATGTCGGCCGGCGGCGTGCCGAGCGCATTGACGATCATGCGGCACTTGGGCCGTGTCAGCGCCTCGTCGACCAGCAACTGGGCCTGCACGGCGGAAAAGCTGAGACTCACTTCGTCGTCCTTGTCCGGCCATGCGGGAACACCGTGGTCTCGCAGCAGTTTTTCCGCAAACTCACGGTGCTGCTTCGGAATCGCATCGTTG
Source organism: uncultured Halioglobus sp. (assembly GCA_964461965.1). Classification (GTDB taxonomy): domain Bacteria; phylum Pseudomonadota; class Gammaproteobacteria; order Pseudomonadales; family Halieaceae; genus Marimicrobium. The sequence goes on along the minus strand of CAYWWD010000030.1, from coordinate 39,130 downwards.
AGCATGGCAACCAGTTCTTCCGCGCTGGTCTTCTCCATGCCCTCGTATTTTTGCGGGATGGCGGTGTCCACGCCGTAGATATGGTCGCCGATGTGCGCATCGATCCAGTCCAGCTCTTCCTTCAGCTTCGCCGGTGAAAAACCCACCGCGCCGAGGACGCCGATACCGCCGGCTTTGCTGACTGCCACGACCACGTCGCGGCAGTGGGTGAAGGCGAAGATGGGCGCCTGGATGCCCAGTTGTTTACAGAACTCAGTTTGCATGCTCAGCCTCGTGATGCGGAGTGTGGTGCCTGGAGGTTGATCACACTATCGGAGATCGGTTGTCGGCTGAATGGCGCAAGAGGCCGGTATTTACTTGCAAAAATTGACGTTGTTTACGGTCGTCGCTTGCCACGGCTGGGGCGCTGCCCGGTCAGTCGCTGCCGGGCGTTTGCTTCGGCGCAGTGTGCAAGGCCCGGTAGTTCGCCTGCAGCAAGGCGCGGCTGCAGTCCGCATCCGGTGTCACCCGGGCGAGGTGCTCGGCATACGCTTCGCCGACGGGGTGGGCCGTGCCGGCGACCTGTTCCAGGTGCAGCAGCCACGCCGGTTCGCTCGTGGTCTGCGGTTTCGTGCTGTCGTGTTCGTTCATTGTCGATCACCCCCGCATGTCAGCTGCCAATCCAGCACAGCGGTTGTGCCCGGGCAATCCGGCAGCGGGTTAAGTGTGAGCCAGTTCCGGGGTGGCGGTGATTTTTGCTCGCCCGTTCGCCGCATGGTATAAAACGCGGGTCTCAAACCATCGGCGTTCGCAGCGCTCGTTCAAAGGGAGAGTTGGCATGGCAAGAATTATCCAGGGTGTTGCCGTCGCAGTCGCGATGCTGGGCGCCGGGACGGCGTCAGCCGGTGGCCTGTGGCTGAATGAATACGGCGACTTCGCCGGTGGGCGCGCTGCGGCCGGTGCGGCGGCGGGGGTCGATGACCCGATGACCCTGGCCTACAACCCAGCCAGTATCTCGCGGCTTAAAGGCGACCAGCTGTTTGCCTCCGCCGGTGCGATCATCGGAAACATGAATTTCGACTTGCGCTACACCACGCCGCGCAATGGCGTCGGCGATGGCGGCGATGCCGGCGAGACCTCCGCGTTCGCCTCCATGGCCTATGTGCACGATCTTCAGTCGGACAGGTGGAGCGTTGGGGTCGGCTTGGTACCGCTGGCGGGCGCGGGCATCGACTACGACGACAACTGGGCGGGGCGCTTCCAGGCGACGGATGTCTTCCTGCAGGTGACGGCACTTGCGCCCACGGTGGCGTACAAGGTGACCGATGAGCTCTCGCTGGGCGTGACGCTGCAGGGGTATTACGCCGACCTTGAGATCGAGACCGCGGTACCCCGCCTCGATCCGTCCAAACCCGAAGGCAAGAGCAAGATCGACGGCAACGACTTTCGCGCAGGTTATGCGCTCGGCGCCATGTATGAACTCTCCGACCGCACTCGCTTCGGCCTGTTTTACCAAAGCAAGCTCAAGCCGGACTTCAACGGCGACTTCGAGCTGAACATCAACGATACCGGCATCGGCGAGCTCGACGACATCTCGCGTGGTGTGTCGGTGGACACCGAATTGACGCTGGCGGAATATGCGCGCTTCAGCGTGCACCAGGACATGGACGAGCGCTGGGCGGTGGATTTCACGGTGGGTTGGGACAATTGGAGTTCCCTGGGTAACGTCATGATCAAGACACAGGAACTGGCAGTTGGTGCGCCGACGGACTGGCGCGACACTTATCACTACGCCTGGGGTGCGCAGTACAAATGGGACAGCCGGCTGACCCTGACCAGCGGTATCGCCTACGACACCAATCCGGTGGATGCCAGCCATCGCACCGCGCAGCTGCCGGTCGACCGCCAGGTGCGCTACGCCGCCGGCGCGCAGTACGCGTTGATGGACACGCTGACCGTCGGCGGCTACGTCAACTTCATGGACCTCGGCAATGCCCGCATCTCCGCCCAGCGCTTCGGCGGGGATTTCGATTACAACAACGCCACGCAGATCATCCTCAACCTGAACTGGACGCTCTGAATTCGGTCGGTGACTTGCCCGTCCAGCGCTTGAACGCGCGGATAAAATTGCTGAGGTCGGAAAAGCCCAGCATGAAGGCGATTTCCGTGATCGACAGGTGGCTCTGGCCCATGTAGCCGAGCGCCAGCTCGTGGCGCGTATCGTCCAGCAGCGCCTGGAAGGAGGTGCCGCGTTGGGCCAGCTTCGCCTGCAAGGTGCTGGCGCTTACGTTCTGCTCGCGGGCGATATCGCCCCGGCTGAACTGGTCGCCGCCCAAACCCCGGACGATCGCCGTGCGCACGCGGTTGACGATGTCCCCGCGATCCAGCTTCTCGAGGTAACCGCGCACGATGTGGTCGTGATGCTGGGCCAGTTCGCGATTCGCGCCGGGCAGTGGCGCCCGCATGGCCGCGAGATCGAAGTAAAAACCGATGCGCGCGCAACCAAAGCGCACGGGGCAGCCGAAAAAATCCCGGAAAGGGCCGTCGCCCGCCGCGGGTAGCGGGCGAATCAGGTCCAGCCGTAGCGGCGTGAGTGCATCGTGGCTGGCGTTGCGCATCATCCGCAGGACCATGCCGACCCACGCATCGTGGCTCTCGAAGCAGAGCGCCGGATTGGTCGCCCGGGCGGAAAACTCCAGCTCAGTGTCCGCGACGCTGATGGCGCATTCCGCGCTCGTGGACACCATCCCCTGGAAACGCACCAGCCGCTGGCAGAATTCTTCCAGCGTCTCGCTGGCGAGCAGCGCATACCCCAGGGCATGCAATGTGCCGGGAACGATGTACCTGGCGACCTTCAGGCCAAAATACGGGTCGGACGTGGCCTCTACCGCGCGACCGAAGACAGCATTGATATTCAGGTCAGTGATGCGCAGCAGCGGGTCGTTGGAGCGGACCCGGTCGACCCGCGCCAGTTGCATGATTTGCGACGTATCAGCGCCGGCGGTGTCCAGTGCGCGCACAATCGCATCCGTGTAGATGGCGACGGTGGAGGGTTCGACGTATTGGGTGGGGTTGGGCATTGCCCAACATAGTACACACCGAATTCCGCTGTCAAAAGCTGATACGTCGCTTATGTAAAGCGCATTTGAGCCAGCGCTGGATCATGCTGACGCAGTGGTTCGTTTGTGCTTCCGCATGTTCGCAGGCGAGGGGTACCGGTTCAGGACACGCTACAAGCACATCCATGTGCGCTCGGGCTCACCTACGCGGCCCGGGCCATCCATGGCCTCACAAGGTCCTGAACCGGTACCCCTCGCCTCCGGACATGCGGAATCAACAGCGCGGGTTGAGAATGCTCCCGCCTTAGAAGTCGGCCCGCAACGTCAGGCCGAAGGAGCGCGGCGCCTGCCGGAACGACTGGTAACTCGGGTCTCGGGCGAACAGGTTCAACTGCGGGTCGGCATTGACCACGTCTTCATCCAGCGCGTTGTCCATCCAGACCACTGCTTCATAGCGATCCCAGCGGGTGCCGAGGCGCAGGTTCAGCCAGCTGTAGCTGTCCTGCACCAGCCTCGGGTCGGCGGAGTAGCTGGTGTTGTAGTTGTCCGACCACGACCAGTCCGTACGCGCATACACCTCGCCCCACTGGACGTCCGTCTGGTACATGAGGCCGAGGTGCGTGGTCCACTCGGGTGCATTGATCGGGTGCTCGCCGTCGAGATTGCAGGTGCCGTTAGCGGGGTTGGTGGGCGTGCGGCCGGGATAGCATTGGCCATTGGTGTATTCATCGTAGGTGAAGTCAGCATAGGAGATGCCGGCATCGGCGGTCACATGCTCGCCGAGCACCATCGTCGCTTCCGCCTCGGCGCCTTTAAGCTCGGCTTTTTCTGCGTTGCCCACGATGAACTGCTGGCTGACGAAGGCGGCGTCCTGGTAGTCGTCGTACTCGGTGTAGAACGCGTTCAGTGCCAGCTGCATGCGATCGTCCAGCAGCGTGGTCTTGAGGCCGGTTTCGTAGTGCATGATGCTTTCGTCCTCGAACTGGCGCTTGCCCATGGGCGTGGTGCCCCAGCCCACGTTGAAGCCGCCGGACTTGAAGCCGTGCGCAACCGTGGCGTAGACGTTGGTGTCCTGCGTAATGAAATACTGCGGCGTGATCGACCAGGTGATTTCGTCGGTGGTGCGGTCCAGATCGCCGCCGATGGCGGCGGGCAGCAGGTTGACCGACATCAGGCTCAACCCCGGTACGGTGACGCCCTGCGCCAGCGATGCATCTTTCTGTTCTTCCTGCCAGCGCAGTCCGCCGGTGAGCGCGAAGGCCTCGGTGATGTTCCAGGTGGCCTGGCCGAAGATGCCCAGGTATTCGGTATCCTGGCTGGCGTCCAGGAAGCCGTTCTGGCCAGGCGCTGCCACCGGCACGGGGATGGGAGCGCCCGCGATTTTCTGGATCATCGCCGCGGTGGCGGGTGCCGCGCTGTATGTGTCTTCCAGGAAGATGAAGCGGTCGCCGTCATCGCCGCGCTTGAAATCGTTCTTGTAGTAGAACAGCCCGCCGAGCCAGTCGACGGTCTCGCCACCAACGGAGGAAAGACGCAGTTCCTGCTGCCAGCTCTCGGCCTCCTGCGTATCGTGGAATTTTATGATCGGCGAGGCGAGCTGCGCGACGTCGTCAAGCGTGCCCTTGAACTTGAACCAGTCCCAGGAACTGATGGACGTGACGGTCCAGTCGTTTGCCAGCGTGTAGTCTCCCAGCAACGTCAGGTCGCTGGCTTCGAGATCCGAGGTTTGCGGTGTGCGTGAGCAGTGTCGCTGGTCGAGCGGATTATTGGAGGAGCACGACTGCGCGATCCCGGCGGCGATCAGGCTGGATTGTGCCGTCGCTGCCGAACTGCCCGGCGCGAAGTAGACGTCCGCCAGGAAGGTATCGTCGTTTTCTTCCAGGTAGTTGCCGATCAACCGAAAATCCAGCGCGTCGGTCGCTTGCCACTGCAGCTGGCCGCGCAGTGTCTGGCGATCGATGTCGTTCGCCTGCGCGTTGGAGCCGGAGAGCGCGCTGTCGAACGTGTGTTCCTGATCGACCGTGCCGAGCCCCAGGCTGCCGCCCACTGTGTCGGTCAGCGGGCCGCTGACGCCGCCCACGAAGCGGTAGAGCGCGGCATCGGAGGCGCCCTCGACGACGCCCGCATCCAGCTGCGCGTTGCCCTCGAAACTCTCGGCCGGTGGCTTGCTGTAGATAGCGACTACGCCGGCGGTGGTGTTCTTGCCGTACAGCGTGCTCTGCGGCCCGCGCAGGATTTCCACCCGCTCGACATCGAACATCTCGCCGGCGGTGAACACCGGGCGGTTGCGGTAGGCCCCGTCCTGGAACACGCCCACGGCCGGCTCAAAGGTCGGGATGTTGCCGATGTTGCCCACGCGCCGCACCCGGTAGTTGACCGCCAGCGGACTGTTGTTGCCCTGTATCTGCAGGGTGGGCACCTGCCGCGCCAGGTCGTCGATATCGCCGATACCGGCGTCGCGCATGGCCTGTGCGTCGATGGCCGACACGGCGAGCGGCACGTCCTGCAGGGACTGTGCGCGCTTCTGCGCGGTGACGATGACCTCTTCGAGCACCGCCTGTGCCGTGGCGGTCGTCGCAGAGGTTGCCAGGCCTGTAATCAGGATGCCGAACAGCGGCGTACGCGTACGAAAGCGTTGCGATGGGGTGCGCATGTAGGTATCTCCGGGTAATTATCGTGGTGGATGGGGCGCAGGCGCGCAGGGCATGATAGTTCAGCGCGGCACGCTACCGGCCACGCAGGTGCGCTACTCGGCGAAACTGGTCAGGTCGACGGGCGCCATGCCGTTCGCACGACAGAAATCCAGGTAGCGCTGCAGCACGGATTTCCAGTTCTCGACAGCCAGGATGTTGTCGTTGGCGTCCATATAGAGCGAGTCGCCGACCTGGATGTTCAGCGTGATCACCGCTTCGCAACCGACCGCCACGGGTGTGTGCACGCTGGCGGCAGTTTCGTAGATGAAACTGCCCGGCGTTGCGGTCCAGTCGTGCTCCAGGTATTTCCAGCGCCCGGCGATGGTGTACACCATGACCGTGCCGCAGTGGTGGTGGCGGGGCAATTGCATTTCCCCCGGCGCTTTCAACAGCGTCACGAAGGTGCCCGAAACCGGCTCGATCTTCAGCGCCTTCAGATACACCTCATTGCTGTAGGGCGTGAAGGGAAACCACGGATGGGCCTCGGTGTCCACGTAGCTGGTGGCGATCTTTTCGTAGTGCATCATCGGCGGCATCCTGGCGAGAGCGTTGGATTCTGCGCGCCAAGATACGGATCATCGGGTGGGTGCGCCTGTCCTGCGCGCCAGAAGATTTGTCATTCCGGCTAACGCGCTTGACTGGCGGTGGAGGATTTACTCGGCCCGCAGGGCCTCGATCGGGTCCAGGCTGGCGGCATTCATCGCCGGTGAAATGCCCGCCACCAGCCCGACGCCGCAACTGAGTGCCAGCGAGGCCAGCATGTAACCCGGCTGTAGCGTGACGGGCAGTCCGGGCGCGAAGGTGTTCAGAGTAATCACCAGTACGGCAACGATGGTGAGCCCCAGCAGGCCGCCCATGCCGGACAGCAGCATGGCTTCGCCGAGGAACATCCACAGTATCTGTTGCCGCGTGCACCCCACCGCGCGCAGCAGCCCGATCTCCTGGGTGCGCTCGCGCAGCGCCGTGGTCATGATGGTGAGCACGCCCACGCCGCCGACGACGAGCGCCACGCCGCCGAGGGCTCCTACGGCGACTTTCAGCATCGAGAGGATCTTGTCCAGCGTCTTCAGCATGTCCTCCTGCGTGAACAGGGTGAAGTCCTCGTCGCCGTGGCGCGCGGACAGCGTCTCCTTGATGCGCTCACTCATGCGGGCGGAGGTCGTCGTTTCGCGGAACACCACGTCGACTTCCATCAGGCTTTCCTTGTTGAACATCTGCATGGCGATGTTCGCCGGGATGTAGACCGCATCGTCCAGGTCGTAGCCCAGCAGTTGCCCCTTGCTTTCCATCACGCCGATCACGCGAAAGCGCGCGCCGCCGATGCGCACGTAACTGCCGAGCGGATTCTCGGCGGGGAACAGTTCCTCGCGCACGCGGGAGCCGATGACGGTGAAGTACTGCGAGCTTTCCAGATCGCCGGGTGGGAGGAACCGGCCCTGGGCGACGGTGAAGCGCCAGCCCCTGGCCATGTCGGGGCCGACGCCGAGAACGTCCGTATCGCGGCTGTAGGTGCCCGCCTCGATCTTGGCCGTGCCCTGCAGCAGCGGTACCACCGCATCCACGTGCGGCAGCCGGCCGAGATGCGTGGCGTCTTCCAGCGACAGCGGGCGCACGGCGCTCAGCAGGCCCGGCATGCCGCCGGTTTCGGTCTTGCCGGGCGTGACGGCGATGATGCGGGTGCCGAATTGCGAGAAGCTCTCCATCAGGTAGTCGCGAATCCCCTCGCCGATGGAGGTGAGCAGCGTCACGGCGGCAATCCCGATGCTGATGCCGAGCGCCGTGAGCAGGCTGCGCAGGCGCGCCGTGGTCACCGCGTGAAACACCCAGCGCAGCCAGTCGTTCAACAACACGGCGGTTTACTTCCTGCCCAGCGCATCGACGGGCTCCAGTTCGGCAGCCTGCTGCGCCGGCAGCCAGGCGAATACCAGCGCAGTGCCGACTGCCAGCGCGAGCGACGCCCACAGCGCCCAGCCGGGCGTGGCGAAGGGTACATTCGGGTACAGTTGCCGGCCGATGAGCACGACGATGTTACCGACGGCCATCCCCACGAGGGCGCCGGCGGCGGCGATCAGCGCCGCCTCGGTGAGGAACAAAGTGCGCACCTGCGTCGCCGGTGCACCCACCGCCTTGAGCAGGCCGATCTCGGCCGTGCGTTGTTTCACGGACATCAGCGTCACATTCATCACCAGTATGCCGGACACCACCAGGCTGATCGCACCGATGCCCGCGACCGCCAGCGTCATGACCTTGAGTATATCGTCGAAGGTGCTCAGCATCGAATCGGGGCTGACAATGGTCACATCCTGTTCGCCATCGTGCAGCAGCTGCATCTGCTTCGCGATGTTGGTCTTCACCGCCTCCACAGCGTGATTCTCCTTGACCTTGAGCAGCACGCGGAACAGCCCGTTGACGTTGAACACCGATTGCGCGGAGGCGACCGGGATGAAGATTGCTTCGCTGAGGTCTGCGCCGAAGGAGCTTCCCGTGCCGGCGAGCACACCGACCACGCGGAAGCGCGAATCCCGCAGGCGAATCCACTGGCCGACAGCGCGCCCGTTGTCGAACAGCGCCTCCTTGAGTTTCTGGCCGATCACGGCCACCTGCTTGCCTTCACCGAGGGCGAGGTCGGGCAGGGCACTGCCCTGGGCGAGCTCCAGTTTCTGAATCGCAAAAAACGCCGCCGTGGTGCCGAGTACCATGCTGTCGCGCACCCGCGCCTTGAACGAGACCGGCCCGTTGCCGACGATCATCGGTGCCAGCGAGGTGACGCCCGGCACCGCGCGCGCCAGCACTTCCACTTGTTCGAGCGTGATGTCGTGCGCGGCCGTACCGGTCATGGGCGGCATGCCGCCGGTGGTTTCCTTGCGGCCGGGGAACATGATGACCGTGTCCTTGCCGAGGTAGGCGAATTCGCCGAGCACGTAGCCGCGCGCACCTTCGCCGAGTGCGGTCAGTATCACCACCGCGGCGACACCGAGGCCGACCGCCGTCAGCAACATGCCGCTGCGGAAGCGCTGCCGGCGCAGGGCCAGCAGGGAAAAGCGCAGCAGGTCGGCGAAGCGCACGTCAGGCCGCCGCTGCGTCGCCCTGGTCCGCCGTTACCACGCCATCGGCCATGCGAATCCTGCGCCGGGCGCGATTGCCCATCGCGTTGTCGTGGGTGACGATCAGCAGCGTGATGCCCTCGCGGTTCAGGTTCTCCAGGATCTCCGTTACCTCGCCACCCGATTTGGAGTCCAGGTTGCCGGTCGGTTCATCGGCGAGGATGATGGCCGGTTTCATGATGATGCTGCGGCCGATGGCCACGCGCTGGCGTTCGCCACCGGAGAGCTGGTTGGGCAGGTGGTGCGAGCGCCGGGCGATACCGAGTTTTTCCAGGATGGGCTCGACCGCCGCGCGGCGTTCCCGCGCCGGGACGCCGGCCAGTAGCAGGGGCAGTTCCACATTCTCCCACGCGGTTAGCCGCGCGATCAGGTGATACGACTGGAACACAAAGCCGATCTGCTCGCGGCGCAGGCGGGCGCGTTCGTTTTCATCGAGTGCCCCGGTGTCGACGCCGTTCAGTGTGTAGCGACCGTTGTTCGGCCTATCCAGCAACCCCAGCATATTCATAAGTGTGGACTTGCCGGAGCCGGAGGGGCCCATCACCGACACATATTCACCCTGAGCGATATGCAGGTTGATGTCGTGCAGCGCGTGCACTTCGCTGTCACCGAGGACAAAAGTCTTGTTGACCCCGCTGACGTCAATCATCCTTCGGCACCACGGCCAGCCCGTCCGCCAGCCCCGGCACGTCCAGCGACAGCACGATTTCGTCGCCCTCCTGCAACTGCCCGGTGACCTCGGTAAAATTCCAGTTGCGCAGGCCCACCGCGATAGACACCCGCTCCAGCGTGCCGCTGTCGCGGTTGTAGCGGTAGACCTCGTCATTCTCCATAACCGCTTCGGTGGGCACGCGCAGTACGTCGGGGTGTGTTTCGAGAATGATATCGATGTCGGCGCTGTAGCCCACCAGCAGCCGCTCGCGCACCGCCGGGTCGTTGAACAGAATGTCTACTTCCACGGTGCGTGCCTGTTTCTCCAGGTCCAGCACGTACGGCGCGATGCGGTTCAGGGTACCGGGGAAATTTTCGCCGCGGAAGGCATCGAGGCTCACGCGAGCGGGCAGGCCTTTTTGTAGCCCACCGGCGTCGACCTCGTCGATCGGCGCGGTGACATACATGCAGCTGTAGTCGATCAGATCCACGGCGGGCGGCGTGGCGACGCCGGGCGGCGAGGGGGTGACATACTCGCCGATCTCGCCGTTGATCTCAGCGACGATGCCGGCGAACGGCGCACGCAGGAAGGTCTCTTCCAGCAGGGCGTTGTTCAGTTCGAGGTTGGCTTGCGCAACCTGCGCTTCATCGCGCGCGGCCTCGCAGGCAAAATTGCCGCCCTGTGCCCGCGTGCGGCCGAGTTCGGTCGCCTCTTTCGAAGCGAGTTTGCGTTCGAGCAGTGTCTCCAGCCGCTTGGCCTCGCGCTCGGCGTTCTCGGCCTCCACGCAGATTTTCTTCGCGTTGTGCTGCGCCACCTGCAGCTGCGCGCTCGCCTGGGCCTGCATCGCCCGCCGATCTTTGTTCCACAGGGTCAACAGCACCTGTCCGTTTTCGACCCGGTCGCCCTCGTCCACCAGCAGCTCATCCACGCGTCCGCCCACCGGCATGGAGAGTTTCGAGCGGCGACAGGCCTCGACCGTGCCGGCACGGGTATTGGACACGGTTTTCTCCACCGTGCCGCGCGCGACTTTGTGCAGCAACACTGCAGGCGGCTCCTCCCTGCCCAAGTACCAGATCGCCGCCACTGCGACGGCCGCCACGGCCAGCACGGCCAGTATTTTTTTCACGTCGTTATTATTCCAGGTAAGGATTGCGGGGCTAATTATGCAGCCCGTATTCCTGTTTGGCGATGATTTAAATTCATGCCGCGATGCGCACGACATGCCACCGGGTGCGCGCCGCTGCCCGGTACGCGCTGGATACTCGTCGCCGCAGCGATTATATTGCTGCCCTGATTCTTACCATTGAACTGCATTCGGCACGGAGTATCGACATGGGCAGGGCCTACCAGAATCGCAAGGTCGCGATGGCTAAAACTTCGGACATGAAGGCGCGGGTGTACAGCCGGTACGCGCGCGAGATCTATGTCATTGCCAAATCGGGTGGCGTCGACCCGGCCGGCAACCTCGCGCTGCGCGCGGTCATCGACCGGGCCAAGCGCAGCCAGGTGCCGGCCCATGTCATCGAAAAGGCGCTGGACAAGGCGCGCGGCGCGGGCGGCGAGGATTTTTCCACCGCGCGTTACGAGGGTTTCGGCCCCGGTGGCAGTGTGGTGATCGTCGATTGCCTGACGGACAACCCCAATCGCACCTTCGGCGATGTGCGCCAGTGTTTCACCAAGGCCAAGTGCAAGCTGGGCTCGCCGGGCAGCGTCAGCCATCTGTTCGACCACAGCGCCATCCTGGTTTTTGCAGGAGCCGACGAGGACGCGGTGCTTGAAGCGCTGATGGTCGCGGAGGTGGATGTCTCGGATATCGAGTGCGCGGAGGGCAAGATCACGGTGTTCGCGCCGCATACCGAATATTTCCGTGCCAAGCAGGCCGTGCTCGACGCTTTCGGGCCGCTGGAGTTCGAGGTGGACGATATCCAGTTCGTACCACAGACCAGCGCATCGCTCAGTGCGGAAGAACAAGCGGTGATGGACAACCTGGTGGACATGCTCGAATACCTCGAGGATGTCCAGAACGTCTACCACAATGCCGGGTGACGTACAAAAACCGGAGTGCTATATTTTTAGTCGCCGCGTTATGTCTCTGACGTTTAGGATTCACAGCGCATTTCCAGTCGGATAAATGACCCTAGGGAGAAGATTATGAAGACGAAGAAAATGCTCGGAATGGTGTCGGTTGCCCTGGTTGCCGTTGCGCTTGCCGGTTGTGGGAAGGAAGAAAAAACCATGACGGCCCAGGAGGCCGCCGATGCACTGAAGCAGAAAACCAGCGAAGCGGCGCAATCCGCCAGCACTATGGCGAAGGACGCGGCGGATGCCGCCAGCGGTATGGCCCAGGACGCGGCGGATGCCACGAAGAGCGCTGCCGGTAATGCCGCCGACAGCGTGCAGGCCGCAGCTGATTCCGCAGCCGCCACAGCCAGCGATGCTGCCGATGCCGCCAGTGCAGCCGCCAGCGATGCCGCCGGCGCCGTGCAAAGCGCCACCAGTGATGCGGTTGATGCCACCAAGGCTGCAGCCAGTGACGCCGCCGCAGCTACCGAGCAAGCGGCACAGGACGCCCAGAAGGCACTGCAGTAATCATGGCGGCATCACCGCCGGGTGATGCCGCGTTTCACTCGGGCCTGGCGCGGTCGTAACTGTGCCAGCGCCCATCTTCCTCGTATAGATTGTACTTCTGCGCACATTGCTGCCTGGCGAGCTCAGGCCCCGGTCCATTGCCGGTGGCGCCCAGCTTGTAGCTCTCCGCACGCATGCACTCCGCCATGTGCTCGGCATTCTGCCGCAGGCTGGCCGCGTAATCCGGATGCAGGCGTGCCTGATACGGGCCACTCCAGTACCAGTAGGCGGCGCCGGCGATGATCGTGATCACGATAAGTTTTTGCAGCATGTGGATGCACCTTGCTCACAGCTTGAACACGTCGCGCAGCAACTCGAACGAGCGCTTGCGGTCCTCGAAATAATACATGTTCGACACGGCCATGATCTCGTCCGCCTGATGTTGCGCGGCGAGTTGTTCGATCTGGCGCTTCACCTGCGCCGGCGTGCCCGAGGCGCGGCTGCTCTGGCGGCTGGCGATGAAAGCGCGCTCCTGTGTACCGAGTGGGTAGTGCAGGGCTTCCTGGGGCGTCAGTGAGCGGCCGTGGCTCTGGCCGGTGAAAAAGCGGAACAGGTTCAGGTCATAAGTCAGTTGCAGGGCGTGCGCCTGTTCCTCGGTCTCGGCACAGAACACGCTGATGGTCAGGATGGCATACGGTCGCGCCTGCCGCTCACTCGGCTGGAAATGTGCTCTGTACCAGGGGATGAGCCGTGCATCCGCCTGCGGATTGATAAACAGGCCGAGGTTGTAGGGCAGCCCGCGCTGTGCAGCCAGCACGGCGCTGTCGGGACTGGAGCCGAGCATCCACAACGGGATATCCTCCGGCGGGCGCGGGCTCACCAGCGGGCTGGTGTTCTCGGTCCACAGGTATTCGCTGAGTTTTTCCGTCAGCGCGGGGAAGGCGTCGAACCTGGGACGGCCATCGCTGGCCAGCGCCACGGCGGTGGCCATATCCGCGCCAGGCGCACGGCCGATGCCGAGGTCGATACGGCCCGGGTAGAGATTCGCCAGCAGTGCGAATACCTCGGCCACCTTATAGGGGCTGTAGTGCGGGAGCATGATTCCGCCGCTGCCGATGCGGATGCTGCGGGTGGCCGCGCCGAGGGCAGCCAGCAGTACCTCCGGTGCGCTGCCGGCAACGCCGGGAAAAGCGTGGTGTTCCGACACCCAGAACCGCGTGTAGCCCAATGTCTCGCACCACTGCGCCATCTGCAGTGTTTCCTGCAGTGCGATGGACGCCTGCTCCGGCGCGCGCGCCAGTGATTGGTCCAGTACTGACAGCGCCAGTGCCATGCCAGCCTTAGTCGGGCACTACCGGACTGCGATGGTTGCGAATATCCACCGCGTTCCAGGCCGTGCCCTCGATCACGCGCTGGTACCCGAATTCAAACAGCGCGGACATGTACGCTGGATCGAAAAATGCATCACCCGGGTCGGTGGGCGCGTGCCTCGGAATCCAGGTCATTTTGACGGCGACGCCATCGCGCTGCGCGTTGGCCGCGATACGGTAGGCGTCGCCAATGCCCTGCGTGCGGATCAGTGACGAAATGGAGCGACCCGCGATCTCGGGTAGCCAGGGCCTGACCGGGCTGTAGGTGGGATTTATGCGTGAATTGCGGATCACAAACGCCGTGGGCGTGCCGCGAATCTGCAGCGCGTCGCGCAATTGCGCGAAATCGGTGTGCGTGGGGTAGAGGAACATCTGTGTCGAGGTGCCGCCGTCCACATGCATCTCGTCGTAGGTTCGCCCGTCCGGCGCCTGCACACTGATGTAGGCGGGAGGGAATACGCCGGGGATGGCGGCCGAGGCGAGCAGGATCTGGCGGATAAGCTGACCGGCGCCGGGCTCGCCGCTGTTCGCGATGCGCCCTATGTTCCAGATGACCGGCCGGCCGGCGTCCAGGTTGGTGGTGGCGATATTGAGCATCCTGCCCTTGCGGTACTCCCGGGCGATATCCGCGATCATGGCGTCGGTGACGTAGCGCTCGAGCATGCGCAGCAGCGGGGTGTTGTCGGCTACCGCGTCGCCGCGCAGGATCGAGAGTATGCTGCGCCGGAAAAAAATACTGGAGCTGTCCAGGGTGGTGTAGAGAAGCTTGAGGTCGTCGTCGTAATCCGGACCAAGAAAGGCGAAGGGTGCGGTCAGGGCTCCGGTACTGACACCGGTCACCATGGTGAACGTTGGGCGGGTGCCCAGCGCGGTCCAGCCCACCAGTACACCGGCGCCATACGCGCCGTCGGCGCCGCCACCGGAGATTGCAAGGTAAGCGTGCTGCTGGTGCATGATGCCGCTGAATTCCCGCTGCAGTTCATCGGGGTCGGTGGGCAGCATCGTTTGCGCGGGCTGCCCTTCCAGGCGGTCACCCCAGACGCGAAAATCCTGATGCCCCAGGACGCTGACCTCGCGATAGGTATATTCCGGCACCGGATTGCGCAGGTTGATGACCGAACAGGCGCCCAGCAGCAGGCAACCACACAGCAGCAGGAAAGTGTTCGCGAATGACGAGTTGGGGGCAGGCATGTCGCGCGGGATGATCGCATGCAATGGTTCGCAATCCAAGCGCGTGGCGCGCGCAGCAGCGTCGTGCAGTTCGCGGTGCTACGATGAGGTTATGGAATTTCTCTCACAATGGCGGGAGCCTTTGTTATGGGCCAGCGCCCTCTCGTTATTCGCGGTGATCGCGACGGCGGCAGGTTTGCCCTGGGTGGTGGCGCGCCTGCCGCGTGACTATTTCGTGCGCACGGAGCGGGTGCACTGGCGCGTGGCCACTGGTCAGCCGGTGTTCGCTGTGGTGGTGGAGGTGCTGAAAAACCTGCTGGGTCTGGTGCTGGTAATGTTCGGGGTCATACTGCTATTCACGCCGGGGCAGGGCCTGCTGACGCTGTTCATCGGGCTCATGCTGATGAATTTCCCCGGTAAATACCGGCTTGAACGCTGGCTGGTGCTTCGCCCCGGCGTGCTGAGTGGACTGAACTGGTTGCGCGGCAAACGCGGGTACCCGCCTTTTGATACGCCGCCGCGCAGCCCGGTGTAGCGGGGGCGCGGTGCGGAGCTGAGCTGGGTGGGGCTCGGTTGGAAGAGGCGGCTGGCAGGTGCACCAGGATCGACTACAGGGCGCCAAAGCTCATGCCGACCTGGAACAGCAGCGTATCGCGGCTGGTAAATTTCCCCTGCAGCGAACCCACCACCGGCAGGCTCGGCGTGGTGACCGGTGCGTCGTCCATGCCGAAATAGCCCACGGACATTTTGACGCTGCGCGTGGGCGTCCACTGCCACTCGGCCGCTACGCTCAGCGACCACAGGGCGTCGAGGCGCAGCGTCATGGTGCGATCGTCATCGTCGATCATCTGGTTGGTGACGAGAGCGCCGACACCCAGCATCCAGCGGTCGGACACCGGCCAGGTGTAGCTGCTGCTGAGTGTGTAGATATCGTTGTACTCTGGCTCGCTGCGCGCGAAAGACTCCCCGTTATAGTAGAACTCGGAGAGACGGAAGTTGCTGAAGTTGATCCAGGCCAGATCGACAGTGACTGCGCCATCATTGTCAAACTCGTGGTACATCCCGCCCACCATGGACGCCGGCGAGGTGCTCTCGATGGTAAGGTCCCTGTCCCGCAGATTGAGCCGCCGCATCGCGGCTTCCGTTCGTGGACCCAGCCCTGTGAGGTCGTTGTCGGCGTCGCGTGACGGGTTGATTTCGGACTTGTAGGTCAGCCCCCAGCGCGTACGCGAGCTGCTCTGGTACAGCGTCGACAGACCGAAACCGACTTCCACGCTGTCCGCCTCGATCTTCGAACGGCCATCGCCGAAACCCGGATCGAACAGATTGAGCACGGCGCGCTCCTGCTCGAAGCTGGAGTAGGTGATGGCCGCGCTCGCGGCGACCGACCACTGGCTGTCGATGCGGTAAGCGAGGCTGGGAAATGCGCTGACGTAGATGGAGTCGTACTTTTCGATGAAATAGCGGCCCGGCCAGTCGCCCAGATCGTCGGAGAAACCGGTGCCCAGGAACGTGAAAGAGGTGCTGAACCGGTCATTGATCGGCTGGACGATCGCGAAGCGCGGAACGACAGTCTCGCCGGAATCCTTGGAGTCGAATCGCCTGCCGGTGTTAGTGAACTCGCTCTCCCATTCGGATTCGCTGGTGAACAGCAGCACCTCGGCGTCGATGGCGCGGGATGAAAAGCGCGTGATGCCGGCGGGGTTGGAGCTTGCGGTGATCGCGCTGTCCGCGGACGCCGCCATGCCGGTACCGAGCGGGTAGGGGCGCGCGAATGTGAGCGAGCTCGCGCACGCGAAACATGCAAGAGCAAGGCAAGGCAAAAGTCTGGTCATGGAGGGCACCCGGCAGTGACAGTGGAGCGAGCCTACGTGACGCATGATATTCAGGCTCTGCGGCGGCGGCACTTTAACAATTGTGGATGGCGTATGCCACGTGAAAACTGCGTAACGTTGAGCAGTGCCCGCGCGGGCTTGTTCGAGCGGGATTTTCCGTTATGCTGCCGTTCACACTTTCAAATTCAACGCAGTGGGGGTTCCATGCAGTTTTCCCGGTTCTGGCGCGCTGGCGTGTGTGCGCTGTTGTTATTGCCCTTGGGCGCACCCTGGGCAGAGGAGGGCGCAGTAGAAACCGGTTGGCTGGACCTGGTTGAGGGTTCGAAAGAGGCCACGCTGGGTGCTGAACTGGTGGACATCAAGCCGGGCGAAACGGCCGATTCACAGACGATCACGGTTGCCATTCCCAAAACCGCTATTGCCAAACCGAGCGACATCGAGGAAGTCGTGGTCATCGGGCAGCGACCGGAAAAGCCGGAGAAACCCGAGCCGCTCGATATGACGTTTGAGTGGGCAGGCGACTACGACGCCGACAATTACGGCCTCATCATCCGGCTGCGCCGCAACACCAACTGGCCGATACGGCTGTACATGAACTCCGACCCGGGATTCATGCGCTGAATTCGCTGTGGCGACGCGGATGCAGCGTCTTACAGGGTAACGGAGGTGTGCCATGCAACAGATCCCCGGCATCAATGCCGATATCGTCAAGCGCTTCGCGCCCAACCCGGGTCGCCGCCCGCTGTTGCCAACGCTCAGCGAGCAGGCCCAGGTCGCGCTCATGTGCCGCATGCTGTTCCGCGAAGGCTGGAATGAACACATCGCCGGGCACATCACCTATCGCCTGGACAACGGCACGGTACTGACCAATCCCTGGGAGCTGGCCTGGGATGAGGTGACGGCCAGCGATATCCTCACACTGGATGAGTCGGGCGCAGTGATCGCCGGTGAGTGGAACACCACGCCGGCCCTCGGCCTGCACCTGCAACTGCACAAACTGCGACCGGACGTGAACGTCGTCATCCACAATCACGCGCGCTGGAGCGGCATCTGGGCGAACCTGCACCGCGTGCCGCCGGTGTACGACCAGGCCAGCGCCTACGTGGACGGCCCGTTGCCGCTGTACGATGAGTATTCGGGCACCTTCGAGGATACGGACAAAGCACTGGCGGCCGCGCAGGCTCTCGGCGATGCCAAGTGGGCACTGCTGGTCAACCATGGCTCGCTGGTGGTGGGCCGCGACCTGCGCCAGGCGCACCTGCGCGCCATCACGCTGGAGTGGCGAAGCATGCGCGCCTACGAGGTCGAGCAGGCCGGCGGCGGTGTGGCGCTGACGGAGGCGCAGATCGCCGCGATCGCGCTGCCCGATGCGAACGGCTTTCCCTTCCTGTGGGAGGCCATGGCGCGGCGCGAATTGCGCGCCGATCCCGGCATTCTGGACTGAGCGAGGCAATACGTATGTCGCTGCAGGTGCGCGCGCTGGACAACGTCGGCGTTGAAGTCAGCGGCTTCGACATTACCCGGCCCATCGATGATGCGCTGGCGCGTGAGCTGGTCGCGCTGTGGAACGAGCACGCCATCCTGTTGTTTCGCGGCCAGGACGTGAACCCGCACAACCAGATCGCCTTCAGCCGCGTGTTCGGCAAACTGGAGATGCACCCGCTGGCGGCCACCACCTCCGCCGAGTACCCGGAGCTGTTCATGCTGGTGAACGAACCGGAGAAGGAAAAGTTCATGACCGCGCGGTACCACGGGCAGGACATGGTCAACCGGCTCGACTGGCATATGGATCTGCACTACACCGGCAAGCCGAATCGCGGCGCGCTGTTGCGCGCGGTGGTGTGCGCCAGCGAGGATGGGCTTACCGGCTTCGGTGACCTGGCGAAGGCGTACGACGCGCTCGATGCCCAGACGCAGCAGTTGCTCGCCAAACTCGAAGTCACTTACGCGTTCAGTATGCAGCGGCGACACATGCGCTACGTCGATCTGGCGGGCTACCAACCGGGGCCCTTCAGCCCGAGGAAGCCCTCGGACGTCAGCTTTCCCAATTTCCCCGAGGTCGCCTACCCGGCGGTGGTGACTCACCCGGTAACCGGCCGCAAGGTGCTGGAGATCTGCGAGCAGTTCCTGGAGCGCATCGTCGCGCCGCATCGCGCGGGGCTGTGCAACGACGAGGCGATCGAGCTGCTGGAACGCCTGGTCGAGCATACCCGCAAACCTGAATTTCACTACTTCCACCGCTGGGAGCCGGGCGACATGGTGCTGTGGGACAACTGGCGCGCCATGCACTGCGCGACCGGCACCCGGCCAGGTGTCGCGCGCGTGATTCACCGTACCACGATCATGGGCGACGCCACGCTGGGGCGAATCGTCGACGCGTGAAGGTTGGAGGCGCCGCGCGGGGGCGGTGCTACCAGGCGCAGCCGATCGTGGCCAGCGTCAACTTGCGAGGCAGGCGCTGATCCGAGGTGTTTGACGCAGTCGGGGCAGGGTCGGTCACCCGTTCCGCGGCCGGTAGCGAAAACCTGAGCGGATCCCGCGCGGTATTGGCCGGGAGGTGGTCGAGGCGTTTTTCCGGTTGGTTTTTTGCCTGGTCGCCGGCATCGTACGTCAGGCTCTTGCCACCGAAGATGACGCCGCACCGTAACAGCGAGGATGCAGTGGTACCTCCCGCCTGGGCCGTACAGGCCATTGCGAATAGCACAAGTGCAAGTGCCGCGTGTTTCATGCCGATATCCCCCGGGTGCCTGACAGGTGGGCCCTGTCTGCCGGTGTTATGGCTTAAAACTAGACCTCCCCTGCGGCCGGTGCAGCTAAAGAAAGCGCTAACAAATACCAAATATCCCCGGGCTATATCATCAGGCCCGCTCTGGTGATATCCGCCGGGGTGAATCCGCCCTGGCCTCGCACCTGATTCGCTGCTGATTCCGGGCCGGTCGGATACCTATAAGTCCTTGACTGATAAAGACCTCGTCCTTATAGTAGCCGCCCTCACGCGCCTGTAGCTCAGCTGGATAGAGTACCTGGCTACGAACCAGGCGGTCACACGTTCGAATCGTGTCAGGCGCGCCAATTTTTATCTCTTAAAAACAATAAGTTATCTCCAACACCAAGGCAGTATTTCTCACTGTTTACTTGATTTTGAGGGTAAATACGTTGGGTAAATAAATTGCGCTGCCATCAAGATTTTTTTTTCTCTTGAGTTCGATTTCTAGCAATGAATCTCGATTTTGTCGCGCGCCATCTGAACACCTCTGATTAATTGCTTGGTAATGCCGACGATTGCCTACAGAGCAATTAGTTGGAATCACCTGCATTTGATCTGACAGACACATGTAAGGTGAGTATGGCCGCTACCGCCTACTGAGGGACATTAGCCCTGTGATATGGTTTGGGATAACCGTCCCCCCTTCGTGAGTCGCTAAGGGGTCTAAACTCGCCGCATAGTAATTCCGATAAATTGGCAGTACCCTTCAAATAAAGGCTGAAGTTGTCAAATTGGAGACCCATAACATGGTCAGAACAAGGACTAACTTTTTCCCAACGGCATTTTCTGTTGCATTCGTTTTGTGTCTCAGTCCAAATCCACTGCTGGCGGAAGAGGCTGTGCTGAGTGGGCGCGTGTTCAGTACTTCGCCGCAGGAGCTAACGACACCACCGGGTTACATTTATCTACGCACAGATATGCCAGCCTGCATTCTTATGCGAACCCGGGAAATAAGGATTGATGCCGATAGTCGGGTGTTGGATGTGTCTTTCGTTGAAGACTATTTTGAAGGCAGTCCCTGTGTGCCGGCAGGTAGCAGAGGGGTTCGGATTCCACTACACGCGATAACTGAAAGCGGCCTCTATACACTGAGCGTTTATGACTCAACACACGCACCACAAGGTGACAACTTTAGTGATGCTGCTTATCTGGGGTCGTTCGAAGTGTCGATCACGGCGGAAGGTCCGCTCTACAATGTCGAAACGCCAGTGATGGGGTCAACCCAGAGCGGTGTGGGTGTCGTTCGTGGCTGGGCGTGTGACGCGCAATCCATTGAAGTTTCATTCAACGGGCTTCCACGTATGCAGGTGGCTTGGGGGTCCTCCAGGTTGGACACGCTTGAGGTCTGCGGTGATGAAAACAATGGCTACGGACTTGTGATTGGCTGGAGCAATCTCGGCCCCGGATTGCACAACATGCGTACTTACATTGATGGCGTTGAAGTGGCAGAGGTAGAGTTTGAAGTCGCAGGGCTGAAGGATTTTACTAAGGGGCTATCTGGTAGCTATGAGCTAGAAGACTTTCCAGCGCCGGGAGAGTCTGTCGTTGTAAGGTGGAGCGAAGCTGACCAGAATTTCATTATTGTTGAACAATTGGAGTAGGCCAATAAGCGTCCACCACTGGCTCAATTCACACCCTCAAATAGCAAATATTTCGATCTTCAAAAGGTCCGCTTTGAGGTGGAAACGGGAGTCTAATTTCAGCTTCTTCAGCCACTCCACGTCAGTTCGAGTCCTGACTACTGCAAATTATTCGAACGGCAACTCACCATCGGGTGGTCTCACCATGCGGCCTCTACGATCGTAAACTTTGTGCATCTTCCGAGACATATGCCCAGCGTCCTGAGTCTCTTGATCCGTGTAGCCTTTAGCTTTCAGGTCGTGAAAGTTGAAACGTTCCAACCCTGCCGCGTCTGCTGCCTTCTGCAACCGCGCCCACTGAGACTTATGGTTCGACATTGTGTATTTGCATCCCTTGCGATCATGAAGAATCCAAGGGCTCAGGATTGAGATACCTCTAATACACTTGTTCCAGTTCTGGCAGTCCTCCACGACTTTTCGAAGGCGTGGCGTCCACATCGTAATCTCGCCCATGCTTCCTTTGCCGCGAAAAATTCGAAGCCCTTCGTTCAAGACGTGCTCGGTTCTCAAGCTATAGACTTCATTGGCACGCAGGCGGCACAAATAGGCAAGTTCCATCGCAAGAGGCATGTAGCTGCGGCTGGAGCAAAGGTTCTTGTAAGCCTGTAAATCGAGGTCGGTTACGTAGCGGTTTCTTGGACTCTGCTGATTGAGCCTCACTCTAAGACAGGGATTTGGGGGAACTAGATCGTCGCGTTCACTCACATAATTCCACGCTGCTTTTAGAAACTGCACATGACGATTTGCTGAAATCTTTGCGTTTCCATTTCGATAGCTGTCCAGGTAGTCGCGGATCGTTGTTCGTTTTATGGATTTTAGTGGTTGGGCGCCGAGAGTGAGTCCATCGGGTGTTGGATATGATGAAATCAAACTGATGTAGCTCCCATATTCCTTTCGCGTGCTCACTTTAAGTTTCTTTCGGACATGATCGGACTGTTCATAACGCTTCATTAGCCAGGAAACGGTGTAAGCATGCTGGTGCCCGTATACAGCGAGGTCATACGCCTGCTGCAATTCGTAGCGGGTTGCCTCGGTAGAGCATAGGACGGTTCGTGGCCCATAACGCCGTTTGCCGTTCTCCATTCCCAAGTATGGTCGGTATACCCATTTGTCCTTGGCTTTTTCAACGTATTTGGGGACACCAGTATTGACGTTGTTTTTCTTTCTTCCGCGCGGCATGCCATTCTCCTATCGCTTATATTTACCAGTAACGAACGCGATAAAACATTGAAGCAGTTCGTCATGAGTATAGGGCAGTTTTGCAAGCTGCGAGTGATATAAGCCTATGATTATAAAAAGAAAATGAGAATTTCGCGGATGTAAATAACACGTCAAACAATTGTTTTCTAAAGCATAACTTCTCTTCTACGAACCAGGCGGTCACACGTTCGAATCGTGTCAGGCGCGCCATTCAACATACCGCAACATATTGATTTATTTAAGTTTCGTACTTTTGTGCGAGCACAATAAAATCCATGTTTGATAATTGTGGCCAGAATTATTCCGGCGGCTCCACCAGTCTGGGCTTCCGATTGTAGACCCGGTGCATCCGTTCTGACCGGTGCCCCGCTTCCTGCACTCTTTGCTCTGAGTAGCCTTTGGCCTTCAAATCATGCAACGTGAATCGGTCGAATCCGAGTCTGTCCATTTCCGGGCGCAGCCGTTGCAGGGCCGAATTCCACGCGCTCACAGTGATGCGCTGCCCGTGGTTGTTCAGCAACAGCCGGGCGTCCCCGATGGGCGTTGCGCCGCCGTAGGAGTGCCGTAGCGCGCCGTCCACCGCTGCCCGTAGCCGTGGCGTCTGTGTGTTGAGATTCACAGCCATGCAGGGATTATCCGGCAGCCAGTCGTGTCGCTCACGACACCAATTCCACGCGGCGCGGATGTGATCAGCATCGACCACGGCGCAGTTATTGACGTTGTAGACCTGCACATTGGTCAGGTGGCCAACCTCCAGTACGTCAGCCAGGTAGCCCCCTGCCCCGCTGCTGTCAAGCGCATCACTCGCGCCTTGACGGAATGTAACCTAGAAGTTACAATATCCTCATGATCGAAGTGCGCCAGACCGAAGTATTCACCGCGTGGTTCGCGGGTCTGCGGGATGCGCAGGCGGCCAAGCGTATCGTGGTGCGGATTCGGCGCTTGGCCGATGGAAACCCCGGGCAGGTGCGGGCGTTGAAGGGCGGCGTCCGCGAGATGAAGATTGATTACGGTCCCGGCTACCGGGTGTACTACACGCAGCGCGGACAGCGGCTGGTAATCCTGTTGTGCGGTGGCGACAAGCGCACTCAGGACGCCGATATTGCAGCCGCGACGGCGATGGCAAAAGAGGTGTGATCCATGAGTAAGGCGAGAACTAAAGTAAAAACGACCCGCTGGGACGTGCAGGATCACCTCACGACCGACGAGGATTGCAGACTGTATCTGGAGGCCTGCTTCGAGGAGGCCGGCGACGATCCGGCCTTCATTGCTCAAGCACTGGGCGACGTGGCGCGCGCCAAAGGCATGATGCGCCTGGCGCGAGAAACAGGACTGGCTCGCGAGGCGTTGTACCGGTCGCTGTCCGCGGACGGCAACCCCAGTTTCGCCACAGTGCTCAAGGTGGCAAAGGCGCTCGGAGTACGGTTGACAGTGGCGCACTGAGGCGACCCCCATTAGTCGCACCCCTTCCCGATCCTGGTGCCGGTGGCGTCTGTGAACGCTTTGTGGTGAACCATCCCCTGCGGGCAATGGAAGTACCACGGACGCATGACCGGGCCAGTGATGAACAACGTCCAGGCATCGCCACCCACGCCCAGAATCAGCCGATGCGCGAAGGTTGCGCGCCGAAACACGGGTACCCAGCGCCGGATACGGCGGCTCTGGTTCATTCTGGCACCGTTCTTGCTAAAGATCTCGAACAGGTCGCCCTTAATCAGTATCGACAGACTCGACCAGGGGTTATTATGCAGCGCCCTATCATCGTCGCTGCCGATGAAGCGGTGCAGGTACACGTTCAGGAACGGGTTGCGCGGCAGCAAGTGCCACCTGTGTAAATAGCTCTCGCCGATAATGCGGTGTGGCTTGGTCATGCAGCATCCTGCTCATCGTGCAAGGCCAGAAGGATTGTGAGCGCCTGGTCGATGAAATGGAGACTTTGGGTGGGCAGTTAATGCTGCGCAAGGTGCACGGCAACCGTACCGCGACGGAGGAATCCAATCAGGAGGCGAAGGGCGACAGCGTACTGCACACGATCGTCAACAACCTGGAGGCCGCACTGGCGCAAGCGTTTCGCTACACGCAGCTGCTGCGCGGAGTTCAGGGAGAGGTGCCGGTGGTCAGCCTGTACAAGGATTTCTCCCTGCAGAACCCGAACCACCTGTCTGCCAAAGACCTGCTGGATGCGGTCAACTCCCAGCGCATCAGCGAATCAACGTACTGGGACAACATGAAACAGCTGGGCCTGAAGAGCGATCGCAATGTCGAAGATGAGCAGGAAGAGATATCACAGCAGGTTGCCAATCTGCCAGCCGTGACCGATGTCGGTTAACGATGAACTGCTGGATCGCCAGTTAGCGCACGCGACCTACACCCAGCGCTTCGGTACCGGGCTGGCGCGGCGGGTGCTGAAACTGCTGACCGCGACCGAGAGCGACCTCACGGGACAGATTGAATCTCGTCTGGCGAAGATTTCGGAGCGCGGCTACGACCAAGGCCCCACGACAACGAAACGGCTCAACACGCTGCTGGGGTCGATTGCTGAGACACGCGCTACCGGATTCGCCGAGCTGCAGAAGGCACTGACCAGTGAACTGCTAGAATTCGTGGACCATGAGGCGGACTTCCAAAAGCGCGTGCTGAAGGCAGTCGTTCCGATCCCGCAGGGATTTAACGCGCCGTCGCGGCAATTGCTGGAGTCGATTGTGACATCGCGACCGATGCAGGGCAGGGTGTTGAAACAATGGGTCGGCGATCTGGAAGACGCCGATCGTAAGGCGATTCAGTCCGCGGTGCGCATTGGCATGGTGGAAGGGGAGTCTATCCCCAATATCGTGACTCGTGTCGGTGACCGCACCAACCTGACACAGCGCCAGACGTTCGATATTGTGCAGACCGCCGTGAACCACGTGTCGAATCATGCGCGGGATGCGATCGCGCAGGAAAACGACGACATCGTGAAGGCGCTGCAATGGCACGCTACGCTGGACGGCAGGACGTGCCAGATCTGCGGCGGGCTCGATGGCAAAGTGTTGCCCCTGAAATCAGGGCGACGGCCGCCGGCGCATTTCAAGTGCCGCTGCACGGTCACCTATGTGATCAAGTCGTGGCAGGAGCTTGGCCTGAAAGACCCCGATCCCGGCGTCCGGTCCAGCATGAACGGCGATGAGCCGGGCGATATCACGTATGGGGAATGGTTGCGCAAACAGCCGCGGGCGTTTGTATTCGAGACGCTTGGTAGGAAGAAAGGACAGCTGTTCCTTGATGGCGGTCTCAAGATCGATCGATTTGCCGACCGTGTCTGGGGAGAATTGTCGCTGGTTCAGCTGCGTTCCAGAGAGTCAGCAGCCTGGGCAAAAGCATTCGATGCCAAGACCGAGTTTCCGCTACCGCTTTCCAAGCCTGATGCAGTAAATGCTGTGCGAGCCATGGCCCGGGATCTGAAGGAGCACGCCCTTGCGATGGATGGCAACGGCAACGTGATCGCGGTCGCGCACGGCAGCGCAAAGACGCCGCAAGTGAAATTCTCGAAAGATCAGCGGCATAGCATCCTGCAGGCCGATGATGTTTCGGTAATCCATAACCATCCCGATAATCGGCCGCCATCGCGCGCAGATATCGCCATGGCGCGGGATTACGGATTGACGAGTATGACGGTGGTCGGATCGACGGAACCGTCGATGTATGTCGCCAGCAACATCTCGATGGATGTGACTTCTACTGTGCTCTATGGCGTGTATCTCAACGCCGACCGGGAGGCCATCAAATTCCTGACGCCAATGGCATTCGGGCATGGCTATACGCAGGCGGAATATAACGCGCTCGTTGATCATACGAGCAACCGGCTAGTGCATACGACCGGCCTGATTACTTATCAGGCAGATCGCATGGACTCGCACCTTGAAAGCGCGTTATCCAAGATGGATACTGGCGACTACGACGAATTCATTAAGCGCGTAGGCGCGGGTCTGAAGCCGTGATTCTGAACCACATACAGTGCCCGGTGAATAACCTCTCTTCCGTTGAAGAGATAGAGGCATGGATCGAACACCTCAAAACGCTAGAGGTCGATGATGCTGTGGTTTTCGAACTCGAGCAGGCCGACTGGTACCTGGCTGAAGCGAAGAAACTCGGGGAGTCGCCATTCAAGGATGGCGTGCTGCGTGAAGGAGCCTAAGCGCCTCACTGTTATCAAGGGCACTGCGCCGAAGAATACGGAGGCCACGCTGCAACCGGTAGTGTGCGGCCGCTGCAAGAAGCACCGCGGCGTCGCTCACGGGGAGCTGCTGGAAATCCGAACCGGCGGCTACTGGAAGAAGGGCCGAATGGTGGGATTTCGCAAGGCGATAATCTGTGCGCACTGCTTCGTGAAGGATAAGGTGGTCGAGACCATCGGCTACCTGAATTAACCGACAACAGATTTGAACAAGAACCCGATTAGGCGGGTTTTTTTATGCGCCTCGTCCGGTGGTCCGGTCGGGGCTTTTTTATGGGCGGTGCCCCAACCGATCGGAGATCACAGAATGAACCTTGCAGATTTTTTGAAAGAAAACCCGGACGCCAAAGCAGACCTGAAACGCTGGTCAGCACGAAGGCGAATGCAGCAGCCTGCTTGCCAGATCTCTGGTGGCAGCCGGCGCGGATGAGGCCGAGGTGCAGGAGCTGCTGGAGATGGAGGGGCGGTAATGGGTGTTGGGAGCCTATACCGGGCAGCCTTAGAGAGGGGGCTCGATAACTCGAAGAGCGGACGGCTTGCCCGCGCGGTAAATCAAGGGTATGTGTTAGATTTCCAGCATTTATTGGAGCGCGCTGCTGATGGACGAATTGAGAGACCGCCGTATAGCTAAGAAGATGCGAGAGGCAGGCTCGGTGGCGGCGGTAGTGAAGATCATTCTGAAAAAACTTGGCCCTATGTCCCCGATGTGACTCATATGGACTCGGTATCGAATTAATTGAAAAATTCCCGTTGCGTACACAGGACGGTGAAATCACGGATATTCAGACGCTGGCTAATAGCCCAGACTTCTGGAAAGAGTGAGAGTCGTACTTCGCATCAGAGCCCCGATCGGGGAGTCCTAATCAAGTCCAGTAACAGAGGCGAATAGAATTTTCCATCAATAAAGGTAAATCCAACGGCATTCCCCCAGAGCATTATGTTTTCACTGACCTTTGCCGCGTCTACCGGTAGAAGCCAGTAAGTAATATCGAATTCACTATCCGCAGTGCCCCCTTCTGCGACATCATCAACGACTACCTTTGCGAATTCGGGACGTTCAAAATGGATAATCGAACGATCGATGAGGAATTGTAGGTATTGCAAGAATTCAACAGAAAAGTAGTCGCGATCCTTATCATCGTCGTAATAAAGTGGAACGCATTCAGTCTCGCAGTCTTGCTTGGGGAGTTCACAGATTATTTCTTTTGTGAACGGCTCTAAGATAGAAGCCCTGCGCTCGCTCAGAGAAAAATGCAT
Source organism: uncultured Halioglobus sp. (assembly GCA_964461965.1). Taxonomy (GTDB): domain Bacteria; phylum Pseudomonadota; class Gammaproteobacteria; order Pseudomonadales; family Halieaceae; genus Marimicrobium. The sequence continues at coordinate 11,623 of CAYWWD010000030.1, read as the reverse complement.
TTCCAGAACAACAGGTAGATGTTCCAAGTAATCGATGTTCATTTTTATTCCGTCCTCATATGGTTGCTAAGTGAGTAGAGTTGAAACTACTCTCCGGGCGCATGAGGAAGCCACTCCAGCACTTTGTATCCAAATTTGCGGATGCCCTTATCGATAATAACTTCTTCCTTATCTGGCTCCCCTGTAACCTTCCAGTGAAGTACCAGTATGTGCAGGAAATCACTATCAAAAACCACATCGAATTCAGCAACTTTCACGGCTTCGTTTGGTTGTACTGAAAGATAGAAGACCTTCTCAGCAAGGGTTTCAGCCTCAGTCATAGAACTCTTGTAGAGCAAAGGACAGGTCAGTTCGACCCGCTCCAGGGGGAGGCCGGAATTGTTAACGAAAAAGACTTCCAAATGGTGCGAATCATTTGGGTCATAGACACTATCAAGGTACAAGCGGGGCAGCTTGTTACTAAAGCGTCGATGGGGGGTGAAATGGCCTATTAGCCGATTTGCATGTGGCATACGAACTCCTGAATATTTGGCAGCAAACCAGACATTGGTTTGCTTCAACACCGGAGTTTTATGCTTGGCTAATTCATATGGGCTCAATTTTGCGAGAACAGACTTTATTGTAATCGATTTTTAGTTGGCTTCGATATCGACTCGTTACGGTACGTCCACATTTCAGGCAGGTGAGAGGGTGCTTATCAGCGGCGCAGCCCGCAGGGTCGCAACAGCGCTCGGGCTGTTGCGAGTCATCGAGTCAGGCGCGCAGTTTCGGCAGTTGTGACCTGGATCAAAGTCGCTGCAGTCATTGCGCGACGCGGCCTGCAGCATCGGGGCGCGAGGGTTGACACCCCGGCACCGCAAAATCTAACGTTCGAACAAAGAGTCCGGCTCGAGCCCGTTGAATGCGTGTTCCAACCACCAGTCATGCGATTGCCGCACCTGCGAAGCCTGCTCGGGGCGAGCAACCGTGAATAACCGGCCGGCGTCGCTGCGCGAAGCGGCATGGCACTTCCTCCGCGCGATCCGCGTATTCATCACTTCTGAAGTCGGCGGCACTGCCCGCCTGATGCTGTTCGGGCTTGTCGCCCTGCTGTTTGCCATCAATGGCATGAACGTGGTCAACAGCTACGTGGGCCGCGATTTCATGACTGCCATCGCGGATCGCAACAAGCTGGAATTCATCCAGCAGGCCGGGTTTTATCTCGGTGTCTTCGCGGGCGCCACCGTGCTCTCCGTGACTTCCCGGTTCATGGAGGAGCGGCTGGCGCTGCTGTGGCGAGAGTTCCTCACCCGGCGCTCGGTGGATCGCTATCTGTCCGATGGCGCGTATTACCGTCTCGATGCCTCGCACATGCTCGCCAACCCGGACCAGCGGATATCCGAGGACACGCGCTCGTTCACCGTCACCACGCTGTCCTTCGTGCTGATGATCCTCAACAGCAGCTTTACGATTGTCGCATTCGCCGGCGTGCTCTGGACGATCAGCCCGCTGCTGTTCGGCGTCGCGGTGCTCTACGCCGCGCTCGGGTCGCTGATGACGATCCTGCTCGGTCGCCCATTGATCCAGCTCAACTACGACCAGCTCGACAAAGAGGCCAATTTCCGTTCCGGGCTCATCCATGTGCGGGAGCACGCCGAGGCCATCCTGTTGTCGGGCGGTGAGCAGCGGCTGCTGCGACGCCTGCAGGAGCGGCTGACGATACTGGTCGACAACTTCCGCCGTATCATCGGCATCAACCGCAACCTGGGCTTTTTCACTACCTGGTACAACTGGCTGATACAGATCATACCGGCCCTGATCGTCGCCCCGGCCTTTATTGCGGGCGAGGTGGAGTTCGGGGTGGTGACGCAGGCGGCCATGGCATTCTCGACGTTGGTGGCGGCATTTTCCCTGATCGTCACCCAGTTCCAGTCCATCTCCAGTTTCGCCGCCGTGGTATCGCGACTCAGCAACCTGGTCGAGGCGGTCGATGAAGCGCAGCAAAGCGCGAACACCGGCATAGTTGCGCGCGTGGAGGACGGGCGAATTGCGTTTGAAGCGCTCAGCCTGCGTTTTGAGCACGAAGGGCCGACCCTGGTCGACACGCTGTCGTTCGCCGTGCCACCGGGCGGCCGGGTGCTGGTGATGGGCGAGAATTCCGCCGCGCCGCTGGCACTGTTTTATGCCACTGCGGGGCTCGGTGTGCTGGGGCAGGGCAGTGTGGTGAGGCCGGGCCAGCACGCCCTGCAATTCCTGGCCGAGCGTCCCTACCTCGCACCCGGCACGCTGCGCGAGGCGCTGCTGCCGCCGGGCAGGGAGGCCGAGGTGACCGATCGCCAGTTGCTCGACCTGCTCGCGCAGTGGGATCTCAACGGCATCCTGGCGCGCTCGGGTGGGCTGGACAGCGAGCGGGAATGGGAGAGCGAGCTGTCGCTGGGTGAACAGCAACTGCTGGCGTGTATTCGCGTCGTGCTGGCGGCGCCGCAGTTCGTGATTCTCGACCGGCCCGGTACCGCCATGAGTGTCGAGATGATCACCCGGGTACTCCGCAGCTTCTCCGCGGCCTCGATCGGCTACCTGCAGCTCGGGCGCACGCGCGGCGCGGACGAGCTGTACGACACGGAGCTGAATATTCGCGCCGACGGTACCTGGACAGTGACTGGCAGCGCGCGGAATGTGGCATGATGCCAGTTGATGAGCAAGCATAGCCTGGATGACTTCGAAGACCTGGAACGCTGGATGCCGATAGCATCCGGACAGGCGCAGCTGTTGCTGTCACCCGCGCGTGGGCCAGCCGGCAGCGCCATGCGCATGGACTTCGATTTCAAGGGCGGCGGGGGCTTTGTCGTCGCACGCCGCGCTTATCACCCCAGCCTCCCGGAAAGCTATGCGTTCAGTTTCGATATCCGCGGGCGCGGCCCTGGCAACATCCTCGAATTCAAGCTGGTCGATTCCGCTAATTCCAATGTCTGGCGCTGGCGCCGCGAGGTGTTCGAGCTGCCCGAGGCGTGGCAGACCGTGCACATCCCGAGCCGTGAGATCGAATTTGCGTGGGGGCCGCTGGGCGGCGGCCCGGCGCAGGACATCGCCGCCATCGAGCTGGTCATCGCGGCCGGGCCGGGCGGCGCGGGCGAGGTGTGGATCGCCGACCTTTGCTTCGAGGACACCAGCTACTACCTGACACCGCAGGTGGAAGCGAGCAGTGCGCTGCCGGGCTGTGAACCGCACCATGTGTTCGACCCATCGCCCGACACCTGCTGGCGCAGTGCACCGAGCGAGCCGCAGCAACTGCTGGTCGACTTCGGGCAGGCGCGCGAATTCGGCGGCCTGACGATCCGCTGGGAATGCCGGCCGCAGGCTTTCGATCTGTTGCTCTCACCGGACGGGGCAGAGTGGACGCCGGCGTTATCTGCCGAGCACGGTGTGGGCGGTGAAACGCATGCCTACCTCCCCGGCGCGCAGGCACGGTATCTGCGGCTCGACCTGCGCAGGCGTCAGCCGGAGCGGGGCTTCGGCGTCATCACCATCGAAGTGCAGCCGTACGCGTTTTCCCGCTCGTACAACGATTTCTTCAGCGCCATCGCCCGCCGTGTGGCGCCTGGCCTCTACCCCAAATACTTCCTCGGTCGCCAGAGCTACTGGACACCGGTCGGCACCGGCGAGGATGTCACCCAGGCGCTGTTCAATGAGGAGGGTATGGTCGAGGTCGACCGGGGCAGTTTTTCCATCGAACCGTTGCTGTTCGCGGACGGACAGCTCGTCACGTGGGCCGACGCGACGCCGGTGGCGACACTGGAGCGAGAATACTTGCCCATCCCCACCTCGCGCTGGCAGGCCGGCGCCTTCAGCCTGCGCACCACGGCCTTTGCGACGGGCCAGAGCGGCGCGTCCACACTGTTCATCCGCTACCGGATTGCCAATCACTCGGACACCGGCCGCGCGGTCCGGCTGTTCGCGGCCATCCGCCCTTTTCAGGTCACGCCCACCTGGCAGCACTGGGGCAGGTTCGGCGGCGTCAGCGGGATCTCGGAGCTGGCCTATTTGCACGGCAGTGTCTGGGTCGATCGCCGCAAACGCATCGTGCCGCTGACCGCGCCCAGTGGCTTTGGCGCGGCGACTTTCATCCAGGGGCCGATCACGGAGTACCTGCGCGCCGGCGAATTGCCGCAACAGGATAACGTGGCGGACACCTTCGGCTTCGCCTCCGGCGCGCTTGGCTTCGACCTGCATGTGGCTGCGCACGGCGCACAGGACATCTATCTCGCCATCCCCTTCGGTGCACAGGCGCAGGATGCCGCGGCTGCAGAGAACGCACTGCCGTCGGGCGAGAAGGAATTCCAGCTTGCCGTGCAGCACTGGATTGACGCGCTCGGTGGGTTCGATATCCAGTTGCCACCGGCGGCGGCCGGCGTGGTGGAGACGCTGCGCACGGCGGCGGCGCATGTACTCATCAATCGCGACGGGCCGGCGTTGCATCCCGGCCCGCGCCGCTATTCGCGCGCGTGGATTCGCGACGGCGCGGTGATGGGCGCGGCGCTGGCGCGCGTGGGTGTGCCGGTTGCGCAGCGCGATTTCATCCGCTGGTACGCACGTTTCCAGGCCGAGGACGGCAACCTGCCCGACGCCGCTGACGCCGATGGTTGCGAATGGCTGCCGGAGTTCGACTGCTGGGGCCAGCTCATCTTCGCGGTGATGGATTACCACCGCTTCAGCGGCGACACTGCGTACCTCGCCGAGATGTGGCCGGCGGTACTCAAGTCGGTGAATTACATGGAAGCACTGCGCCGGCAGCGTATGACGCCCGAATACCAGTCACCGGAGAAACGGGCGCGCTGGGGCCTGCTGCCGGAATCGATGAGTCACGAGGGCTACATGGCGCATCCGGTACATGCCTACTGGGATGATTTCTGGGCGGTGCGCGGCTTCAAGGACGCCGCGGCGATGGCCGGGATGCTGGGCGAGGCCGCCGAGCAGGCCCGCATCGCCGCGCTGTGCGCCGATTTCCAGCAGACACTCACGGCGTCCATCGAGCACGTCATCCGCGATCACGCGCTGGACTTCCTGCCGGCCTCCGTGGAATTCGCCGATTTCGACCCCTCCGCCACCTCGACCGCGCTGACCATCTGCGAGGTGCTGCCGATTCTGCCGCGGCACGCCGTCGAGCAGACCTACGACAAATACCTGGAAGGTTTTCGCCAGCGCGCGAACGGCACCGTAGCCTGGACGAATTACAGCGCCTATGAGATTCGCAACCTCGGTGCGCTGGTGCGGCTCGGTCGGCGCGCGCAGGCGCACGAACTGCTGGCGTTCTTCCTGGCCGACCGTCGCCTGCGGGCCTGGAACCAGTGGCCGGAAATTTCCTGGCTCGACCCGCACAGCCCGAGTTTCATCGGCGACATGCCGCACAGCTGGATTGGCGCGGAGTATGTCCTCGCAGCCCGCAGCCTGTTCGCGTATGAGAACGAGGATGACCAGAGCCTGGTGATCGCCGCGGGCGTGGCCGCGCATTGGTTGCAAGAAACTGCGGACATCGTGGTGCGCGATCTGCCCACGTACTACGGCCCGCTCAGCTACCGCCTGCGACGCGCGGGCGCTGATGCGTTGCAAGTGCAGATCGAGGCTGGGCTGTCACTGCCGCCGGGCGGTCTGCTGCTGCGGCCGCCGTTGCCAGGCCCGCTGCGGCGGGTGGAAATCAATGGCCGCGCCGTCGAGCCCGACGCACCCGACTGGACCCGCTGCACGGCGTGCCCCGCCGTGATCGTGATGCAGTGGTGAGCCCGGTCAAGGCATTGCATCAGGGGCGAAACTAAAATAAGACTGGGGTACCCACCGGAGATCGCAAATTATGGATGACAACTCACGCATGACACCGGCCGCCGTGCCGCTGGACTTCGGCAATCGCCAGGACTTCGAGCGCGTCGAATACTCGAACGCGGCAGGCCTCACGCTGGCGTTGTACAAGAACGGCGGCACGGCGACCCTGCTGCAGGGCGGGTTGATGGTCAACCAGATGGAGGGCCGGCCCCTGCAGGGCGGGCTGGACCAGGTCTGGCTGCGGGTGCACGGCGACAGCGTCCAGCCGCATCCGCTGTCCGGTACCGCCGCACCCTGCACCCTGCACACACACGGCGCGGTATGGCAGCGGCACTGCGGGCATATCGAAGCGTCCCTGCAGGTGATGCTGCATCCCAAGTTGCCCGTCCTGTATCGCGTCTGCCAGGCACGCAATACCGGGCCGGGCGCTGTGACGCTGGACTGGCTGGCAGGGCAGGACCTCGGGCTCGCCGATATCGGCATGCTGAAAAACAACGAAGCCTACGTATGCCAGTACCTGGATCACCGCATCGAGGAGCACCCCGTTGCCGGCAGGGTGGTGCTGAGCCGCAACAACCTGCACACGGCGCATCCCTTTGCCGCGCATTGCTGCCTCAGCGGCGCGCAGTCTGCCTCCACCGACGGCTATCAGTTCTTCGGCACTGACTACAGGCTGAGCGGCCTGCCAGCGGCGCTGCATGCCGCTACGCTGGAGAACCGCGTGCGCCAGTATGAGTTCGCGTATGCTGCGCTGCAGTCGCGCACGGTCACGTTACAGCCGGGGCAGTCCGGGACGGTGGTGTTCGCCCTTTACATGCTGAAGGAACATCCGCGCGTCTCATCCGCCGACGACCTCGCCCTGGTGGATGCGCTGCTTGAGACCGCGCCGCCAGAACCGGGCGAGCGTGTCGCGCACGGCACAGCAAATGCCTTCTTTGCAACTGCGCCAACGCTTGCCGCCGAGACACTGGGCGAAGATGCGTTGCGACGGTTCTTTCCCGGGGAGTGGCGGCATGTCGAGCGCGATACGCGCGGCGCGCTGCTCTCCTTCTTCTGCGGCGAAGACACGCACATCGCGCTGCCGGCCAAGGAACGCATCGTGGAGCGGCAGCACGGCACCATCCTGCGCTCCGGCCAGGGCGCCGACTTTGCCGACGATGCGCTGAGTGCGACCTGTTACGGCTACGGTGCCTTCGGCACCCAACTGGCGCTCGGCAATACGGCATTCGGGCGCGTCAGCTCCGTGATGCGTAACTCGCTGAACATCGAGCGCGCCAGCGGCATTCGCCTGTTTGCCGACATCGACAACCGTTGGACGCAACTCGCGTTTCCGTCGGCGTTCGCCATGGAGCGCGACAGGGTGCGCTGGATTTACGCCACGCGCGACGCCAGTTTCGAGATCATCGCGCGTGTCACCACCCAGACGCTGGAATACCGCGCGATCGTGCACGGCGGCCGCATGCCCGCGCTGCGCCTGACGTGGGAAGCGTGCGGGGAACCCAACGAATTTGACGGCGCACCGCGCGTGGCGTGGGAGTCGGCGACCGGGCTCCTGTCCCTGCGTCCCGCGCACGGCTCGTTGCTCGACGTCAAGTTCCCCGCGAGCTGTCTGCTGGCGCGCGTGGAGGCGGCTGGTTGTGCCGTCGGGGGCGCGGAACTGCTAGGGGGAACTCGCGAACCCTATATCGTGATGGAATTCCCCAAAGGCGAATTCACGCTCACGCTGACCGGACACTACGGCGGCGAGGCGCCGGCACGAGCGCGGCTTCAGAGCGCCGCCACGCCGGACTGGAACGTGTTGCTGGCGAATTTCCGCGTGAGCGCGGCGTCGCCATTCGCCCTGAAACTCACGGATACGGTCAGGTGGTTCGCGCATCACGCGATGATCCACTACGCCGCGCCGCGCGGCATGGAGCAATACGGCACGGCCGCCTGGGGCACGCGCGATGTCTGCCAGGGCCCGCTGGAGTTCCTGCTCGCGCTCGGCCACGACCAGAGCGTGGCCGGTATGCTGCGCGAAGTCTTCGCCCACCAGTACCGCGATACCGGCAATTGGCCGCAGTGGTTCATGTACGACGAATTTCGGGAAGTGCAGGGCAGTGAATCGCACGGCGATATCATTCTCTGGCCGATCAAGGCGCTGTGCGAATACATCGAGCAGACCGGCGACCACCGCATACTGGAGGCCGAGGTGTGTTACACCGAGCCGGGTTCCTGTGTCTTCACGTCGGAGACAGAGTCTGTACACCGGCACGTCCAAAAGGCACTCGCTTGCATCCAGCGCTCCTGCGTCAGCGGCACCGCGCTGCCGAGCTACGGCCACGGCGACTGGGACGACTCGCTGCAGCCCGCCAACCCGGCGATGAAAACCCACATGGTCAGCGGCTGGACGGCAGGGCTCGCGCTGCAGGCGCTGGGCGCCCTTTCTCGCGTGTGGAAAAGTGCGGGTTGCACGGCGGATGCGCGAGCGCTCGACACCTTTCTTGCCCGCATGAAGCGCGACTACCGCACGCACATCATCCGCGACGGTGTGATCGCGGGGTTCGCATTGTTCGACGGTGTGCAATCCACACCGCTGCTGCATCCCTCGGACGACGAGACTGGCATTCACTATCGTCTGCTGCCGATCAACCGCGCCATCATCAGCGAACTGTTTTCGCCGCAGGAAATGCAGGCGCATCTCGAACTCGTGCACCGGCATCTCAAATACCCGGACGGCGCACGGCTGATGGACAAATCGCCGCCGTACCGCGGCGGCACCTCCGTGCATTTCCAGCGCGGGGAGAGCGCTGCGCATTTCGGCCGTGAAATCGGCCTGCTGTATGTGCACGCGAATATCCGCTACTGCGAGGCGCTGGCCACGGCCGGGCTCGCCGATGAACTGGTGGAAATGTTGCAGGTGATTTCACCGGTGGCAACCGCAGAGACCGTGCCCAATGCGCAGCCGCGGCAGGCGAATCTGTATTTCACCAGCTCCGACGCGCAGGTTTACGACCGCTACGAAGCCGCGCGGCGCATGGGCGAACTGAAGGAGGGTAAGGTCGGCGCGCTCGCCGGCTGGCGGCTCTACTCCAGCGGCCCCGGAATTTACATCGCGCTGGTGATCAACCACCTGTTCGGCATTCGCCGCAGTCGCGGCCAGGTGGTGATTGACCCGGTGCTGCCGTTGTCACTGGATGGCGCGGAACTGCGCCTGGACTGGCAGGGCAGGCAGGTACGCTGGCTCTACCATGTCAAAAAACAGTCCTTCGCGCCCGAGCGGGTGCTGGTCAATGGCGCCACGCAAGCCGTCTGGCGCCGTACGCTGCAGACTTATCGTGTGGGCGGGCTCGCCATCGACACCGCGCAGTTCAATGCAATGCTCAACCGTGATGACAATACCGTGGAAATATTTCTATGACCGGCAACAGGAGTTCTCGCATGTCCGTATCAAAACCCCTCACGCCCAGGGAGCTGAAACAACTCAACGCCTGGTGGCGAGCGTGCAATTATCTTTCGGTCGGCATGATTTATCTGCGCGACAATCCATTGCTCCGCGAGCCGCTTGCGATCGGGCACATCAAGCACCGCCTGCTCGGCCACTGGGGCGCGAGCCCGGCGCTCTCTTTTGTCTGGGCGCACCTGAACCGCCTGATCAAGCGCGACGATCTCGATGTGATTTTCATGGCCGGCCCGGGCCACGGCGCACCCGGGGTGCTCGGCCCTGTCTACCTCGAGGGCACGTATTCCGAAATTTATCCGGATAAAAGCCAGGACGCGGAAGGCCTGCAGAAGTTTTTCAAGCAGTTTTCCTTTCCCGGACACATCGGTTCGCACGTCACGCCGGAAACGCCCGGCTCCATCCACGAAGGCGGTGAGCTCGGTTACAGCCTGTCACATGCCTATGGCGCCTGCCTCGACAATCCCGACCTGATCGTCGCCTGCGTGGTCGGCGACGGCGAAGCTGAAACCGGGCCGCTGGCAACTGCATGGCACTCGAACAAGTTCATCAACCCGATCCGCGATGGCGCCGTGCTGCCCATCCTCAACCTCAACGGCTACAAGATCGCCAATCCCACCCTCCTCGCACGCATCAGCCACGAGGAACTGGAAGCGCTGTTTCGCGGCTACGGGTACACGCCGTACTTCGTGGAAGGCGACGACCCGGACAAGATGCACCAGCTGATGGCGGCCACGCTGGAAGCCGCCATCGCCGATATCCGCGCCGTACAGCAGAAGGCCCGTAAAAGCGGAAAGCCCGAGCGGCCGCGCTGGCCGATGATCGTGCTGCGCTCGCCCAAGGGCTGGACCGGACCGAAGGAGATCAAGGGCCACAAAGCCGAGGGCTCGTGGCGCTCGCACCAGGTGCCGTTCTCCGACGTGCGCGAGAATCCCGCCCACCTGCAGCTGCTGCAGGACTGGATGCAGAGCTACCGCCCGGAGGAGCTGTTCGGTGCCGATGGCGCGCTGCTGCCGGAACTGCGCGCGCTCGCCCCCAGCGGCGCGCGCCGCATGAGCGCCAACCCGCACGCCAACGGCGGGCTGCTGCGACGCGACCTGAAGCTGCCGGATTTTCGCGACTATGCGCTGCCGGTGAACAACCCGGGCAGGGATATGTACGAGAACACCCGGCCGCTGGGGGCATTCCTGCGCGACGTGATGCGCGACAACCCGCACAATTTCCGCCTGTTCGGCCCCGACGAAACCGCATCCAACCGCCTGCAGGCGGTCTACGAAGTGAGCAAGAAAGTGTGGATGGCGGATCTGCTGCCCGAGGACGAAGATGGCGGCGAACTCTCGCGCGACGGACGGGTGATGGAGATGCTCTCGGAACACACGCTGATCGGCTGGCTGGAAGGCTATCTGTTATCCGGGCGGCACGGTTTCTTCCACACCTACGAGGCCTTCGCCCACGTCATCGACTCCATGTTCAACCAGCACGCCAAGTGGCTGGATATCAGCAAGAACCACGTGCCGTGGCGCGCCTCGGTGGCCTCGCAGAATATCCTGCTGTCGTCCACCGTCTGGCGCCAGGATCACAACGGCTTCTCGCACCAGGACCCCGGCTTTATCGACGTGGTCACCAACAAGAGCCCCAGCGTGACGCGCGTCTACCTGCCGCCCGATGCAAACACGCTGCTGGTGGTGGCCGACCAGTGCCTGCGCTCCACCGACTGCATCAACGTGATCGTCGCCGACAAACAGAAGCACCTGCAGTTCACCACCATCGATGAGGCCGTCGTGCACTGCGCGAAAGGTATTGGCATCTGGAGTCGCGCCAGCAATGACGAGGGCGCGGAGCCGGATGTGGTGATGGCGTCCTGCGGCGACGTCGCGACACAGGAGGCGCTGGCGGCCACCGCTATCCTGCGCCAGCATCTGCCCAACCTGAAGGTGCGTTTCGTCAACGTGGTGGACCTCTACAAGATGCAGCCGGCGAGCGAACACCCGCACGGCTCGACCGAGCGCGAGTTCGACAGCCTGTTCACCACCGACAGGCCGGTGATGTTCAACTTCCACGGCTATCCCTGGCTGATCCACAAGCTGGCCTACCGCTTCACCAACCACGAGAACATTCACGTACGCGGCTACAAGGAGCGAGGCAACATCAACACGCCGCTGGAACTGGCCATCCTCAACCAGACTGACCGCTTCACGCTGGTCATCGACGTGATCGACCGCGTGCCGGGCCTGGCCGCGCGTGCCGCGCACCTGAAGGAGCAGATGAAGAACGAGATCATCATGAACCTCGCCTATGCGCACGAGCACGGCACGGACAGTGATGCGATCACCAACTGGGTGTGGCCGTACTGAGCGCGGTTCCGGGCTATACTGAAACGGGATGATCGCC
>CAYWWD010000029.1:0-41691 GCA_964461965.1 uncultured Halioglobus sp. | reverse complement strand
AGTCATCCGCGCCAACAAACGATTAAGTTCCAAACAGAATGCAGCACTACACTAGCTCAACAGTGAACTGCTCCATGTCCCCAATACCGGCATACGCCTTGGACAACAAATAGTGATACTGACTGACATCGGGATGTATCTTCACCAACTTTCCCAATGTAACGAGAGCCTGATTGTAGCGATTAGCCGCCAGTTCGAATCCTGCCTGTGTTATCAATGCATCGGGGTGCGCTCTTTGCTCCTCTGAAAGTTCCTCGAACAAAGGCTGCACCATTTCCAGCTGGCCCTTTGCGATGTAATAACGCGCCTTCATCAATCTGGGCTCCATCGCTCGAGGATACGCAGTCAATGTACTCTGGATGCTGTTCAGCATTTCCTGATCTCGCCCTTCTAACGCGAACGACGCAGCTATTTTCAATCGCGTTTCCATATGCTCCGGATGTTTATCCAGTATCTTCTCCAGATACTCACGAGCCAAGATAAAATTTCGGTCCTGCACGGCTAAATCTGCCAGGCTGATACCCGCCCCAGGATCGCCCGGCCGGATCTCCAAAGCCTTAAGAAATGCTTCCTTTGCCTTTTCAATTTTCGCACCCGCAATGTAGGCCCTACCCAACAAATCGTAGGAGGTTGCACTATCCGGGTTTCGTTTTCGATACGCCTGCGCGGCAATGATTGCCTCGTCCACCTTTTCCTGACGTAGGTAGTTCAGCACGATCAACACATCCGCCTGCTCGTATCCAGGGTCCTCTTTTAATATTCCTCGTAATGTTTCCAGCCCAAGTTCTTCTGACCCAGCGGCAAGAAAACCTGCCCCCAATCGTGCCCTCGCTTCTGAGGATTTCGGTTGAAGTTCCGCCACTTTCGCAAGCACCTCCACCCCCTCTCCGCTTTTTCCCTGAGCGAGAAGAGCACTCGCCAATAAATTCAGGGCTTCAATGTCATACGGACGCACAGCCACTACCGGCAACAGTAATTGCTCCGCCTTATCATAGGATTCTTGTCCCAGCTCAAGTTTGGCAGCCAGTTTAGAACCCACCACACTTCCTGGCACCATGCCGAGAAACCGATAAATATTACTTATAGCCTGCTCGGGTAGTCCTTTCTCCAGGCTGATTGCCGCGAGATAGTAATATGTCTGCGGATAAGCATCGGAAAATTCTGAAGCGAGTTGGAATGATTTTTGTGCCTGATCAATGCGCTTGTTCTGCAGCATTATCAAGCCCCACGCAAAATTGACTCCCGGATGAAACCGGCTTGCACCGTACGCCTTTCCAATGTAACCCAGATCCTTAGCTGCGCCGCCAAAGTTCCGCTGGTATATCCTCATCATCGCCCGGTTTAAACGAGCATCAAAACTATTAGCGGTGAGCTTTATAACTTTTGTGTATGCCTGTTCCGCTTTCTTGGGGTGCCGGTCTGAGCTTTCGATATCACCAAGAAGATTCCACGCAGGTGCGTAACTGGAGTTTTTTTCAAACACTGTTTTCAATTGCGTACGAGCACGATCAAGCTCCCCCTTCTGCATTGAGAGTCGAGCCGCTGCTACAAGGGCATATGCAGACGGAGGATCGTTTTTCAATGCGGCGGCTACAATTTCTTCTGCGACCACCAAGTTCTCCCGATACATCATGGAGAGGCCCTTGGCTGCCTGCACCGTAGATCGCTCTTCGGGATCAAGATTATCCAAAGTCAGATCATCAAGTTGTTTGTAACTACCAAGCCCCAGTAAAACTTGCGCCAGGTCAGGCACCACGCTGCCTGGATTCGCATCCATGGATAGCGCACGCGAGAGCTCCTTCTCAGCATCCTCATAATCACCTGTTTCGAAGTATGCCCGCCCAAGCATCGTTCGCGCCCGCGCGTTATTCACATCCTTCTGGAGCGCGCTTTTCAATTCAACTATCGCGCCCTGCAAATTCGATTGCTTAAGTAACGCGTTGGCGTTGTCAAGATGATCCTGGCTCGTTAATTCATCGCTACAGGCGATAAACAAACAACTAAGTAATATCGTGAAAATGCAATGAACGATCGAATTCACCTTCACTACACTCTTGAACCGCTGTTCCACTCAAGCATATTCCGCCCAAATCCAAGATTTCGCATGTCTATATTTTGTCATTCAATTCCTCATTCACATCATCCACCGCGTCGAACTTCCAGCAACGCTGTGACGCGAACGTCGATTCTTACAAAATTTACTCAACCAAGAATGCAAAGACCACCAGATTTGGAGCCAGAAGGCTTTGCAGACCACTGCGACGTTCGGTCAGGAAGGTTTTAGGATTTTACAGCGGTTCGCGGACAGCAGGCTGTGTCCACCAGGTACTGGGCTAGCCCCGTCGGTGCACCGGTTTTCACGGTGCACGACGGCATCGGCGCCTTTCAGTTAGACCGCTAGTCGCAGAGCTCGCTGATCATCCAGGTGTGATACAGACAGATAGTGCTCCAACCCTGCAAATGCACCCTGCGCCAGGTGTGGTACTGGACGGTGAATTTGGTAGGCGACACCAAGTGCGGTGTGGCAACGTCGGTAGAATCGGGCATTGCGAAGAGAACTCAGAACCATTGCATTCTGGAATCCGTGCTCCCGTGAAACTTCAATCAGCTGGGCGACAAACTCGCGCACGAAATACACGGTCCTGACCGCAGGATCGATGACAAACCGCTCCCACATGCAGCAGGTCTCCTCCTCAAGGTCGAGGAGTTCCAGCAAGCTGAGCAACGTGATTCGCGGAGAGATTCGGGCACCCCCAACACAATGGCCGTTTTTCAGTGCGAGCAGTATTATCCCCTGCCTGTCTTGCTGCTCCTCGGAGCCATCGAAATCGGGCAAACCCAGTTCCTGACGGAAGCAACGCTCGCGCAGACTGTAATACTGCCTAAGCAGGTCTGGTTCATGACTAACTTTGAATTCGATTGACAAAACGCTTCCCCTTTTTCTTGATATCATGCCACTGGAATGGCCTCACGGCAAACAATGCAAATTCCAAACCATCAAGAAATATAGTTATTAAAAACATGATCTTGAACACACTTTTCAGCAGCTGTCCGTCAATCTCCTGACTCACAGGTCTGGTTTTACACGTTTCTGTAGGCCAACTCCGACAGCATTTGAATTCCAACCTAGAATATTCTTTAAAATCATATAGATAGACTGTCTCTATTAGGCGACAGCGTGGCAATACTACGCTTATCCGCAAATAAGTAGAGAAAAGACCCTGGACGGGGCACTCAAAGCCATCAGACAGCCGGAGTGATGCGTTATCATCCTGACGCAGGGTGTGTTTCACGTGCGGAACCTGTTTAACACAACCGCCGGTACTCAATCCCCACCGATCAAGGCGGTAAGGGCTAAGCCCCCGCGCAATAAAATGTAGATTCGTCGTAGTAACGCACAAATTGAGGAACATGGTATGGCGAGGAACCGCATCAGTCTTCGCACCCTATTTCTAGGATACCTGTCAGCCTTGCTGGTAGGCAGCATTAGCTCACAGATTTTTGCCGAATCGGATATCGACAAAGGAATGATGATTGCGGTGGAAGCGGATCGTCGCAACAACGATTTCGGCGACTACACCGCAGACCTCACCATGTTGATCGCGTCATCCCAGGATAAGCAGATCAGTCGTGAGATGCGTCAAATGAACCTTGAAGTCGTTGGCGACGGCGACAAAAGCATCATGGTTTTCGATCGCCCAAAAGATCTTAACGGCACGGCAATCCTGACTTACTCCCACAAAACCGACGCTGATGAGCAATGGCTCTACCTGCCGGCCCTGAAACGAGTAAAACGGATTTCATCTGCAGACAAGTCCGGCCCATTCATGGGTAGCGAGTTTGCTTTTGAGGATTTATCTTCCCAGGAGATCGAAAAGTACAGCTATAAGTACCTTGGCGATGACACAATCGACAATGAGCGCTGCTATATCGTTGAGCGAATTCCCACGGACAAGTACTCCGGCTACTCACGACAAGTCACCTGGGTCGATCAGAACGAGTACCGACTGCGGCGGGTCGATTACTACGACCGCAAAAACACGCTCCTAAAAACGATGATAGCCACCGATTATCAAAAGTACCTGGATCGATTTTGGCGCCCCGGCACCTTGACCATGACCAATCACCAAACCGGAAAAAGCACGACGTTGAAGTTTAGCAATTACCAGTTTAGAACGGGATTGCAGGACACTGACTTTTCTCCCAGTGCTATTTCCCGGATTCGATGACATGTCTTTGCGTTACAGACTTGTACTATGAATCGTGCCGCTCTTTCTGTCGCGGTTCTTGCTGCTATCCTGTCCGACATTCAGTTCGCACAAGGGACTGCGCAAGTTACATCCAATGTACGGGTCGAGAACATTCGAATCGGATTGGCACCAGACAAAACACGCCTCGTATTTGATCTCTCCGGCCCCGTCAAGTACAGCGTATCCACACTCGATCAACCCAGAAGAATACAAATCGAACTGCAGGACAGTCACTCGCAGATCGATCCCGACACGCTCGCGCTACAAGGCACCCCCATCCGGGCAATTCAAGCAAGCGAAATAACGAACGCGGTAACCTACTTGGTCGATGTGGACTCCGGGACACAAGCACAGGCGTTCCTGCTCAAGCCCTACGCCGGCCGCCAGCATCGGCTAGTGATCGACTTCCACAACTCTACCTGGCGACCATCGGAGATATCAGGTTCGAACCAGACGATCACTGCCGCAATTACCGCGCCGGACAATAGCTCACGACACGAATCCAGGGCCGCGCCAGGAATGGCGAAGACGTCCGCCAACCCGCCCGAAACACGAGATTACTCCGGCGCCTGGTCGGGGTTTGTCAGCTTGGACGCACGAATCTTCTTCCAGTCTCCCAAATTCGCGGAGCAACGTGACCAGAACGTGTCAGCGGCGTTTAAGCCCGAGTATTACGTCGACTGGGCAGACGGCACACAACAGTTCGGCTTCAGCCCCTTTTTTCGCTATGACGCACAGGACGACCAGAGAACGCATGCTGACATCCGGGAGTTGTACTGGCAGGCCGAACGTGAACGTATAACCGCCAAAGCAGGGATTGATGTCGTATTCTGGGGGGTAACAGAGAGCCAGCATCTGGTAGACATCATCAACCAGACGGATCTTGTCGAGAATATCGATGGCGAGGAAAAGCTTGGGCAACCCATGCTCAACGTCGATTACTTGAGTGACTGGGGAAACTGGAACGCCTTCGTACTGCCCTACTTCAGGGAGCGCACCTTCCCGGGCAAGCACGGCAGGCTGCGAACAGAGCCTGCCGTCAGCACCAGTAATCCACTTTATGAATCGGGATCAGAGGAAAAACACGTCGATTTCGCCCTGCGCTGGAGTCACAACATCGGGGATTGGGACCTCGGGCTGGCTCATTTCACAGGCACGGGGCGAGAACCCTACCTGCAGGTCGATACCTCGGGCGGCGGGATGCGGCTGGTTCCCTATTACCCCCAGATCGACCAGACCAGCCTGGACGTCCAGGCTACCAAAGGCGCCTGGCTGTGGAAGTTGGAGTCAATCTATAACCAGAACAATCTCGATGACTATTTTGCCTACGTGGGGGGCTTTGAATACACCACATTTGGCGTGGGCGGGTCGCCCGCGGACCTGGGCTGGTTACTCGAGAACCAGTATGACGAACGCGGCGATGAAGCCCCCAACGGTCTGGCGAGCGATATCTACCTGGGCCTGCGACTAACCGCGAACGATGTTGCCAGCACCATGGCGCTGGCAGGCATCATTTACGACACCGATACGGAAGCTGTATTCGGCAATATCGAAGCATCACGGCGCTTGAACGAAGACTGGTCATTGGATCTGGAACTGCGGTTCACCACCAATACCGACGACGACCAGAACCTTTACTTTGTGGAATCGGATGACTATCTGGGTATTGCACTGCGGCGGTATTTTTAAGGCCGGCCAAAAAAGAACCAACCTAACGGTTTCCGAAACCTGACACCCTGTCCGGATCTGTACACGTCCTGATTGAAAAATTAGCTCTCGAAAAAACAAAAACCGCACCTTGAAGTGCGGTTTTTGGGAGTTTCTTACGCTGCTACCGATTGTCGGCAGCGCGAAAGCGTTACTTGTTGCGGCGTGAAGCGCGCCCCGCCAGCAGCAACCCCGTGCCCAGCAGCAGCACCGTGCCAGGCACCGGTACCGGGATCCGCGCCAAGTCGGTTGACGTGGTCGTAGTCAAGGCCAAGCCATAGGTGCCGTCGGTCAACCCATCGACAGTCAGCGAGTAGCTACCACTGCCGGCCACCTGGTTCGCAGCGCCACTGCTCGATGTGGAGTTGTTGAGCGACAATGCCGACTCAACAGCGGTACAGGTCAGGCCAGCTCCACAGGTGGTAACGTTGTTGGTGCCGGTCGGTGCCCACGAGGCCAATGTCTGGCCATTCCTGGTCAATACAACGGTCAGACCTGTATTCGCCTGGGCAAGCCCGATATCACCGCCAGTGACCTGCGACAGTGCGTCAACCACTGCATCGAATGAGATATTGAATGACCCTTCACCGCTGATCTCGAACGTCAGATTCAACGTGGTGTTGGAGCTCACGTTGGTGTTGGCCTGTGCGCTGGACCCAGTCTGCAGGTTGCTCTCAGAGATAGCAGACGCGCTGGTGGCTGCGTCACCCAATAACACCGCAGTAACAATCGCCGCTTCTGAGTTAGAGTATTCCGCTACCTGGCCATATTTGGTGTAGTCATTCTCGCCGCGCATGACACCACCACCGGGAGCGTTCTGAACTGTGCCGGAGAGCCTTGGGCCCGCACCGGTACAGGTGCCTACGGAGGGAAAGTTGCCCACACAGGATGCGTTGCCATTGGAGCCATCGGCCACACCGTTAAGGATGGCATCCTGGTTGGTGCTGAAAGTGAACAACCCGGCGCTGCCGCCCGTCGCATTGATGATCACGTGCAGGTCGTCAACCGCCAAGGAGCCCAGTCCGTATACATCGGCGGATGCCTGGCTGGCGACGCCGAGGCCCAGTACCGCACCCAGAGCCACTGCAAGTTTCTGTTTGCCTAATTTCATGTCGATCTCCTTCAGACCCTAGTTAAATTCCCAACCCGACTTCAAACACCTGTTCATTCGCAGTCGGATGATGTTCGCGTAATACTTTGCAATCCATATGCCAACAATATATATTTATTATAAATCAATTAGTTACGACATTAACTACGCTTGCACCCGGAGCGACGAAGCCCTGTCTGTAAAAAAAACTGACAGGCATTCCGGCGCCGAACCTGGAGGAACTGCCACACCGGCTTGCAGCCGATGCACGAACAGCTCCCCTGAACGCATCCTGCCGGTCGGCACACTCTGTCTCCTCACCCATAAACCCTCCCGAATACCCTTCAATTGGCGGCTTGCAGGAGCGTTTTCGCTTCCTTCACCAACGACTCGTTCTTTCCACCCTCAACCACCTCATCGAGATATGGCTTTGCGGCGTCCGTCTTTCCGAGGTCTATCAAAAGGCGCGCCAGGTCCAGTTTGAGCTGCACATTGTCAGAGTGCAGTGTCACCGCTTTTCTCAGCAATTGTTCACCTTCCGCAGCCTTGCCGTTGCCGGCCAGCAGGGTTGCCTGCGTGGACATCACATAGGGGTCCTCGGGTGCCAGGGTACTGGCACGTTCGGCATATTGAAGCGCCTGCTTCGGATCCTTCTTGCGCAGCAGCCAGGCCAGGTTATTGAGTGCAAGCACCGATTTTGTGTCTAACGCGAGGATGCGCTTGTACACATCGATGGCCTTGTCCGTGTTATCACGCGCAATATAGGCCTGCCCCAATACGGCGATCAAGCCGATGTTCTCCGGGAATTTCTGTACCCAGCCCTCCAGTGACGCCAGCGCCGCATCGGCCTTGCCCATGCTGTTCTGGGTGGCAAACAGCAGTACCACAGTGTCGGGCGTGGGCTGCAGGGACAACGACTTCTGCAGCGCCTGCTCTGCCTCCGGATAGTTACCCAGTTTGGCGTTTAGCCAGCCTTGCGTGTACCAGACGTCGGCCCGTTCCTCGCTCAATTCCGACTGCAGTTTTGCCATTTCTGCCAGTGCTTTTTCGTTGTTACCCGCTTCGGCCGAAAGCCGTATGATGGAAATTCGCGCTGGTAGATAGCCGGGATTGAGCTTACGGCTGACCTCCAGTGCTTCGAGCGCGCGCGCCAACTGGTTGGATTTCGCCAGCGAGTCTCCGTAATAAAAATTGGCCAGCACCGAATCCGGCGAGAGCTTCACCCATCGCTCCCAGGTATTTGCCGCGCCCTCGGCATTTCCAAGGTTAAACAACGCTTTCCCGCGCAGTTCCACCAGAGAGGGCTGGCTCTTGATTTCCTCGTCGGTGAGGCTTTCCGTTTGCGCCGACACTTGATCGAACTTGCCATTGTCGAAGTACAGCTTGATCAGACGAGCCTTCACTTCCAGATTTTTCGGATCTTTGTCGAGAATTTCGATCAGCCGCGCCTCTGACTCCTGAAAATTACTGGTGGCGATAACCAGTTCGGCGAGAATGCCATTCGCCTCTTGATCTTCCGGGTGCTCCTTCAAATACGCGTTAATATGCTCCAACGCACGCGATTCTTCGCCCGTGCGCAACTGGATCTTCGCCAGTGATTTCACTGCGGAAGGTTGCAGCGGCTCCATAGACAGGGTTTTCTCGAGGTACGACTTGCCTTTGCGCCAATCCCCCACTGAAAGATATATCGCCGCGAGCATATTCAACGGCTCCACCCGATCAGGGTACTGCTGCTGCAGGTTTTCCGCGATGGTCACGGCTTCTTTCAACTGGCCCTGCTTGAGTGCAACGCCTGCTGACAGGAGCGCCTGATCAAAGTCCTCGGCGGCCACCGACTGCTCGGCTGCGGCGCTGACGTCCTTGACGAAATCACCGCGCATGGTCTTGGCCAGTTTGAGCATGGACTCGATAGCCGGATCGCCAGGGGAGAGTGCCGCGAGGCGCTGCAAATAGCCCACGGCTTCTTCGCCCTTGCCTTCCATCAATGCCATGGACCCCATCATCCCCAGCGCCACCTGGTCGTTCTGCTCCACTTCAAGCAGTGCGTCGAGCGTCTCCCTGGCGGCGCCGAAATCGTGCGAACGCACATTGAGGGAGGCGAACAGGCGGGCGATCTCTACTGAGTTCGGGATCTGCGCATAGAGCTGATTGGCGATTAGCCTGGCCTGCTCCAGCCTGCCCTCTTCGATATAGCTGGCAGCCAGATAGAGTTTTGCCAGCGGGTTTTCAGGGTTTGCTTCTACCGATTTTTCAAACGCCAGCGTCGCGGCGGGATATTTTTTCTCCCGGAAATCAATATAGCCCTTGACGAAATTGACATAGTAGTGCGATTTGAAGGGACTGCTGGACAGTTCCCGTATATCCGCTTTTGCGGCAGCGAGTTCATCCAACTGCGCGAGCACAAAAGCACGCCTGGCCAGTGTCAGGTTTTCGAAATCCATCTTGTCGACAGCGGTATCAAACGCCTCCCTGGCGGCAGCGAGATTGCCCTGTGCAACATACAGGTCGCCGATCAAAGTCCATGCGTCAGAAAAATCCGGATCGATTTCCACCGCTCGCTTCGCCAGCGCCATCGCGGGCTCCACGCGACCAACCTGGGCCTCGTAATGCGCCTTGGCCAGCACCGCCAGCGGAGAGTTTTCGTCTTGCTTCAACGCCGCTTCGATGACAGGCTCGGCCCGCTTGAATTGTTGCTGCTGGATCAACGCGAGCGCACGGTAAGCCAGCAGGTTGGCAGCTTCAGGCGCCGGTAGCTGCCCGGAGAATTTTTCCGGCTCTGACTCAGCCAGCAGCCGGTCATAATCTCCTTGCAGGTAAATGGCATGGATCAGTGACAGGGCCACCTTGTCCGGTGACATCCCGAGCTCCGTCGCGCGCCGCACTTCCTTTTCCGCCGTCGCGCCATCGCCGAGCGCAAGCGCTACTGCAGCAAGTTCGACGCGAACGTCGGCATTGTCAGGCGCCTGCTGGGCAGCGTTCTTGAGCGCGATGTTCGCGGCGGCGTAGTCTCCCGCCGCCATGTTTTCCCGGGCCTGGGCGACCAGTTCCTCTGGTGTCAGATCCTTTGTGCAGGACGCCACCACAAGGATGGATACCATCACAAGACATTTAACGATTCGCCTGATCATAGGGCTGGATACTCTCTCTTAAGGTAGGGCGTGAAGTTGTATCAACGATCGCTGGCAGGGGTGTCGATGCGACGCGCCGGCACTCCTCCCCAATGTTCGCCGGGGCCGATCCGAGTACCTTTCTTGACAATCGCGCCGGCAGACACGATCGCGCCATCGCCGACTGTCACGCCTGACATGATGACAGCGTGGGCGCCGACAGTCACGTTGTTGCCCAGCACGATGCGATCAAGCGCAAAGTGGTGGCCCTCGATGGCATGGGAATACAAGGTTGCGGCATGGCCGATGATAGTGTTGTCGCCTATCACAGTTAAAGGAGGATCGAGGATGGTACCGGGACTGAAACTGTTTGAACCAAATTTCGTGCCCAGGAAGGAATAGACCAAGGTCTTGAGTGGAACTGGCAGGAAATCTGTGCGGATCAGGGTATTGAACAACATGAGATAGAACAGGATGTTGACCTGCGCTACAAACTCCGCGCGCGATCCGGGTTCGATGTACCCTTCTTCCAGCGGGAGAACCCGCAGGAACACCCGATACACCACGAAGGCCCAAGCATAGATCAGGAGCACGAGCAGGCAGACATAGATCACGGCGTAGAAATCACCCAACCATGCCTTGCGCGCCAGCAACTCGGTGGTGGTTACCGCCAACAGGATGATCAATGCCAGCAGTGCCAGAAAGAAGCCGATCTGACCCGCAGATATTTTACGCATACAGCTCCCTGCCCATACGTCCCTACATCGCAGTCTATACCCACACTTCGTATTACACCACGGAGACCTGGGCGCGAACTATTTCGTCGATGACGCGGGGAAACAGAATCGACGAATCGTATGCCGCAAGACGCCTGGCCAGCGCGGCGGCGGCCTCGCGGTAATTCGGTTTAGCCAGTAGCTGCTCGATGAGTGTCCGCAATTGCTCTGCATCGCAGGTGCCTGCACGCAGGATCTGGCCAGCGCCGCATTTCACCACAGACGCCATGTTCAGGTACTGGTCGAGATTCGACGCGATGCCTATGACCGGCACACCCTGCAGTAGCGCCTGGTAGGCACCGGGACTGCCGCCATTGCAGATCACCAGGTCCGCCCGCGCGACGCACCGCTCACCCGGGAGATAGGGAGCCATGAAGACATTCGATGGTATCCGATCAGGCAACGGCGCCCCGGCCGTGGAAACCAGCGCCGTGATCTCGAGCTGTCCCAGGGCAGCCACCACTTCTGGCAGCAATTCGGCTCGCCCGGAACTGCCCAGTGTCACATACACGACGGGTGCCCTCTGCGGCAGGTCGCCCCACCAGTCGGGGAATGGGCATTCGGGTGACCAGTTCACAGGGCCAATGAAACGATGTCGCGTGGGCAACCCCTCCATCCGGAACAGTTCAGGGTGGTCTGCATACAGCGTGTATGCACCGTGCGTATAGACCTCCCGCAGCTCGAAGCCGAGGCTGGGCAGGCCGTAGCTGCGCCGCAACCGGTGCATGGGCAGGCAATGCAGCGCAAAGGCAGCGGGGCGCACCAGCGAAAACAGCACCTGGCCCAATGCTGGCCCCAGCACACGCGTAAAGGGCAGTTCCGGCACGGTGTAGCGCTGCCTGCAGTACGGCGACCAGTAGGCGTTGCTCAGGGCGATATAGGGCGTTGCAGCCAGCGTCGCGCTCACCGCCAGCGAAAGGCGGAAGTCGCCCACGATGAGATCCGGCCGAACAGCATTGATGAGCGCCCGATCCTCCTCGACATACTCCTGCAGCGTCGCCAGATCGTACAGCGGGCTTCCCGCAGCCAGCGCCTGCATAAACTGCGCCGGCGCCAGAGAGGAAATTTCATGCTCGATAAAGTCGAAACCGCCCAGCAGCTCACGATAGCGCGGGTGATGGGCAAAATGGATCTCAAAATGCTCGTTGTCGAGCGAGCGGGCGAGCGCGAACGGGCGGGCAACGTGCGCGAGCGTCACCGCCTCCGCCATAAACAGGATACGCGTTCTGCCACGGGACGTTGATCGATCGAACATGAATCACTTGCTGTCGGCGCTGACCAGCATTTTTTCCAGCGGTGGCCGCACGGAGCGGGATTTCGGTGTCGCGCCAAAACCCACCCTCCCCATGTAAACGCGTTGCAGGGGGCTGATATCAGCACCCAGAATATCCGACAACTGTTCAGCCAGCCGCCCGGCAAGCGCCTGCTCCGCCGCAACGGATGTGAATATCCGTGACTGTGCGACGTAGCGAGAGAAAATAACCGGCGTCATCTCCGGCTGAAACTGCAATCCCTGTCGCGTGGCCTCCAGCCAGAAACGCTGCATCGCCCGCCCGCCGACGAGGTAGTCTGCCACGGAGTGCATCGGCTGGTTCGCAATAATCACAAAATGGGCCGCGCAGCCGAGTGCCGTACGCCAGTCCATCTGTAGTCGCGGCAGCCAGGTGCCCGCGAGAAAACGGTTCAGGAACTGCACCCGACGCCAGCTCTGCAAGGCCCAGCGCATGATTTTGCGGGTGGGCAGATCGATACCCAGCGCCTCTTCGGGAATGCGGTCCTCGCTATAGCGCACACCCCATTCAATATTTTGCCGGTGCACCTCGAACGCCTCGGGCGTCGTAAGCCGGATGTGCGCATTGTGAAACAGCAACCGGGCCATGCGCCGCCGGGCGTGATTGCCCTCCAGCCAAAGTACGCGAAACTCGCTGCCCACGGCGGCTTCCAGTGCCCGTTTTTGTCGATCGCTCAACGGACGGGTCGTAAAGGGGAGCCGTTGGGTGACACGGGTTCGTACAAACCGCAGCAGCGGGTGTGCAGAAACACTGGCATCCGGGATCAACGCGACATCGATCAATGGCGCGTGCTCCGGCGAATCCAGCCGCAGCGCCGGCTCTGCGCGCATGCCCTCGCCGGATGCAGCAATGCAGAGGGTTTCGAGCAGTGCGCCTAGCGCGATCTGACTGGATGTGCCGTCGAGGTCGTAGACGCACCACTGTCGCGTATCGCACCCGTGTATCACCAGATGATGCTCGTCAATAATCTCAAATTTCCACGGCTGGTCATTGTCGCCACTCGGCGCCCAGCGGGCAGCGTCAAGAATGCGCTCGATGGGTCGTGCCCTGGGTTTTTCACTCAAGGCGGGCACGGCCCGAGAGTGTATTCGGCTGCGCGCAATGCGCAGTCCGAGACGTTGCAGCGGATTGGCATTTCCCAGCGGTCGCCAGGTGGTTACCAGCCGGTTGCGGTAGGCGTCGAAATGAATGCCGCGCGGTGCAGCCGGCACCTCGCCCCGGTTGAGCAGTATCTTGAGCGCGTAGGTGCCCGCAAAACCCGCGCACAGCTCACAGGCCATAGCCGTCGATGGGCCCTTGCCGGCATCGAGATCCAGGCGCGTGTCATCCACCAGGTAGGTCATTTGCTGCGGCCTGGGGGCAAGCCCCAGCATGAACCGCAACGCCTGCTCTTCCGGGGGATGCCCCTCGAGCTGGAAATACTCCTCGAAACTCATGCGGCCCGGAAAAAAACACAACACCGCCGAGCCCATTCCCAGCGGTGCTGCTGTAATAGCCGGTATCCCTTTCGCGTGGCAGGCCGCGAACACGGCGCGGCGAATATCGAGGGCAAAAAAATCCAGGGAGTCGACGTAAAGATCCACGCCGTCGAGAAAGCTATCCAGGTTGTCGACATCGACACCGGCCGGGAACTTCGCGATGTCCAGCCCAGGGTTGATGCCTCTGGCCAGCTCGGCCATGACTTCGAGCTTGGCACGGCCCAGATGAGGCAAGCTGGCTCCGGCCTGCCGGTTGAAATTGGGCAGCTCGAACTGGTCGAAGTCCGCCAGCATGAATGCGCCGATACCCAGCCGGGTCAACGTCAACAGGTGGCTGCCGCCGACACCGCCCATTCCCGCGATCGCGACCCGTTTGCCGCGCAGGATCTCCTGCTCGGTTTCTGTGACCCAACCCAGGTTGCGGGAAAAGGCTTCGTGATAATTGAACGCCATTACAGGCCTCGAAATCGACAGCAATCCACCGTGGCTAAACGCTTGCTCTTTGCTCCGGCGATCGCACTCTCAGGTTGGATTCCAGCTGCTGTGTATGGCGCGCCGCCAACTGCGGTACCGCATCACCAGCGGATTGCAAACTGGACGCAGAGAAATCCGCGCAGATCACGGCATAAAACTCCTGCAGTTCGTCTGCCATGCCAGTGATGATCTCGCGTGTGTCGAAATAGTAGGGCGAACGCGCGCCGTGGTATTCGATCTCTCTGCCAGCCGGGTGCACGACCAGGCCCGAGCGCTTGAGCAAGCGAGGCAGAAAAGGTTCCATCATGGCGAAGCAGTGCGGCCGACCGATAATCTCGCTCAGGGCGAGCGCCGAAAGAATCGTGGCGACGGCAATCAGTGAGAACGTGCGCTGCTCGCGCTTGCTGCAGTCCAGCGCGGAGATCTCACCGAACCGAGATTCGCGCTCTCCCATACGACGTCGAAACGCACCGTCCACTCCCAGCCGCGAGAACTCGCACATTGTGTGGCGCTTGCCATCGAATGCGCGAATTTTTTCCTTGTCGATGGCATCAAGGCAGAACTTCTCCATCGGCATGAGCTGTTGTTCACCTGCCAACACCAGTCGCGCGCACCCGGCGGGCATTCCTGAGGCCTTGTGCGAGACCAGGCAATGCCTGGAACTGGTATCGAATTCATCGGATTCCATCCGGTCCGGAAATGCATCCAAAGGTTCGTAATTGAACTCTTCGCAATAAACCCGGTAACGGATTTTGTAGACATCTGCCAACTGCGACGGCGTCGTGGCGAGCTCGAGCGTGAAGTATTTCTGGAAGTCTTCGACCAGGGACGCGTTGTTCTTATCCATAAGACTCACCCATCAATTCCTGCAATATCAGAGTCATGCACTGCTGCCCCAATTTCACTTGGTACAGTAGCGCTAACCCCATGGCGAGTAAAGATTAGAATCACTGAATACTGCTTCGCAGATACGAAATCAGGTCACCCATCGCTGCGTCAAGGAGCTGAAACACTCGCTCAAATCCCTCTACGCTACCGAAGTAGGGATCGGGCACCTCGAGCATCGGCTGTCCTCGATAGTGACTGAGCAGCAGTGAAAGTTTTTCCTGGTGTTCGAGCGGGCACATGCTTGTCAGGTCACGCATGTTGGATTCATCCATGGCAAAGATGAAATCGCTGCGCGTCAGATCGCGTTCGGTCACACGGCGCGCCCTGGTGCGGGAAAGATTGATGCCACGCAACGCCGCCACTTTTTGCGCACGCTGGTCCGGGCGGCAACCAGGCTGCGATGCGCGTGTGCCGGCCGAGTGAATTTCCACCCGATCGGCCAGTTCGGTGTGCAGGAGATGCTGTCGCAGCAATCCTTCTGCCATGGGTGAACGGCAAATGTTCTCCGTACAGACCAGCAAAATGCGGGTGCGTCGCTGAAACCAATTCAAGTAGATGCCTCCGGGGGCGTTCGCATCCGTACAACTCAGTCTGCTTTTGTGCTGCCAGAGCGCAGCAGTGGCGCGATGTATTTTGCCGGCACTGCGTAGGTAATGCCCGACGGCCGTGACAGGATCGCCTCTCGTGTTTCCTTCACCACGACACTATTGATGATCGCGATCACCTGCCCGTGGGCGAGTTCAAACACTGGACTACCGCTGTTGCCAGGGTAGGCGGTGGCGTCCAGTTGGAACGCGTCGAAGCCGCTGCGGCTGCGGCTGATGCGTACGGTATTCAGCTCATTCGCGTGCTGCGCGGGTTGCGCAGCCGGCGTGATGGCGGCAACGATACCCCGATGCGTCGCCGGGTAAAGGCCAAGAACCATACCGATCGGAAACCCGGTAAACGCGATGTCCTGCCCTTCCCGCACCGCATCGGATTCACCCAACTGCAATGCTGGCAGCGCCGCACCCTCGATTTCCAGCAGCGCCAGGTCGTGCGCGTCGTCCCTGCGCACAACACGCGCGGGACGGGCGACAGCCTGGGCGCCATGACCGGAAAACACGGCCAAGGTCTGGTGATTATCCACATCGAGCTCCACACCGATCACGTGCGCGTTGGTAATGATCTGGCGGCCATTGCCCACCACAAAGCCCGTACCCAGGTAGGCGAACCGCTCAGTGCGCATATTCGGTTGCCGCGGCGGGTATGTCGTCCCCACTCCCACCACGCCAGGGCGCACGCGTTCCAGCAGGGCTGGCAAGTCCGCAGCGTGAGTCAACGGCGGCAACAACAGCCACGACAACACTGCTGTCAGCAGTGCGGCCAACATCGTCGTCAGCGAAGGGACCTGTGCGACATTCATGTGTATTCATTCACAGTTCGGTCGAACTGCCATTGTCCTGCGCGGATATTCATCGCACAATTGATTCCATGAGCTGCGTCGATGCAGCTACAATAACATCCTTTCCCGGGCGAGCCGTACCCTTCCAAGCCAGCGCGATGCCAGATCTGATTCACCAGTTTATCGCCAGTGGCGCCCGGAAATATCCAACCGCGCCCGCGCTGTTGTTCAAGGAACAGACATTCAGCTATAGCGAGTTGCAGCAACAGGTTGAGCAGGTAGCTAATGCCCTGCTCAACCTCGGCATTGGCGCCGGCGAACGCGTCGGAGTGTATCTTCCGAAACAACCCGAAACCGTTTTCACCCTGTTCGGTGCGGCGGCGGCAGGTGCCTGTTTCGTCCCGATCAACCCGCTGTTAAAGCCGCGCCAACTCGCCCACATCCTACCGCACTGTAACGTCAGGGTGCTGATCACCTCCGTGCCGCGACTCGAGACACTACTCGACGTCCTGCCCGCCTGCACAGACCTGCACACCATCGTCGTGGTTGAGGAAAACCCATCGCACCGGAAGTGTGGGCCGCACCAGAAAATCCTGACCTACAGTCAGTTTTGCCTCTCGGGTATCACGGCACACATACCGCACCGTCGCATCGACACCGATATGACTGCCATCCTGTATACCTCCGGCAGCACCGGTAATCCCAAAGGCGTGGTGCTGTCACATCGCAACATGGTTGCCGGTGCGCGCAGTGTAGCGAGTTACTTGGGCAACACCGCAGCGGATCGGATACTCGCGGTACTGCCTCTCAGTTTTGATGCAGGGCTGAGCCAGTTGACCACCGCGTTTTCCGTCGGGGCCTCCGTGGTATTGATGGATTACCTGTTGCCGCGCGATGTGCTCCGCGCCGTCGCACGTTACGGCGTCACCGGGCTTGCAGCCGTGCCGCCGCTGTGGAACCAACTGCGGGACCTGGAGTGGCCCGCCGAGGCGGTGCGTTCCCTGCGATATATCACCAATACCGGCGGCGCCATGCCGGTGCCGACGACGCGCGCACTGCAAGAGACCCTTCCCAACACCCTGGTCTTCCTGATGTACGGCTTGACCGAGTCTTTCCGCTCCACCTACCTGCCGCCGGACCAGGTCGCTGTGCGACCCGAATCGATCGGCAAAGCGATACCCAACGCGCAGATCCTCGTGGTCAACGAGTCGGGGGCGGAGTGCGGCCCGGGCGAGCCGGGCGAACTCGTTCACCGTGGCGCGCTCGTGAGCCTCGGCTACTGGAATGATCCTGAGAAAACGGCCGAGCGCTTCAAACCATGCCCGGCGCAACCCCCGGAAATTCCCACGATTGAACTCGCGGTGTGGTCCGGAGACCAGGTAATAAAGGATGACGAAGGCTACCTGTATTTCATCAGCCGCAAGGATGAGATGATCAAGACGTCCGGCTATCGAGTGAGCCCGACGGAAGTCGAGGAGATTGCCTACGCTTCCGGGCTGGTGACGGCTGCGGCCGCGCTGGGTCTGCCGCACAACGCTCTGGGGCAGGCCATACTACTGGTGGTTGCGCCGGGCGCGCGGGCACCCGATGGCGTTGCGCTCGAAGAGGCGTTACTGGCGCACTGTCGGCGGGAACTGCCTAACTTCATGGTGCCCGCCGCGATCATTGCCCGCGAAGCGCTACCCCACAACCAGAATGGCAAACTCGACCGGCGCCTGCTGGCCGACGAATACCGAACCCTGTTCCAGGATGCCACCGCATGAGCACGGCCCCAACCGCGCCTGAAGTGCCGCGCCACGAAACGATGAGCCAGTTCCGGGTGGAAGACAATTGCCTGCAAGTGGGCGGACGCGCGCTGACTGACATCGCGCGGGAGGTCGGCAGAACGCCGTTTTACGCGTACGACCGTGCCGTGATGACCGCGCAGGTCAAGGCACTGCGAGCCGCCCTGCCCGCCGAAATTCATCTGCACTACGCCATGAAAGCGAACCCCAAGCCGGATGTCGTCCGCCACCTGGCCGGAATCACCGATGGACTGGATGTCGCCTCGGCAGGGGAATTGCGCGTGGCGTTAGCCACCGGCACGGATCCCGCGTGCATCAGTTTTGCCGGACCCGGAAAATCCGCTGAGGACCTGTGGCTCGCGGCGACCAGCGGCGTCATCATCAATATGGAATCCGCAGCGGAGATGCACCGAATCGCTGCCCTGGCGAAGGACCACAACCTGCGCCCGCGCGTCGCCATTCGCGTCAACCCGGATTTCGAGCTCAAGGCCGCAGGCATGAAGATGGGCAGCGGTCCCAAGCCATTCGGCGTTGATGCCGAGTGTGTACCCGCAATGCTCGAAACGCTCGGCACGCTGCCCCTGCAGTTCATGGGATTCCACATCTTCAGCGGCTCCCAGAACCTGCGCGACCAGGCGATCGTCGAGGCGCAGACCAAAACCTTCGAACTCGCATTTCGTCTCGCCGAATCTGCTCCGGCACCGGTGCGCTGGCTCAATATCGGCGGCGGACTGGGCGTGCCCTATTTCCCCGGCGAACACCGCCTGGATATATCCCCCATTGCGGATAACCTCGCGCCCCTGCTGCGGGAAGCGCAAGACAAACTCCCGGGTGCGGAAATAGTTATGGAATTGGGGCGGTACTTCACAGCGGAGGCCGGCATTTACGTCTGCGAGATCGTGGATCGCAAGGTTTCCAGGGGTGAAACCTTCCTGATCACCAATGGCGGCCTGCACCAGCACCTTGCGGCTTCCGGTAATTTCGGCCAGGTGATTCGCAAGAATTATCCCCTCTGCCTGGGCAACCGGGTGGCCGGCGACGAACTGGAGATCGTCAACGTCGTCGGGCCGCTGTGCACACCCCTGGATATCCTGGGAAACAAGGTTGCCCTGCCCCGCGCCGAACCGGGTGACCTCGTCGTCGTTTTCCAGTCCGGCGCCTACGGTTTCACGGCCAGCCCGATCAACTTCCTCAGCCACCCGCACCCGGCCGAAGTGCTGCTCTGACGCGCTGTAAAACCTCTGGAAACGGCGCTCCGCTGGTGCCGGGAATAAGTTCACAAATTTCCGAATTTTCCGGGCAGGCTCAAGTGATACATGCTACCTTGGTAACTCCACAAATCGCTTTGTGGATAAGTATGGCAATTCGCTGTGTATAAATATCAGGCAGATCCCCTGCTGAGCGTTCACACAGCGCAGTTTCAAATAAAAACTCGCAGATCTTTCGCCTTTTCGGGAGCGGGATGGCTCCTTATTCACCCGGCGAATCCTGCGATCGCTGCGGCGAAAGGGAACAGGTAATGGCTACCGTCAGGGTATTCAATCACCACGTACACACGTCCTTCTACTGGCTCGCCCTGGTGGATGCGATCCTGTTCGCGCTGGCTCTGTACGCCGGCACCTATATTCACTGCTTCGTTGCACTGACACCCGACACCTTCCACGACTACCTGTCGGCAATGCCGCTGCGCGCCGTCATCTACGCGGTGGTAACTGTGGTCTGCCTCTTCGCGATGGGCTTGTACGAGCCGCGCATGCGTGAGGGCCGTTCGGGCGTACTGGTGCGCACCCTGGGAGGGTTTATCGCCGCCAGCGTGGTCACCGCAGGCATCTTCCTTCTCATGCCCGACATGGCCAAGTGGCGCGGGGCTCTCCTCTACACTGTTCTGCTCTCGTTCAGCGCCAACCTGATCAGTCGCCTGGCCTTCATCAATGTCACCGATCTGGAACAATTCAAAAGTCGGGTACTGGTGTACGGCTCAGGTTCCGCAGCGTCGACTATCACCAGCTCGATGCGCCGCAAGACCGATCGCCAGGGATTCACCATCGTCGGCTTTGTCCGGGTCCAGGATGAAGAGACCCGGGTCACCGGTGAGCGCATCATCAACCTGCGGCAACCACTGGCGGAGTACGCACGACAAACGGAAATCGACCAGATCGTGGTGGCGCTCGACAAAAAACACGACCAGACACCCACGGACGAATTGTTCAAGTGTCGCCTGCAAGGTATCAAGGTCCTCAACCTCGTCAATTTTTTCGAGCGCGAAGCCGGCAAGATCCTGGTGGATTTCGCGACGCCCGGCTGGATGACGCTGACGGAGGATCTGCGCAGCGGAACATCCAAGAGCGTGACCAAGCGCTGCTTCGACATCTGTTCAAGTTTTTTCCTGCTGATGGCCACTTGGCCGGTCATGCTGGCCACAGCGGTGGCCATATGGATGGAGGACGGCTTCAAGGCGCCGATTTTCTTCAGCCAGGAACGGGTGGGGCTCAATGGCAAGGCATTCAAGGTGCTGAAGTTCCGCAGCATGAGCGTCGACGCCGAAGGTGATGGCAAGGCGCGCTGGGCGACCGTAAACGACAGTCGCGTTACGCGGGTAGGCGCATTCATCCGCCGCACTCGCATCGATGAGTTACCCCAGATTTTCAATGTACTGTCCGGCGAGATGGCGTTCATCGGTCCGCGCCCGGAGCGGCCGGAATTTGTGCAACAGCTGGCGCAGCGCATCCCCTACTACAACTCCAGGCATGCGGTTAAACCCGGGATCACCGGCTGGGCTCAGTTGTGTTACCCCTATGGCGCATCGGAGGAGGACGCACGCCAGAAACTGCAGTTCGATCTCTACTACGTCAAGAACCAGAGTCTGTTCCTGGACTTCATGATCACGCTGAGCACCGTCGAGGTGGTTCTCTTCGGCAAGGGCGCGCGCTAGTTCTTTTTGCTCCTGGCACGAGCTAACCCAAATGTGTCAGGAATTTATACACTTCCCGGTTGTTGCGGCCTCAACGCGGCGCTAACATGCCGCTAGCACTCAGATAAATAATAAGTACTAGCAAGCTCGGCGCGAAATTTGCATACTAGCTGCATATTTCGGTACGGCTGGCAGTGGGACTGTAACCTTAATGGATGTCGTACTCATCATCCTCGGTGTGCTCGGTTTTGGCGCGATCGTCATTTCTACCTATGTGTTCACGGTAGCAGCGCGCACCTATGTATCCGACGATCATCGACACCCGCGCAAATACACCGTCGATGAGCAAGCGCGACGCCTCGTGGTGCGCAACCCGGTCGAGCGTCGCAGCGGTCGCGTCGTCACGTTTCCTCTCACTGTGAACGGTATCCTGATCGCCAATGACCGACGCCAGAACGTGGAGCGTCGACAGGCCGGTTGATGCAGCGTCCGCACGCTCGCATGCGACGGCGCCCGATACCGCAATAAGTACCATTGCACGCCCGAAGTCACTCGTGCTAGTTTCACGCAAGTGCTTGTTTTTAACTATAAAAGCACAGCGGTTGGCAGTGCGGATACAAAACATCTTCCCGCAGCGAAAGGCAGCGCGGCGGATACCCGGGGTGTAGTGCTATGGCATCATTCGAGACAGGGGCCGCCGGGGCGGGAACCTGCAACCCATGACGATTGCCGGAAAGATCAACGCACTGGTCGTCTCAATCGCTGTGGCAGCGGGTTGTATTCTTACGGCAACCGTGTTCCAGAGGGAGTACAGCCTCGAACGCAACCGCCTCATCGAACACTCCATCGATGCCGTGCAAAGCCAGCCACAGTTACAGGTTGCCATCTATCTCCACGACCTCGTCGAGTTGCAGGCCACACTCCAGGAGTTGCTGACCACGTCCCCGGCAATATTGTTCGCTGCAGTTGTCGATACACAGGGCAACCCGCTCAGCCAACTCCGGCAGGCGAATTCTCCCGAGTACGAATGGGTGCATTTCAAGGACGTGCGGGGCGGCGCTTCGGTGGTGGAGGTCGGCAGGACGGTGCGACGTGGCACCGTGCTCACCGGACAATCCGACGACGCGGTATCGCGACGCCCTGGGGAGCTGATCTGGGATCTCACCATCCCGGTGCTGTCCGTCGTAAACCCGTTACAGAAGAATATTACGCGCGGCGAATTTGGCGCCGCACTGGCAAACTCACGCGTGGCAACCAGCCTGCATGTCATCGGCTATGTACACCTCGGCCTCAGCCGCTCAAAAGTACTGACAGGCGTCATCCCCGCCGTGGCGGCGGTGGCGGCGATGGCACTGGGATTCGTTCTGCTGTGTGGAATTTTCAGCCGCTATATGACGGGCCGGATCATGGCCCCGTTTTCCACGATCAAACGCATGGCGGACGAAATCGCCTCAGGCGCGGCAGTCCAACCCACCGACCTCGAGAAAAGTGGGGAATTCAAGGAGATCGTGGCGCTGCTGAACACGATCATCGGTGGGCTGAACACTTACAAAACCCGCATGGAGGTCGATCACCAGTTGCTGAGCATGAAGGTCGAGGAACGCACCTCGCAGCTGTCCCGGCGCAACGCGGAATTGAACCGGGCAGTGAAGGAGGTGACGGAGACCAAGAATCGCCTGCGCCAACTGGCGTATTTTGACAGCCTGACTGCGCTACCCAACCGCCGTCTCTTCACCGAACAACTCGACCTCCTGCTGCGACTGGCCCGGCGCAACGAGGAAATGCTGTCGCTGTTATTCCTGGACCTTGACAACTTCAAGCGCATCAACGACTCACTCGGCCATAGCGCGGGCGATCTCGTACTGCGCGAAGTGGCCAAGCGCGTTACGCGCTGCGTCAGGGAGAGCGATCTCGTGGCGCTCAATGTGGGGACCGGATCGCGTATCGATGTGTCGCGCCTGGGTGGCGACGAGTTCACCGTAGTGCTCAATCAACTTGAAAAGCCCGAGGCCGCCGGTGCCGTTGCCCGCCGCCTGCTCGACACACTGACGCAACCGATCACCATCGAGGGCCATGAAATCGTGATCACACCCAGCATCGGGATAGCCGTCGCCCCGGATGATGCCGACTCCGTCGAGGGTTTGCTCAAGGCGGCGGATACCGCCATGTACCATGCCAAGACGTCCGGAAAGAACAAGTTCATGTTCTACCACAGCAGCATGGACGCGGCCGGCGTCGAACGGCTCAAGCTGGAAACCGAACTGCGCAGGGCGCTGGAACGCCGGGAACTGGTGCTGCATTACCAGCCCCAGGTGGACACCCTGACGGGGAATGTGGTCGGGGCGGAAGCGCTGATGCGCTGGCCGCACCCGGAACTCGGCATGATTCCGCCCTTCAAGTTCATCCCGCTGGCCGAGGAGATGGGGTTGATCGGTGCGCTGGGGGAATGGGGCCTGGAAGAGGCGTGCCGCCAGATGGTGGGCCTACAGGCGTCGGGGCTGGAATTGCCCCAGATTTCGGTCAACGTGTCGGCGCTGCAGTTCAACCAGTCGTTCATCAAGCGGGTGTCCGACGTGTTGAATGTCACAGGCCTGCATCCGCGCCGGCTGCAACTGGAGCTCACCGAGGGCATCATGATGGACGACAAGGACGCGACGTTGCGCGCCCTGAGCCATCTCAAGGAGTTGGGCGTGCAGCTCTCCATCGATGATTTTGGTACCGGTTACTCATCATTGAGCTACCTCAGCCGGTTTCCGCTGGATGAATTGAAGATCGATCGCAGTTTTGTCATCGACTTCAACAAAACCAACAACGACGCCAGCCTGGTCATCGCTATCATCGCCATGGCACGAAGCCTGCGCCTCGAACTGGTGGCCGAAGGCGTTGAGACGGCGGAGCAGTACCATTTCCTGCGCAACCATCGCGCCAACGTGATCCAGGGCTACCTGTTCAGCAAGCCGGTTCCGGTGGAGGAATTAAGGGCGCTGCTGGCGCCGGGTTATTTCCGGGCGCAGATCGAACAACTCAATGCCTCCTGAGCAGGGTGCGAAACCCGGCCCGGCTCAGTTGGCAGTGCTCTGTTTCTTCAGATTCTGGATTCGTTCCAATTCGCGCTTGTACACGCCGGACACTTTTTCCACGCCGGAGTCAGTAAGCCCGCCGGCATTTCCCGCAATCTGGTAACTGGCGTACAACGCCGACGCGGTCATCAGAGCTCCGGACACGATGTTGATCTCCGTGCCTTCGTTCTTCATGGTGTTGGCGAGCTCGATGAAGCGGTTGACGCACGTCTGGTGTGATTCTGCAGCAGTCTTGGTCATGGCCTGAGTGTGTCCTGTGAGATAATCGAACGAGGTTGCGGATTCTACCAGTCCCATCCGTTGCGGGCGACCGATCCGCCTCAGCTGCGCAGCCGGGTTATACTGCGCTGCCATGAGCGACGCCCGGCAAATCCTGCAGACCGTTTTCGGTTACGAATCCTTTCGCGAGCCGCAGGCTGCCATCATCCGCACCGTGATCGACGGCGGCGACGCCCTGGTGCTGATGCCCACCGGCGGCGGTAAATCACTCTGCTACCAGGTGCCGGCACTGGCGCGGCGCGGCTGCGGGATCGTCGTCTCGCCGTTGATCGCGCTGATGCAGGACCAGGTCAGCGCGCTGCGACAGCTGGGCGTGCGGGCGAGCTTTCTCAACTCGACCCTCAGTGCCGGCGCCGCGCAGGCGGTGGAGCGCAGCCTGCTGGCCGCAGAGCTAGACCTCCTGTATATCGCCCCCGAGCGTCTGGTGCAGGAACGCTGCCTGGCGTTGCTGGAACGGGCATCCATTGCACTGTTCGCCATTGACGAGGCGCATTGCGTCTCCCAGTGGGGCCACGATTTTCGCGCCGACTACCTGCAGCTGAGCGTGCTGCACCAGCGTTTTCCGCATATTCCCCGCATCGCGCTGACCGCTACGGCGGACGCGCGCACCCGGGCGGAGATCATCCTGCGGCTGGACCTTTCGGGAGCGCGACAGTTCATCGCCAGCTTCGACCGGCCCAACATTCGCTATCGAATCGCACTCAAGCAGAATCCGAAATCCCAGTTGTTGCGCTTCCTGCGCGAGGAGCACGCGGGAGATGCCGGCATCGTCTACTGCCTCTCACGCAACAAAACGGAAGAAATCGCGCACTGGCTACAGGACCAGGGTTTTGACGCCCTGCCCTACCATGCAGGGATGCCGCATCTGGTGCGAGCGGCACACCAATCGCGCTTTCTCCGAGAGGACGGCGTCATCATCGTCGCCACCATCGCGTTCGGGATGGGCATCGACAAGCCCGATGTGCGCTTCGTGGTACATCTGGATATGCCGAAGACCGTCGAATCTTACTATCAGGAGACCGGCCGTGCCGGCCGCGACGGTGAACCCGCCGATGCGTGGATGCTCTACGGCCTGCAGGACGTCATAAAACTGCGCCAGATGCTGGCCTCCTCCGAGGGCAGCGAGGCGTACAAGCGAGCGGAACAACAGCGGCTCAGCGCGATGCTGGGGCTGTGCGAGATCACCACCTGCCGCCGGCAGAGCCTGCTGCGTTATTTTGGCGAAATCCTGAGCGACCCCTGCGGCAACTGCGATACCTGTCTGGAGCAGGTGGACACCTGGGATGGCACCACGGCTGCACGCAAGGCGCTCAGTGTCGTCTACCGCTGTGGCCAGCGCTTCGGCGTCAACCACCTGATCGACGTACTGCGCGGCGCCGACAGTGACAAGGTGTACCAGTTCAACCACCAGCACCTGCCCATCTTTGGGGCGGGCAGCGAGCTGGATGCCAAACAGTGGCGCTCTGTGTTCCGGCAGCTGGTGGCCAGAGGCTACCTGAGCGTCGACCTGGCGCAGTTCGGCGCGCTGCGCCTGGAGGAGAGCTGCCGCCCGCTATTGCGCGGTGAACAGACGATTCAGCTGCGCCGCGACGCCACCGTGAGCCCTGCGCGCGGGCACACCGTCCAGCCACTGCCGGACGCTATCGATCCAAGCCTGTGGGACGCCCTGCGCGATCGCCGGCGAGCGCTGGCCGAAGAACAGGGCGTACCGCCCTACGTGATCTTCCACGACCGCAGTTTGCGCGAGATGTGCACGAGATTGCCGCGCACGGCGGCTGATTTCGCGCGCATCAGCGGCGTGGGGCAGCGCAAACTGGAACGATACGGTGAGGCATTCCTGACGGTGATCAATCTTCACCAGGCCGGACGCTAGTCAAACTTCAACGCACCGACACCCAGCCGTTGGAACCTGACAGCATCGCGCTCACCCAGTCCATCAGCGGCACGCCATTGGCGGCCTGGTCCGGCTCCAACTCCACAAAGGTGTGGCCGTTGCCGGGAACCAGCCAAAAGTGCATACGGTCCGGGTGGGCCTGCTCCTGCTTTTGCATGTCTCCCAGCAGCGCAGTCTCGAAAGCCGGCCCGCCGATGCCGAGAAAGAGATCCGCGAGGTTGAAGTCCTGCGTGTAACTGAGCATGCCGCGGCGGACGTCCGGGTCCTGGTCCAACTGCCAGTTGAGATAGTTGCTCAGATGGCCGTCCGCGGGGATACAGCCGGCGCAACTGTCTGGAATAAAGGCCCCGATGTTCCATTCGCCGATTATCTGCCGCAGGAATTCCGGCTTGCCCGGCTTCAGCACACCGACGCCGGAATCATCGAGCACATCGATGGGCACACCGGGATAGAGGTGCCGCACCAGCGGCAGAGCGAAGATCGTGCCGAATCCGCCGCCGCTCTGCCCGGCCAACAGAATCCTGCGCGGCGCGGGGAAGGTGCGGACCGCAACATCCAGCGCCGCCGACAGATTGTGCAGGCCGTGCTGGAAGCGATCGGCATCACCATCACCGTCAGTATCGACCTCGGTGTCGCCGGCGTGCAGCGAGCCATCACAGTAGGGTACGTACGCCACATTCCAGTCCCGTACGGGATTATTGGCGCGTGCAGGATCCAGAAGTCCGGTGCCGGGAATGTCGGGGGTCGCCTCACTGACGTATAAACAGAAATCGGACCAGCAGGCGCCACCGCCTTCGAGAAAAATCATCAGGTTCTCTGAGCCCTGGTCGCGCGTCGCCATGGCGTACGGCGTGCCTGCGCCGCACACCGGCCCGTCGCCCGCAGCGAAGTAGTGCCGGGTGACTGCGCCGTCCTGCTCTGCAAGCACGGGAGTGTACAGACCCAGA
Organism: uncultured Halioglobus sp.; assembly: GCA_964461965.1. GTDB lineage: Bacteria > Pseudomonadota > Gammaproteobacteria > Pseudomonadales > Halieaceae > Marimicrobium. Next base: position 14,350 of record CAYWWD010000029.1, on the reverse strand, counting down.
TACCGGAGAACGCCCTGGTCGTAGATTTCGGCAAAGGGCTCTGATTGCGGTGCCCGCATATCAGGCGAGCTATCGCTGCCATCGGATGAACATGCGGTGAGCAACGCAAGCAACACAAGACCGGGCAGCGCACACCAAATACGCGAGGCCAGGCTTCCGCCTGCGAGAGGTTTCAGGTTTAGCACGGTTGACGATCCTTGTAGCAGAAGCAGGAGTGCAATCCGTTACGATTGGCGTACCGGAAGCCGCCATTGTGGCAATTGCTGCCCGGCTCTTCAAGACGAACCCAATGTACATTGACCCACACTGTCGAAGCGCGTAATTTCTACGCCTTGTCCATTCCGAGGCGGCCTCCGTGAGCAAAAGAATCCCGCGATCCAATGAGGACGATTACAGCCACGACATCATCCGCGAGCGGCAGACCTTTATCGAACAGCACACGCCCGCCAGGCTCGATCACACACGCCAGTTCTCCTTCGATCCCGCCGCCATGTCCGGCAACATCGAGAACCTGTTCGGTGTCGCGCAAATCCCGATTGGCCTCGCCGGCCCGCTGCTTATCAATGGAGAACACGCCAAAGGCGAATTTTTCGTACCCATGGCCACAGTCGAAGGCACCATGCTGGCCAGCTACAACCGCGGCATGCGCGTAATCCGGGAGAGCGGCGGCGTCATCACCACCGTGTCGGGCGAAGCCATGCAGCGCGCACCCGTGTTTGTGTTCCCCAGCGCGCGCGAGGCGCGCGACTTCGGCCTCTGGCTGGACGACAACTTCACGCGGCTCAAGGCCGTGGCCGAGGCGACCACGTCGGTGGGAAAACTGCGGGAGATCGAGCACTACCACGCACACAACATGGTGTTCACACGTTTCGACTACAGCACCGGCGATGCCGCCGGCCAGAACATGACCAGCAAGGCCACGTTTGCGGCCTGCGAGTGGATCACCAATGAATACCCTGCACTGTCGCACTACCTGTTGTCGGGTAATTTCGACACAGAGAAGAAAACGTCCTCCGTCAACATGCTCAAGGGTCGCGGCCGGCGGGTGACTGCCGAGATTACGATTCCCAGGGACGTCATGCTGAAGAATCTGCGGATTTCGCCACAGCAGATGCACTACGGCCAGAGTATCAGCACGCTGAGCGCGTTCCTGTCGAACTCCTCGAACAATGCCGCACACCCGGCCAACGGTCTCGCCGCGCTCTACCTGGCTACCGGCCAGGACATCGCCAATATCGGCGAATCCAACCAGTGCACTACCTACAACAAGGTGACGCGCGAGGGCGACTATTATTTTTCCATCACCCTGCCGGCGCTGATCCTGGCGACCTACGGCGGCGGCACTGCCCTGCCGACGCAGCGCGAATGCCTGCAGATCATGGATTGCTTCGGGCCCGGCAAGGTCATGAAGCTCGCCGAAATTGCAGCGGCGCTGGCGCTGGCCGGTGAGTTGTCCCTGGGAGCCGCGGCCAGGGTGGACAAAGAGACGCGCACCAACGAATGGGTCGACGCCCATGAGCGGCTCGGCCGCAATCGCTAGTCTCGATCAGCGCTGAGAATCCAGGTTGACCATGCCACTCGTCATCTCCACCGAGATCAGCATTCCGCTGGCAGAAATCCAGCTTCAGGCCATACGCGCGCAGGGCGCAGGCGGACAGAACATCAACAAGGTGTCCTCCGCCGTGCACCTGCGCTTTGACATCGATGCCTCGTCGCTTCCGGAAGACTGCAAGGCGAAGCTGCGCAAGCTGAGCGATCAGCGTATCAATGACGCGGGCGTCATCGTGATCAAGGCCCAGCGTTTTCGCAGCCGCGACAAGAATCGCGAGGATGCGCTGGCGCGTCTGCGCGAGCTGGTACTGGCGGCGAGCGCAGTGCGTAAACGGCGCAGGCCCACGCGACCAACCGCCAGCAGCCAGCGCAAGCGAATGGATAGCAAAACCCGGCGCGGCGAGCTCAAGACCCGGCGCGCCAGGGTCGCACCCGAATAACCATAGCCGCGGAGTACGCGCATGCCCAGCACTGAAACAGAATCCAACAAAACGCTCGTACGGCAATTTTTTGACGCTCTCAATCGTGGCGACGTGGCCCATATCGTCGATACCTACGCCCCGGACGGCAGCGTGCGCACCATGGGGCACACGCTGATCTCCGGAACCTTCTCACGCGAGCAGATCGCGGCTGCCGCAGGGGGGATATTTGACGTATTTCCCGAAGGACTGTCCTTTCATATCCTCGACATGGTCGCCGAAGGTGAAAAGGTCGCCGTGGAGGCGACCAGCGAGGGCCTGCATGTCTCGGGGAAAATCTACAGCAACGAGTACCACTTCCTGTTCAAGTTTCGAGAGGGAAAATTGCTGCACCTGAAGGAATACATGGATACGGAGCGTGTGACCGACGTACTGTGCAGCGGACAACGCCCGCCTGCCAGCCATTAACCATCGAGCGGCCTGTGCGCCGCGCCAAGAGGAGAATCCACCATGCAACGTCGCGAATTACTGAAAGGAGTCGCCCTCAGCAGTCTCGCCAGCTCGCTGCTGGCGCCACGCGTCATGGCAGCCGCCGTGGAGAAAGCCGACAGCGAAGCGGCCAGGGCGCTGGCCGAACTACAGCAGAGTCTTCACGACATTGAAACGGCGTTTGCCTCTCCAGCGTGGAATTTGCGTACGGAACTGGACTTCGCCGAGGCGCGCCGCTGGATGTTGCACACGCTGCAGCATGGCCTCGACGCCTGGCAGGAGGCGGACCCCGCCCGGCCATTCTTTGTGCCCTTCATCAACCAACACAAGAAACTGCTCGGCGACAATCCGGATGCGCGCTATTACTCCGCCGTGATCGATGACAAGCGAAGCTACCGCATTCGCGGCAATCTGGCCGGGGCGACCTACACCAGCTTCACCCTCGAACTCAGCCCCGGAGCGGAAAGTGGCGGTATCGGCACCGTCATCAACGACACCCAATTCAAGGCCGACAAGAACGGCGACTATGAAATCATCCTCAGCGCGGAGAAAACCGAAGGTAACTGGATGCCAATGAGCAAGGGCGCCAGCAGCCTCACGACGCGCCACTATTATGAACGCACCCTCAGCATCAACAACGACCGCCTGCACCATATCCCGCTGGATATCCGCAACATGGAAACGGTGCCGCCGCGCCCCCTGCCCAACGATGCGGATATCGCCGCCGGCATTCGCCGCGTGACAAACTTCGTCAAGGGCAACGTCTACCCCCTGAACAACGCCATGAGTCCGTCGTGGGTTTCGCGCACGCCGAACCAGTTCGTGCCACCGAAAAAAGACGACAGCAACATGGCGCTCACCTATGCCGCCCGCGACAATGTCTACAGCATGGCGCCCTTCGCGCTGGCGCCGGACCAGGCGTTGCTGATCCGCGGCCAGTTTCCCAAATGCCGGTTCTCGAATGTGGTGTTGTTCAACCGCTTCCTGCAGACACTGAACTACGAAGAGCGCACGATCTCACTCAACCGCGCCCAGACCGTGCAAGACGCGGACGGCCGGTTCGAGATGATCCTGGCGCACAAGAACCCGGGACGCCCCAACTGGCTGGATACCGAGGGGCGTCCCTACGGCATCATGTTCTGGCGCTTCCAGTTGCCGGAGAGCGACATTCCGCCGCTGGAAACCGAGGTGATCACACTAACCTGAGCTGGCAGGCGCCGCGCAAACACCGTCCGCGTCATCGATCAGCCAGGTGAGAGCGTTGTCGAGCAACTGCCGCACCTGCGGTTGCTCGAAGGCCTCGGCCCTGTGGCCCATGGCGGCGTAGACACTGCGGCCCTTGCCCACGCAGTTGCTCCACACCACCGGGTGGTCGCCCATGCGCAAATCGCGTGACTTGCCCATGAATTTTTGCACCGGGGTGTAGGAGTCTTCGTCGAGCACGGCGAGGACGGTGAAGCCCTCCTCGCGCGGGCTACGCTCCCACGAGTACCACTCCTCCTCGTGCTGCCAGATATCCGGGATATTCTTCAGCACCGGATGAGCGTGGTTTTCCAGCACGACAGTGGCCCGCTGGAACTGTGGATCCAGGATGTGTGCGGTGAAGGTCGCGCCGATCAGGTTGTCGCGGTACCACTTCCAGGCGAGGTGCGAACTGTCACCCGCTGAATGGATACCCAGCCAGCCGCCACCCGCCTGCAGCCACGACTCAAAGGCGTGCTCCTGCTCCTCGTCCAGGATGTCGCCCGAAGCGTTCAGGAACACCACCACCTGGAAACGTGCCAGGTCCTGCGCGTTGAACACAGCGCCGTTCTCGGTGTGGAACAGCCCCCAGTTGTGCTGTTTGGCGATCTCCTGCAGCACTTTCGCACCGCCGGCGATGCCGTCCTCATGGCGAAATGCATTGGTTTTGCTGAACACCAGCACGGCGGGCGATGCGAGGGATTTGGGAATGGCAGGCGCGACGGTGTCGTGCTGGTGCGAGGGGAACAGGAGGTGCCAGGCACCAACCTTCCAGACAACGAACAGTGAAATGCCAGCCAGCACCGCGACGATGAACAGGAGAATTTTCAGGATTTTCATGGGGTATTTACCTTAAACAGTTCAATTGAGCCCGAGGTCAGAGGCTGTCGTTTTGCCAGCACGAACTCTCATTGTGCACGGCAATCCGGGTGAAGGCTATTTCGCGCCGTCGAACCAGTCCGCAAAGCCCAGCGTGGCCGAGGGCCCAATGTGCATTTGCTCCAGCACGCCATGCCCGACCCTGTCGCCACAGGTTGCGATGACGACCTGCTGGATGTGGATATTCTCCAGCGCCAGCGGATCGAGGTCACTCTCCTTCCAGCTCTCGCCGGCGACCATCAGTTCGCCATGCCACTTGCCGTGACCCCAGACCGGATGCTGGTAACCCAGTCCCTTCATGCGATGCACCAGTACCGGCTTGAGATGCACTTCAAGGCTCTCACCGGAGCGGTCGTGCATCGTCACCACCGCGGACTGCGCGCGCCGGGTGCCTGGAATCATCGTGATTCGGTGCTCCACGGCGCCGCGCCAGACGCGCGCCCGGGGATCGACCGTGCCCGGAATCGCATCCACGCTGGCGTAATGCGGCAGGAAAGCCTGGTCCGCGTGCCACTGGTGCCCAGCGCCGTCCTCAAACCAGCCGGCCAGGCTGCACTCGTCGTCCCAGTGAATCGGCATCCAGCCAAAGTGTATCGCCTGGAATTCCGACAGCGGTGCGCCTCCGGTATACGCCTCGCCCACAGGGCGAATGCCCCAGGAGCGATCCTTCAGGCCAAAGGTCGCACGGCCGTCGACGTTCAGTTCTCGTCCATCAAAGCGAATCCAACCGGACCAGAAGCCGAACTGGTCCAGCCGGGTAGCGTCCATCACGATGTGACGTTCGTTGCGCAGGGTCTGGCGGCCCTCTTCGATACAGGCAGTGCGCGGTGTAAAAACAAGATCGCATTCGATACCGGTTTCATTGGCGGTGATCACCACGCGGTGGCGACCCATCGGTTCCAGTATGTGCAGCGCGAACGGTCCCACTGTCGTATCCGTCGGCTCATGGGGAGCGCGGCGGGAGGCGTGAAACGCGTACTGCTGGCCGTCGATGGCGAGGCTCAGGCTGCAGTCCACGATCCCGAGATTGGCATAGCGGCACAGCGCCACGCCAAAGTAGAAACTGCCGTCGCGAGCGTGGCCGTTGTACCAGTAGCGATCGTAATGAAACCGGTCGCTGGAAGCGGTATGGAACAGTGGTTCGGCGGTCTGGTGAATCGGGTAATCGTCAAACCTGGATAACATGGCTGTCGGCTCCGTGCGTTCATCGTGCGCGCCAGCATGGACCACATTCGTTGTGCCAACAAGTCGGAAAGGAAATCGGCGGGGGCGCGTATGTTTAATCAAACCCTGTGTACGGGACTGGGGTATTTGAAAACCTGCCGCCTATTGGGCGGCGCAGGATGCAGGCAGCTACCTTCGACGGCCGGTGCACTGACGCCCTCCACGGCGAATGCCTCAGCCATCTGAGCCGTGGAGGGCGTCACCGCACCGGCCTCGCGCCGAGTGAGTGCACGGCGGGCACAGGCTCGAGTTGGGCGCAATGGACTTTTGTAACGGCCTGCTCTACCGTCGGGCGTTTAGCGCTTGGAAGCATCGTTTATGTCACAGGCCCTGCTAGGCCTCCCTGCCATCCTCCTGCTGGCGTGGCTCACCAGCAGCAATCGCCGTCGCTTCCCGCTGCGCCTTGTCGTCACCGGATTGCTGGCGCAGGTGGTGCTCGCGGCGCTGCTACTGAAGGTACCGCTGCTGCAGCAGGGACTGATGCTGGCCAATCGTTTCGTGCTCACCATCGAGGCCGCGACGGGAGAAGGAACAGCCATGGTCTTCGGGTTCCTGGGCGGCGGCCCGGAGCCGTTCGCGGTGAGCGCGCCGCAGTACAGCATGGTGCTTGCATTTCGCGCCCTGCCCATGGTGATCGTGTTCGCGGCGCTCAGCGCGCTGCTGTGGCACTGGCGGGTCATACCGTGGGCAATTGCCGTGCTGGCGAAACTGCTCGGCAGGACGATGGGGCTGAGCGGTGCGATCAGCATGGGCGGCGCCAGTTCGGTATTTGTGGGCATGGTGGAGTCGCCGCTGCTGATCAAGCCGCACCTGCAGACCATGTCCAACAGCGAGCTGTTCATGCTAATGACCTGTGGCATGGCGGGCGTGGCCGGCACGGTCATGGGCCTGTACGCCGCGATACTCGCGGACACCGTGCCCACCGCCATGAGCCACATCCTGATCGCCTCGCTGATCAGCATTCCCGCAGCCATCCTGTTGGCGGCGGTCATGTTGCCGCCGGAGGGCGCCCTGGACACCGCGCCGGTGGACCTGCAATCCCCCTACAGCGGCAGCATGGATGCGATTGTGAGCGGCACCGGCGAAGGCCTGCGCCTGCTGGCCAATATCATCGGCATGCTGATCGTCTTCGTGGCGCTGGTCTACCTCGCCGACCGCCTCCTGGGCCTGGTGCCAACCGGCGCACAGCCTTTGACCCTGGTCGGCGTGTTCGGCGCGGCACTGGCGCCACTGGCATGGCTGTCGGGAGTGCCATGGCACGAGGCATTGACGGCTGGAGAACTGCTGGCAACCAAGGTGGTCATCAACGAACTGGCAGCGTACCTGCAGATGGCGGCGCTGGAACCGCAGGCGCTGGGCGCGCACAGCCGGCTGATCATGACGTACGCATTGTGCGGCTTCGCCAACTTCGGCAGCCTCGGCATCATGATCGGCGGCATGACCGCGATGTGCCCGGGGCGCGGCGCCGATATCCTGCGCCTCGCGCCGCGCTCGATCTGGTCAGGCCTGCTGGCAACCTGCATGACCGGCGCGATAGTCGGACTGATCGCCTGAGCGCAATCACCCCGGTCGGGTGTCAAAAGTGATTTTGCGACCGGCACAGGTTTGCTACGCTCGTTCTTCCCGACTGCCGACCCGTTGCCGCGCATGAAAAAAAAGTACGACATTCACCCGGACTTCGCCCGTTTCCCGGCGATCACCTTCCGTTTCAGCCCCTTCATCATGGGCCTGATCAACACCGTCATGCGCGCGCAACGCCTGTTCAGCCGGCGCAGCTACAACCTGACGGTCGCCACGCATACCATCGCGAGCGCCGACGGCGATCGCTTCGACGTCATCACCATGACGCCGCACCACCTGCAAAGCCCTGCACCCGCGCTGCTGTACTACCACGGCGGCGCGTTCGCCATGAGCTACGCGAGCTCGCACCTCGACTACTGCGCGCGCTATGCGAATGAAGCGGGCTGTGTGGTGGTATTCGTCGACTATCGGCTGGGACCGAAATATCCGTTTCCCTGTGGCTTCGACGACTGCTACGCCGCGCTGCAGTGGACGCTGCGCGAGGCGGGAAAACTGGGCGTCGACAGTCAGCGCATCGCGGTGGGCGGCGACAGCGCCGGTGGCGCCCTCGCAGCCGGCGTGGCGCAGAAAGCGCGGGATGAAAAACTCCTGGCGCTGTGTGCGCAGCTGTTGATCTACCCGGTACTGGACCACACCTGCACGACGGTGTCGGCCACGGAGTTTGTCGATGTGCCGCTGTGGAACGCGGTGTCCAACCGACGCATGTGGGAGATGTACCTCAGTCGCTACCCGGGCGCCGGCGTCCCCGCTTATGCCGCGCCGGCGGCGGGGGTGCTGCAGGGCCTGCCGTTGACGTATGTGGAAACCGCGGAGTTCGACCCGCTGCGCGATGAAGGCCAGGGCTACGCCGCCGCGCTTGAGGCACTCGGCACACCGCTGGTAATCAACGCCACGCGGCGCACCATTCACGGTTACGACGGCGTGGCGAGCAGCGCGATTTCCCAGGACTCCGTGCGCCAGCGCATCGGATTCCTGCGGCGCGCGTTCGCAACTTCCAGCGGCTAGACGCGCGGACGCCCCGTCGTCCGTACGCTCGCGCTACCTGCGCGCGGGCGACAGAAAGGCCGGATTCTCGATATCCTCCGGAGCGCACCAGTCGGGCGCATTCACCGGGTTGCAGCGCGCCGGTGTGCCACCGGGAATCTGCACGGCGTAATCCGGCGCGGCGGTCACCGAGGGCTCGGGAAAATCCGTGGCGATGTACTGGCTGCCGCTCTCGAATGCGGCCTCGCGGCGCGTGGTATCCCCGGCCACCGCCTCGCGCGTGTTGGCGTCGGAGCGGGTACGGATGAAATAACCCTGCTGCACCAGGCGCCTGATCTCCTGCTGGCTTTCCACCGGCTCTTCCAGGTGCACCACCGCGGAATCAGGATTGCCGGGCGCGGAATTGGGAAACAGGATCCTGCCCGAGAGATTCTCGTGACCAATCTCATAGTCGAGGCGGTGGCGGTCCGGCTGCGGGCTGGTACAGTTGCAGTTCGTGAACATGATCTTGCCGCGCACCTCGCCCAGCGTCGGCCACCCGACGGTCAGGATCGCCTCGTTCAGCGTGGCAAAGTTGCCGCGCACCTGGTCCGGTGTGATCAACTGGTCTTCGGGGAACACCGAGCGGATCTCGGCATCCAGCGTGTCGTAATCCTCTACCAGCCAGGGCGTCATCGGCAGGTAAGTGGCAGTGCCGAAGAAATCGGTGTCCTTGATCTCGATCATCACGATGATGGGTACATGCCCGGGGTGTTCGTCCGACCAGCGCTTGATCTCGGCCAGGCAGTCCGTGAAGAGCTGGCAGGTACTCTCGGCATCGATCTGCGGCACGTGGAACACCTTGAGGCCGGGCAAGTCCAACTCAGGAATGCCGGTGGCGGTGTCCGCGCCGATGGTCGCAAGCAGTGGTCGCTGGCTAAAATTGCCACCCATCGGATCCTTATTCACGTCCAGTTCGAGGTGCCGGACGCCCAATCGGTCGAGCTGTTCATACAAGGGCTTATGGCGGTAGTCGCCCACCACGGGCGGATACCATGGAAACTGCTCGCGCACTACCGTCGCCATCGGCTCAGGCGCCGGATACGGATGGTAACTGTTGTGGGTGCCCATGACCTGGATCTGGTTCAGGCGCAACTCACCATCGTGCGGATAGGCGGCGCTGAAGTCATCGCTACCGTCGCTGCAGGCGGTCAATGCAAACGCGCCGCACAGGGCGAGTGGTAAAAATGATTGCACGGGAATTACCTCCTCGAAAAATCCGGCACATCGCCGGAGTGTGCCATTATAGGTTTTCGGCCGCGACCAAGGCGAGACAATGAAACGACATCTGTTCCTGGTGCCGGGCTTCTTCGGCTTCGCGAACCTCGGCGACTTCACCTACTGGGGGCCGGTGCGCCAGACACTGCGCGCGCTGCTTGAGGAGTCCGGGCTGGACGCGGAGATCCACTGCGTCAAATCGCTGCCGACTGCCAGCCTGCGCGCACGCACGCGCTGTCTGGCGGAAACCATCGCGCGAGCACGACCGCGCGACAGCGCGGCTATCCACCTGATCGGACACTCTACCGGAGGCCTGGATGCGCGCCTGCTGCTGACTCCGGGCGCAGACCTGGAAACCCGCATCGATGTCGAGTCGCTCGCACGCAGGGTTCACGCCAGCATCAGCATCGCCACCCCGCACCTGGGCGCGCCCATCGCATCGTTCTTCGCCGGACTGCTCGGTGACAACCTGTTGCGGCTGCTATCCATCGTCACGATCGCGGCGCTGCGCGGTATGGACCTGCCGCTGTCGGTCTGGGTGAAAGTGGCGGGGCTGTTCGCGCTGCCCTCCTCGTTCGGCGACGCCACCGGATCACTGGCCGGTCAGCTCTATGAGCAGCTCCTGGCAGATTTCACCGCGGAGCGCCGGACCCAGGTAGAGGAGTTGCTGGGCGAGGTGCAACGGGATCAGTCACTGCTCACGCAACTGACCGTGGAAGCCATGGATCTGTTCAATGCCAGTGTGCGCGATCGCGAGAGCGTGGCCTACGGCTCGGTGGTTACGCAGGCACGGCCCGCCAGCCTCGAAACCTCGTGGGAAATTGGCTTCGATTTTGTCGACCAGGCCCAGCAGGCGTTCTACTACAGCCTCAGTAAACTGGCGGTGGGCCACGAATTTCCAGTGCCGCGCGCGCCGTTCGCAAAGGCTATGCGCAAGCAACTTGGCGCAGTGCCGGATTCCGACGCCAGCGACGGCATCGTTCCCACCCGCGCGCAGCCCTGGGGGACGTGCATCGCCGTGGCACGGGCGGACCACCTCGACATTATCGGCCACCACGGTGGCGACGAGAACGACACACTGCGGCGCTTCGACTGGCTGGCCACGCGCAGCCATTTCCGCGCGCCGCAATTTGCCGGGGTGTGGAGTCGGGTTGTGGATTTCATCATCGAGTCAGAGGTCCGCCACGGCATTCAGTAGCAACTGGTGACTGCGCAGGTGCTGCCGCTCATCCACGCCAGGAATACCGGCGCGCACAATGAGGTGGCTGAGTGCGAGGCGCTCGATGTATTCGGCCAGTTTGTCGCGCGCATAATGACGGTCCCCGACCACGGCCCACTCATCCACCGGCACCAGCGGCTGGCGCCGTGAGAGCGGCGAAGCGGCCAGCGCGGTGCGCACCTGCTCTGCCAATGCGTTGTCTTCAGTCACAAACACCGTGCGCATCACCGGCACGGTGCGCACCGGCGCATGACCTTCTGCCAGTACAGTGGCGTTGAACCGGCGGTAGTTCTCCTCCAGCGCCTGCAGCGATTCTACCGGCGACGCCAGATAGGGCAGGCCCAACGCCGCCACCTGTTGCAGCGCCAGCGGGCCGAAGGCCGCCACCCACAGCGGTGGTGAGGGCTGTTGCAGTGGCAGCGGCGAGAGGCGGATGGGCGCACCCTTGTCATCCTCACCTACGGGTTCACCCCGCCAGGCACGACGCATGAGGTCGAGGCTGGCCTGGAACAGTTTGCGCTTGTCGCTGGCCGGCACGCCAAAGGCCTTGAACATGGCGCCGGAGAGTCCACGGCCCAGGCCCAGAATCAGGCGCCCCGCGCAAAGCTGGTCCAACACCGCCACTTCCTCCGCCGCCAGCAGCGGATGACGAATGGGCAACAGGTAGGAGGTGCAGCCGAGCCCGATACGCTGCGTGCCTGCGGCGAGCGCCGCCAGCAGGAGCAGCGGCGCCGGAATGGCCGCGCGCGTCCCGAAGTGGTTTTCCGGCAACCAGAACGAACCGAAGCCCATGGCTTCGGCAATCCGGGCCTGCTGGCACAGTGCATCCGCAGGCGCCAGCGCCTCCCAGCGCCAGGCGGTAGTGCCGACGGCTATCGCCAGACCCACGTGCGCCTCACTGCCAGGCCGGGTGCACGGGTACAGAATTCAGCGCTGTGTTCAACTGACCTTCACCACCAGCTTGCCGAAATTCTCACCCCTGAACAGACCGAGGAAGGCTTTGGGCGCATTCTCCAGTCCCAGGACGATATCTTCGCGGCATTTTATTTTCCCCGCTGCCAGCCAGGGGCCCATATCGCCGATGAACGCCGGTACGCGATCGATGAAATTGCTGACGATGAAGCCCTGGATCGTCAGGCTGCGTTGCAGGATCAATCCCTGCATCAGGCTGATACGATCCGGCCCCGGCGGCAGTTCGGTCTGGTTGTAGTGGGAGATCAAGCCACAGATCGGCACGCGGGCAAAATTGTTGAGCAATGGCATGACGGCATCCCAGACGACGCCACCTACGTTCTCGAAATACACGTCGATGCCGTCAGGGCAGGCCGCTGCCAGTTGTTGCGGCATGTCCGTGTCGTAGTGGCTGATACAGGCGTCGTAGCCCAGGACCTCGACCGCGTACTTGCACTTCTGCGGCGCGCCGGCGATGCCCACGACGCGGCAGCCTTTCAGCTTCGCGATCTGGCCCACCACCGAGCCGACCGCGCCAGTGGCGGCGGCCAGCACCACGGTCTCGCCTGGCTTGGGTTGCCCGATATCGAGCAGGCCCACATAGGCCGTCAGCCCCGGCATGCCGAGCACACCCAGGGCCCAGGAGGGGTGGGTGATGCGCGGGTCCAGTTTCATCAGGTCGCTGCCGTCGGACAGCGCGTAGTCCTGCCAGCCGGCGAACGCCGTCACCAGTTCGCCGGTGGCGAACGCGGGATTGCGCGAGGCGGCCACTTCACTGACAGTACCGCCGACCATCACTGCGCCGAGCTCGACAGGCTCGGCGTAGCTCTTGCCGGCGTTCATACGTCCGCGCATATAGGGGTCGAGCGAGAGAAAGCGCGTCCGCAGCAACACCTGACCCTCCGCGGGCTGTGGGACGGGCGCGGACTCCAGGCGGAAATTGTCCGACGTCGGTGTACCGCGCGGCCGCGCGGCGAGCACGAAGCGGCGATTGACCGGGACGTCACCCGCGCGCGCGGGCAACCACGCCAGCGCGCCCAGCGCACCGCAGGAGGCGAGCAGGAAATGCCGGCGGTTCAGATGCATGGTGAAAGCCTCATCATGTTGGGGCATGCCGGCATGGTAAACACAGTCCGGTAATCACGCACGGGCTTTGTGCTCGCACCGCCAGAGCAACGTGCAACTGTCGGCACGGTGGCATCGAGTCGGTGAATTTGAACCGCCGCGCGCATCCGGGCTCACCGGGCTAACCTGCCGACCCGTGAGCTGGGTACACTGCGCTTGGCGGGGACGTTGGCGGGGACGCACTTATTTTGGGTGTAACGGGGGTGGAATAACGGGAATTACGGGGACGCACTTATTTTGTTCTACAAAAAAAATAAGTGCGTCCCCGTTACACCGAGCAAAATAAGTGCGTCCCCGTTATTCGCCAAAATAAATGCGTCCCCGTTATTACGATTACCGCCCGTTACCTGTCCCTACCACTCTTCGACATCAAGGAAAAGGTTCAACCGAATCGCATGATGAGAGCCATCAACAGCAACCTGCGCCTCAACCTGACCGGCGCGGAAGCCGACCCGGCGCTGCGCGCGCTGCGCTACCGCACCGCCATCGATATGGCGGCCTACGCCGATCAACGGGGGTTCTCCAGCATTAATGTGGAGGAGCACCACGTCGCGGACAACGGCTGGCTTCCCTCCCCGCTTACCATGGCGGCGGCGATTGCCGCGCGTACCGAGCGCTGCAGCATCGGCGTGATGGCCCTGCTCGTCACGCTCTACGACCCGATCCGCCTGGCGGAAGACATCGCCGTGGTCGACCTTCTCAGCAATGGGCGCCTCACGTTCATCGCCGGGATGGGCTATCGCGAGTTGGAATTCCACATCGCCAACAAACCCTTTGCAGAGCGCGGCGCGTGGATGGATCACGTATTGGAGACGCTGCTCAAAGCCTGGCGCGATGAACCGTTCGAATACCGCGGCAAGCGGGTGAACGTCACACCCAAACCATTCTCCCGCCCGCACCCTTTCTTCCTGGTGGGCGGCATGAGCAAGGCCGCCGCGCGTCGCGCCGCGCGCTTCGGCCTGCCGTTCGCGCCACCGGTGGCAGATCCGGCGCTGGACGCTTACTACTTCGCCCAGTGCGAAGCCTTCGGCACGCAGGGTTTCTCGCACGCGCCGCCGGCTGATTTCTCGGTATTGTTCATCCACGAGGATCCGGACCGCGCCTGGACGGATCTGGGCCAGTACTTCCTCAACGAGACGATCGAATACAGCAGCTGGAAAACCGCCGGCGTGAACCGGCCACTGGAGTTCAGCAGTCATTCCGTCGCGGCGCTGCGCGCGGAACAACGCTACGAAATCATCACGCCCGCAGAGTGCCTGCGACGCCACCGCGAGCGCGATGACTTCTTCGCCGCGTTGCACCCACTGATCGGCGGCATGCCACTGGAAGCAGCCTGGCAATGTCTGCACCTGTATTGCGAGCAGGTGCTGGCGCCGTTGAGGTCGTAGAAAAACTCTTAAAAACAGCCTTTTTCTGATAAAATTCGGCG
>CAYWWD010000028.1:0-41907 GCA_964461965.1 uncultured Halioglobus sp. | reverse complement strand
CGCGTGCCCTGCTACTGGTTAGGCGCGGGCGCGCCTGGTGCGCTGCCGCCCGGCGGTGGTGGCGGGCTGCCAAACTGCGCCGACGCGGGTGCGGAGCCGAGCAGCGTGAGCACGGGCGCGACGTAGAGCGCCTTGCCGGATTGCCTGACAAAACGACGTCGATCCAGGTCCGGCGGTGGCGACTCCGGTGAATGCTCAACGTCCATAGCGATACCTTCTGTAGTGTTCCGGTGTCCTGCGGGCGCACCCCGCAACGCGTCAAGTGGAGCGCAGGGAAGTGCAGTGTGCCGTCCAGAATCTATAGTTCCCTTCGTTGGCGCGTCAAGCTATATTTCCCCGCTGCGCGAGGCAGCGCGGCCACGCTGGCTGCGCCTTTCGCAACGCGGAGCACACGCTATTTCCCATGCCCGATAACCGCGCCCGCACCGCTTCGGAACACCGCAACATCGCTGCAGACACCGGGGCACGCTGCGCGACCTACCGCATATTCGATCTCCCGATTGCCAGCCGGATTCCGCTGCCTGAACTGCCAGTGGTGTGCGACGAGGCCCCGCAGCTTGCCATCCGCCATCGCCCGATCGACCCGCATGAAATCGGGGGCTTCTTGCGCCGCCATGACTGGTTCGATCACGGCGGCAGGCTGCTGTGCAGTGTGGCGCGCCGCGACGGCGATTATCTGTTGTCGCTGCCCGGCGAGATAAGTTTCCTGCTGGCAGATGGAGTCGGCATCGACTGCTGCCACACCGGGGCCTCCGATCAGGGGCTGGTGCGGCAGGCGTTGTTGAGCCAGGTGCTTCCCCGCTATCTGGCTCACACGGGAGAACTGCTGTTACACGCCAGCGCGGTCGAACTGCCGGACGGCAGGACGGTGGCATTCCTGGGCGCCTCCGGCCAGGGCAAATCCACACTGGCCTCATTCTGCCTTCAGCATACGGCGCAGCTCGTGGACGACGATTGCATCCTGTTGCGCTGCGAACGCCGGAGAGTTCGCATCGCAGGCGGGGCGCAGACTCTGCGCCTGTATCCCGATTCCGTGCACGCACTGGGATTCGATGCGGCGGACTTCGAGCCCTGCGCAAACCGCGCACAGAAGTGGCAGCGGCTGCTGCCGGCGGCAGGGCTGTCGCCGCCGCGTACACTCAGCGCCCTGTTCCTGCTCGACAGTGAGGCCGCTGTCTCGCCGACAGATGCCGCGCTGCGGATTGAACGCGCCGGTGGGCAGGCGGCGATGATGGCATTGTTGCGCAGCGCCTTTTATCTCGACCCGACCGATCCTGTCGCTCTGGAGCGCACTTTCCGCCAGGGCGCACAGCTGCTTGCACAGGGCATTCCGGTGTACCACCTGCACTACCCCCGCGCACATGCGCAGCTGCCGCAGGTACTGCAGGCCCTGCTGGCGTTGCCGCGCGAGTGAGCGCCGCGCGGACACTGTTGACGTCCGGTTCGGGGTGGATTTGCACGGCTGAGCAGTTACACTCTGTTCCTGTTGGGCGGCGGCGTTGACCCGCTGCACGCAGCCGCCCCGATCGTCAACTGAGAACACAGGTACTTCATTGAGCATTGCGTCCCGCCTTCGCGGCCTGTTGCTGGCACTTCTGGTATCGATAGCGCCGCTGCTGGTGGCGCAGGAGAGCGTGGAGAGTTCGTCCTACACCCTCAATACCGGGGACCATGTGCAGATTACCGTGTTCGAGGAGCCAGATCTCAGCATCGGTGCCGTGCTGGACGATACCGGCGCCATCTCCTACCCGCTGCTCGGGGAATTGATGGTGCGCGGCATGACACCGCGACAGCTGGAGTCGAAGATCACCGAGAGCCTGCGCGGGCGCTTCCTGGTCAATCCGCGTGTGAACGTCGCCATCAAGGAATACCGCCCGTTTTTTGTGCGCGGGGAGGTGGCCAATCCCGGCGGGTTCCCGTTCAAGCCGGGGTTGACCGTGGAGAAGGCTGTTTCCATGGCTGGCGGCTTCACCTCGCGCGCATCGAAGAGCGAGTTCTATATCATCTCGGATGATACCGGGAGCGGGGGCGGCGGGGCGCGCCGCGCCGCGCAACTCGGTTCACGCATCCGCCCTGGCGACGTGATCAATATCGAACAGAGTTTTTTCTAGGTTGCCGCTCACCACCAGAGGCAAGGTTATCGCATGCAAGTTCAAAACCTACCCGCCGACCTCTATGCGCGCGACGAGCAACTGATCGACTTGCGCCACCTGTGGCGCATCGTGCGCCAGAACTGGCGGGGCATCCTGGGTTTGTGCTTTGCGGTCAGCTTGCTGGCGACGCTGTGGGTCATGCGCATCGATCCGGTCTACCGTGCCAGTACGACCATCATGATCGAATCGCAGGAGGCGAAAACCGTCTCCATCGAAGAGGTGTACGGCATGCCGCCGGGTATCCGCGAATACTTCCTCACCCAGTTCGAAATCATCCGCAATCGCGATATCGCCGAGCTTGTCGCGGATGAGCTGGATCTCTGGCATCACCCCGAATTTGCGCCGGCCAGCGCCGCGGAGGATGCAACGACGACATGGCGCGATGTCGGCGGCTGGCTTTCCGGCTTGTTCACCACGACATCGAGCCGTCTGGCGGCGGACATCGCGCCCGAAGAGCGACGCCGAGCCGTGGTGATCAACCGCTTCATGAGCCGGCTGTACGTGGAGCCGGTCGAGTTTACGCAACTGGTGGTGGTGAGTTTCGAATCCACTGATCGCCAATTGGCCGCCAGCATTGTGAACACCCTGGCGCGTGTCTACATCCAGAACCAGATGGACGCCAAGCTGCACTCCACGCAGGAAGCGGGCGACTGGCTGACCAGCCGGCTGGCGGATCTCAAGACCAACCTGGACGCCTCGCAGAAAGCGCTGCAGGATTTCCGCGATCGGGAAGACATCATCGATGTGTCCGGCGGGCAGACGATTGGCATCCAGGAGTTGAACGAGTTGACCACGCGCCTCGGCGAGGCTCGGCGCGCTCGCGTGGGCGCGGAAAGCATTTACCGGGAACTCGGCGGCGCCGCCAACTATTCCGTCGACCAGCTGATGGAAATGCCCGCCGTGCTGGAACACCCGCTGGTGCAGGACCTGGCGCGCGCGGCGACCGAGGCGCAACAGGAGGTGACGAAGCTCGCCAAGCGCTATGGGCCGGAGCATCCGAAGATGATCGCGGCGGTGGCGCGTGTTGAAAGTGTGCGGGCGGAACTCAAGCAGACGGTGCTGCAGGTTGCCTCCGGTATCGAAAAGGAATACCGCGTCGCGCAGCTCAATGAGGAGCACCTGACGCAGCAGCTGGCGACCACCAAGCAGGATGTGGCGAGCCTCAACCGCAAGGAGTTTCGCCTGCGCGAACTGGAACAGCAGGTGGAAACCGACCGCCGTCTGTACGAGATGTTCTTCAACCGGGCGCGTGAAACCTCGGAGACCATCGGCTTCCAGGCGGCGCATGCCCGTGTGGTGGAAAAGGCGACACCACCCATTACGCCGATCAGGCCGAACAAGCAGCGGATCGTGCTGATCGCGTTCCTGCTCAGCGGGCTGTTGGGCGTGGGGCTGGCCATCCTGCGCGACATGCTCGATAACACGCTCAAGACCTCCGAGGACGTGCTGGACAAACTCCGGGCGCCACTGCTGGGCACGCTGCCGGTCATGAAGCTGAAGAAGGGTCATGCAGGGCCCTTTCTCGGCTACCTCGAGGATATCCACTCCAACTTTGCCGAGGCGGTGCGCAGCATCCGCACCGGGCTGGTGCTCTCCGGGCTGGAAAAGCCGCACAAGATCACCCTGATCACCTCGACCAATCCGGGTGAGGGAAAAAGCACGCTGGCCATCAACCTCGCGGCGGCGCTAGCCCAGATGGAAAATGTGCTCCTCGTCGACGCCGACCTGCGGCGGCCGTTTGTCGGCTCGGCGTTCGCGCTGCCGCGCGGTGCGCCGGGGCTGAGCAATGTACTGGCGCGCAGCAATTCGCTGGAGGACTGCATTGTGCGTGTCGATGCGGGATTCGATGTCCTGCCGGCGGGTGCTGTACCGGTGAATCCCCAGGAGATGCTCTCCACAGCGGACTTCAGGCAACTCATCCGGCGGCTGAGCGAACGCTACGACCGGATCATTTTTGATTCCGCACCGGTCAACGCCGTGAGCGATTCGCTGATCCTCGCGACGCTGGCCGATTCACTGGTGTTTGTCGCCAGGGCCGAGGCTACGCCGTATCGTCTCGTGCTCAAGAGTATCCAGTTGCTGCGACACAACAACCTGCCCCTGACCGGCATCGTCCTGAACCGGCTCGATGCCAGGAAGCACCACGGCTATGGCAAGGACGGGTATTACCAGGGCTATTATGCCCAGCGACAGAGCTAGCCGTTGTCGTCTGCTGCGCACCTGAATAACTGGGAACTGTTTCGACGTCTCTGCCGGGTGCTGGGCGCTGCAGCCGAGCGCACGCTGGAAAGCGTGGTCGCGGCGGGCGAGTTGCCGCAGCTGGCAGTGCTGGCCGCGCGCTGCGATGTCTTGCCCGCGCTGGCGGTGCGCTGCGGCGAGCAGTTGTCGCCGCGGCGCACGCTGGCACTTTCCGACGGCGAATGGCTGCGGGCGGCGCTCAAGGAAAACACGCAGCGCAACCTGCGCATCTGCGCCCAGGCGCTGAAACTCGGCGCGGTTCTCAATGCCGCCGACATCACCCCGATGTTTTTGAAAGGAACCGCGCGCCTGCTGGCAGGCGGCGGGCACCTGGGATTTCGCAAGCAGGCGGATATCGATGTGCTGGTCGAGCCGCACGAGACTGCGGCGGCAGTTGCGGCCCTACTGGCGGCGGGCTACCGCTTCCACGACCGTTCAGGTCCCTTGCCTGCACCGGCAACACCGCAACCGATGGCCATCCGGGCACTCTGTGACAACAACACCCACCACCACCTGCCCGGACTGCAACAGAAAGGTGCTGTCGCGATCGTGGAACTGCACCGGCATCTCTTGCCCCGGCGCTTCCAGGCGCGGGTGTCACTCGCGGCACTGTTTGGCGCGGCAGTGCTGCAAGAGCGCAGCGGCGTGCACTATCTTGTGCCGTCCGCCGAATACCAGCTCATCCACCTGGTCAGCGGAAAGTGGGTGCACGACGGGCATCTGGCGCGCGCCGGTTTTCCCCTGCGGGAGGCCTGTGATTTTCTCGATATTCTCGATGCCGCCGGTGGCGCCGTGGATTTCGCGCTGGTCGCGCGGCACTGCGGCGAGGACGCAGCGCTGGTCGCGCGGCTGGTGGCGGCACTCACTGGCAGTTCCACAGCCGCAGCCCTCGGCGGCGCTGTGTCGGCCGCAGGGCTGCAGCGGCGCCTGCGGGCGATGGAACTGCGCGCCCGTTCGGGGTGCGCCTGTCGCCTGCTGGATGCGTACGCGCGCACGCTGCATCTCGGGCAGACGCTGGCGCACAACCCCGCCAAGCTGACCGGTTACCTCCGCCGGTTGGGACACCGATGATGCGCGTCCCGGAGCGGGCACTTGGCTCCGTGGGGCGCTGGCGCGAATCGGCGCTGCTGCGCGCCGGGTTCGGCACGCTGCTGGTGCGCGCGGCCTCGCTGGGCTTGACGGTGCTCGGTTCCATCCTGCTGGCGCGCACGCTTGGCCCCGAGCAACTCGGCCTGTATGCCTTCGCGCTCGCAGTCGTCGCGGTGGTCGGGCTGCCGGTGCAGATGGGCTTGCCCACCCTGGTGTTGCGCGAAACGGCGCGGGCCGGTGCGAATCAGGCGTGGGCGCCGTTGCGTGGCCTGTGGCACTGGGCCGGCCGCCGTATCCTGCTCTCGTGCGCGCTGGTGATACCGCTGACTGCGGTCGGCGCATGGGCGGGCGCGGGCGCGCTGCCGGCCGGCGCGCTGGCACCGCTGCTGGCCAGCCTCGCACTGTTGCCCCTCATCGCGCTCGCACAGGTGCGCGCCGCCGCGCTCCGCGGGCTGCACCGGCCGCTGCTCGGCCAGTTGCCCGAGGGGGTGCTGCGCCCCGGCGGCCTGGCGCTGTTGCTGGCGCTGGCGTGGTGGGTGGGGCGGCCGCTGTCGGCGGAGTGGGCACTCGGCATGCACGTCACCGCCGCTGCGCTGGCCTTCGCGCTCGGTGCCCTGATGCTGTGGCGCGCCGCGCCCGCCGCATTGCGTGACGCAAGCGCGGATACGACAGCGCGCCGCGACTGGGCGCGGGCAATCTGGCCGCTGGCCCTGCTCGCCGGCACGCAGGTGGTGCTGCAAAATACCACCATCCTGTTGCTGGGCTTGTGGAGCACGGCGGTTGAAACCGGCCTGTACAAAATCGCCGCCGCTGCGGCGAACCTCGCGCTGCTCGGTCTGCAGGTCGTCACCCTGGTGATCGCGCCGCGCTTCGCGCACCTGTATGCGCGCGGCGAGTTACAGCGCCTCGGCCGGCTCGCATCGGTTGGCGCAGGCGTTGCACTCGCAGCGGCGCTACTGGTTGCCGTGCCGTTGCTGGTGGCAGGGCCCGCGATTCTGGCCTTCCTCTACGGCGAGGCGTTTCGAGCGGCGTACGCGCCGCTGGCGATACTGCTCGCCGGCCAGGTAGTCAATGCGTTTTACGGCGCCTGTGTGAGCCTGCTCAATATGTGCGGGCATGAACGCGCCACACTGTGGGTGCTGGCCGGTGCAGCGCTGCTCAACGTCGCGCTCAACGCACTCCTGATTCCCACGTTTGGCGTACGCGGCGCGGCGTTTGCAACGCTCGTCTCCACGGTGTGCTGGAATGTGCTGCTGGGCAGGGCAGTGCGGCGCCTGCTCGGGATTTCCAGCACGCCGCTCGGCCTGCGCGGCAGTGGTGCCGGATGAGCCGGCCGAATTTTTTCATCGTGGGCGCGCCGAAATGCGGCACCACGGCCTGGTACGAGTACCTGCGCTCGCACCCCGATATCTACCTGCCCGCCGCCAAGGAGCCGCACTATTTCTGCACCGACCTGCCCGGCTTCCGCTGGGTGCAGAGCGAGTCGCGCTACCTTGAACTGTTCGCACCGGCACACAGCGCGCGCGCCGTCGGCGAGGCATCTGTGCAGTACCTGTATTCAGCGCAGGCCGCCATCAATATCGCGGCGTTCGATCCGCGTGCAAAGATACTGATCTTCCTCCGGCAGCCGGCCCCGTTCCTCCACGCCTACCACCAGCAACTGCTGCGCAACCTGGACGAGGACGTCACCGACTTTGCGAGGGCCTGGCGCCTCTGTGCAGCACCCGGTGCGCGCACTGTGCCGCGTACCTGTCGCGAGCCGCGCCTGCTCGACTACCGCGCTGCAGCGCGGTTTTCCGAACAGGTGGCGCGCTACCTGCGGGTCTTTTCACCGGCACAGGTCATGCTCGTGGAGTTTGAGCAGTGGACGCGCCAGCCGCGCGCGACCTACCTCGAGGTGCTGGCCTTCCTCGGTGTGGCGGATGACGGTCGCCGGGAGTTTCCACGCATCAACGCAGCCCGCTCGCTGGCCTCCACACGCGTCGCGCGTTTCACGCAGCGCCCCCCAGACTGGGCGCTGGCACTGGCACGTGCGCTGCGCATGGCGCTGGGGCGGGAGCGGCTCGGTGCAGCGCGGCTGCTGCAGCGCGCCAATTCGCGTCCTGCACCTGCGTCGGCAATGCCCGCCGAACTGGAAGCGGAGATCGAGGCGTATTTTCGCGAGGACCAACGCGCGCTTGCGACGCAGCGCGCGCTACTGGCGAACACGCGCTGAGGCGCTGGCGGCGGCGATGGCCTGTACTGTCGCCTCTACGACCAGGCTATCCGCAAACTGCTCCTCGACGCGCCGGCGCCCGTTCTCACCCAGCAGACACCGCTGTGCTTCCGGCATCGTGAGCATCGCCTGCATGGCCTGCGCCAGCGATTCGCGGTCGCGCGCCTGGCACAGCAGGCCGTTGAAGCCGTGCGTGACGATATCGCGACAGCCCGGGACGTCAGTCGTCACCACCGGCAGGCCCATGGCACCGGCCTCCAGCAGGCTGCGCGGCATCCCCTCGCGGTAGGAGGGCAGCACCACGCAGTCCACGGCGGCGTACACCCGTTCCATGCGATCGGTCGGGCCCAGCCAGTCGATGTCCGCTCGCGCCCCCCACGCGGACAACTGCCGCTCATCCACCGCGGAAACATTCTGCGCACCGGCGAATCCGCTCAACCACAGGTGGCAGCGCACGCCGTCGCGATTGATGTCATCCAGCGCCGCGATGAGTTCATGCAGGCCCTTGTCCGTGAGCATCCGGCCGGCGTAGAGAAAGCGGAACGGCCCGTCGTGGCCGGTTTTGAGCGCAGGGTGGAAACGCTGCAGGTCGACACCCGAGCCCGGCACCAGCGCCAGACGTTCACGCGGCGCGAGCCCGGATTCCGCCAGCAGCGCGAGATCGTGCGCGTTCTGGCAGAAGATGCGCTGCGCGAAGGGCTGGCTCGCACGGTACAGGCTGCGCACCACGAATGACACCAGGCCCGGGCGGATGAACGCGGTGCCGAGACCGGAGACGGTGTTGATGGCGGGCACCGACAGCAACCGGGCGGCCCAGGTGCCGTAGATGTTGTTCTTGAGCGTGAAATGCAGCGCCGCCACTGGCCGCAGGGCGCGATAGTAGCGGTAGAACTGAAGGACCAGCCGCAGGTCGTTAAGCGGGTTGCTGCCCTGGTTGTCCATGGCCAGCGGCCGCCACTCGCAGTCGAGTTCCGCGGCGAGCTTGTCGCTGTGCGTGTCGCGCGGTGCGAGACAGATGACGCGGTAGCCCTCGCGCCGCAGGCGGCGGATGGTGGCCGCGCGAAAGTTGTACAGGTACCACGAGGTGTTCGCGGAGAGCGTGACGGTGGCGGTGTTCACGGTGTGTCACCCGCTTCGGCACGCGTGGCAAGACAGCGGTAATCGCCCAGCGTGAAACCGTGCTCGGCCGCCAGCGCGCGCATGTCGGTGGCGCGCAGCAGGCGCCACTCGCGTTCGCTGATGGCGCCGATGCGGGTGAGGCCGTCGAGTTCGCCGGCGCTGGTGGCCGGATGCACCATCAACTCGAACACACCCGGCGGCGCACTGCGCAGCAGCGCCCGGTAGTGATCGGCGTGCAATTGTTCAGGCACGGTGCCCAGGTCGAACAGGCTCCCGAGGCCGGTATTCCATTGCACCGCATCGCGCCAGCGCGTGGCGCTGCGCACCAGCAGACGCGCCAGCAGCCACTGCTTCAGGCGCCTGGTCGGCGGCGTGGACACACCCTGCGTGCGCAATACACAGGGCATGCGCAGGGGAATGCCTTCCTGTTGACACACATCGGCCACGGCGTCGAAGCACAGCGGGAATGCGTGCACATGCTGGTGCGTATCGATGTGCGTCGGGCGCAGGCCAGCGTGCAGCAGGTGCGCTAACTGCGCATGCAGTTCGCGCGCGAGTTCACTGCCGTCGATGCGCCGCAGCAGCAGGGCGCGGGCCAGTGCGGTGCGGGAGTGAAATCGGCCGTCGGCGTCGACGAGGCTGCGCACCGTATCGGGCGCGGACAGCGGTCGGCCCAGCGTGAGGTTGAAATGCAGGCCCACACCGAGACCGGGGTGCGCCTGCGCCTGCGCTATCGCATCTGCAGTCGCCGGTGCATTCGCCAGCAGGGTGGCGCTGGTGACACTGCCTCGCGCGAAGAGTTCGACAATCGCGTCGTTGACACCCCTGGCGAGGCCGAAATCGTCGGCGTTGATGATCAGCGTGTTCAGCGCAGCCTCCGCAGTGCCTTGCGGGCGTACACGAACAGTTCGGCCAGTACCGGCAGCGGATCGCGGAGGCTGAACACCGGCCAGCAGCGCGCGGTTACCGGGGGGCCGGCTTCGAGGTCGGGCGGTGGCAGTCCCGCATCCACCTGCTGGCGGCGGTACCACACGGCGGAGGCGAGATCCTTCAGCAGGTAGCGCCAGCGCACACCGTCGCGCTGTGGTGGCGACGGCGCAGGCGGCAGTCCCGCCAGCTCCCGGTACTGTGCGTCCACCAGGCGCTTGCCTGCGGCGTGCGACAACTGGAACCACAGCGTCGGCCGCGCGTTGATCTCAATGATCCGCAGGCGGCCGTCCCGCGGGTCGCGTTTGAACTCGGCGCCAAACACGCCCCGGTAGCCTGCGGCCTCGACCAGGCGCAGGCCCTGCGCGCGCGTCTCCTCACACACCTCGCTGATCGCCTGCGACGCCGAGCCGAAGCCGGGCGGGAACTGGCGCAGCTTGCGCGCGGTGAACACCTCGCTGCGGCGCGCATCGGCGCTGGCATAGCCCGCCAGCAGTGTGATGCGCGACTCCGCGCCGGGAATCAGTTCCTGGACCAGCCAGCCACCCGCCTCGGCAGGTAAGTCGCGCGCAAGGGTGAACAATTGTGCGCGCTCGTGTACCACCAGCACTTTCCTGCCGCGCAGGAAAGGCCTGGCCGCGTGGATCAGCGTCGGCTTGAGCAGGCAGGGCAGGGGCAGCGTTGCGGGGAGGTCGGCCAGCGCGCTGGTGTTCGCCACCTGCCAGACGCGCGGCGCGGCGGCGCTGTGCCGGGTGCACAGCGCGTGGAACTTCGCCTTGTCCAGCAGAGCGCCGGCGACCTCGCGATAGCCGTCCGCGAGCGCGAAGTGCCGCGACAGCGCGGCGAAATGCCGCATGGCGAAGTCGATGTAGTAGTCGCTGGTGGGAATCAGCACCGGCTGCTGCGGCAGGCGCTCGGCATACGCCCTGAGCCTCTCAAGCAACCGCGCCGGATCCGGCTCGTGCCACACGCCATCGCCCCGGCGGAATACGCGCGACAGGCTGGCGCAGGCGAATTCGCGCTCCACGCCGAGGCAGCGCACGCCCATGCGGCCGAGCTCACGCGCTGCGTACAGGCCGGTGGGCGACAGGCCCAGCACCACCGCGTGCGGCAGCGGTGCGCTCATGGCAGCAGGTAGCTCTGGTAGGGCACATAGCAGACGCTGGCGTGACGCGAGAGCGTGAACCACACCAACAGGTAGCAGGTATACGCGGCGACGGGAACGAGCTCGGCCAGCGCGATGGCGCGCCGGTTCGTGAACAGCGCTGCAGGCAATCCGGCCAGCATGTACGCCTGCATGGGTACTACATAGAAGATCAGCCGGTGCACGGCCACCGTGTTCACCAGCATCACGGGGATGAGTGCGAAGGAGACCAGGGAGAACACGCGCATCAGGTTGTACTCACGTGGAAATACCCGCGCCATACGCTTGTGGTAGAGCTCGAAGCCTACGGCAGTCAGCACGATGATGCCGAGGCGGAAAATGGCGCCCGCCGAGCTCATCTCGCCGAACACCTCCTCCAGATACCGGTCCTGGTACAACTCCATCCGGTTCGACAGCAGGTAGACGGCCACCGGCATCAGCACCGCGATGGCGCCCAGCACGCGCAGCAGCGAAAAGCTCCGGCCCACCATCAGCGCCAGCGGCAACAGGATAACCAGCGACTGGTGGAAGCTCGACCCCAGCAGGATGAAAAGCACCACCTGCGTGCGCCGGCCCTTCATGAAGGCATCCAGCGCGCCCATCAGGAATGCGACCGCAAGCGCCTGGCGCAACCCCGACATGGACAACTGTACCACCAGCAGCGGGAACATCAGGGCGATCACCAGCAGCGGGCGTGGATGATTGCGGGCGAACCGCAGCAGGAAAAAGAAAAACAGCGCGGCACCGGCCACGTTCAGCCACATGAACGGCAGGCCCATGCGCTTGATGAGCGCGGAGAACAGGAAGTAGCCAGGCTCGGTCTCGCTGGTGACCGCCGAAAAATCGGGGACCAGGTACTGGTAGCGCCAGAAGTATGCGATGAAATCGCAGCCGACATTGACCCGTGTGCCGACGAATACGACCAGGAACAGGAACAGCACCACCTGCCAGAGGTGCGCCTGTTTCCCGGACAATCGCGCCAGGCCCAGCAGGGCGAGCGCGGCAAACACAGACAGGTAGATGCTCATGTCGGCGGCGCGGCCCCGGTTGCGCCGGCGCGCGTCCGGCGCCGCGCCAGCGCCGCGTCGAACACATCGCGCAACTTCCGCGCCTGTGCGGCGGGTGAAAAGCGCCTGGCCACGTCGGTGCGCGCCTGCTCGGCCATCCGCTGGCGCAGCGCGGCATCCTCGATGAGCGCGGCCAGCGCGAGATACCATTCCTGTTCGGTGCTGCACAGACAGCCGGTCTCTCCCTCGCGAATGAGTTCCCGGTTGTAGCCGATGCGTGTGCAGACAGGGACTACGCCGGCCGCCATATAGGTGCGCGCCTTGCCGCCGGACTTGCCCAGCGCCCAGTCTTCCTCCGGCAGCGGCATCAGGCCGATATCGAAGCGCGCCAGCGCCTGCAGTTCACCGTCGAGGGTCCACGGGGCTTGCTGCCACGCCACGCCGTCCATGTGGAAGTCGCCCCCGCCCATGAGTTCAAAACGCACCTGCGGATAGTCGCGGCCGATACGCCGCAGCGCGGGCGCGATGAGATGCAGGTACTTTACCGTGGAAGTGGAGCCGAGCCAGCCGACAGTCACCGGCCGTGTGTTGCTGTGTGGTGCGTGCATTGCGATGCGCGCCGTATCCTCGGCCACCTCCACGGTTACCGCCTGCGCACCGGTCGCCGCCGCGTTGTCGCGCAGCCAGTCGTTGCCAGCCACCACGCAATCTGCGATGCGAAACAGCTCCAGCGTCTTCAGCGGTGAGCGCAGGCGCGTGGCCAGTGGATTGTAGCGACTCGGTTTGCCGATGAAGAGCGCGTCGTCGTAATCGAATACGAGGACGCTGCCACGGTGGCGCAGGCAGCGCTCGATGACCGGCGGGCCGAAGGGCAACAGCTCGCGCTGCAGGTAGATCAGGTCGTATTGTTTGTAGCGAGCCAGTGCGCGCAGGCGCCGCAGCACCGCCTTCGCGCTGTGCCAGAGTTTTGCCGGGAAATTGCCTGGTGAAAACTGCACGGCGTACATCGCAGAATCCATGAAAGGCTGTACCGTGCAGTTCACCCCCAGACGCTCCAGGTGCGGCAGGTACTGGTACACCCGGTAGCGACTGCTGGCGCCCTCGCGCGGATAGCGCGGCAGGAACAAGACATTCAGCTCGCGCCCGCTCACGGCGCCGCCCGTGCCGCGCTGTCCGCGAGGCGCGCATAGATCGCCGCATAGGCGGCAACGCCTGCCTGCAGCGAAAAATGCCGCGTGGCGGTGTCGCGACAGCGCTGCGCGATGCCCGGCTCTGCGGCGAGCGCCAGCAACGCCGCCAGCGCGCTGGCCAGCGTCCCGGGGGCGAAGTCCGCCACCACCACGCCGGTGCGGCTGGTGCCCAGGATCGCCTCGACGTCGCCGACCGGACGGTTGGCGAGGCAGGGCTTGCCCGCAGCCAGGAACTCCCCCAGCCGTGTCGGGCAGGAGGCGAGCTTCGACCAGACGGGCTTGATGAAAAAGATGCCGGCATCCATGCGGGCGATCTGGCGCGCCACATCCCGATAGTCCGCCGACAGGATTTCCACGCGCGCGAGGTCCACTGCCGCGAGCTGCAATTGCCGGCGCAGCGCAGCCGGCGCATCGCGCGTGACCATCAGGAAGCGCGCGTCGGGATGCGTGTCGAGTAACAGCTTCACTGCCAGCGCCACCTGTTCGAACAGGTACCAGCTTCCGGCGGAACCCACATAGCCGAGCGTGAAGCCGCTCGCGGGCGCTGCGGCGCCGGGTGCGAACAGCGCCAGGTTGGTACAGGTGGGAATCACGGTCACCGGCGGCAGGTGCCGCGCGAGGTAGTCGAAGCGACGGATTTCCACCGCGCCGGCTTCGGTCAGCGACACCACATGATCCGTGCGGGTGAACAGCCTGCGCTCCAGGCGCTTGAACAGGCGGTAGCGCAACGACTGCCGGCGCCACAGGCCGCCGTCGACGCGTTCGTCCGGCCAAAAGCCGCGCATGTCGAACAGGTGGCGCGTGCCGCAGCGACGCCTGACCCAAAGGCCCATCAGCGCCGCGAGGTAGCTGCGGCAGTGCACTACCTGCGCCCCGGCGCGCCGCGCCAGACGCGCACCCAGCACCGCGCCCATGGCCACGTCGTACAGCGTCGCCGGCAGGTTGGGGCGGTTGTGGTAGGTGAGGTAGTGCCAGTCGATGCCGGCCTCGCGACACTGCGTGGCTGTGGTGTGCAGGTGTGCCGCATCGCGCAGGGCGGCGGGCTTCTCGAAGGTGAGCAGTGTCATCCGGTGTTCCCGCGCCAGCTCGATGACGTACTGCAGCACCTGCGACTGACCCAGTGGATCGAGCAGCCCGGTATAGGAGAGATACAGTACGGCCGGTTTCATTCGCTCAGTCGCGCGCTGTCGCCGTGCCGCTCCGGTGCCGCGCCGGATACGTGCAGACTGAGGTAGAGCGCGTGCAGTTGCGCACCGATCAGCGGTAGTGCGAACTGCTGTTCCACACGTCGGCGGCCGCCGACGGCCAGACCTGCGCGCAGCGCGCTGTCGGCAAGCAGTGCGGCAATCGCCGCCGCCAGTGCCTGCGGCGCGTTCGGCGGTACCACGAGGCCGCTGACGCCGTGCTCGACGACCTCCGCGAGCCCGCCAGCCGATGTGGCGACCAGCGGCCGGCGAAGCGCCATCGCCTCCAGTGCCGCCAGGCCCAGCCCTTCAAAACGCGATGGCACGACGACGATGTCGGCCGAGCAAACCAGCGCCAGTAGCGCTGTGTGCGCCAGCGTGCCGGTGATGTGGACGTGGTCTGCGAGACCCAGCGCGGCGATCTCCCGCGCCAGTATCTGGCGCAGCGGGCCGCCTCCGGCCAGCGTCGTGCGCAGCATCCAGCCCTGCGTGTGCAGGCTGGCGAGCGCGCGCAGCAGATCCGCGTGCCCTTTCTCGTGCACCAGTCGGCCGGGCACCACGAGGTGTGGTGTGCCGTCATGGCGCGCGACCGGGCTCGCTGCCAGCGTCTCCATGGCCGCGACGTCCACCGGGTTGTGAATGACGTCGATCGCGCGCAAACCGAGTGCGGCGCGGTAGTGTTCCGCCACCGCGCAGCTCACGGCGATCATGCGGTCGAAGCCGTCCGGGTACAGCCGTCGCGCCAGCTGGCGTCGCAGCCACAGGCCGAAGCCCGCCCTGTTCACGCCCGGGACGTAGGCGAGGTTGTGGAATGTCACCACGGTGGCGGCAGTGCACAGGTGCAGGCGCCGCGCCAGCGCGGTACACACTGCGGGAAAGTAGAGGTGCGCGTGGAGGATGTCGATGTCCAGGCGGCGGGCCAGTCGCGCGAGATCCTGCGCCCGCCCCGGCAGGTTCCACTGCGCGCGCGCGGGCAGACAGTGGGTGTGGATGCCCTGTGCGGCGAGTGCGTCGACGCCGTCCAGCGGCGGGCGCATCACGGCGACGGCTACTGTATGTCCCTGGCGCTGCAGTGCGCCCAGCAGAGTCGCCAGCGCCAATTCGGCTCCGCCAACGCCCAGGCTTTCGATGACGTGCAGGATTCTCATGTCGCGGCGGCGGCGTCGCGCGCATCCGTCGACCGCAGGACGCGCGCCGGCACACCCGCCGCCACGACATCTGCAGGGATGTTCGACGTCACCACCGAATTCGCGCCGATCACTGAGTTTGCGCCAATGCTGACTCCGCGGGTGACAGTGACCTTGGCGCCCAGCCAGACGTTATCGCCGATGGTGACCGGCGCGGTGAGGAAGCCTGCGTCGGATGTCCGCCGCCCCGGCCCGAAGGCGTGGTTCTGGTCGCGAATGGTGACGTACTCGCCGATCAGCACATCGCGGCCGATGGTGACGGACTCGCGGGCGCAGATATAGGCGCCCACGCCGACATGGGAGCCTTCGCCTATCGTCAGGGTGCCGTGCTTGACCACGACAGTCGCATGGCGGTCGATGCTGCAGCGCCGTGCGATGCGCGCCCTGCCGCCATCGGAGATCGACACCTGTACACCGGCGGCGAGCTGCAGATCAGCCGGAAACGTGTCGGTGCCGTGGTGCAGGCGCAGCCAGATGAGTGCGCAGCGGGCGCGCAGGATGCGCAGCAGCTTGGCCGAGCGACGGCACGTGCGTTGCACAGTCGCGGCGAGCATACGCCTCAGCGCCCGATGCAGTGGTAACTGAATCCGTGCGCCTGCATCGTGTGCCGTTCGTAGACATTGCGCAGGTCGACAAACACAGTGCCCCGCATCAGCGCTTTCAACCGGTCGAGGTCCAGCCCGCGGTACTGGTTCCACTCCGTCATCAGCACGAGGCCGTCGGCATCCTGCACGGCATCGTCGATGGTGTCGACATAGTCGATGGCCGCGGGTAATTCGCGGCGCGCCTCGTCCATTCCCGCCGGGTCGTGGGCGCGGATGCGCGCGCCCTGCGCCAGCAGCGCGGGGAGTATGGTCAACGCGGGCGCGTCGCGCATGTCGTCGGTCTCGGGCTTGAACGTCAGCCCCAGTACGGCGAGCGACTTGCCCGCCACGCTGCCGCCCAGCGCGTCGCTGATCTTCACCACCATGTTCTCTTTCTGTGCGCGGTTCACTGCGACGACGGCTTCCACGATACGGCTTGAAGCGCCCGCTTCCTGCGCCATGCGGATCATGGCCAGTGTGTCCTTGGGGAAACAGCTGCCACCGTAGCCCGGCCCCGGGTGCAGGAATTTCCGGCCGATGCGGCCGTCCAGCCCCATGCCCCTGGCCACGGCGTGCACGTCGGCACCGACTTTTTCGCACAATTGGGCGATTTCGTTGATGAAGCTGATCTTGGTGGCGAGGAAGGCGTTGGCAGCGTATTTGGTGAGTTCGGCGCTTTCCAGGTCGGTGACCAGGATGGGTGCCTCGATGCGGTACAGCGGCCGATACAGTTCCCGCAGCAGGGCTTCGGCGCGTGCACTCTCGACGCCCAGCACCACCCGGTCGGGGCGCATGAAATCGTTGATGGCAGAGCCTTCGCGCAGGAACTCGGGATTGGAGGCTACATCGAAATCCGCGTGCGGGTTCGTCTCGCGGATTACGCGCTGCACCTCGCGGGCGGTGCCCACCGGCACCGTGGATTTGTCCACGATGAGTGTGTAGCCCGTGAGGTGCGCAGCCACCTGGGCGGCGGCGGCATAGACATACTTCAGGTCGGCGTGCCCGTCGCCGCGGCGCGTGGGTGTGCCCACGGCGATGAACACCAGGTCGGCTTCGCCCACTGCGCCCTTGAAAGCGGTGGAAAACCGCAGGCGGCCGGCCTGCATGTTGCGGTGCACCAGTTCTTCGAGGCCGGGCTCGTAAATCGGAATGGCGCCGCCCTGCAGCGCCGCGATTTTCCCCGCGTCCACATCGAGGCAGGTGACATCGGCGCCGAACTCGGCGAAGCAGGCGCCGGAGACGAGGCCGACATAGCCGGCCCCGATCATTACGACATTCATGGTTGTTCCTTGTGCATATAGTCGAGATACCAGGCGACGAAATTATCGATGCCGGTCTGCACCGGCGTATTCGGCTGGTAATCGATGGTTGCGATCAGGTCTTCGACGTCCGCGTAGGTGGCGGCTACATCGCCGGGCTGCATCGGCAGCAGGATCTTTTGCGCGGTTCTTCCCAGCGCCTTCTCGATGGCGGCGACGAAATCCGTCAGCAATACCGGTTTGCTGTTGCCGATGTTGTACAGGCGGTACGGTGCGCTGCTGGTGCCCGGGTCCGGATATGCGGCGTCCCACGCGGGACTGCTGGTAGCCGGTCGGTCGAGCACGCGGATGATGCCCTCGACGATGTCATCGATATAGGTGAAATCGCGCTGCATGTTGCCGTTGTTGAATACCTGTATCGGGTCGCCCGCGAGGATGGCCTTCGTGAACAGGAAGAGCGCCATGTCAGGTCGCCCCCAGGGGCCGTACACGGTGAAGAAGCGCAGTCCGGTGGTGGGAATGCGATACAGGTGAGAGTAGGCGTGAGCCATCAGCTCATTGGCTTTCTTGCTCGCGGCGTAGAGTGAGATGGGGTGATCGACGTTGTCATGCACCGAGAAGGGCAGCGCGCTGTTCATGCCGTAGACAGAACTGCTGCTGGCGTAGACGAGGTGGCCAATGCGGTGGTGACGGCAGCACTCCAGGATATTCATGAAACCTGAAATATTGCTCTGCACATACGCGTGGGGATTTTCCAGCGAGTAGCGCACCCCGGCCTGGGCGGCGAGGTTGACGACGGCGTCGAAGCGCGCAGCGGCAAACAGCGTCTCCAGCGCGGCGCGATCCTGCAGGTCGGCGCGCAGGAAGCCGAAGTCGGCGTGCGCGCGCAGCCTTTCGAGCCGGGCCTCCTTCAGTCGCACATCGTAGTAGTCGTTGAGGTTGTCGAGACCGGTGACCGTGTCGCCGCGCGCCAGCAGTTTTTCGCTCAGGTGATAGCCGATGAAGCCGGCGGCGCCGGTGACGAGTATGTGCATGCGGTTGGCTCTGCTACGCGAACTACGGTGTGCATCTTAAAGTGTTTTGGCGGTATTTGCATTGCGTCACAGACGTGCAATCGCGCGGCGCAGCGCGGGTCTTTCCCGCCTTTACAATCGGATATACTCTCACGCCATCGGGGCACTCCCCACCTGGAAGTGACAGTATGGCCACAACAGTCTTGGTGACTGGCGGGGCAGGCTACATCGGCAGTCATGCCTGCGTCGCATTGATAGATGCCGGCTTCGACGTCGTGGTGCTCGACAACCTCTGCAACAGCAGCGCCGTGGCCCTGCAGCGCCTGCGGTACATCTGCGGCAAATCCCCACTGTTGATCGAGGGCGACATCCGCGATCGCGACGGATTGGACCGGGTCTTCCGGGAGCATGCAATCCAGGCGGTATTGCATTTTGCCGGGCTCAAGGCCGTGGGCGAGTCGGTCGCGATGCCGCTCGAGTACTACGACAACAACGTCGCGGGCTCGCTCGTGCTGCTGGCGGCCATGCGCGCAGCCGGTGTCCACAACCTGGTGTTCTCCTCCTCGGCCACTGTGTACGGTGATCCTGAGAGTGTGCCGATTCGCGAGGATTCTGCGCTCGCGCCCACCAGCCCCTATGGGCGCACCAAGCGCATGGTGGAGGACATCCTCGCGGACTGGCAGTGCGCCAATCCCGAGTGGAGTATCGGCCGCCTGCGCTACTTCAATCCTGTGGGCGCGCATCCCAGCGGACGCATCGGCGAAGACCCGCAGGGCTTTCCCAACAACCTGATGCCGTTCGTGGCGCAGGTGGCGGTGGGACAGCGCGAGAAGCTGTTTGTATTCGGCGACGATTACGCCACGCCGGACGGCACCGGGGTGCGTGACTACATTCACGTGATGGACCTCGTGGAGGGACACGTCGTTGCACTGGAGTACATCTGCCGCCAGCGCGGCCTGCACACTATCAACCTCGGCACTGGCAATGGCGTTTCGGTACTGGATATGGTGGACGCCTTCGAGCGCGCCAGCGGCCGGCCGGTGCCTTACGAGATCGTCGGGCGCCGCCCGGGCGATATCGCCGCCTGCTGGGCGGACCCCGGCCTCGCGCGCAATCTGCTGAACTGGCAGGCTTCGCGCGATCTCGCGCAGATGTGCGAGGATGCCTGGCGCTGGCAATCCGCCAATCCCACAGGCTACCGCTGACGGTAAACACCTGCGCTCATGGCCTATTTCAGCCTCGTAAAACTGGCATCACTGCTGGTGTATCCGTTGAGCCTGAGCCTGCTGCTCCTGGTGCTGGCACTGGTGCTGGGCCGCTTGCGGTGGACCCGCAGCAGCAGCGCACTCCTGTTGCTGGGCCTCGGTTGGCTCTACCTGTGCTCCACCGCGATGTTCGCCAACTTCCTCATGGCATCGCTGGAACGCGACTACGTGCCGAAGGCGCTGTCGGCCATCGAGCCTGCCGATGCGATCGTGCTGCTCGGCGGCGCGCTGCGCGGCGACACCCACATGAGCGCCTTCGCCGATCTCAACGATCACGCCGACCGGCTGGTGCAGGCCGCCTCGCTGTACAAGGCGGGCAAGGCACCGGTTGTGCTGTTGACCGGCGGTGCGGCCGTGGGCCTGCGCACGGAAGCCGAGCAGATGCGGGACATTCTCGGCGTCATGGGCATTCCCGGGAGCAGCCTGCTCCTTGAAACAGCGAGCCGTAACACCCATGACAACGCGGTGTTCTCAGCCTACATGCTGAAATCCCGCGGCATGCAGCGGATACTGCTGGTGACCTCCGCCTACCACATGCGCCGCGCCGTCGCGCTGTTCGAGGCGCAGGGTCTCGAGGTCGTGCCCGCGCCCTCCGATTACCAGGTCCTGGTGGTCGACGAAGTCCTGCCGCCGTGGCTGCCACTGGTCGGCAATCTCGCGCGGAGCACTACCGCCCTGCATGAGATCGTCGGCTACTGGATCTATCGCTGGGAGGGCTGGCTGTAAGCCGCCCGGCAGGGCAGACGCCGGTTTCATTTCGCCAGCGCCTGCCCGGCGCGGATCAGGGAAAGTTGCGCGTCTTGTATTCGCTGTAGCTGAGACCTGTCCAGCGCCGGAACGCGCGGTAGAAGCTGTTCACTTCCAGGTAACCCAACTCCTCCGCGAGGCATTTGCCCGGGCGCCACATGGCGCGCAACACCTGTTCGCAACGGTACTGCCGGGCGCGATCGAGCAGGAACTGGTAGCAGGTGTGATCCGCGCGCAGGCGGCGCCTGAGTGTGGTGCCGCTCATGCCGAGAGATTCGGCGACGGAATCCGCGCGCAGCCGGGCAAGGTCGCCGCCTAGCAGGATTTGCAACACCCGATCGGTGGTGCGCGAGAGCGCAAGATAGCCGGGCTTCTCCGGCGGCGGGGTCGGGTCCTCCCAGTTGCGGTGCGTGAGAGGGGAAGATGGAGAGAAAGGTGATAGTTCCATAGCCATAACATCCATGTCGTGGTTTCAAGAGAGCGTGTTTGCCGTGCGTCAGCGCCGGGCTCCTGCCAGGTAAACGCCCTGCGCCGTGATCACGGTAACCTGAAATCTAGCACAAGCAGGCGAATCGGAAAGCTTCCACAGCCGGCTGCCCGAATTTGGTTGTTTGAGGTTGCGCGTGGGGTGCGGGCTTGCCAAACAGGCCGCGATGCAGCGGCGTGCAGGGCCGGGTTCTAGGCGGGCAGGGGAAACGTCACCGGGCAGTCCATCACGGCTGCCACACTGGCGAGGATCTCCTGCTCGACCGCATTCGGCTCGCCATCGCTGGCAGCACAGAGCACCATGGCTTTCAGCAGACGCGGTTTGAGCAGGGGGTAGCAGTCCGCCAGTGTGTGTACCGCCCGGGAAAATGTCGCGACACTGCACTGCTCCAGCGGGAGCAACGCGACATCGAGCAGTTCGAGAGCGTCCGCGCCCCGCCCAAAGGCGGTTTGCGGCTCGCTGCTTCCGGCGTGGGCCAGCGTGGATAACACCGTGCCCACAGGCGCCTGCACCTGCGTCAGCTTTCGATAGCGCGCACGACTGGGCTTGACCGCTACAAACTCGGGATCCAGGTAGTGGCGCACCAGCTGGTAAAGACACCATTCGTGCAGCGTCGTCTGCCCGTCGGCGCGGATGAGTTGCACCAGGAGGTCCCTGAACTGCCGGTACTGGGCGGGCGAAACTGCTTTCAGGGCCGGCAGGCACAGCTGTACCAGCGGCAGCCGGTGTGGTGCGCCCAGTGCGTGCACGGCGGGGTAGAGCGTATTGACCAGTGTCTCCAGGCCGGGTGTGCCGGCGCGGGAGAGTATGTCCAGTTGCCGCTGTCGCGTTGCGGGCTCAGCGCTCACTAGCAAGGCATGGATGAGCGACTGCGCTCCCAGCGGTTCGCGGCTGTGTTGCAGGAGTGACAGCGGGATCGCCTCATGCGCCGCGATCGCCGGCGCAGCGGGCTCTGGATGCTGCCCGGGCGCCGCGTTGACCACGGGTTGGTCGGCTGGATCGAGCGCTGCTGCGGCCATCGCGGCCGCCACCAGCGCGGCGCGGCCGACACCCGCCGCGGCGGACTCACCCAGCGCTGAGGATGGCTGGTACTGCACCGGCCGGCGTTGGATGTACTGCCCGTCCCAGTGCGGATCCACGCGTCGGATGCGCTCGCGCAGCGGTGGATGGGTCGGGAACACCTGCCACAGAATATGTTCGATCTGGCCGAAAAATATGTGCGACATCTCCAGCGCGCGCGCGGCATGTACCAGCGTGCCGGGAATATAGCCGCCGATGACCTTGAGCGCATCGCCGATGCCGTCAGTGCTGCGTGTGAACTGCACGGCGCTGGCATCCGCCAGGTACTCTTTCTGTCGCGAAATTGCCGCCTTGATGAAACCGGCGGCGAGCCAGCCCAGCCAGCCCAGCACCCACAGTGCCATGCCGAGCACAGGCAGGGCGCCAATCACCGCGCCCTGGCGATCGCGGTGGCCCGTGCGCACCCGGTTGCTGCTGTCCAGCAGGAAGCGGCCGCAGTCGCCGACAAAGGTGATGCCTTTCAGGCAGGCGGCCAGGCGTATGTTGAGGCGGATATCGCCGTTCAGGATGTGGCTGAATTCGTGGGCGATCACGCCCTGCAGCTCGTGTCGCTGCAATTGCTCGATAGCGCCACGGGTGACGGCCACCACAGCATCGGCGGGCGTGATCCCGGCTGCAAAAGCATTGATACCGCGTTCGTCATTCAACACATACACGGCCGGCACCGGCATGTTGGCGGCGAGCGACAGTTCCTCTACCACGTTGAGACAGCGTTGTTCGGGGGCGTCGCGTGTCTGCGGCAGGATGCGCTCTGCGCCCATGCTTTCGGCCACCGTTTTACCGCCGGCCGAGAGTTGTATCCACTTCACCAGCACCACCAGGGCGACTGTGGCGGTGATTGCAAGACCGATGCCGCCGAAGCGTGCGCCGGTGAAATACGAGTAGAAGCCCTGCACGCCCGTGCGCGAGCCGCTGTAGATGTTCCAGTCCTGGGTGACGAACAGGAAAACGGCGATGAACACATTGGTCAGCGTTATCAGCAGGAGCACCGCCGCCAGGAACAGCAGCACCAGCTGCCGTGACGTGCGCCGTGCCTGGTCCTGTTGGGCAAAGAAATCCATACCGCAGCGCGATCAGTGCGTTAGAAGGATACCTTGGGTGCTGCCTGGATCAGTGGGGAATCCTCGAACTGCAGCAGTGAGGCGTCGTCGGGATGCCCGAATCGCGCCGCGAACAGCGAAGGCGGAAAACTCTGTCGGTAGGTGTTATAGGCCATGACGGCATCGTTGAAACCCTGGCGCGCGAAGGCAACACGATTCTCCGTGGTGGTCAGCTCCTCTGATAACTGCAGCATGGTTTCGTTGGCTTTCAGGTCCGGATAGGCTTCCATGGTGACATTCAGCTTGCCCAGTGCGCCCCGCAGCGCACCCTCCGCGTTGCCGAGTTTGCCGAGCTCCGCGGCATCCAGTTTGCCGGCCCCGAGCGCCTTCAGCACCGCTGCGGCCTCGTTGCGCGCGCTGGTGACCGCATCCAGTGTCGCACGCTCATGCGCCATATACGCCTTCGCCGTTTCCACGAGGTTGGGAATCAGGTCATAGCGCCGTTTGAGTTGCACCTCGATCTGCGAAAATGCATTCAGGTAGCGGTTCTTGAGTGTGACCAGGGTGTTGTTGATCGTGATGATGTAGATCACCAGGCCCACTAATGCCAGCCAGAAAATGATGGTGGTTATTCCCATAAGGCAGTCCCTCGTTATTGTTGGCTGGTGCGCAATGCAACTACGGTATGTGTGGAACACTGTCGAGGCAAGCGCAAAGACTCCCCCGTGCGGGACTGTGCGAGGCAGGACGCCGAGCTCAAGCCCCCATGGACGGGTTCACGGCGTGTCCCGCGCGGGGGCGTCTTTATTCCACGATCTGTGCCGGCGGCCGAAGCCACCGGGGCCGACGGCGTTTACCTGGTCGATAGCGGGCAGCGTGAACAGCGAGCCGCCGGGCGTGATGAAGTGGTGCTCGCTGGCGACTTCCGCAGTCTCCGTGCGGCGTGGGTCCAGCACCACCAGTTTAGCGCCGCGCGCCTGCAGTGCCCTGAAGCGTTTCTTCACATCCGGCACCGTCCAGATACTGCCGTTGGAGGCGATGGGGTTGGCGCCAAGCATCAGGAAGCAATCGCTGCGGTCGATGTCGGAGATGGGGGACAGCAGCTTGTGGCCGAACAGCCACAGCGCCGCGAGGTGATGCGGCGCACGGGTTAGCGCAAGCGGTCCGGGTCGGTATGGATTTCCTGCAACGCCGCCGCCTTGGGGCAAATGTGGCTGCGGCTTAAAGGGTCATTCCTGTCGCCTTTGATCGAGAGAATCGGGGCGCCCTGCGTTTCGATGACGAGGCCGCAGATGGCCGCGCACAGGTTGCAGGCCCGGTAGTGCACCTTTTTCGCGATGTCGGTCACGGATCACGGCGCCTTCTGTAGCGTGATCAGGCCGCGCGCGCAGGCATCGATAATCAACGATTCCAGATCGGCCCGCAGGCGCGGTGCCTCCACGTCGTATTCTTCCAGCAGGGTGTTGTAAACGGTGCGAAGTTCACCGCTGTCGCGGAGCAATTGCCAGATGCGGGTGCCCACGGCGTCCAGGCCGAAGTAGCATTCGCTCTCGAGGTCCAGGATGACCGTCTCGCCCAGTACCTCCTGCGCAATGACCCGCTCGGACACTGCCACGGTTTGATCGAGGTTCATGCCGTTGTCCGCCTATGCCGCTGTACGCTTCAGTGTAACGCAGCGCTGCGCGGGGGCAAGACAAGCCGTGCGTATCCACTACCGTTATCCGGGGGATACTGAATTATCGGAATTGCTACGAAGAACTGAAGTGGTGCCCAGAAGAGGACTTGAACCTCCACGCCCTTGCGAGCACCAGCACCTGAAGCTGGCGTGTCTACCAATTTCACCATCTGGGCAATCGAAGACCCTCGCGAGGAGTACAACCTGCCAAGGAATCCGAGGGCGGCGACTGTACGTTTCCCGCGCGGCTTTGTCAATGCCCGCTAATGCGGGGTAGGCTCTCCTCGCGTATACTGCCCGCACACCTTTAATCCCCACTCATGTTCGCACGGAAGACCCCCGCCCCATGGCCAAAAAAGGCAAGATTGCCGACCCGCATGCCGCGCGTGAAGCGGCACGCTATGAAAATCCCATCCCCAGCCGCGAGGTCATCCTCGACCTGTTGACCGAAGCCGAGCAACCGCTAGATCACAGCCGTATCGCAGAATCGCTCAACCTGAAAGATCCGCAGCAGGTGGATGCCCTGCAGAAACGCCTGCGCGCGATGGAGCGCGACGGCCAGGTACTGGTCAATCGCCGCGGCGCCTACTGCCTCGTCGATAAAATGAACCTGCTGCACTGCCGCGTGCAGGGGCACCGCGACGGTTACGGCTTCGCGATGCCGCTGGCCGGGGGCGATGACGTCTACCTCAGCGCCCGGCAGATGCACTTCGTGTTCGACGGCGATGAAGTGCTGGTGCAGGTCACGGGCGAGGATAGACGCGGGCGTCTGGAAGGGCGGGTGGTGGAGGTGCTGGCGCGCAAGCACCAGACCGTGGTCGGCCGCTACCAGGAGGAGAGCGGTATCGGCTATGTCATTCCAGACAATGGCCGTATCACCCAGCAGATTCTTATCCCGCCGAAGGACAAGGGCCAGGCGCGCTCCGGGCAGATCGTCACGGCCCAGATCACCGATTACCCCACGCGCCAGCTCGGCGCCAAGGGCAGGATTGCCGAGGTGCTCGGCGATCACCTCGATCCGGGCATGGAGATCGACGTTGCCATCCGTTCGCACGGCATTCCTTTTGAATGGCCGGAGGATGTGCTCTCGGAAGCCGCTGCGCTCGAAGCGGAGCCGCTGGAGGCGGACAAACAGCATCGCGTCGATCTGCGCACGCTGCCCTTCGTCACCATCGACGGGGAAGACGCACGGGATTTCGATGACGCCGTTTACTGCGAGGAGGGTAAGGGCGGGAACTGGCGCCTGTGGGTGGCGATCGCCGACGTGTCCCATTATGTGCGACCGGGCTCCGCGCTCGATGTGGAAGCGGCGCTTCGCGGCAATTCCGTGTATTTTCCCGCGCGGGTTGTACCCATGCTGCCCGAGGCGTTGTCCAACGGCCTGTGCTCCCTCAAGCCAGCGGTGGATCGCCTCGCCATGGTGTGCGAGATGGAGCTCAGCGCCGCAGGTGTGCTCGCCAAATACCGTTTTTATGAGGCAGTCATTCACTCCCACGCGCGCCTGACCTACACCCAGGTGAACGACGTGCTGGAAAACGGCAGCCACCCAGAGGTGGACAAACGCCGGGTGGCGGACTTGAGGCGGCTTCACACGCTGTACAAAGTGCTGCGCGGCGCACGCGATGTGCGCGGCGCAATCGATTTCGACACGGTGGAAACCCGCATCATCTTCGACGAACGGCGCAAGATCGAAGCCATCGTGCCGGTGGTACGCAACGACGCGCACAAGCTGATCGAAGAGTGCATGCTGTGCGCCAACGTCGCGACCGCGCGCCTGTACGATGTCAACAAACTACCTACAGTGTTCCGCGTGCACGAGGGCCCGACGGAAGAAAAGCTGGAGGGCCTGCGAAAGTTCCTCGGTGAACTTGGTCTGGACCTCGGGGGCGGCGCCAAGCCAACGCCAGTTCACTACCAGCAGCTGCTGTCGCGCATCGAGGGGCGGGAGGACGCGCAGGTGATCCAGACCATGCTGTTGCGTTCGCTGAGCCAGGCGGTCTACCAGCCGGAAAACAAGGGGCACTTCGGCCTGCATTACGATGCCTATGCACATTTCACCTCGCCGATCCGGCGCTACCCGGATCTGCTCGTGCACCGTGGCATACGCCATCTCATTCGCCGCGCGAGTCGTGCCAGGGGTGTGTTGCGTATCGAAGGTGCAGAGCCGATCCCGGCCAATCGTATTTTTCCCTACGACGATCACGCCATGGCGGTGCATGGTGAGCATTGCTCGATGACGGAGCGGCGCGCGGATGACGCCACCCGCGAGGTCGACGCCTGGCTCAAGTGCGAGTATCTGCAGGATCACGTCGGCGATGAGTTTGATGGCGTCATCAGCGCGGTGACCAGCTTTGGCCTGTTTGTTGAACTGGAAGGCTTGTTTATAGAAGGCCTCGTTCACGTCACCGCTCTGCCCGCGGACTATTACCACTTCGATAAAGCCCGCCAGCGCTTGAGTGGCGAACGCACCGGCCGCGGCTTCCAGATAGGCGGACTGGTCCGGGTGCAGGTTGCGCGGGTGGATCTGGATGACCGCAAGATCGACCTGGAACTGATCGATGCCAAGCCGGCGCGCAAGGATACAGGCAAGCCAAAGGGCAGCAATACAGCCGGCAAATCCGACAAGCCGGGCAGGAAATCCCCGCCGGGCAAAAAAGCACCTGCGGCTGGCAAGCAGGGCAAAAAGGGTAAAACTGGCCTCCGGCGGCGCCGTTGAGCGTGCAATACGTCTACGGCATTCACGCGGTGGACAGCCTGCTGCGACGACACCCCCAGACGGTGCTGCGCCTCGTGCTGCAGGCAGGGCGCGACGACAAGCGCATCGCAGGATTGCACGATCTGGCCCGCAACCAGGGTGTCGCGGTAGTGCGGGAGGCGCGCGCCGCTCTGGATCGGCTGGTTGCCGGGCGTCACCAGGGTGCGATAGCCGAGTTGCGCGGCGACGCGGCGGCCGACACGCTGCCGCCGGCCTCCAATCTGTGGCGCGAGAACGAGCTGCTGCAGCTGGTGGAAAACAAGGCCGGACCGGTGTTGATCCTGGTACTGGATGGCATCACTGATCCGCACAATCTCGGCGCCTGCCTGCGCAGTGCCGATGCCGCCGGAGTGGATGCTGTCGTCGTGCCCAAAGATAATTCTGCGGATATCACACCGGTGGTGCGCAAGGTGGCCTGCGGTGCGGCCGAGGCGGTGCCCTTCGTCCAGGTAACCAATATCGCCCGCGCATTGCAGGCGCTGAAGGAGCGCGGTGTGTGGGTGTTCGGCACCGACGGTGGAGCTGAAAAATCCTTATATAACAGTGATTTAACTACTTCTATTGCAATAGTTATGGGCGCCGAGGGAACCGGTCTGCGCCGCCTCACGAAAGCGCAGTGCGACCACCTCGTGCGCCTGCCGATGGCAGGTTCGGTGAGCAGCCTCAATGTCTCGGTCGCCACGGGCATCGCGCTGTTCGAGGCGGTTCGGCAGCGCGGCGCACATGCATAATCTCCTTGTCTGCGTCTGGCAAACTCGTTAAACTGCGCCGCCTTAAAATCTACCCGGTCGCTTCATGTGGCCGATCCTCCTTGCTACACCACTACGCTGGGTAGCATTAACCCGTAAGGAGCTTTTGCATGCGACACTACGAGATCGTATTCATGGTCCATCCGGACCAGTCCGAACAGGTGCCCGGAATGATCGAGCGCTACACCACTGCCATCCAGAAGGACGGCGGCAAGGTGCATCGCCTCGAGGACTGGGGGCGCCGCCAGTTGGCCTATCCGATCAACAAAATCCACAAGGCGCACTATGTGCTGATGAACGTGGAGGCGTCCAATGACGCCATGGACGAGCTGACCACCACGTTTCGTTACAACGACGCGGTTATCCGCAATCTTGTGATCCGCCGTGATGAACCGGTGACCGAGGAGTCCTTCATCATGAAGGCCGAGAAGGAGAGCCGCGAGCGCAAGAGCCGCTATGAAGAGCGCCAGGCCGCCGACGCCGCTAAGGCCAGCGCGGTCGGCAGCGCTGACGCGGACGACGACACGGACGACGACGCAGACGACGAATAAGTCTTCCTGTCACGTAACGACTATCGAGGTTTAGAGGAGTATCGCCATGGCACGTTTTTTCCGTCGCCGTAAGTTCTGCCGTTTTACCGCCGAAGGCACCAAAGAGATCGATTACAAGGATCTGGAAACGCTGAAGGCGTATGTGTCCGAGACCGGCAAGATCGTACCCAGCCGTATCACCGGTACCAAGGCCAAATACCAGCGCCAGTTGTCAACCGCTATAAAGCGCGCGCGCTTCCTGGCGTTGCTGCCGTACACGGATTCACACTTGTAGGAATTTATTGGTCCGCGCGGCGCCCAGTCGAGGTTCAACCTGAAGGGCCTGGCAGAACTTGTCATGCGCGGACGCCTGCAGGCGCTGCTACTGATCGTAGCGGGTGCCGGCAGTGCATTGTTTTGCTGGATCAGCGCTGCGGCACTGGCGCTGGTCACGCTGCGCAAGGGCGCGGCGCACGGCGCCTGGTTGTATCTATGGGCGCTTCTGCCGGCAGGCGCGGTGGTGTATCTCTTCGGCGATAGCGGCCCGCTGGCGCTGTTGACCGGAACCTTTGCCCTGGCGCTGGTACTGCGAGCCACCGTGAGTCTGCCGCTGGCTGTGCTGGCAGCCATCGGTGTCGGTCTGGCCACTGGGCTGTTGTTGCTGACGCTGTCCGCTGAATTTCTCGGGCAGCTGGTTTCGTACATTGGTGAGCAGCTCAGTACGCTCGAGAAGCAGCTCTCCGCAGGCGGGCAGGCCGTAATCCTGC
The DNA here is from genome assembly GCA_964461965.1 of uncultured Halioglobus sp. Lineage (GTDB taxonomy): Bacteria > Pseudomonadota > Gammaproteobacteria > Pseudomonadales > Halieaceae > Marimicrobium. The sequence continues at coordinate 12,503 of CAYWWD010000028.1, read as the reverse complement.
CCCGGCCGGATGCGGTGCAGTTCGCCGGTGTGCTCGGCGCGGGAGCCGCCATGATGTCGGTGTTGTGTCTGCTGCTGGCGCGCTATTGGCAGGCGGCACTGTACAACCCGGGTGGCTTCGGCGTGGAATTCCGGGCGTTGTACTACCCGGTGCCGGTCACGCTGTTGATGGTGGTCTCGAGCCTGGTGCTGTTCGCCCTGGGTGTCCGCTACCGCACCTGGGCGATGATCGGCCTGATCCCGCTGAGTTTTGCGGGCCTGGCACTGGTACACGCCCGCGCGGCAGTGCGCGGGCAGGTCGGCGGGTGGCTGGTCGGCTTTTATGTCGTGTGGCTACTGTTGGACCTGGTGAAACTGCTGGTTGTATTTATCGCCATCGCCGACAGTTGGTTGAAGTTTCGCCAGCGCTGGCCTGCGGGGCCGGGCACACAGGTAGGTCCGCGCGACGGGCAGGATCACACCGACGATAGCGACAGTTGAAACAGTGGGAGAATCCTCCCCGAATAGAGGAACGTAAGATGGAAGTCATTCTGCTGGAGAACATCAGCAAGCTGGGCAAGCTCGGCCAGACGGTGAATGTGAAAGCCGGCTTCGGCCGTAACTTTCTGATTCCGCAGGGCAAGGCGGTGCCCGCCAATGAAGCCAATATCGCCGCGTTTGAAGCGCGTCGCGCCGAGCTGGAAGCGGCTGCTGCTGCGCACCTCGCCTCAGCGCAACAGCGTGCCGAGGCCATCAACGCCCTGGGATCGGTGACAATCCCCGCCAACGCCGGTGATGAAGGCAAACTCTTCGGCTCGATCGGCACCCGCGATATCGCCGAGGCGATCACTGCGCGTGGCTGCGAGGTGGACAAAGCCGAAGTCCGCCTGCCGAGTGGGCCGCTGCGCGAGCTGGGTGAATTCGAGATCGCCGTTCAGGTGCACGGCGATGTCACCGCGATGGTGATGGTCGCCGTCGTCCCGGAGTAAGGCTCTTCTGGCTTCGCGCCGGTGCAGTAATGGCGCGAAGACCCCTCGATCAGGCACCGGCCTCCCGGCCGGTGTGGTTTTTTGTTCACTTTGCTGGCAACCTTCCGGTGCGCGCCGCTTCTCGCCTGAGTTTCCACTTCTGATCTTTGCGCGTTTCCGCTAGGCTGTGTACCCCCCGCCCCAACGTACTGTCAGTCATGGCTGAACCGGATTACCCCAGCAGCGCACCGGACCTTCGCTACTCCACGGAGGGCGAAATCGCGCGCATCAAGATGCAGCCACACTCCATCGAGGCGGAACAGTCCGTGCTCGGTGGTTTGTTGTTGTCAGCGGATGGCTGGGATGCGGTGGCGGAAGTGGTGGGCGCCAGTGACTTCTACCGCACCGGGCACCGGCTGATCTTCCGCCAGATCGCGCTGCTCGCCGAAGCGTCGGAGCCGGTGGATGTGATTACGGTGGCCGACAAGCTGGAAGCGCGGGGTGAACTCGACGCGGCCGGCGGCCTGCCCTATCTTGCCGAACTGGCGCAGAACACACCCAGCGCATCGAACATCCGCGCCTATGCCCAAGTGGTGCGCGAACGCGCGTGCTTGCGAAAATTGATCGAGGCCGCGCAGGAGATCGCTGAAAGCGGCTTCAACCCGGAAGGGCGCACCTCGGATGAACTGCTGGATCAGGCGGAACGCAGGATCATGCAGATCGCCGAGGACGGATTCAAGGCGGGCGGGCCGCGCGACATCAACCCCTTGTTGAAATCGGCGCTGGAGCGCATCGATGAGTTGTTCCAGTCCGGCGGGGAAATCACCGGACTCAGCACTGGCTTCATCGATCTGGACCGCATGACCTCCGGCCTGCAGGATTCCGACCTGGTGATCGTGGCCGGCCGACCCTCGATGGGTAAAACCAGTTTCGCCATGAACTTGGTCGAGCACGCCGTGCTCACCCAGTCCAAGCCCATCCTGGTGTTCAGCATGGAGATGCCGGCGGATTCGCTGATCATTCGCATGCTGTCGTCCATCGGCCGCATCGACTCCAAACGTTTGCGCAACGGCAAGCTGGAACAGGAGGACTGGCCCAAACTGAGCGCGGCCGTCACCAAGCTGAAGGATGTGCCACTGTACATCGATGATACACCCGCGCTCACACCCACCGAGGTTCGCAGCCGCGCCCGGCGCGTGGCGCGCGAACACGGCGGGCTGGGTATGATCATGGTGGACTACCTGCAGTTGATGCAGGTAGCCGGCGCCTCCGAGGGCCGTACCGCAGAAATCTCCGAGATATCCCGCAGTCTCAAGGCCATCGCCAAGGAGTTCAAAGTGCCAATGGTCGCGCTCTCACAGCTGAACCGCGCCCTGGAGCAGCGACCCAACAAACGTCCGGTCAACTCCGACCTGCGCGAATCGGGCGCCATCGAGCAGGACGCGGATGTGATCATGTTCATCTATCGCGACGAGGTCTATCACGAAGATTCGCCAGAGAAGGGCATTGCCGAGATCATCATCGGCAAGCAGCGTAACGGCCCCATCGGCGTTTGCCGCCTGGCGTTCATCAATCAGTACACGCGGTTCGAGAACCTGGCCCGCGGTTCCTCCGACGACTTTGGTCGATAGGGTGAGGGTAAAACCGCTACTGTTCAGGGTTGCTACCCTGTTGTTGGGCCTCACTAGCGCGTGCGGCGACGGCGGCGACGGCACGGTGGTGATTCTCCCGTCGCAGACGCTGTCGGAACCGGTACCGCAAGAAAATAATGACTGGTGGTCCTACACGCGCGCGCCGACGTATGAGGTTATCCGCAACGCCGTCGACGTTCCCATGCGCGACGGCGTCACGCTCGGTTGCGAAATCACGCGTCCCGCGCTCGACGGTGCTCCCGCCGACGGCCAGTTTCCGGGGCTGGTGGTGGAATTCACGCCCTATGTTTTGCTCGCCGGAAAATTTCGCGAGGAGGCCGATTTCTTTGCCACGCGCGGCTACAACACATTGGTGTGTACCCTGCGCGGCACGGGCCGCTCGGGGGGTGCCTGGCTGCACGCCATGTCCAGCCAGGACGGTCGGGATGCGCATGACCTGGTGGAGTGGCTGGCTACCCAGCCCTTCGCGGACGGTCGAGTCGGCCAGTTCGGCGAGAGCTATGGGGGACAGACCAGCTACGGGGCGGCCGTCGAGGGCGCAACGCATCTGCGCGCAGTGGCACCGATGCAACCGCCCGGTGATCTCTATCGCGATGTAATCTACCCCGGCGGCATCAAATCGACCGAAGGTGGATCCATCGACAATTGGCCGGGGATCGCTGCAGGACTGAGCGCGGGCGCCATCGATACGGCGGCCGAATACGCGGTGGCCCGGGCCCATCCCACCTACGACGACTACTGGCAGGACCGAGCGATTGTGGAGCGTGTAGGAGAGATCGCGATACCGGTGCTCACCATCGGCGGCTGGCTGGACGGCTACTTCCGCTCGGGTACGTTGGCCAGCATCGAGGCGCTACCTGAGCGAACCTGGGCAATCTACGGCCCATGGCCGCATAACTATGTCGTGGCGCTCTGCGACTGCCCCGCGGTCCCGCTCCCCTCCGGAGTGCTGCTGGCCTGGTTCGACCACTGGGTGATGGACCTTCCCGATGTCCCCATTCCCGCGACGCCCACGTTCGTCTCGTTCGAGGGGCCGAGGGGCACAGGGGCTGGCTGGCGCAAGGTCACAGGCTGGGACCCCACCGGCAGCGGTGCCCCGCGTTTCCTGCTCGGGGCGAATGGATCGCTGGGCGCGGCCGCAACCGGCCCGGCGACCGTCAGCTTTTACGAACCCGATTCGCCGGACGCGCTGTCCGGCGAGGCCACGTTCACCTCGAACGCTCTCGCCCGGGACGAGGTCCTGTTGGGTCATCCGACGCTGGTGCTGCGCGCTTCATTGGATGCGCCGGATGCGCATTTCTACATCGAACTGCTCGATGTGGCGGCGGATGGCACCGAAGTGCTGGTGAATGACGGCTTTCTTGCCGCCAGCCATCACTTGTCACATACCGATCCTGTGCCGGTTGAGCCCGGTGTCGAGACTGACTACCAAATCCCCATCCGGGCGCAGCACTACCGCTTCGCCGCGGGTCACCGCGTCCGGGTGCGTGTGAGCGCGGGAGAGCCGGTCAGGCTGGTCCCGGTCGATGTGCCGGTTGAGGTCACATTGCACGTCGGCGGCCCGTCGACCCTGCGTCTGCCCGGGTTTCGCGATCTGTGAGCGATCCGACGTTGAACGCCGCGAAATCCAAAGTTGCATCGCTGGAACTCGGCATCGCCGATCCGATGCAGCTCTTCAATTTCATGGATCCGGCACCCTTTCACGAGCGCGACCTCGATCCTGAGGTGGTCGACTATATCGTTGCGTGGGCACAGGAAGTTGCGCCGGATACACCGCTGGAACTGGTGGTCACGATTAAACAGGCAACTGCGACAGAACATAGCGCCGGAATGATCAGCGACGCCATGCACTCAAGTTTCCAGCGGCGAGCGCTGGCAAAACAGCGTGCATTGAAAAAACTGCTCAGGGAGGGTCGCATCAGCCTGGTTATCGGGGTTATCTTTCTCGCCGCCGCAATTTTTATCAGCGACTTTATCGGTGGACTGGTCAGGAACGAGAATTATGCCTGGTTGGTGCAGGAGAGCGTGGTGATCGGCGGCTGGGTCGCGCTGTGGCACCCCATCAATATTTTTCTCTACGACTGGTGGCCGATCCACTCAGAGCAGCGGTTGTTTGAACGGCTGTCCCGCATGCCGGTGCGCTTGGTGCATCCGTCGGGAAGTTAAAGCCCGACCTGCGTTCGCAGCTTGCGCATCCGGGTCAGTTGTTCGTCGCGGCTCAGCGGCGCTTCGGGTATTTTTTCGAGCACGGCTGGCGCGGGAATTTCCAGCACATCCCCGCGCAGCACGCGCGCGCAGTACTTCTCGTAGCGCTCCTTGAATACCGGCCAGGTTTTGCGCTCGGGGTTGTTCGCCAGAAAGAACCAGTCGCTGTCGTGACCGGCGAGATAGACTGCCGGGTGGCTCCAGCGCTGGGCGGATTTTGGCGAGGGTGCGTGGCAGGCTTCGACAAACGCGTCGTAGGGCGCGGGCAGGCCGAGTTCAGCAAGCCCCTGCTGGCAGCATTCCAGCATGCGGTTGAGTGTCGGCAGGTATTCGCTGTGTTCGATGGCGTGTCGCGCGCCCCGGAGGATGTGTTCCACCGGGTAGTCCGACAGCGATTCCAGCCACAGTTTTTTGATCTGCCGGAGCTGCTCGTCGTTCGGGTAGGCCGCGTAATACTGGTTGTGATAATTGAGGCGGAACAGGGCAAAGACCTGGTTCAGCGCCTCGACATGCGCTTCCGTCGATGGTCGGCGGGCAGGTTCAGTCTGCCCAGGAGGTATCGGTGAGGTCCTGCTCGAGGCTGCGATCTCTTGTGCGACCCGTTGTACGAGTTCCGTGCTGTCCGGCATGACTCTCTCCCGCGTAGTCGATCTGGTGGCGCTTGGCCCAGCAGTACTTCACATGTTGCAGGAACTTGCTGTTCCAGGATGTATGAGCCTGGTTGCTGTCGCGCCAGTATACGATGAACTCCGGCAGCAGTGACCGTGCGAAATCGACATCGATGTGGCACAGGCGCAGGATGTCGAACACGTCCTCGGCCGGCTGCCAGCGCTCGGTAATGCGCTTCGGTTCAGTGCTGTGCTCCAGGCTGGAGGTGTACTTCGCCCACTGGATGCGCAGGTGCTGGATGAACTTGGAGTTGAGTTCCTTCGGATTTGTGCCGCGCTCGCGCCAGTAGAGGATGAACTCGGGGATGGCCTGCTCGATGAAGTCGCGAGCCATGTCGCCGCGCGCAAGGATTTCCAGTGCATCCGCGCTCGGCCGCCAGTTCCGGTCCAGCGGCGCTGCCTCCGTGATGCGGAAGGCTTCCGCCTGGCCCTGCTGCTGGCGTCGCCAGGCGTTGATGACCTGCTGGCGGAATTTGTTTTCCCAGGCGTGGCTGGTTTCGCCGCGCTCGCGCCAGTAATAGACAAAATCCTCCAGTTGTTCCAGGGCGAACTGGCGCGGGATATTGTGGTTCATGTGCAACAGCTGCAGCAGGTCTTCGCCGGGAGACCAGCGCGCGGGTAACAGGGTAGCGCTGCGCCGGCCCGGCGCGGTCGGCTCAGGTGCAGTTGGTGCGGCAGAGCCCACGCGCGCCGGCTCGTTGACGGCAAACACCAGCCGCCCGGCGGTGAGCAGTGGCGGTGAATCGAGCAGTAGAACGCCCTTGTCCGCGAGGCTGCGGGTAATGCGCTGCAGGTCTTCGGCGCCCCAGAACGGCAGGCTACGCAACAAGTAGGCGAGCTCGATTTCCAGCCAGGCGAAGCCACGGCGCAATTGTGGAGTGCGGTGGTCGAACAGGTGCTGCAGATGTTGCAGGAGTATCGCCTCCTCCAGCCCAATAGTCGCCGCCAGCAGCGGGGAAAACTGCAGCTGGCGTTCGGGAGTCAGGGCGGAATCGGACATCGTGGTTCCGGGGTTGTATCGCGGGGAGTAGGATACCGCATTCGTTGCATTGGCGCCCCGGAATGTACCAACACGCTTGCAGCACGCGGTTCCGCGCCGGACAGCTGAGTGCTATAGATATAGTGGTATCTGCTCGTGCGGGAACATCGAAGCTGCGAAGAACCACATTTCCACAGCATACCGGCTGCTGGTCATGGACTCGTCTACGCCAGTTCGATGCAAGGCCATCTCGTCGAACAGCAGAGCGTCACCTGGTTCAAACATCAGTCGCACAGCGTGCTCCAATCCGTAATCAGCGGCCGACTCGTTGCTCACCGCATCGCTTTTCGCGACGCCAGGCACGCCACGCTGGACGATATGATCAAAGCGCCTTGCGAACATATCGATCGAGGGCGCATCGACACCGCAGCGGCTGAATGCCGCCCAGAGATTTAACGCGCGTACTTCGGCCTGGAAATAGCCGCCATCCTGGTGCCAACCGGCCGAGGCATTGGGTGGAGTGCGCCGCAGTGTTGATTTCTTGGCGGAGAGCGCGGGTCGTTCGCCAAAGTACTCGTGGAGAAATGTTTGGAACCCGATAGTGTGCAAGCATTCGAGGTAATGAAACAACGCGCGGGGTGAGTCGACGGCCAGTACACCCGCGCCGAAGCGGACGAAATGCCGTTCAAGCGCGCCCAGACTGTAGTCGATATCATTTGCCGGTTCGAAATGTGTAAACCAGGGTGTGGGTTCGAAAGTCTTTTGGCCGACCACCGCCTCAGCGCCGGCGAATGCCGCATCTATCGACATTCGAATCATCTCACTGAGCTGTGGTGAAAACAGTCCGCGCACTACAATGGAGCCGTGATGAAGGATCGCCGACCGCACGGCATCGACTGACAGATCGGTGGCCGCAATTTCGGGTATCGACGACGTTTCCGGGAAATGATCGGGTACTGGTGGTGGCCAATCCGTTGTCGGCGCAGGGCGTTCCTGAGCGTCAAATGCGAGGTGGCGAAGTTTGACCAAGGCAGTTTCAACTTCGGCATTCGCAGATTTGCGGTTGGCCGCCGTCAACGCTGCAATAGCCTCGTCCCACGAACCTCCCTCGATGAGAGTTTGTGCCTGTTGCAGCACCTCGGAATTTGCAGTTCTGTTGCTCGTCATCGTTCGAAGTACCAAATACAAGCGCCGGCCGACTTTATCACTCTTTTATACGGCGAAGGTACAGAAAAACGGTTGTCGGGCGCGCTGAATTTTGCCGATCACGACAAGACACAGGCGCCGTTTCCACGACCAGTGAATGGTTGGTAGAAAAAGTGGAACGTGTAATGCCAGAACCGCACCGCCAGTCTGGTAGGATACCGCTTCCCCTGTATAAGCGTCTGGATAACCGGTGACAAAACAGAAAACCGCCTTTGTCTGCAATGATTGCGGCGCCGACTACGTGAAGTGGCAGGGACAATGCAGCGATTGCGGCGCGTGGAACACGCTCGCGGAGGTAAAACTCGGTCCAGCCAGGAGCCCGGGTCGGGGCACAACGGCAGCGAGCGGCAGGCGCGCCGGATTCAGCGGCGCGCTGGCCAGCGCCAGGGTACTCAAGGATATCGACCTGCAGGCGTTGCCGCGTTTTTCCAGTGGCGCGGAGGAGTTTGACCGTGTGCTGGGTGGCGGACTGGTGCCTGGTTCGGCCATTCTGGTCGGCGGATACCCGGGCGCCGGTAAGAGTACCCTGCTGCTGCAGACCCTGTGCCACCTCGCGCGCGACATGGAGGCCCTGTATATCACTGGCGAGGAATCGCCGCAGCAGGTCGCCATGCGCGCGCAGCGCTTACAGTTACCGATGGACAGACTGCGGCTGATGTCAGAGACCAACGTCGAGGCGATCATTGCCGCCGCGCAGGAGATCCAGCCCAGGGTGATGGTGGTGGATTCCATCCAGGTGGTGCATACCGATGACATCGCCTCGGCGCCCGGCAGTGTCTCGCAGGTGCGCGAGTGTGCCGCCTGCCTGATCCGCCATGCCAAGCAGACCGGTACCGTGCTGCTGCTGGTTGGCCATGTCACCAAGGATGGCTCCCTGGCCGGCCCCAAGGTGCTGGAGCATATGATCGATTGCTCCATCCTGCTCGAGGGCAGCGATGATGCGCGGTTTCGCACGTTGCGCGGACAGAAAAACCGCTTTGGCGCGGTCAATGAGCTAGGCATATTCGCCATGACCGAGCAGGGCATGCGCGAGGTCAAAAATCCATCCGCGATTTTTCTCGACCGCGGCAGTGAGCCGGCCTCGGGCAGCGCCGTGATGGTGGTATGGGAGGGTACCCGGCCGCTGCTGGTAGAAATCCAGGCGCTGGTGGACGACAGCCAGCTGGGCAATCCACGCCGGCTGGCGGTTGGCCTGGAGCAGAACCGGCTGGCCATGTTACTGGCGGTTTTGCACCGCCATGGCGGTCTTCACGTCGGCGACCAGGACGTATTCGCAAATGTGGTTGGCGGCGTCAAGGTGCTGGAGACCAGCGCAGACCTCGCGCTGCTGCTGGCCATCGTCTCCAGCTACCGGGATCGCATCCTGCCGCGCGACCTGGTGGTTTTTGGCGAGGTGGGTCTCTCCGGCGAGATCCGCCCGGTGCCTAATGGCCAGGAGCGATTGGCGGAAGCGGCCAAGCACGGCTTCCGCCGCGCCATCGTGCCTCGGGGAAACGCGCCCAAGGGCGAGATCAGGGGCATGCAGGTGACGGCGGTAGCGAAACTGGCCGATGCGTTGGCGGCCCTGGAGTAGTGACGGATCGTCTATCTGATCTGAGGGCAGACTGGCTGTCCCATCCAATCGTGAAGCAGGAGCGCGCGTATGTCCCGGGATGAAACATCGTTATCCGGTATTCTGGTCCGGCAGGTGCTCGATAAACTCGAAATCGATAAACCGACAGTAGATCTGGCGGGGCTGGGCGTGTTCTATCACGCCTGGTGTCGCAAGATCCCGTTCGACAACTCGCTGAAGCTGATCGATGTCAGAAGCCGTGCTCCGGGGCCTCTCGCAGGCGGCAGCCCCGACGTTTTCTTCGAGAGCTGGCTGCGTTGGGGGAGTGGTGGCACCTGCTGGTCGGGTAACGGCGGCCTCCATGCGCTGCTGACGGCGCTGGGTTTCGATGCCAGCCGTGGCGTTGCCACCATGCTGGTCGCGCCCGACCTGCCGCCTAACCACGGCACGGTCATCGTCAGCTTCGGCGCATCACGATACCTCGTTGACGCCTCTATCCTGCATTCCGAGCCGCTGCCGTTGGATGAGCAGGGCTGCTCGGATACGCGCATCCACAATCCGGCCTGGGGCGTGCGTCTTGGTTGCGAGAGCGGACACTATACGGTGACTTGGCTGCCGCTCCATCTGCGCGAGGGCATGGACTGCCGGATCGATTACACCTCGGCGACGCGGGACGATTTCGAGCAACGCTATGAGGCGACGCGTGCTTGGAGCCCCTTCAATTACGAGCTGTATGTGCGCCTGATCAAGGGCGACAGCACGGTGGGGATTGCTCAAGGCAAGCGCGTTCAAATCAACGCCAGCGGCGAATTTCATACAACGCCGCTCAACGACGCGGATCGTTTTAGCGTTCTGGTCGAGGAAATGGGAATCCACGAAGACCTGGCGGTGCGTATTCCGGCGGACGTTCCAACACCACCGCCGCCGGGATCGAAAACCGCTGCGCGTGCGCGTTCCGGGTAGCGTTTCACGTTTTTGCGTGGCAGGACAGGATCCGGATCGGCGATACCCGGCTGGCGTGAGGTCGCCGGACTAGTTGCCGAGCAACGAAAGTTCTTCTTCCAGCGTTGCGAGGTCCATATGCGCCTGCAGCACCTCGAGCAGGGGCTCCATATTCTCCCGGTCCACATGCTGCACGGAAAATCCCAATCGCCCCGCCTCGACGTGTTGCAGGTAGGCGTGCAGTTCCAGTGTGGTGTCTTCGTCGACCGTGATGACAAGAGTGAAGGGTTCGTTGTATTGCGCATCCCACTGCGCGGGCTGGTCGGTGGCTACGCCAGTTAAGGAGATATCGATGAGTTGCTGCTGCCACATGCTTCCGCCCTGGTGAACTTCCACCGGCAGGGCCAGTTCAACGCGGGTGAAGCGGCGTTTTTCGGAAAAATTTTTTGTCATGATGGCGTTCTGGTTCCCCCTGACTTCACAGCCACTATAACGCCACGCAGGTGGGTTTGCGAAGCCTATTCACCGCGGAAGTTGGGTTCGCGCTTTTCCACGAAGGCGCGTGGTCCTTCGCGCGCATCCCTGGACATCATGACCTCCGCCGAGATGGCATCCTCGATGGAGAACGCCTCGTGGAGCGGAACGCCGCTGGTGCGGATCACGCACTCCTTGATCTTCCTGATCGCCAGCGGGCCGTTGCGCGAGAGTCGATCGGCGAATTCTGCGGCGCGTGCCAGTACCTGGTCCTGCGGCACCACGTCATTGACGAATCCCCATGAAAGCGCGTCGCGCGCGGACATATGATCGCCAGTCAGCAATATTTCCATGGCCTTGGCGTAGGGAATCTGGCGCGCCAGCCGCGTCATGGAGCCGCCGCCGGGCGCCAGGCCGCGCTGCGCTTCAGCAAGGCCGAAACGTGCGGTGTCCGCGGCCACGCGAATGTCCGTGGCCTGCAACAACTCCATGCCGCCGGCAATGGCGTCACCGTTTACTGCGGCGACGATGGGTTTGTAGAACTCAAAGGGGCGCAGCAGCGCGATCAAAACCTGTTGCGGATCGTTGACGATGCTCTTCTCGTACTCGGTTTCGGGCTGTCTGGCGCCGGTCAGGAACGGGATGAAGTGCTTCAGGTCGCCGCCGGCACAGAATGCTTCCGTGCCCGCGCCGGTCAGCAGCACGACGCGCAGGTCCCGGTCGTCGCGGATTTCCTGCCAGGCCTGGGCCAGCAGCACCATCATTTCACAGCTATAGGTATTGCGCCGCTCTGGCCGGTTCAGCGTGAGGTAGGCGATGTGGTTGCGCTTTTCAAAGATCAGGTCTGGCATAGCGTGCTACTTGAGTTTGCGGTACTTCAGCCGCTGCGGTTGATCGGCGGCGGCGCCGAGGCGGGCCTTGCGGTCGGCTTCGTAGTCAGTGAAGTTGCCTTCGTGAAATACCACACCGCCGTCGTCTTCGTAGGCGAGGATGTGCGTGGCGATGCGGTCGAGGAACCAGCGGTCGTGCGAGATCACCATGATCGCGCCCGGGAACGCCAGCAGTGCCTCTTCCAGCGCGCGCAGGGTCTCTACGTCGAGGTCGTTGGTCGGTTCGTCCAGCAGCAACACGTTGGCGCCCTGTTTCAGCAGTTTGGCCAGATGCAGCCGGTTGCGTTCGCCGCCGGAGAGATCCTTGACGAATTTTTGCTGGTCCGAACCCTTGAAATTGAAGCGGCCGGCGTAGGAGCGCGACTGCACTTCATAGTTGCCGATACGGATGATATCCAGCCCGTCGGAAAGTTCCTCCCACACCGTCTTGCCGCCATCGAGGTCGTCGCGGGACTGGTCGACATAGCCCAGCTTTACAGTTTCACCTACGGTGACCTCGCCGCCGTCCGGTTGCTCCACGCCCATCAGTATCTTGAACAGGGTGGACTTGCCCATGCCATTGGCGCCGATGATACCGACGATGCTGCCCTTGGGTACGGTGAAACTGACCTTGTCGAATAACAGCCGGTCGCCATAACTCTTGGACAGATTTTTCACGTCGATCACGTTGTCGCCAAGGCGCGGCCCCGGCGGGATGTAGATCTCGTTGGTCTCATTTCGGCTCTGGAACTCCTGTGACTGCAGTTCCTCGAAGCGCTGCAAACGGGCCTTGCTCTTGGCCTGCCGCCCCTTGGGATTGCTGCGTACCCACTCCAACTCCGCCTTTATCGCTTTCTGGTGGGAGGCTTCCTGGCGCTTCTCCTGTTCCAGTCGCTGCTCCTTGGCGTCCAGCCAGTCCGAGTAATTGCCCTCGTAGGGAATGCCGCGGCCGCGATCCAGTTCCAGGATCCATTCGGCGGCGTTGTCGAGGAAGTAGCGGTCGTGGGTGA
>CAYWWD010000027.1:0-42915 GCA_964461965.1 uncultured Halioglobus sp. | reverse complement strand
AAGTGCAGGGTAGTGCGCTTCGACGAGCCGGTAGAGCAGCGTCTGTTCCGGTTGATGGCGTTCGTAGGTGGTTTTGCGAAGACCTTCCCTGCCGTATGCCAACACGCTTGTCCCATCCCGGAGCTGACGTGGATCGAACGAGCCAGCCTGTGCTCAGTCGCAGGAAAAGGCCACGTCCGGATGGGCCGGTGGGTGCGTCGCGATTGATCCGATACGGTCGCAGGGAGGCGGCCCCTACGCTGCCGTTAAACAAGGCAGCGTGGGAAGGGGAGGGACAGCGTCAGTGCATCTTGCCCAACAGCGCGCCGCCGGTCGGGATGCCGACGCCTGAAGTGACCAGCGCATGCTCGACCGTTTTCTTCGGCTGGTTCAGTGACGTGCCGCGCACCAGCTTCGTTGCCTCCACGATGCCGTTGACGCCGTGGATGTACGCCTCGGAGAGCTGCCCGCCGTGGGTATTGGTGGGAAGGCGCCCATCCGGCCGCATCGCACCGTCCAGCACGAAATCGCCGGACTCGCCGAAGCCGCAGAAGCCCCAGGCCTCCATCTGCCACAGCACGATCGGGGAGAACGCGTCGTAGATCACGGCGGCGTCGATGTCGGCGGGCTTCAGGCCGCTCATCGCGTAGCAGTTCCTCGCGGCGATCTCCATCTCCGGGATCGCGGCGAATTCCTCCCTGTAAAAGGAGGTCATCTGCTCCTGGTCGGGCGCCGCGGCCTGCGCGACGCCGCGCACGGCGACTGGCGTCTGCTTCAGGTCGCGCGCCCGCTCCGGCGTGGTGACGATCACGCAGGACGCGCCGTCGCTCTCCTGGCAGCAGTCGAACAGTTGCAGCGGGTCGCAGATCATGCGCGCGGCGTCGTACTCGGCGCGGTCGAACGGGCGCTGGTAGAAGAATGCGTTCGGGTTGTTGACGGCGTAGTTGCGCGTGGTGTGGGCCACCTCGAACAGCGCGTCCTTGGTGACGCCGGTCAGGTGCATCCAGCGCTGCGTGAACATCGCGACCCAGCTGGCCGGCGTCAGCAGGCCGTACGGCATGTACCAGCCCCAGTGGATGATGTCGGCGGTCATCACGCCCTCGGACACGCCGGCGGAGAAGCGGTGGCCGGAGCGGCCGTTCAAGGCGCGGAACACCGCCACGCACTCGGCCATGCCGGTGGCGACCGCCATCACCGCCTGGTGCAGGCTGCCGGTGGCGGCGCCGCCGCCGTAGTGCGAGCGGCCCCAGAAGGTCATCTCGCCCGTGCCGACGGTGCGCGCGACCTCGATCTCGTCGTTGGCGTCCATCGTGAACGTGGCAAAGCCGTCGATGTCGGTGGGTTTCAGGCCCGCGTCATCGATCGCAGCCTTCACCGCCTGCGCGGCGAGCGACAGTTCCGACACGCCCGAGTCCTTGCTAAACTTTGTGTTGCCGACGCCGACGATGACGGCCTTGTCCTTGATGTTCGCAACCACGGCTCAGGCCCCCTGCGGCAGTGTGAGTTGGACGGTGCCCTGCATGTGCATGCCCCAGATGTTGTTCTCGCCGGTCACGGCGAGTTCGACGAGGCCGGTGCGCTCGTCCTTGCCTGTCACTTCGCCGGTCAGCGTCATGACCATGCCCGGCACGTTCGGCGCGCCGAGGCGCAGGTCGACGGATTTCACCACGGCCTCGGGGCCGCTCCAGTCGGTGGCGTAGCGCGTCATCAGTCCCTGGCTGGTGAGGATGTTCATGAACACGTCGGGCAATCCGGTGGCCTGGGCGGCCGCCTTGTTGTGGTGCACCGGTTCGAAATCACGGGTGGCCAGCGCGCCGCACACCACCAGCGAGGTGGTGATGTCGATCGCCAGCGGCGGCAGTTTGTCGCCGACGGCAACATCGGCGCAGGTCAGTGTCTTGTAAGTGCTCATCAATGCGTTCCTGATGGTTCTGGTAAGAGTTACGCCGGGTAGAACTGTGGCAGGAAGGTCTTCTCATCGACTTTCTCGACCTTGCCCTTGACCTTCATGCCGATGAACACGTCGTCGTACCCGCAGCCGACCACGTTGGACACGAGATTGGTGCCCTCGCCGAGGCGGATGACCGCGCAGATCGGGTCATTCGGATAGCCGGGCACCTTCGGGTGGCGCACGCAGGTGTAGGAGAGCACCTCGCCGTCAAGCAGGGACTCGACGGAATCCCACGCCATGGACTGGCACACGCCGCACATGGGGCGGGGCGGGTGGCGCAGCGTCTGGCAATCCTTGCAGCGCTGGATCAGCACGCGGCCTTCGTCCACCGCATCCCACCACCAGCCGTTGTCGTGGCCGCGCACGGAGGCGATGCGCGTCGGGACTTTCAACGCCTGCTCGCTGGCAGCCGCAGCCGGCTGCTCCTTCGGGATGAACTTCAGCACCTTGAAGCGCTGCGTGCCGATCGTCTCGCCGTGCTGGTTCGTGAACGTGGCCAGCGTTTCGAAGAAGTACCCGGGGCCGCGGCCGGTGGTCTTGCGCTCGGAGATGTTGTCGATGGTCATGCGCATCGTCACCGTGTCGCCCGGGCTCACTTCCCTGACATACTCCTGCCGGACGTTGGTGCCGAGCACGCCGGTGTAGCCGTGCCGGTTGAACAGGTTGACGAGATCGGCCTGCGCATCGCTCGGGCGGCCGGTCGTCACCGCGAAGCCTTCCTGTCCCCACACGTACATCATCGCCGGCGGCGCGATGGTCTTGCCACGCGCGCTGCTCGCCGCCCAGTCCGCGTTGGTGTAGGCCGGGTTGGCATCGCCGATGATCTCGGTCCACTGGCGGATCATCGCGGGGTTCACGGCATCCTTCGCCGGCGTCGGCGGACAGACCTCGCGGCCCACGAAGGCATAGATCTCGGCTTCCAGGGCCTTTTGCGCTTCATCTGTCATCGGGAAAAGCTCCTCTTGTCCTTGGATTGCTGGCGCATCGCGCTCAGCGGTGCTGGGGCATGCCCAGCCCGTGGGTGGCCACCAGGCCGCGCAGGACCTCGACGACGCCGCCGCCGAAGGTGTTGATCGTGGCGCGACGATACTCGTGTTCCAGGTTGCCGTCCAACACCGAGCCCTCGCTGCCGGCGGCGATCAGCGCGTGCGGGCCCACCACGTCCATCAGCAGGCGGCACAGCTCCAGCATTTTCTCGGTGGAGTACACCTTGATGGCCGACGGGAACACCGGGTTCATCTCGTGCTGGTCCAGTTGCCACGACATGCGCGCGTTCATGACGCGCATGGCTTCCAGGTGGGCGTAGACCTCGGCGAGGTTGCGCTGCGCGCCCGGGTCGTCGATGATGCGCACCCCCTGCGCATTGCGGGTCGTGCGCGCCCATTCCAGCGCCGCGCGGAAAATCTTCCAGCCCTGTATGCCCCAGGCAGCGAGGCCGATGCGCTCGTGGTTCAGTTGCTCGGTGATCAGGCGCCAGCCGCCGTTCTCCGCACCGATGATCATGTCGACCGGCACCTTCACGTCGGTGTAGTAGGTGACGTTGGTGCGCACGCCGCCCATCGTGTGGATCGGCCCGTACGAAAATCCGGGGTCTTTGGTGTCGGCGACGAGGATGGAAATGCCCTTGTGCTTCGGCGCGGTCGGGTCGGTGCGGGCCGCCAACCAGACGTAGTCCGCGCCCTCGGCGCCGCTGGTGAAGACCTTGTTGCCGTTCACCACGTAGTGATCGCCGTGGCGCACGGCCGACGTGGTCAGCGCGGCGAGGTCGGTGCCCGCGCCCGGCTCCGTATAGCCGATGCAGAAGTGCAATTCGCCCGCGGCGATGCCGGGCAGGAAGCGTGCTTTCTGTTCGGGCGTGCCCTTGCTCATGATTGCCGGGCCGACCGTGTTGAGCGTGACGAACGGCGTGGGTGCGCCGGCCAGCAGCGCCTCCTCGTAGCGGATCAACTGTTCGCTCTCGCTGAGGCCCCGGCCGCCGTATTCCTCGGGCCAGCCGACGGCCAGCATGCCGTCTTTGCCCTGCTGCCGCACCAGGGTTTTGTACAGATCGCCGCTCTCGGCGCTGCGCAGCGCTTCGCGGTACTCGGGCTTGACGAGGTTGGAAAAATACGCGCGGAATTCCCGGCGCAGTTCTCTCTGGCTTTCGGTGTAGTTGACGAACATCGGGCGCACCCCCTGTAATTCAGCCCTGCCATCATATTGATTTTGAATTCAAATTCAACTATTTTGTCGCCCCATGAAAGCCGCGTCGACAAGGGCAGTAAAATCCACCAGCGCACGCAGTGCGCGCGGGGAGCGCGCCCGCGCCGGCCTGAAAAAGGCTGCCCTCGCGGTGCTGGAGCGCGAGGGCTACCACAAAATGCGCATCAGCGATGTCACCGCCGAGGCCGGAGTCGCCCAGGGGTTGTTCTACCACTATTTCAAGGATCTGAAATCGCTGACGCTGGAGGTGCTGACCGACTTCGCCATGGCGAGCAACGATCCGCTCGCGGTCGAGAAGCATGTGGCGCGCGGCGACTGGTATGCGCGTATCTACGCGCACAACCTCGTGATCGTACGCAGTTACGCCAAGCGCCCCGGTGTCATGCGCTGCCTGTTGCAGATGGCGGACGAAGACGAAGCGTTCTCCGCACAGTTGCGGGAGAATTACCGCAGCCAGCTCATGTGGCTGGTAGAGCACATGCCAAAGCTGTTTCCCGATGTGCGCTTCAGGAAGCACCAGGCGCTGATGGTGGTGTACGCGCTGGCCGGCATAGGCGAGGGCCTGATGCGGGAGTACTTCATGAATGAAAGCACGACCCTGCGCGCCGCGCGGCTCTCAGTCGAGGCGTTTACGGAATTACTCACCACGATGTTTTATCGCGCGCTGTTCCTGCAGCACCCGGATGAAAAGCAGCTCCAATACACCCGCAATCTGGCCGCCATGGCCAGGACACACTGAGGTATCGCGTCATGGATTTCACATTCAGCGAGGAGCAGGACGCAATCCGCGGCCTGGCGAACCAGATCTTCACCGACCGCGCCACGGATGAATTCCTGCTGGCGTTTTCCCGCACTGGCGCGGCCTACGACGAACCGCTGTGGCAGACGCTGGCCGAGCAGGGTCTGCTGGGCGTCGCCATTCCTGAATCCGCCGGCGGCGTTGGCCTCGGCCTGATCGAACTGTGCCTGGTGCTGGAGGAAGCGGGCCGGCGCGTGGCGCCCGTGCCGCTCTTTGCCTCGCTGGTGCTGGGTGGGCTGCCCATTGCCGAGTTCGGCTCCGAGCCGCAGAAACAGCGGCACCTGACGGCACTCTCAGCCGGCGCGTCCAAATTCACCGCCGCAATTGCGGAACTCGGCATGAACGCGGCGCTCGCCACACCCGTGGCGGCGAAGGCAGCCGGTACGGGCTGGGTGTTGAGTGGTAGCCGGGCCGTGGTGCCGGACGGCGCGGCGGCGGATTTCATCCTGGTGCCGGCGGAGGACGATGGCGGCCGCAGGAGTGTGTTCATCGTCGACACGCGCGCCGCCGGCGTCAGCCTGCAGCCGGTGGACATCGGGCTGTCCGGTGCGCGTGCCGCGCACCTGACGCTAGATAAGGTCAACGTCAGCGCCGAGGACGTACTCGGTCAGCCCGGCCAGGGCGATGAGATCCTGACGTGGCTGGAGCAGCGCGCGAATATCGGCCACTGTGCGCTGCAGCTCGGCGTGACCGAGGAGGCGATGCACCGCACAGCGGCTTTTGTTACCGAGCGCAAGCAGTTCGGCGTGCCGCTGGGAAGTTTCCAGGCGCTGGCGATGCGCATGGCGGACAGCTATATCGACGTGGAGGGTATCCGCTCCACGTACTGGCTGGCGCTGTGGCGCCTGAGCGAAGGCCTGGACGCGCGCGCCGAGGTGCGGGCAGCGAAGTGGTGGGCCTGCGATGCCGCGCACCGCGTGGTGTCCACCTCGCAGCACCTGCACGGCGGTATGGGTGCCGATGTCGACTACCCCATCCACCGCTTTTTCCTGCTGGCCAAACTGATCAGCTACTCGCTGGGCAACGCGAGCCAGCAGCTGGTGGAGTTGGGCCGCCTGCTCGCCGAGGACGACAGCCTCGGGTTCCGCGCGCTCGAGGTCTAGGCTGTGGCCGCGACCCGCATCAAGCCCCCTATGGGGCTGGACAACGCCTGGTGGTGGCGCATGGCCGAGGAGGGCAAGCTGGGCATACAGCGCTGCCTGGGCTGCAACACGTTGCGCCATCCGCCGCGCCCGATGTGCGGCGACTGCCACTCGCTCAAGTGGGATGCGGTGGAAGCGAGCGGCCGGGGCACCATCTGCAGCTTCACCGTACTGCATCACCCGCAGTTTCCGGGTTACACCTATCCCCTGATCATCATCCTGGTGGATCTGGAGGAGGGCACGCGCCTCACTTCGCAACTCATCGACTGCGCACCCGAGGCGGTGGATTTCGGCCTCCCGGTCGCCCTGCATATCCAGCGCGACCCGGATGGTTTCAGCCTCCCGGTGTTCCGCCTGGCCGGAGGCGCCTGATGCCCATTTCACTGAAAAACGAGACGGCGATTGCCGGCATCGGCACCACTGAGTTTTCCCGGCACTCCGGCGTCTCGGAACTGTCGCTCGCCGCGCAGTGCATCAAGGCGGCCTGTGATGACGCGGGGATAGCGCCCAGCGCCATTGACGGACTGGTGAGCTACACCCTGGATTCCACTGACGAGATCGAGGTGGCGCGGGCGGTGGGTGCCGGCGACCTCTCCTTCTTCAGCAAGATCAATTACGGCGGCGGCGCGGCGGTGGGGACGATTGCCCAGGCGGCCATGGCGGTCGCGACCGGGCAGGCGACGACTGTGGTGTGCTACCGCGCCATGAACGGCCGTTCCGGCAAGCGCATGGGGCAGGGCATTTCCGGTGAAATCAGCAGCAGCGACCTGATCCACTGGTCGTGGTACATGCCCTACGGCATGTTGATCCCGGGTTCGTGGATCGCCATGGTCGCCAACAAATACATGCACGCCTACGGCGTGACCCGCGAGGATCTCGGGCGCGTCGCCATCTCGCAGCGCACTCACGCCCTGCGCAACCCGCGCGCCTACGGTTACGGCAAGCCGCTGACCATGGAGCAGTACCTGGCTGCGAAACGCATCGCCGACCCGCTGTGCCTGTACGATTTCTGCCAGGAGACAGACGGTGGGTGCGCTATCCTGATCACCAGCGCCGAGCGCGCCCGCGACCTGCGGCACCGACCTGCGGTCATTCGCGGTGTCACCCAGGCCTCGACCCGAGGGCAGGAGCAGATGACCAGCTACTACCGCGACGACCTGCTGTCGTTGCCAGAGATGGAAATGGCGGCGGCGCGTGTCTATGCCATGTCCGGACTCGGGCCCGACGATATCGACGCCGCGTGTCTTTATGACGCATTCACGTCGGAAATCATCATGCAGCTGGAGAGCTTCGGCTTCTGCGGTCGCGGTGAAGGCAAGGACCTGGTGCGCGACGGCGTGCTGGATATCGATGGCCGCCTGCCGAATAATACCCACGGCGGGCTGTTGTCCGAGGGCTATATACACGGCATGAACAACATCGCCGAAGGCGTGCGCCTGGTTCGCGGCACCTCGACGGGGCAGCCTGAGAAACCCGTGGCGCATGTGCTGGTCAGCAGCGGTGTGGGCGTGCCGACCGGCGCACTGATCCTGGGGCGCGATTGAGGACGACATCATGACAGAACAGACACTGCTGGCGCGCATCGACCGGTTGGAATCGCTGGATGAAATTCGTCAGCTCGCCGCGAAATACTCGCTGTCGCTGGATATGCGCGACCTGGATGCGCACGTGAACCTGTTCATCGACGATATCCGCGTGAGCCGCGACCAGGTGGGCCGGGCGCACCTGAAGCATTGGCTGGACGATACCTTGCGCCTGCAGTTCACCGGCACCTCGCATCACATCGGCAACCATATCATCGAGTTTGACGATGCCGATCACGCCCACGGTGTCGTGTACTCGAAGAATGAGCATGAGACACCGCGCGCCGATGGTGGCAGCGACTGGGTGATCATGCAGATGCTGTACTGGGATGATTATGAGCGCCGCGATGGCCGCTGGTAC
The DNA here is from genome assembly GCA_964461965.1 of uncultured Halioglobus sp. Lineage (GTDB taxonomy): Bacteria > Pseudomonadota > Gammaproteobacteria > Pseudomonadales > Halieaceae > Marimicrobium. The sequence continues at coordinate 34,898 of CAYWWD010000027.1, read as the reverse complement.
TTCCGTCGCCGGCTACCCTGTTACTGGTACGCGACGGACCTCAACCAACCGCCGATCGGGGACAACAAGATGCGCTGGCCGGATCGGGAGTCCTACGAGGGCGCTTATCATGCGCTCTGGCCCAGCTGGGCGGAGTTCTGGAAGCAACCGTCCGGTGACCATGAGCCGCAGGTGGCGTCACCCGCGCCGCTCGACCAGTTCCTCAATCGGATGCGGCGCGGCGCGCCAGATCCCAAGATACGCGTGCGCTAAAGCGCGCTGGAGAGAGGCCATGAATCTGTTCACACCACTGCAACTCGGCGCGCTGCAACTGCGCAACCGCATCGTCATGGCGCCCATGACACGCAGCCGGGCCGACACGGCCGGCGTGCCCACCGATCTCATGGTGGACTACTACCGCCAGCGCGCGAGTGCCGGCTTGATCATCAGTGAAGGCATTGCACCCAGCGCCGATGGGCTCGGCTACTGCCGCACCCCCGGCATTTACAACGCGGCGCAGGTCGACGCCTGGCGGGCCATCACCGATGCGGTGCACGCCGAGGGCGGCTGCATGGTTGCGCAACTCATGCATGTGGGCCGTGTGGCCAATCCACTGAACAAACCAGCCGGCACTCGCACAGTGGCACCCTCGGCCATCCAGGCGCGCGGCGAGATATATACGGACCAGTCGGGCATGCAGCCGCTTGCAGCGCCAGAGGCGCTGACGCTCGAGGAGATTCCTGCGGTGATCGACGAGTACCGCAAGGCGACGGAGAACGCCTTCGCGGCCGGCTTCGACGGTGTTGAGCTGCACTGCACCAGCGGCTACCTGCCGGCGCAGTTTCTCAGCACGGGCTCCAATCAGCGCAGCGATCGCTACGGTGGCAGTGTCACCAACAGGGCGCGCTTCGTGCTGGAAGTGCTCGCCGCCATGGCGGGCGTCGATGGCGCAGGCCGCGTCGGCATGCGCATCTGCCCGGACAACCCGTTCAACGACCTGCGCGATGACGACCCGCAGCAGACGTTTGACCACCTGCTGCAGACGGCACAGGCCCTCGATCTGGCCTATCTGCACGCCATCCGTTTTCCGCGCGGTCGCGTGGACAATCTTGCGCTCGGGCGGCGCTATTTCGGCGATCGGCTCATCGGCAACGAGAGCTTCGATTACCACGAAGCACAGCGTGCGGTGGAGGCGGGCGAACTCAGCGCGGTCTCCTTTGGCCGCCATTTCATCGCCAACCCGGATCTGGTCGAACGCCTGCGGGACGGTGTTGACCTTGCGCAATTTGACCTGTCGACGCTGTATACCCCGGGCGCCAAGGGGTACACCAGCTACCCGCGTTCGGGCGATTGATCCACCTACTATTTACCTGTCAGGAGTAACACCGTGCCCGTAACCCCCGTCGATCTCGCCCGCAAAAAAATCCTGATCACCGGCCCTACCGGGCAGGTGGCGCTGCCGGTGGTGGCGCACTTCGCGAAACTTGCCGACGTGTATGCGCTGGCCCGGTTTCGCAAACCCGAGGAGCGTGCACAGATTGAAGCGCTGGGCGCGAACGTGTTGCAGGCGGATCTGGCTGACGCTGCAAGCCTCGCTGTGGTGCCCGAGGATATCGACTACGTGTTGAACTTCGCCGTGGTCAAGAGCGGCGACTTCGAGTACGACCTGGCCGCCAATGCCGAGGGCGTGGGCAACCTCATGCTGCGCTGCCGCGAGGCGAAGGGCTTCGTGCACTTTTCCTCCACGGCCGTCTACGAGTACGGCGGCCAGGAGCCACGCGCGGAAAACGCCCCGCTCGGCGATAACCATCGCGTGATGTTCCCGACGTACAGTATTTCCAAGATCGCGGCGGAAACCGTGTGCCGGTTCGTCGCCCACCAGCACGGCATCCCGACCACGATTGCGCGCCTCAGTGTTCCCTACGGCGACAACGGCGGCTGGATGTACTTCCACCTGCTGATGATGCAGCAGGGTATTCCCATCGACCTGCATCCGGAGAAGCCCAACTTCTACAACCCGCTGCACGCCGATGACTACATCGAGAAGATCCCCTACCTGCTGGCCGCTGCGACACCGCAGGTGACGACGCTGAACTTCGGTGGCTCGCAGAAAGTCAGCATCGAGGAGTGGTGTGCGTACATCGCGGAGCTGACCGGTTTTGAGCCGAAGTACCAGGATAATCCCAAGGCGTTCGGCAGCCTCAGTATCGACACCACGAAGATGCACTCACTGATCGGCCCGACGAAGGTGCACTGGCGCGATGGAATTCGACGGCAGATCGAGACGCTGGCACCGCAATTGCTGCGGAAGTAGATTTCATTCCCGGGCCAAGCGATCCTGTGACTGCGCACCGAACCTTGTGTGCGTTCAATCAATACCTTTCACTCCTTGCGGTGACGCTCACCGCCTATGCGCGGCTCGATTCTCGGCGTGTCACCGGGGTCTACGATTTCGAGATCCACCCGGGCGCCGAGACCACGATGAACGTGCGCGCGACTGTTTTTCCGCGACAGCGCCACCACGCTCGGCATCGCCCCGCTCACCAGTACGTACTTTTTCGGTGAGAACCAGCCGCACCGCACTGACTTTCGACCAGAGGTGCACGACTCCGACGGGCTGATGGTCGCCACCGGCAGCGGCGACGATGTGCTGACGGAGACCTGGAGCGCGGTTCTGCCGGCATTGTGATCCGGGTCGCTTCCCCACACTGTTGACTGACGAACAGCACTAAGCCCGCCGGGTTATTGCTCCGCCGCAGCTCCCAGGATTCAGGTTGAATTCAGCTCGGCGTGCGTACCATCGGACAGTGTGGGCGTGACGGCGATCTACACGTTTGGCAATGGCTAACGCTGTGAGCGCTGGGCAATTCGTGGGGTTTTCTCCGGCTCCCGTGTCGCGGTAAGGTAGGCGCCAGCAAAATACAATACGTCCTACTATCCAGACCATTCACCATGGCAAATTTTGATCGCATGCAGCAACTTCACCAGTTGCTGAAAGCCCGTCGGCGCCCTGTTCCACTTGCCACGCTCGCCGAGCGGATGGAATGTTCCGAACGCACCGTCTCCCGTTACCTTGACGATTTGCGCTCGAAGCTCAACGCGCCAATCGAATACGACAGGACGGCCAACGGCTGGTGCTACGTGGAGAGTGATAACTTCGAATTGCCCGGCTTATGGATGACCAGTGAAGAAATGCAATCTCTGACGCTGCTGTTGCATGTGTTGGAAAACTTTGGGAACGGACTGCTCAATCAGGAACTCGTGACGGTAAAGCGACAGGTACAACAGCTGCTCTCTGCCAGAGGGATCGACCTTGGCACGTTTACCGACCGCATTCGCGTGCTGCCGCTGGCCAATCGGTATGTCGCTGGCGATGTGTTCCAGCAGGTTGGCGAGGCACTGTTGCAGAGACGACAGGTCGTGCTGCGCTACCGCAGTTTTGACAATAAGGCGACGACCCGCCGGCTCTGTCCACAGACATTGGTGTACTACCGGGAGAACTGGTATCTGGATGCCTACTGCCACCTGCGAGAAGCATTGCGAACTTTCTCTCTCGCGCGTATCGAGGGCATTGAATCCGTCGATGGCACCGCGCGATCCATTCCGCGTGACGAGCTCAACCAACACTTCGCTGACAGCTATGGCATTTTCGCGGGAAGCGCGCGCCATACCGCACGGTTGCGTTTTGCTCCCGAAATCGCACGCGAGATCGCTCAACAGCAATGGCACCCGGCACAAAGCGGTGAGTGGGATGGCGATGAGTACGTACTCAGCATTCCCTATTCGGACGACCGGGAACTGATCGGGGACATTCTGCGACACATGCCTCATGTCTCCGTTGAGGCGCCGGCGGCGCTGCGCAGTACCGTGGTCCGCCGCCTCCAGGCGGGACTGCGAGTGAACAAATAACTGGATAAACGTCCAAGACAGGATTTGTCAGGGTGGCTGGATAAGATGGAGTATCGCCGGAGCATTTAATGGCATCGGTATCAAGGGAAGGAGAGACCACATGGACAGACGGAAGTTTTTCCGCGCGGCTGGCGCCCTGTTTGGCGCAATGCCATTTGCGACAAGGGTAGCGAAGGCGAGCAGCGGAAAGCAGTTGCTAGTATTGGATGCGCCCGTGGCGGGATTCAGTTATTACGAGGGCAATGACTGCCTGCAACAGATTGCGGTGGGTGATCCACTGGTGCTGCGGCGTGAGCCCCAGAATGCGCACGATCATCGGGCCATTGAGATTTTCTGGTCGGAACGCAAGCTGGGTTACATCCCCCGAGTGAACAATCGCGCGCTGAGCCAGTTGATGGATGAAGGTGAGTCGCTGGTGGGTGTGGTGGGCGGCTTTGGAAATTCGCCGTGGCGGCCGTTGTATATCAAGGTGATGGTGGTGGTGTGATCATGCGAATGACCCGAGTTTGCGTGTAGATGCGGGGTAGGTTCAAAAGTGAGTTTCAAAAAGTTTTTGACAGGGCAGTGGGGTTTGCGGGAGCCGAAGTGATGTCGATTTTTCTGGCACATGTGAAGCGCAATGACGATGGTTCCTGGGCTGAGCACGCTTTGGAAGCGCATTTGCGAAAAGTAGCGATGCTGGCCGCACAATTTGCCACCGCGTTCGACGGCCAACAGTGGGCCGAGCTGGCGGGACGTTGGCACGACCTGGGCAAATATCGACCCGGTTTTCAGGGATATATCCGCAGGGCATCTGGCTACGATCCGGAGGCACACTTGGAGCAGGGTGCTGGTCGAGTGGTGCACTCCGAAGCAGGAGCAGTGCATGCCATTAATTGGCATAAAGCCGGGGGACAATTGCTTGCCTACCTAATCGCTGGCCACCACTCTGGGTTACCGGATTGGGACAAGGCAGAAGCAGGAGACGCTTCACTTAGCAATAGATTGGCGCGCTCAAAGAAAGAACGTCATCTGGATGAAGTGCTGACAGCGGCTATCCCGGAAGACATCAAAGCTTCCACGAGCGATGTTATGGCCATGTCGAAACCCCTGGGCGGCACAGAGGGCCTGCATCTGTGGTTGCGCATGCTGTTCTCCTGTCTCGTGGATGCGGACTTCCTCGATACCGAAAGCTTCATGGATGCAGAACGCGCAAAGGAACGTAGCTACACATGGACCGTCGATAGCTTAAAGGTTCAGTTTGATGACTACATGGCGGACAAAAGTAGTAAGGCTGAGCCCACAGAAGTCAATCTTCATAGGGCAACCATTCTGCAAAATTGCCGCAGTGCAGCGCAGGCGGCCCCTGGCATTTTTACGCTCACAGTGCCCACCGGTGGAGGTAAAACTCTATCTGGGATGGCCTTCGCGCTCGAACATGCGATTCGCTACGGGAAGCAGCGCATTATTGTCGCCATCCCCTATACCAGTATTATCGAGCAGACTGCCGAGCAGTATCGAGAAATTTTCGGCGATGCGGTGTTGGAGCATCACTCCAACCTGGATCCGGACAGTTTGTCACATGAGAGCGCCGGCAGCAGGCTGGCGGCCGAAAACTGGGACGCACCCATTGTGGTCACCACAAATGTGCAACTACTCGAGTCCCTGTTTGCGACCCGTACCAGTCGTTGTCGAAAACTTCACAATCTGGCCAACTCGATAATCATTCTTGACGAAGCTCAACTGCTGCCTCCAGATTACTTGCAGCCCGTGCTGGATGTTCTGCGACAACTGACAGAGCATTACGGCGTCACGCTGGTTCTGTCGACGGCGACCCAACCGGCGCTGGGGACGACGAGGGACAATTTCGGCAGCACGGTGCTCAACGGGTTGGATGCAACACGGGAGATTATCGAGAACGTTGATGACCTGTTTGCTGCGATGAACCGGGTTGAGGTGATCAAGCCAGAGGATTTCACAGCTCGCCGTAGCTGGGAGGAACTGGCAGAGGAACTGCGGCAATACCCAAGTGTTTTGGTGATCGTGAACAGTCGCCGCGATGCACGAGAGCTGCTTCAGTTGATGCCGGCCGGTACGGTGCACCTTTCAGCGCTGATGTGTGGTGAGCACAGGTCGAAGGTGATTTGGGACATCAAGAACCGCCTGAAGGCAGGTGATTCGGTACGGGTGGTATCTACACAGTTGGTGGAAGCGGGCGTCGATTTGGATTTTCCTGTGGTCTACCGCGCCATGGCCGGTTTGGATTCGATCGCTCAAGCTGCTGGGCGATGCAACCGAGAGGGCAGATTAAACAAGGGAAAAGTAGTGGTGTTCATGCCACCGAAATCTCCTGCCAAGGGATTGCTATTGTACGGCGAACAGGCGACGCGCGCGGTCTGGCATGAGCAGCAAAGCGATCTTCTCTCGCACAAGTTGTTTGACGCATACTTCAGCCTGTACTTCGCGCAGGAATCGCCCGACAAACATCAGATCATGCCCTTGCTGACCCAGGAAGCGCGCCGTGGAGCAATTCAATTCCGCACGGCCGCCGAGCGTTTCAAACTGATCCCAGATGCTGGTGTGAACGTGTTGGTGCCCTATGGAGAACAGGGTTTCCGATTGTTGGATCAACTGCGACATACAGGGCCGAAAAGGCGGCTTATGCGCAGGCTACAGCGGCTGAGTGTCAATATTTACGAAAACGAATTCAATGCATTGTATGCGCTAGGGGCCATAGAGGAACTCCAGCCTGGCATGTGGGGTGTATGTGTCACCAATGCCTACGATGAACAGCTTGGCTTGCTGCCGGCAGCGGCGCTTTGCAGCGCCAAGCCGGAAGATTGTGTGATTTAACGTAAGGAGTGAATATGCCCGTCAATTTTTGCTTGGAGGTCAGCGGCGACTACGCATGCTTCACCAGGCCGGAGATGAAGGTAGAGCGCGTCAGCTACGACGTCATCACGCCGTCCGCCGCGCGTGCCGTCTTCGAAGCCATATTCTGGAAGCCCGCGATTCGCTGGCAGATTACTCGCATCGAGGTGCTAAGGCCAATCAGCTGGATTTCGGTGCGGCGTAACGAAGTGGGAAAAATAGCTTCGTCTCCCTCCGCTAGACAAATGAGTGGTGAAGATCGAGAGCCAATCGGAATATATGCCGATGACTCCAACACCCGTCAGCAGCGTGCTGGACTATTTTTGCGCGATGTGAAATACCGACTGTACGCGGATCTGGTTTTTGATCAGAGCCAAGACCCTGATTCGGATTACGGCAAGTACGCCGCCATGTTCGAACGTCGCGCCAGCAAGGGCCAGTGTTTCAATCAGCCTTATCTGGGAAACAGGGAGTTTTCCTGTGCTTTCCGTTTGGTCGATGGTAAGCAACTTGACGGTGAACCGCCCGCCATAACCGAGGACAGGACGCTGGGCTGGATGCTGTATGACCTGGATTACAGCGACCGTAATAATCCCACTTCCAAGTACTTCAACGCCCAGATGCGTCAAGGCGTGATCGACGTTCCGGCATGGCATAGCCAGGAGGTGCGGGGATGATTTTGCAATCATTGAACCAGTATTACGAGCGCAAGGCGGATGACCTGCCACCGGAGGGCTGGATCAGCAAAGGAGTCGACTATGCCGTATTAATAAATGAGGAAGGGAAATTTATAGATTTGCACTGCTTGCAGGAGCAAGACGGCAACAAGGTTTACTCGCGAAAGATGTTTTTGCCAAATATTGGTAAGCAAGCGCTGAAACACAGTAACAGCGCAAAAGATGCCAATTTGCTTTGGGATAACTCGGCCTTTGTATTTGGACTCGGAAACAAGGCTAATCAGAAGCTCGACAGCTTCATTTCTACGATTGAAGACCATTTTCCGGACTGTAGTGACGACGGTATTGTTGCCATTGTGAAATTTCTGAAGCGGGGAAGAGAAGACAGAACTAATTTCCTGCCAATTCTGGAACATCCTGATTTTGGGGAAAGCATCAGCACCGGAAACCCCATCGTCATTTTCAAACTTGCAACGGATCAATGCTTTCTTTTTGAAAGGACGGATGTGCTTTCTGCTGTCAGTAATCAGGAGGGTAGAGGTGAGGAAAGTTGTAGCGGATTTTGCCTGATTTCCGGAGAGACCGGGCAAGACATTGAACTGACCCACACTGTAATTAAAGGCGTCAGAGATGCGCAATCATCTGGCGCGTCGATAGTTTCATTCAATAGACCTTCGTTCTGCTCATATGGAAAGCAGGCGGCAGCAAACGCGCCTATTAGCAAGCTTGCAGCCCAGAAGTATGTGAAAGCGCTCAACTATCTGCTCCGGCTCGATTCTCCGCAGAAAATGCAAGTTGGCGACGCCACAACGATTTTTTGGTCAGATCGACCGTCCGATTTCGAAGATGACTTTTCTGTCTTGTTTGACGAGCCGCCAAAGGACAATCCGGACGCTTTAACGGAAAGGGTGCGCTCCCTGCTGATGGCAGTGGATAAGGGAGTGCTGGCGCCGGAAGACGATCAAACTCGCTTTTTTATTCTAGGACTGTCTCCCAACGCGGCCCGGATTTCAGTGCGCTTCTGGCATGTCGGTACAGTTGCCGAATATTCGAGAAAGATAGCCAGACATTTCCACGATTTGAACATTGTGCATGCACCGTATCACCGCGACCACCTATCCATTTGGTGGCTGCTTCGTTCCATAGCCGCTTTGGAAAAATCGGACAATATTCCACCTAACCTTGCGGGCGACTGGATGTGTAGCATTTTGAGCGGCGGCCCCTATCCACAAACCTTACTTAATGCGGCATTGCGCCGTGTCAAATCCGAACGTGATGTCAGCTATGAGCGAGCTGCCATCATCAAGGCCTGCCTCAACCGCAAAGCCAGATATCAATCTCAAAATGAAGAGGAGATGACCGTGTCACTGGATAAAACTAATTCTAATCCCGGCTACCGCGTGGGTCGGCTTTTTGCCCTTCTGGAGAAGATTCAGAAAGAGGCCAACCCTGATGGCATCAATGCGACGATTCGCGATCGCTACTACGCAAGCGCATCGGGCACCCCTGCCAGTGTAATGCCAATCCTTTTGCGCATGAAGAACCATCATCTTGGCAAGCTGGAGAAAGGGCGCGTCGTCTATTTTGAAAAACAGCTGCAAGAAGTATTCGACGGCCTCCAAGCGAACGGCTTTCCATCTCAACTCAGTCTCGATGATCAGGGGCGTTTCGCCATTGGTTACTACCATCAGCGGCAAGCATTATTTCCAAAATCCAACACCAATACTTCCGAACAAGGAGAATGACCATGGCAATTTCCAACCGTTACGATTTCGTTCTAATTTTTGATGTAAAGGACGGCAACCCTAATGGCGACCCAGACGCCGGCAACCTGCCGCGTATTGATGCTGAAACGGGTCGTGGGTTGGTAACAGATGTCTGTATAAAAAGGAAGATCAGGAATTACGTGCAGATCGCTAGAGGGCTTAATAGGCCAAATGACATATACGTGAAAGAGAAGGCCGTTCTAGGGAGAGCACATTTTGAAGCGTTCAAGGAGCTTGGCATCGAGCTCGGCGATGAAACGAAAAAGTTGGTTCCAGATGAAATAAAGTCTCAGTTGGAAGATTTTCAGTTTCCAGAAGGAATGAGTATTGATGAGGATGACGACGGAAACTGCTATCTGGTGATAGCGTCAGATGCTGATAGTAAAGCAATCAAGGATTCTATAAAGGAGACATATACATCGAAATATCTGAAGAAATTTCTTTCAGACTCGCTAAAGGGGGTTAAGGCAAGAAAGCCAACTGGTGACGAATCAGCCAATGGCAAGGACTGGATGTGCAGAAACTTCTTTGACATTCGCACTTTCGGTGCAGTGATGTCACTAAAATCAGCACCTAACTGTGGCCAGGTACGTGGCCCCGTTCAATTAACTTTCGCGCGTTCAGCCGACCCTATAGTTGCATCTGAACATTCCATAACTCGCATGGCCGTTGCAACAGAAGCCGAAGCGATAAAGCAAAGTGGCGATAACCGCACTATGGGCCGAAAATTTACTGTTCCATATGGCCTCTATGTGGCACATGGTTTTGTGTCGGCACATCTGGCCGCCCAGACCGGCTTTAGCGACGATGATCTGTCACTGCTGTGGGAAGCCTTGGCCAATATGTTCGAGCACGACCGCTCCGCTGCGCGCGGTGAAATGACCACTCGTGGTCTGTATGTATTCGAACACAACGGCAAGCTGGGTAATGCCCCGGCCCATAGTTTGTTTGATCGAATCCAGATTACCAAGACTGCTGAAGGCCCGGCCCGGCAATTTGCTGACTACCAGATACTGGTTGACGAGAATCAATGGCCTGAGCATGTCAAATTAATTCGTAAGATTGGTTGAGATGTGGAGCAACGTCTGATTCCAATCTCCGCCCTCCAGCACTACGCCTTCTGCCCCCGGCAGTGCGCGCTAATCCACAACGAGCAGCTTTGGGCGGAGAACTTTCTCACCGCCCAGGGCAAGGTTCTACATCAGCGCGTGGACAAGGGCGAACCGGAACAGCGGCGTGGCTTGCGTATGGAGCGCGGCGTCGCGGTGAGCGCTCCGCTGCTGGGGCTGGTCGGCAAACTTGATTTGCTGGAGATCGAACTGAGCACTGGGACGCTGACGCCGGTTGAGTACAAGCGTGGGCGACCCAAGACAGACGATTGCGACGCGGTACAGCTGTGCGCGCAGGTGTTGTGCCTGGAGGAGATGACGGGGAAATCGATTTCACAAGGAGCATTCTGGTACTGGCAGACGCGGCACCGGCTGCCAGTAGCCATCGATCAGGCATTGAGAAATCGCACTCGGGAGGTAATCGCTGATGTTGCGGAGATTTTTAGCAACGGTATCACACCCATGGCGAAATTCGGAAAACGCTGCAACGCGTGTTCACTCATTGCTCAATGCAGCCCAAAAATATCAGAGCGGGATGTGAGTACGCCGTATGTAGAAGCCCTGTTCAGCGACGAGGAACTGAATGAAGAAGCTGCAGAATAGCCTCTATATCACGCGAGAAGGCGCTTACTTGCACAAGGAGCGGGAGACGTTACTTGTCGAGCAACGCGTGGACGGTGGGCGGGAAAAGCTGATGCAATTGCCCATTCATTCAATCAATAATATTTTCTGCTTTGGCAATATTTTGGTGTCCCCGCAATTGATGGGCTTTTGTGGTGAAACCGGCACCCATCTGTCATTTTTTAATCCCCATGGGCGATTTCTTGCGCGCGTGGTTGGAAAACAACATGGCAATGTGTTGCTGCGACGCGCGCAGTACCGCATTGCCGACCAGGCCCCCGAAGGCATTGCAAAGAATATCGTCGCCGCCAAATTGCAGGCGTCCAGAGCCGTGCTGCACCGTCATCTACGCAATCACGGAGAACAGCCGGAAGTACTGGCTGCCAAGCAGCGCATTCGACAGAATATCGAACTGGTACGCGGGACCACCAACCTGGAAAAAATCCGTGGCCTGGAAGGAGATGCTGCCAGCCAGTATTTCGGCGTGTTTAATCACTTGATCACTGCCAACAACAGGGGATTTTCCTTCGACAATCGAAGTCGGCGGCCACCGAAAGACCCTGTTAATGCGATGCTTTCCTTCCTGTATGCCATTCTTGGGCAGGAAGTCAGTGGTGCTCTACAAGGTGTTGGACTGGACCCACAGGTCGGCTTTCTACACAAAGAGCGGCCTGGGCGCGATAGCCTGGCTCAAGACCTTCTGGAGGAGTTCAGGGCATATCTGGTAGACCGGTTGGTTTTGAACCTTATCAACCGGCAGCAAGTCAGCGAGTCGGACTTCGTCGTGGACGCAGTTGGTGGCGTAAGAATGAAGGACGACACGCGCCGAACGCTATTGCAAGCATGGCAAACCAAAAAGCAGGAAGAAATAACTCACCCGTTCCTGAAAGAAAAAGTGCAGCTGGGTTTGCTACCGCATATTCAAGCCATGCTGCTCGCGCGTCATTTGCGTGGTGATCTGGCGCACTATCCACCCTTGTTGGTCCGATAGGAGGCGTTGTTGCTGGTTCTGGTTACCTACGACGTGGCTTTTGACGATGCCTCCGCGCAGCGCCGCCTTCGGCGATTGGCTAAGGTCTGTCTTGATTTCGGCGTACGAGCCCAATACTCCGTATTCGAATGTGATATCGATCCCGCACAGTGGGTTGCCTTCAAGGAACAGCTGTTCGAAATATATGACCCCAAGGTGGACAGTCTTCGCTTCTACAAACTTGGAAAAAACTGGCGGAACAAAGTGGAGCACCACGGTGCCAAACCGGTGTTCGACGTCTTTCGTGATCATCTAATCGTCTAGCTAACCTGTAGCGAACGGAAAAAAGCAGGTTGATTAGCGATTTTGTAACCCTTTGATATCTCATCAAAATTTCTGAGTGAACGAAAAGTGGGCGCCGGCATCTTTCGAAATCCCTCTACGTTAGCGAATATCTTCATATTGGAGTACGCTTGGCCTACCTTCTGAATGAGGGTGTCGCGCCCCTCGCGGGCGCGTGGATTGAAACCTGGGCGGCGCTGCCCCTGCCGTGACGGGCCTGAAGTCGCGCCCCTCGCGGGCGCGTGGATTGAAACGTGATGAAACTCCGTAATCAAGTACGTAAGTACGGCGTCGCGCCCCTCGCGGGCGCGTGGATTGAAACACAGTGAGGCTTTGCCATGAATCTCAAACAAGTGCGGTCGCGCCCCTCGCGGGCGCGTGGATTGAAACTCCGGGCACGGCTATCACTCGATCAACAGGAGGAAGTCGCGCCCCTCGCGGGCGCGTGGATTGAAACTCTCCTGTCAGTTAGGGCAAGAGGATCGAGTAGAGTCGCGCCCCTCGCGGGCGCGTGGATTGAAACAAAGGCGGTGGTGCTGCTGATTCGAAAGCTGTGCGGTCGCGCCCCTCGCGGGCGCGTGGATTGAAACCACGCCGACGGCGGAACGATATCCTGCGAATCGTAGTCGCGCCCCTCGCGGGCGCGTGGATTGAAACAGCGGAGGGCGTATCATCTGGTTCGCCGCCTTGAGTCGCGCCCCTCGCGGGCGCGTGGATTGAAACACATGGAACACGCATTTTCACGGACCCGTCCGCGGTCGCGCCCCTCGCGGGCGCGTGGATTGAAACCGCCAGTGTTAAGTCGGTTAATAGGATGAATCGGCGTCGCGCCCCTCGCGGGCGCGTGGATTGAAACCTTGGAGGATCAGATGCGATTAATGATGACATGTGTCGCGCCCCTCGCGGGCGCGTGGATTGAAACACACTGACCGCCACAACGTTTGCCCGACTGGCTAGTCGCGCCCCTCGCGGGCGCGTGGATTGAAACCTGGCATGATAGATCACTTCTGATGGTAGCCCTCGTCGCGCCCCTCGCGGGCGCGTGGATTGAAACGCGCATACAGCAAAACAATATATCATCGGCAAAGTCGCGCCCCTCGCGGGCGCGTGGATTGAAACATATACTGGTCGAACCGATAAGCACGCACTCAATGTCGCGCCCCTCGCGGGCGCGTGGATTGAAACTTACGCCGACATCAACGATCCGAACATGCCCACGGTCGCGCCCCTCGCGGGCGCGTGGATTGAAACTTTGCAGCCTTGGACGCGGACTTGCCAGAGAACAGTCGCGCCCCTCGCGGGCGCGTGGATTGAAACATCGGATTCCTCACGGACATCAATGCCGACATTAGGTCGCGCCCCTCGCGGGCGCGTGGATTGAAACTGGGTACGACAAGGGCGGCGCAAAGGTAGCTTCAGGTCGCGCCCCTCGCGGGCGCGTGGATTGAAACTCCAGCACAACTTCGGTTCAATACCTTTTACTCCTTGCGGAGGCTGGGGCGGTGAAGCCTCCCCCGGCTCAAATGGCTGAGATACTCGCCGTGGGAGGCTCCACCGCCCCAGCCTGGCGTCGAGAGTGTGCAGTGACAAATCGGGCAGCGTTGCACGCGATGGCAGTCAGGGAGGGTGCAGGCGTCTCGGCGAATAGCCGGCTTACCTCCATATATACTTAGTGCCAGAGCCGGTGGCGGGTTGATTGTACCGGCGTAGCGACCCCGTGACGTCAATTCGGAGGTGTGGGTGAAAGTCAGTGACTACCTGACCCGTGGGGAGGTGGCGTACTTCACCGCAAGGAGTGACTGGCAGGCATGGCGCATGGTGCTCGGTACCTGGCTGTTCATTGCAGCGATTTTTGCCACCGTGGCCGCGTGGCCCAATCCGCTTACGATTTTCGTGGCCGTCGTGCTGCTGGCGGGCAGGCAGTTGGCGTTGTCGGTGCTGATGCATGAGTGTGGCCATCGGACGCTGTTCCGCTCACCGCGGCTCAACGACGTGGTCGGCCAGTGGCTGTGTGCACTGCCGGTGATGAATGACCAGCCCGCCTATGCGCGCGGCCATCTGGAGCACCACCGCAAGGCGGGCAGCCGGGACGACCCCGATCTTTCAAACTACGCGGCGTATCCGGTGACAGCGGCCAGTTTCCGGCGCAAGGTAATCCGCGATCTCAGCGGCCAGACCGGGTTCAAACTGCTGTCATTCATATTGCGCGGCGCAGCGGGTATCACGACGCGCGAGAAGCGGGCGAGCGCGTGGCCGTTTGTGCAGCAACTGGCGGTGCAAGTCCTTTTGTTTCTGAGTCTCGCCGCATTCGGCATCGGCTGGACCTACCTGCTGTGGGCGCTGGCCTACATGACGGTCTTCATGTTGATCATCCGCGTGCGGCAAGTCGCCGAGCACGGCGGTGTGCCAGATCTGTTCGACCCGGATCCGCGCCTGAACACCCGCACGGTGGATGCGCCGTGGTGGCAGCGCATCATCCTTGCGCCCTGTGGTGTCAACTTCCACATGGAACACCATTTCATGGCCAGTGTACCGTGCTACAAGCTCCGCGAGCTGCGCCGACACTTGCGCAACCGGCATGCGCTGGATCCGGTACGGGAATTCTGTGGTTACGGCGAACTGTTGCGTCACATCGTGGTGAAATGACGGCCGGCCTAAATCGGGTGTTGTTTCGATTCGCACAACTGCTATGATGGCGACAGTACCTGTGGGGGCAGGCCGGTGAGAACAAATTAACAGCAGGCAGCTCCAGATCCGCTAAACTCTCAGCAACAACCCAGAATAATGTTCAGAGGGAAAGCACAGTGAAAATAACGATGCCTGGTGTGCAACCGCATGCTGTAGTGAGAACAGTGCTGCTGGCGTGCGTGTTGGCGTTCTCGGCAACCGGCCGGGCGGAAGGCGATGCCGAGGCACCAGCGGCGGGAGCGACGATCGGTGGTGCTGCCGCGCTCAAGTACGATGTCCTCGAACTGCCTGCCGTACCGAGTGCTCTGGCCTCCAAATCCCTGATCTTTTCGATCAGCAAACACGGCGACCGCTATTTTGCCACCGGTCATCACGGTCACATCCTGTATTCGGATGACGGCGGCGACAGCTGGAATCAGGCGCAGGTCCCGGTGCGCAGCGCAATTCTCGATATCGACTTTCCGACGCCGGAACTCGGCTGGGCAGTGGGCCACGAGGGCGTGATCCTTCACAGTACCGACGGCGGCAAGACCTGGGTCAAGCAGTACGACGGCAATCGCTACGGCAAGGAAGGGCTGGCGTATTACCAGCAGCTGGCACAGGCCAACCCGGACAACGAACTCTATCGGACGCTGATCGAGGAAATGGAGTTCGCGGTATCCCAGGGCGCGGACAAACCCTTTTTCCGGGTCGCATTCCAGTCGCCAACGCACGGCTATGCGCTCGGCGCCTATGGCATGGTGATGGAAACCAAGGATGGCGGAAACACCTGGGTGCCGGTACTGGAAAAAATCCAGAACGATGCGTTCTACCATATCTTCGATTTCGCGCCTCTGGCCGAGGAAGGAAAAGTCATGGCCAGCGGCGAGGCCGGTTTGTTGTTGGAAATTGACCTGAATCAGGAAGTCGGCAAGAAACTGGAAAATGTGCCTTGGGAAGGCAGCTTTTTCACGATCGTCGATGCTGCGGATGGCAGCCTGGTGATCGGCGGCCTGCGCGGCAATATGTTTCGCACACAGGACAACGGCGCCACCTGGACGCCGGTTAAAAAAGGCTTGAGCAGCGCGATCGTCGATTCCATCAGGCTGGCGGATGGCAGTCTCATCGCGGCGGGTATCGGCGGTGAAGTGTTGGTGAGCAAGGACAATGGCGCCAGTTTTGCTCCGGTTCCAGTGACGACAGGCGGGCAGATTTATACCACCAGTGGACGAATCTATGCTGTCGTCGAAGGTCCGCCGGGTACGATTTTGGTGGGCGGCCCCAGCGGAATTCACAAAGTCAAATTGCCGCAAAAATAACGATCGGAGAACCAGCAATGGCAGCGCCCCAGGGATCACTAACAGATCTGCCGGTTATCGCGGATCTCAGGCAATTCGACGAAAACTCGGGAAACTTCCTGGAGAATCTTGTCTTCAACCATCGCAGGACGGTGCTGGTGCTGTGCGCACTGATCACCCTCGTGCTGGGCTTCCAGGCGACGAAAATCCAGCTGCAGGCGGGATTTGAGAAAACACTGCCCAAGGCGCATCAATTTGTCCTCAACTACCAGGCCAACCGGCATGAACTCAAGGGCCTTGGCAATAACCTGCGTATCGTCGCCGCAGTCAAGGAAGGCACGATATTCTCGCCCGAGAATCTCAAGTTTCTCGAAGAACTCAACGATGAGATTTTTTTCCTGCCCGGCGTTGATCGCAATGGCATGAAATCCCTGTTCACACCCAATACGCGCTGGCGGGTGGTCACGGAAGAAGGATTTGAAGGCGGGCCGGTGATCCCCGGCGATTTCGATGCGACAAAACCCGCGTCCATCATGCAGCTGCAGCTCAACATCGTTCGCGCGCTCATTCTCGGAGACCTGGTCGCGAACGATTTCAAATCCATCACCTATATCGTGCCGTTGCTGGATCACAATCCCGAAACCGGCGAGCCGCTGGATTACGCCGAACTCAGCAAGAAACTGGAGGACATACGCACGCGTTTCACGGCGGGTAATCCGGACAGGTCTATTCACATCGTCGGCTTTGCCAAACTGGTCGGTGACCTGATCGACGGCCTGATGGTCGTGATGGCGTTCTTCGGCGCCTCACTGGTGATGACCGCGTGTCTGCTCTACTGGTACACGCGCTGCCTGCGCTCCACCATTCTGGTGATCGTGGTGACCCTGATCGCCCTCACCTGGCAGATGGGTATCCTGGCGACGCTGGGCTACGATCTTGATCCGTTTTCCATTCTGGTTCCTTTCCTCGTATTCGCCATCGGCGTCAGCCACGGCGCACAGAAGCTCAACGGGGTCATGCAGGACATCGGGCGCGGTACGCATCGTTACATTGCGGCGCGTTATACGTTCCGACGGCTGTTCCTCGCCGGCGTGACGGCGCTGCTGGCTATCGGCGTCGGCTTCGCTGTGCTGATGATCATCCAGATACAGGTGATTCAGGATCTCGCCATTACGGCCAGCATCGGGGTGCTGGTGCTGATTTTCACCAACCTGATCCTGATTCCGGTGTCGCTTTCCTATACTGGCGTGGGCAAGACCTCCGCCGCCCGCGCCAGCCGTCCGCCCAAGAGCATCGAGGAGATGCACTTCTTCTGGCGGTTCCTGCTGCAGTTCACGCACAAGGGGCCGGCCACCATAGCCATCGTGGTTGCCGCCATCATGGCGGTTGTCGCCCTGTACGTAATGAAAGACCTGCAGATCGGCGACCTCGACCCCGGCGCTCCTGAATTGCGTGCCGACTCGCGCTATAACCGTGACATCGCCTTCATGAGCAAGAACTATTCGGTCAGCACCGATGTATTCGCGGTGATCGTCAAGACCGAGCCCAACGGTTGTATCGACTATGAAGGCCTCAGCCTTGCCAACGAACTGGAATGGCGGCTACGGCAGCTCGAAGGCGTGGAAGACGTCGGCGGCCTGAACATTCGCACGCGTGACATCATGATGGGGCTCAACGAGGGTTTCCCCAAGTGGGAGGCCTTGTTCCGCAACCAGGACACCATCAATTATGCGATCACCGAGCTGACCAACCTCGAGTACGTCGACCCGGGCTGCTCGATCTGGCCCATGCCCATCTACCTTGCTGACCACAAGGCAGCAACGCTGACGCGCGTGGTCGACACGCTGGAACAGTTCAACAAGGAATGGCCCAGCGCGAAGATTCAGTTCCTGGGCGCGGCCGGAACCGCAGGTTTCGAAGCGGCCACCAATATTGTGGTAAAGGCAGCCTGGCGGGAGATGCTGTACTGGGTCTACGGGGCGGTGATCATCCTGTGCCTTATCACATTCCGTTCGATTCCGGGCGTTATTTGTGCGGTGATCCCGTTGATGCTCACGTCGGTGTTGTGTGAGGCGCTCATGGTCTGGCTGGGCATCGGCGTCAAGGTGGCGACGCTGCCGGTGATTGCGCTCGGTGTCGGGATCGGCGTCGACTACTCCCTGTATGTGCTGACGGTGATCCTGGCGAAAACGCGGATCGGAAAAGATCTCACCACGGCCTACTACGAGACTATCAACTTTACCGGACGGGTAGTGGCGCTGATCGGCATCACGCTCGCAGCAGGTGTAGTCACGTGGGCATTCTCGCCGATCAAATTCCAGGCTGACATGGGGATACTCCTGACCTTCATGTTTATCTGGAACATGTTCGGCTCCCTGATCCTGATGCCGGCGCTCGCGGTGTTCCTGATCAAGCCTGCCAAGGTCGCAAGCAACGGGTGAAACGCGCAGCGGTAGCGGCGCTGTTACTCGCGTGGCTGCCCTGCGGCTTTGCCGCGGGAGTTGGGGACAGCCTCGACGTCGTCTCCAGCACCAACAGCAGCGCGTCTGCCTCGCAGAAAAAAATCGAGCAGTTATCGAGTGAATCCCGGGCGTTGCTCGAGGAATATCGCCGCCTGCGGGACGGCGTCGACTACCAGGCCGCTTACACGCGGGAGCTGGAACAGCTGGAGCAATCCCAGCGTACGCAGATAGCGTCGCTGCAGCAGCAAATCAGCGAAGCGGCCATTACCCGGCAGCGGATCGTGCCGCTGATGCGCAGCATGGCCGATGCGCTGGAAAAGTTCGTGGTGCTGGACCTGCCCTTTCATCATGCCGAGCGCATCAACGCGGTGCTACTATTGAAGCAGCGCCTGAACCAGCCCGACCTGCCCGTCTCGGCCAAATTCCGGCTGTTGCTGGAGACCTACCAACTGGAGCAGGGCTACGGCAACAGCATCGAAGCCTGGCGCGGTCCGCTGCAATGGCAGGGCGAGGAATTGTCGGTCGAATTCCTGCGCGTCGGGCGCGTGGCTTTATATTTCCAGTCCCTCGATGGTGCGCGCAGCGGCTACTGGAGTGCAGCGCAGGAGCAGTGGCTGCCTCTGGATGCCCGTTTCAATCGCCATATCACGCAGGCGCTGCGCGTCGCCAGGAATCTGGTTGCGCCAGAGTTACTGCAGCTTCCGCTCGCGGCCCCCGGCGGTGATGCGTGATGCGGCTGTTCGCGAGCCTGTTGGTGTGTACCGTGATGGTGAGCCTCCTGTTGCCCGCCAGGGGCTGGCCGCAGGCAGCGCAGGGGCAGATCACCAACCTCGATCAATTGCTGCAGTCGGTGCGGGAACAACAGCGCCGGCAGCAGGACCGCAACGCCGAGCGCGAGCAGCGTTTCCTGCGCGACAGGCAGGCGCAACAGGCGCTGCTGGCCAGGGCCAGGGCGGAGTTTGAACGCACCAAAAACCAGAACCAGCCGCTGGCGGCCGTGACCGAAGCCAATGCAGCCCAGATCCTGCGCCTGCAACAGCAGCTGCGGGATGAAACGTCCGAGCTCGGCGACCTGACGGCCACGTTCCGGGAATTCTCCGGCGATTTTGCCGCCGTCCTGAAGGATTCCATGATCAGTGCGCAGCTTCCAGAGCGCTCGGAAAAAATGCGTGCGCTGGCGGCGCTGGACACACTGCCGAGTATCGACGACATCCAGTTGCTGTGGTTGCTGCAGCAGGAGGAGATGACCGAGGCTGCGCGCATCGCGCGCTTTGAGGCGTCGGTGGTGCGGGCCGATGGTACGGCCGCAGTGCGCCCGGTCCTGCGTATCGGGCCGTTTTCCGCCTTCAGCGACGGCGATTTCCTGCGTTTCGTCCCCGAGACCGGCGAATTGCTGGTGCTCAGCCGGCAGCCCGCCGCGCGCTTGCGCGATGCGGCGCGGGCATTCGCTGCTGGCGGCGACGAGGTCACCGCAGTCACCGTCGATCCCAGCCGGGGCAACCTGCTCGGCATGCTCAGCTACACGCCCAACCTGCGCGAGCGCATCGACCAGGGCGGCGTGATCGGCTATTTCACTATCGGCCTCGGCATCCTTGGCCTCGGCATCGCCGTCTGGCGCGGGCTGCACCTCGGCGTCCAGTACGGGCGGATCAAGCGGCAGTTGCACGATCTGGCGTCGCCGCGCGCGAGCAATCCGCTGGGCCGGGTGCTGCGAGCCGTCGAAGGAATCGACCTCTGCGATGAGGAACTGTTGCAGGCGAAGCTGGACGAGGCGGTGCTGGCGGAGATCCCGGCACTGGAACGCGGCAACAACGTGCTCAAGCTGTTGGCCGCCACTTCGCCGCTGCTGGGACTGCTCGGCACGGTGACCGGCATGATCCTCACGTTCCAGGCGATCAGCCTGTTCGGCTCCGGCGATCCCAAGCTGATGGCGGGCGGCATCTCGCAGGCGCTGGTCACCACGGTACTGGGCCTGGTGGTGGCGATACCGCTGCTGTTTTTCCACAGCCTGATCACCTACCTGTCGCGCGCCATGATCCAACGTCTCGACGAACAGTGTGCCGGCGTGCTGGCCCGCAGTGCCGAACAGCGGGAGCGGACGCGGTGAATGGCCTGGGTGACGTCGTGGAGACGCTCCAGGGCTTCATGGAGCAGGGCGGCCCCGTGTTGTGGGTGATCTTCGCCGCCTGCATGGTGCTGTGGGTGCTCATTCTGGAGCGCCTGTGGTTCATGCGTGTCAGCTGGCCTGCGCGCTCACGCGCGCTGGTGACGCTGTGGCTGGCGCGTGAGGACCGTGATTCCTGGCGGGCGCGTAAGATCCGCGAGGCCACGGTGTCCGAGGTCAGGCTGCAGTTGCACGGGTTGCTGCCGTTTATCCGCCTGATGGTGACGCTGTGCCCGCTGCTCGGCCTGTTGGGGACGGTGCTGGGTATGGTCGGTGTGTTCGAGGTCATTGCACAGAGTGGCAATGACGACGCGCAGGCCATGGCGCGCGGCGTCTACCGCGCCACCATCCCCACCATGGCCGGCCTGGTGGTGGCCATGACCGGCATTTACTTTGCCGCCCACCTGCGCGGTTTGGCTGAACGCGAGTGCGGCCGGCTGCAGGACCGGCTTACCCTGGGTGATGCCAAGTCCGGCGCGCGGGAGCGTGCATGAGCGTCCGGCGACACGTTCCCGAGCGGGACGAGGCGGAGCTCGACATGACGCCGATGCTCGACATCGTGTTCATCATGCTCCTCTTCTTCATCGTGACGGCGTCCTTCGTCAGGGAGTCGGGCGTGAAGGTCAATACGCCGCACGCGGACAGCGCGTCAAATCAGGACAGTGCGACCATTTTTATCGCCATCACCGCGGCGGGCGAGGTATGGATCGACCGGCGCCCGGTGGACCCGCGCTCGGTGCGTGCCATTGTCGCGCGCCTGCACGCGGACAATCCGCAGGGCGCCGTGATCATTCAGTCAGACGTCAAAGCGACGACCGGACGGTTGGTGGAGGTCATGGACCAGGTGCGTCTGGCCGGTGTGGAAGGCATCGCCATCGCGGCCGACTCGCGCGGGGAGTAGGTGTGTCGCTCGCCCTGCGAATTTCCACCGCGCTGTTCGGCGCGCTCCTGGTCACCGTGGCGGTGTTCCTGTTCATGCGCAACCTGATCCAGTTC
Source organism: uncultured Halioglobus sp. (assembly GCA_964461965.1). Lineage (GTDB taxonomy): Bacteria > Pseudomonadota > Gammaproteobacteria > Pseudomonadales > Halieaceae > Marimicrobium. The sequence goes on along the minus strand of CAYWWD010000027.1, from coordinate 13,088 downwards.
AGCGGGGATGCCGCGACATCGCCAACGGTCTACCACGATGTGCGCATCCTGCACAGCGCACCCGAGCCGGACCCGCCGCCATCCGCGCCAGACACGGAGCCGCAGCCGGAGGTTGCGCCTGAGCCCACGCTGACACCGCTGGCAGAGACGGCGCTCACCGCGCCCGCGTTGGCCACTGCGGCTGAACCTGCCGCCGCGCTGCGGGTTCCGGCGCTGGACCTCGGTGCGGGGGATATCGACATTCCCGCTGTGGGCGAGCGCTGGAGCGGCGGGGTGGGCGAGCGCTGGGCCCGGGCGCTGGGCGCAGCGGAGGGCGTGCAGGTTGGCGCCGGTGTCGGCTCCGATGCGCAGGGCTATGTCGAGGTCGTACCCTTCGACACGCGCCGGCCGAATGTGCCGGAAGTCGCCTGGCGCAACAAGATCGACGGCTGGGTACTGGTGGCGTTCTCGGTGACACCCGAGGGTCGCACGCAGAAAGTGCGCGTGCTGGATGCCAGCCCGCGCGGTGTGTTCGAGGACGCAGTGATCGCCGCTGTCTCCGACTGGCAGTACCACGTCAGCTTCGCTGGCAAGGCGACGGGTGACGTGGTGATGACGCAGAAGGTCGAGGTGCGGTGGCGCAATTACCCACAGAACCTGCCCAACGTGGATTGAGGATATGCGCGTACGCTTGGGTAGCCGCTTTTATCTGGCGCTGGCCCTGGCGCTGGGTCCGTTGCAGGCCAGCACGGCGGAAGAAGGCCAGTACCGCAGCCGGATACTGCTCACGCCGCAGGGCGAGTGGGCGAAGGAGTCGGAGTTATCCGTCGAGGAACTGGAGCGGCAGATGGGTTCCCTCGAGGACGCCTATGCCCGTTCCAGCGCCGGACGCCACCTGGCCCGCAATTATGTGGCGCGCAAGGAGTACGACAAGGCGATTGCCTGGTATCGCGAGGCGCTCCTCGCCGAGGGGCTCTCCGCCGTCGCGAACCGCGAAATGCTGCGTGAGCTGGCGCAGATCTACCTCCTCAAGAAGGATTACGCCGCAGCCGCGCAGGCGTTGCAGCAGGTCCAGGCCTTGCAACTGGTGCCGGAGGTTGCGGACTACCTGCTGCTGGCTCGCGCCCAGCACCATCTGGGCCGCTACGTCGAGGTGGTCGCCGCGCTGGACAGCCTGCGCGCGGCGCAGTTGCCGCTGGATGCGGAGCAACTGCGACAGGCAGCTGCGTTGTATTACCACGCCGGCGCCTATCCCCAGTCCGAGGGTCTCCTGCGGCGCCTGCTGGAGGCGCAGCCCGACGAGCCACAATACTGGCATATGCTCGTCTCCACGCTGCTGCAACAGAACAAGCAAAAGCCGGCGCTCGACCAACTCGCCCTCGCGAGAGAGAAGCAGGTGCCGTTTTCTGCGCGCGACGTACTGCTGCTGGCGAACCTGCACGCCGCCAACAACGATCCGTACGGCGCGGCGCAGGTGCTTGCGCAGGCGCTGGCGTCTGCGGAAGTTCCCGCGACCGGTGCTCACTACCGCAGCCTGTTCGAGTTCTGGCTGCGGGCACGGGAAACCGACAAGGCGCGGCTGGCCCTGCAGCAGGCGGCGCGCCTCAGCGATGACCCCGAGCTCTCGTTTTACCTCGCGCAACTGCAACTGGAACAAGAGGATTTCAGGGGTATGCACCAGACCATGCTCACGGCCTGTGCCAGCACGCTGCCCGACCGGCATGTGGGCCGTGCCAACCTGCTGCTCGGCATCAGCCAGTTGAAACTGGGCGATGCCGAGGGTGCACGCCGCTCCCTGATCAACGCGACGCTGGTCGGTGGGGTCAATGTCGAGGCCGGGCAGTGGCTGGCATATATGCAGGCGGCGCCGGCGACGGAGGAGGAGAGCCGGCGCATCGTCGGCATCTGTGCCGGTGAACGCGATCAACAGGTGGACCCCGGCAGCGGCCCGCTGGCGGCAACGGCACCTGCCGCCGCGCCAGCGTCGCCGGACACGGCAGAGGCGCCCGGCGATTTCGCGATCAGGACCATACCTGCGCTACGGCTGTTCTACCTGCCGTACACAGCGCCCCTGGACCAGTTGGGACAGAACTTGCGGCCCACGGCGATCCGCCTGAACGTAGGGCTGGTGAAATCCGGGGGCAGTGTCGATGGCCCGCTACAACTCATTTTCACCGGCAATCTCGCCGAGCCCGGGTCCGGCGTCAGTGTGGAGGTCGGCGTTCCCGCGCGGGGCACTGTCACGGGCAGCGGCAGCTTCAGGCTGCGCACGACGAAACCCTTCCGCTGCGCGGTGCGCTCCTTTACCGGGGAGGGTGAGGCACTGCGCGCGGCGCTTGCAGAACTGGCGACGTCGGTGTTGGCAGCGAACCACGGGCTCTCCGGGGAGGCTCGCATCGTCATTCCGCAGGGCAGTGGTGAACCGCTGCCCACTGTCGAACTGCAACTGGGCATCGAGTGAAACGCGCCGCTACGCGCCACTACGAGTGCAAGTCGCCGTACTGGAGCGGAAAAATACGCGGCGCCCCGGCCACATCCGGGGCATTTTTTCGCATTGGACTTGCGGTGAGAGTGCTGTAGTATCCGGTATGAATACCCGTGGGGGCGACGTATCCCCACTGTGCTGACAGGGATGCATAATCACCCTGGAACGCCAACCCTGTATAACTCTAAGAAGGATGGTCAGATGATGAACAGACTGCTCGCCATTGCTACGTTCTCGATCGCTGCCGCTGCCAGCATGCAGGCCCAGGCGTTTAAATTTGACACGCCCAGTGACTGGGATATCCGCTGGGATAACACCGCCAAGGGCAACCTGATGCTGCGCGTCGAGGATCAGGATCCCTCTGTGTACAACCCGAATCGCGCTATCCCTACGCGCGCCGCGCAGTTGGCGGACGACGCCGACTATTCGGTTTCACAGGGGCACTTCGCGAGCGAGCGCTTTGACCTGCTGTCCGAGATGGACATCATCTGGCAGGACAAATACGGGGCGCGCGTCAGCGGCGCCGGCTGGTATGACTTTGCCTATAACAGCAGCAACCACCCGGGCTTCGGGCCGACCAAGGGCTTTCCCTGCGCCGAATGTACCTGGGGCGCGCTCTCCGTGAATCCGGGCGAGTACACCGACAAGGCCAAGGATCTGCACTATCGGGGTGGGGAACTGCTGGATGCCTTCGTATTTGCGAACTTCGAACTCGGTGACGCCGCGTCCGGTAACGTGCGCGTTGGCCGCCACACCATCTACTGGGGCCAAAGCCTGTTGTCCACCGGCGCCATCCACGGCTTCGCCGGCTCCATGGCAGCGCTGGACCTGGCCAAGGGCCTCGGTACGCCGGGCTCCGAGGCGAAAGAGCTGTTCATGCCCAACGGCAAGATCTCCTCCAGCCTGCAGTTCAATGACCGGATCACGGTCAGTGGCTTCTACGCCTTCGAATTCGTGCCACTGCGCTGGCCGGAAAGCGGCACCTACTTCAGCCTCAACGAGGCGCTGACCGAAAATTCTGAATTCCTGACCGCCGTGGCGGGTAACGGCGTTTCTCCCAGGCTGGGCTTCAAGGCCGTCGATTACAAGTCCAAGGATTCCGGCGACTGGGGTATCAATCTGCAGTATTTCATTGAAGCCTGGAACCTCGAAACCTCGCTCATCTATATGAACAACACCGACCGCCTCACCAGTGGCCTGTACTCCACGACGGGGGCCGAAGTGACTGCCGACGAGCAGGCGCTGGCTGCGAAAACCAACGCGATGATCCTGGGTCACTACGGCTGGGTGTACAAGGACGATATCGATACCTTCGGCTTCTCCCTGTCCAAGGAAATGTTCGATATCAGTTGGGGTGCGGATTTCGTCTACCGCAATAACAATGCGCTGAATCCGGATCTGACCGCTACCCTCACTGCGCCCTATGCAAACTCAGGCATGGTCGATACCAACGATAACTATCCGGGGCCGACCGGTGATACGGTGCATGTGGTGATCAACGGCCTGGGCCTGCTCGATGGCGAGTGGGGTCTCTGGGACGGCGGCCAGTTCATTGCGGAGATGGTGTTCTCCAACCTGCTGCATTACGGGCAGTTTGAGGAGAAAGCAAACCCCTTGATCGAGGAGGACGATTGGACGTCCAACTTCGGCGGCGTGTTCCGGCCCACCTGGTACCAGGTGCGTTCGGGCTGGGACTTGAGCGCACCGATCTCGATCAGCTATGCCATCAAGGGGAAACAGGCAGCCAACTCCGCCGGCGGTAACGAAAAGGTCGGTAACGGCAGCATGGGGCTCGAAGTCGACATCGATCAGACCTGGAACGTGGCGCTGCGCTACAACGTGTATTTCGGTCCGCAGCCCAACGGCACGGTGGCCTATATCAAGGACCGCGACAACGTCGCGCTCACCGTCAAGCGGACGTTCTAGCCGCGGCGGATTCTCCCTCCCGCTACTCCCTCCAGATACCTCGAGCCACCACGCCCGGAACGGGCGTGGTGGTCGTCGGTTCAGAGCCTGCAGCGCGCTCCTAGCGCGGTATTGCCTTGAACGCCTTCAGTGCCGCCGGTGTGGTGGCCTGCCCGGTCTCGTAGTACAGCTTCATCGCGATGGCGACGTCGGTGATGGTGGACTGCACAAACCCCGACAGCTTATCCCCCAGCCAGTCGCCGACGCGGCCCCAGGGCAGTTCGTAGACCATACAGGCGGTAAAGCGCGTGCGCGACAGGCCCGCCTCCGCCAGCGTGTAGCGGAACCACGCCTGCCGGAACGGCGGTGCGCTCTTGTCGCCCCGGTGCAGACGGATGAGGAAGCCGCTGCCTTCCTGCCACTCTTCCACGGTTTCCTGAATATAACTGCGCGCATTGCGGTAGACGTAGCGACTGGCGCCCACGCCTTCTTTCTGGTCACTCACAATCACAGTTTTCACGATGCCGGGCACATAGTTGTGTGCCAGGGAGATGTCCCTGAGTTTCGCCCACGCCGCGGCCAGTGGGATGTCGATCAGGACTTGGGCGGTGACTTCATGGCTCATGCGCGGCTCCCGGGTAGGCACCGGTAGCATAGCCCGCAGGTTCGCAAATCCCAAGTGCGGCGGGTGATCGGCCGTTGTAGGCCGCGCTAGGACGCCCAGACGAGTGGCACGGTTTCCGGACCTACAACGCCGCCAGGTCGATACGTGATTTGCGCATCCTCCCTGAGCGCGAACCGAGGGATGCGTCGCAGCCACTCCTGCAAGGCAATCTTGATTTCCAGCCGGGCGAGATGCGCACCCATGCAACTGTGTACGCCGACGGTGAATGCCAGGATGGTTTTGCGAGGCCGGTCGAAGTCGACGTTCAGTGGGTCGGGGAATACGTCGGGATCAAAATTGCACGCGGGCAGCACGCAGGTGATGCGATCGCCCTTGCGCATTTTTACACCGCGCATCTCGATATCCTGTGCCACCACCCGGCCGGAGAAGGTGACTGACCAGCGGCGAAGCAATTCCTCGACGATATTGTCTATCTCATCCGCTCGCGCGATGATTTCCGCACAACGTTGCGGGTTGCGCGCGAGCCAAAGCCAGATGTTGTTGAGCGTTGCGAATACGGTGTCCAGCCCGCCGATAAAGAGGAAGATCACGAAGCCGAAGATCTCCTTGTCGCTGAGTGGAACGCCATCCGGTGCGGCGTGCGTGATGCGACTCACCACGCCCTCGTCGGGATGCGCTTTTTTCTCGGCAATTGCCTGTTTGATGTACGTGACGATGTTGTGCATGGCCCTGCCCATGCTCTCCCGGTCCTTACCATGTAGCAGGTCGATCGCCCATTCCACAAATGTATCGCGCATGTCCTGTGGCAGACCCATGATGTCGAGGAACACCGACACCGGCAGTGGCCGTCCGAACGCGGTGGTAAATTCGCACTCACCCTGCCTGGCAAAATCGTCGAGCAATGCCTGGGCGCGCTGGCGGATGAGACCTTCCAGTTTGAGCACGCCTTTCGGGCTGAACAACGGGTCGACAATATTGCGGTACTTGCGATGGTGCGGTGGATCGATCTCGATCGGGATGAAATAGAAGTAGTCATTTGGATCGCGCGGGAAGGGCGTCGCACCTTCATTGGAAAAGTATTCCCAGTGCCGCAACGCGAACAGCGCATCCTCATGTTTGGTGAACTGCCACGCATTGCCGTACTCTCCCACGTCATAGAAGATAGGCGGAAAGTCCCTGTGCATGCTGGCCATGAAGTCGTGGGGCGCCCCGAGGAAGGCCTCGCCGGTCGGAATCCCGCTGCAGCGGATCAACTCCTTGGGCACGTGCGGCGGGATCTGGTCGGGTCCGACACAACGCGGATAATTCGGCGGTACGGGATTGGCGGCGTCGATGGGCATGGCGTGATCTCCTGCGCGGGCGCGGATTCAGTATTGTGAAGCGGGCAGGTGCACCACCAATCCATCGAGTTCGGCGGTCATCTCGATCTGGCAGGACAAGCGCATGTTCGGGACGAGCGTTCCTTCAGCGCCCTCGATTAACTCCCGTTCCGCGCCCGAGGCGGGTGTGCCAATTATTTCGGCCCAGGCCTCATCGACGGTGCAGCGACAGGTTGCGCAGGAACGCGCGCCACCGCATTCCCCGAGTATTCCCGGGACGTCGTTGTACTGTGCGCCATGCATGACATTGTCCTCGAGTGGCACCTCGATACGGTGCCGGGAACCATTGGATTCAACGTAAATCACAGTCGGCATGATAGGTGGCTCGCGAATCGTGATGAGAACATCGTTCTCTCACATGGCACCACTTTGCGGTATGACTGTCAATACGCCTCGTGTTTAAATTAGAGCGATAGTCCATGGATTGAATGGATATCTGCGCCCCGGGGCTGACGAGAGCGGATCAAGAACACAGTTCTCATGCGGGTTGCCGACCATGACTGAAATATCCAAACGCAGGGGAGTCCGTGCCGCGACGCATCCGGCAGCGCCCACCGGCTGGGAGGCGCGCGCCACCGAACGCATGCTCGAGGCGAATCGTGACCAGCTCCTCAGGCGCAGCCGCCAGATCGTCGACGCCGCATACGACCTTCTCGACGAAGCGGGGCTTGAGGGGCTGACCATCCGGGCAGTACTCAAACGCACCGGGTTGTCGCGCCGCGCGTTCTACGAGCGCTTTGCCGACAAGGATGAACTGGTGCTGGCGGTGTTTGAGCAGACCATCCAGCGCGCCGCCAGTCACTACCGGGAGCAGATCAAAGCCCTGCGCGACCCGTTGCAGCGATTGCAACTCATTTTGAACAGCATCGTTCTCACCCGCAGCGCGCAGGACGGCGTGGAGTCTACGACGCAGGGGAGTGGTCGCCGCGGTGCGGCAATGAGCCGCGAACACCTGCGCCTGGCGCAGTCCCGGGCAGCCGACCTACAGGTGGCGCTGGCGCCATTGCTCGCATTGATCGCCCAGCAGCTCGCGGATGGCATGGCCATGGGGTCGGTGAGGGCGGGCGATCCACAGCGGCTGGCGACACTGGTCTACAACCTGGTCTCCACCACGGTACATACCGCGCTACTGGCGGAAGAATCCGCGCGGTTGAACCGCGCGCAGCAGGCCAGGCTGGCCAGTGAAATCTGGGAATTCTGCCGGCGGGCGATCGCCGCGTGAACCCTCCGGCTGCGACAGCGCCGGATCACAGTGGCAGTTGATACACCCTGGCCGCCGTTTCGTACAGGATTTTGCGCTGCACCGCCTCCGGCAGTCCGCCCAGCGATTTCTGTACCTGGTCCTGCACTGAGGGGTACAGGCAGGCGGGGTGGGGGTAATCCGTCTCGAACATGATGTTGTCCGGCCCCAGCCGCTGCACGGCGTAGGCCACGTCGGTCTCGAACCAGTATGAGGCGTAGATCTGCCGCTGGAAATATTCCAGCGGCGTCAGGCTGAGGTGAGTGACGCCGTTCTGGCCGATCTGGTATTGCGCCAGTTCGAGCAGGAAGGGAATCCAGCCCATGCCGCTCTCCACCGAGACAAACTTGAGTTTCGGGTAGCGGTCCAGCAGGCCGCTGAAAATCAGGTTGATGAGGCCGCGCATATTGGTGATGTCGGTCAGTGACGACATGGCGGCGATGGCGGTGGGTTCATCCATGCCCGCCCACAGGTTGCCGATACTGGCGCCACCGCCAATGTGGAAATTGATCGGCAGGCCGCGCTCCTGGGCCTCGGTCCACAGCGGGTCCCAGTAGCTTTCACAGAGCGTGGGCAACCGCCACAGTTCCGGTGAGTCGGTCATCACGATGCCCACCAGGCCGTACTCCTCGTGGCAGCGAATCAGCTCCCGCACGGTGAGGTCCATATCCCAGATCGGCAACATGGCCTGGGGCAGCAGGCGGCCGCCGGTTGCGGCCTGCATCTGCGCGGAGTGCTCGTTATAGGCCTGCACGCAGAAATTGCGCAGCGGCACGTCCTTGATGTTCATCACGAAGCTGCCGGCAAAACCAAGAATATTCGGGTAGAGGATCTGCCGGCTGATGCCGTGCTCGTCCATCACCGCCAGGCGCGCCTGCGGGTCTGTGGCGCCGGGGTGCATCTCGTCCATCCGCGTCAGCGTGGTGGTGCCGAGGGCCTTGCTGCCGTCCGGCCGGATCACGCAGTAGCCCACGGTGCCGAGGCGCATGTCCTCGTCCACCACCCAGATCTGGTGACCGTCGGCATCTTCGACGACACGCGGTGCACGCGCCTTCAGCGAAGCCGGCGCCAGCGCGGTCCACAGCTCGGGATGTTCGGTGTAGTGCGTGTCCACATCGATAATGGGCATGCTCGCAAGTGCGGTTGTCATCACCGCGCTCCTCAGGAGTAATCGCCCGGCATGGCAACCGTGGCGGTGTCTGTGCCGGAGCGTAGTATTTTGCCGGGCAGGGCGCCGGTAAACTCACCGTGGCGCACGATTTCCCGGCCGTTTACGAAGACGTGCTCGATACCGTGCGCATCGGCGTACAGGCGTGCCGCGCCGGTGGGCAGGTCGCGCCGCGTGTACGTGGCGGAACAGGCGATGCGATCGAGGTCGAAGACCACGATGTCGGCGCAGAACTGTTCCCTCAGCACACCGCGCTCGCGCAGCCCGACCAGCCTGGCCGGCACTTCCGTCAGGTGGTGTACAGCCTGCTCCAGGCTCAGCAGGCGGCGCTTGCTGACCGCATTGCCGAGCAGTTGCGTGGTGAAGGAAAAAGTGTCAATCATGTCGAGGTGTGCACCAGCGTCCGAGGCGCCCACCACTGTACGGCTGTCATTCCATGCCGCTACACGCGTTTTCCAGCTGTACTCATCGTCGCCGTAGAGCAGGGGGATGAACGAGGTCTTCAGCTCTTCCTCGATGGCGAGATCCAGCAGTGTGTCGAACGGAGATTTTCCCAGCTCCGTGGCGATCTCCCCGATCTTGCGGCCTTCGAGGTGCTTGTTCCCGGGCAGTGCAACCTCATCCACGGTGTAACCGGCCCAGTCGCACATGAAAATAAAGACGCCGGATTCCTCGGAGTGCGCGCCCGCATCCAGCCTGCGCCGCAACTCGGGATCACGCAGGGCGGCGATGCGCTGCGGAACCGGCAGTCGCATGGTCTCCTCCCAGCCGTGGAAGGCATCGAAGATAAATGCGGAATGCAGGTTGATGCGTGTCACCACCGGTTGCGCAGGTGTCAATGCGATGACGTCGGCACCGCGCGCGCGGGCGTAGTCGGTCGCACCGAGCTGGCTCTGGTCCATGGCGGGATTGCCGGGCACGAACACGTTCCAGTTCAGCGGGCGCTCTGCGGCCAGCGACATGGAGGCCATCAGCTCGTAGGTATTTTCATCGAACTCTTTCGTGCCCGGCAGGAACTCCAGCACGGTGCCGGGGACGTCGCGGCACACACTGCACAGGGCCAGCAGTTCGGCATGGTTGGCGAAGCGGGAAGGTACGGGGTTGCCTTCCATGTCGTTGTGCGTGTTGGACAGCGTGCTGGAAAATCCGAGTCCGCCCGCATCCAGTGAATCGCGCAACAGCGCTTGCATGGCCTCCAGATCGGCCTCGCTCGCCGCGTCGGTGTTGGCGCGCGCGCCCATCACGGTGCGCCGCAGGGCGCTGTGGCCAACGAGAAAGCCGGCGTTCACCGCCAGCTTGCTGGTCAGGCAGTCGAGGTATTCGCCGAAACTACGCCAGGTGCCCCAGGGTACGCCGGCATCGAGGCTTTCCAGCGGCATGCCTTCGACGCGGGCCAGCATGCGCTTTAAGTATTGCGCATCGTCATCTTCGCCGGACAGCGGCGCGATGGTAAACCCGCAATTGCCGCCGATGACGGTGGTAACGCCATGGAATGGCGAGGGGCTGAGCAGCGGGTCCCAGAACACCTGGGCGTCGTAGTGGGTGTGCACATCGACGAAGCCGGGCGCGACGACTTTGCCGGCAGCGTGCAGGCGCTCCGCAGCCGGCAGGGTGGCGGCGTCTTCCTGCAGAATACGCGCGATCCGCCCGTCGCGCAGGTACACCGAGCCGGTGAATGACGGCGCGCCGGTGCCGTCGACCACCGTCCCGCCTTCGATGACTAGATCATACATGCTGGCTCTCCCGGTCGCTGCTGGACCCGTTTTTTTCAGGAGGCCATCACCATACTGCAGCCCACCCGGCGTAGCAACAACGGTGCCTGGGCGGTGATGGCGAGTGCCAGAACGCCGCTCGCGCATTACCATGGTGCCGCGCCATTTAAAGAGAGCCCGCCATGCTCAGCTACCGTCACGCCTTCCATGCCGGCAACCATGCCGATGTGCTCAAGCACCTCGTGCAGGTGCTGGTGTTACGGTACCTTTCGCAGAAGGCGGGCAAGCCGCTGTGTTATATCGACACTCACGCCGGCGCAGGTCGTTACGACCTGCGCCATGCCTACGCCACCACGACCCGGGAATTCGAGGCCGGCATCGGCCGCCTGTGGACGCAGCAGGCCCTGCCTCCGCCTCTGCAGGCATATCTCGACATAGTGCGAGGATGCAATCCGCCGGGTGAACTCCGGTACTACCCGGGTTCGCCGGCCATCGCCGCCGCCCTCCTGCGTTCCGATCATCGCCTGCACCTGTGTGAGTTGCATCCCGACGACGCCGCTCGACTGGAGCGCTGGTCCGCGCGCGATGCGCGCGTGCGCATGCGTCGCGAGGACGGGTTCGCCGCGCTAAAGGCGCTGCTGCCGCCCATCGAAAAACGCGCACTGGTCATGCTCGACCCGCCGTATGAGATCAAGTCGGATTACACAACGGCCATCGCGACGCTGCGGCTGGCATTGAAAAAGTTCGCCACGGGCGTGTACGCGCTGTGGTACCCGCTGCTGGCGCGCGAAGAGGTGAGCACGCTGGTGAAAAAGCTGGAGGCGCTGCCTGTCAAATCGCTGCTGGTGGAACTGCCGGTGCAGCCGCTGGGGCAGGGCATGTACGGCAGCGGCATGTACGTGGTAAATCCACCCTGGACGCTGGAGGCGGACCTGCAGGATTGCCTGCCGCTCCTGCACAGCGTGCTCGCGGTACCGGGCGCCAATACGTGGCGGATCGTCAACCGCAGCGAGTAGCACGGGCACCACCGCCGCTGCGGTACAACCATAGTAGCGGCGTTCTAGTGTGGTTTGCGGCGCGCCGATGCCGGTAGCGGTGGCTGAGTCTGTGCGGCCAGCGCTTCCTCCAGGGCGCCAACCAGCTGCGTGCGAAATGCCAGGTCGTTGGCTTCGAACCATGCCCGCGCCCGCTGCCCCAGCGTTCGTTTCGACGCCTCATCCAGAGCCAGCATCGCCTCGATCTTGAGCTCGAGATCGATGGGGTCGACGTAGTAGTTCGCTCCTACGCGCTGCTTTTTCATGTGGCGGTAACTGACGAGAATGCCGCGCTCCGGTGTGATCAACTCGTTCATGGGCGGCGCATCGGTGGTGAGGGTCACGGCGCTGCAGCTCATGGCCTCCGCGATGCAGTGGCCGAATCCCTCGGCTTCCGAGGGGCACAGGTGCAGCGTATAGGTATTCTGCAGCGCCATCAGCGCGGCGTCGTCGAGGTGCTGCAGCAGGTGCCGGATATTGCTCGCCGCGACGGCTTTGACGCGCGCCTGCGCGTACGTTTTTGCATTCTGCACGACGGTGAGCAGCGGCCACTCGGGGTGCCTGAGCCAGGCCGCGATGAGTGCGCCCGTGCCCTTCTGCCAGCTGCGGCCGGCTATATGCAGGCATCCCGGCTGCGGTATGTGCCTGCCCGTACTCTCGCGGCGGTCGGCGCTGGTAAAACCGATCAGGCGGGTGCGACATCCCAGTGTGTCGAAGACCTCCTGCGCGCCCCGCGTCTTGCACAGCACGACATCGATGCCGCGCAGGTAGAGGCGCTGGTAGCGTTTGAACCACTCCGGATTGGGGATAAACGCATTGACACGTGCAAAGCCAAAAAATGCCGGGCTGATGTCCTCCAGGAAGAGGTTGATGTCATAGGGCGCCGCGGACAATCGCCGGCGCTGCCGCCACGCAAACGCGAGGTTGGCGGCGCGGTGCGCGATGCGTTGCCGGCGCACCGTTGCCGCCGCCAGTGGCAGGCCGTTGAGATGTAGTTCAAGGTCGCGTTGCCCCAGTGCATCGAACAGGATCTCGATATCCCGGCTCAGCCCACCCCCGTTGTGCCAGGCGACGATGTTGATTCGCTTCATGATTATTGTTATTCGATCCCGGTTGGCGCGCAGCAGGTCCGCCGATGCGACTGCCGACTGATGGTCGGGCGATTACCCGCGTGTGTCAAGGTTCCCGGCGGGACGTCTCAGACTGCAGCAGTCTGCTGTCGCTGCTGCTCTTTCTGCTGTGCGAACCACAGTTCGGCGTAATTGCCTTTACGGCGCAGCAGCGCGGCATGGTCACCCTGTTCGATCACGCGGCCGTTATCCAGCACGATGATGGTATCCGCGTCGACCACGGTGGAGAGTCGGTGCGCGATGACCAGGCTGGTGTGACCTTTCGCGACCTCCTTGAGCGCGTCGAGAATCGCCTGTTCCGATCTGCTGTCAAGTGAGGAGGTGGCTTCGTCGAAGACCAGGATAGGCGCGCCCTTGAGAATTGTCCTCGCGATCGCCACGCGTTGCTTCTCGCCGCCGGAGAGCTTCAGGCCGCGCTCGCCCACGCGCGT
>CAYWWD010000026.1:0-42917 GCA_964461965.1 uncultured Halioglobus sp. | reverse complement strand
TGCCAGAAACTGTTCGAGCGACTCGGCTGCCGGGACTACGCGCGCTTCGACTGGCGACTCGACAGCGAGGGCACGCCGCGCCTGCTGGAGGTCAACCCGAATCCCGGCTGGTGCTGGGACGGCCACCTGAACAAGATGGCGGCGCTGGCAGGCCTGACCTACGCCGACATGCTGCACCGCATCATCAAGGCCGCCGAGTTGCGCGAGAAGATCAAGGCCGACGCGCAGGCCATGTGAACAGCGCACCGCTCCCCGCCGTCGAAACCGCTTCGAGCCAGCGCCGGGAGCGCAGTGCCTGGCTGCGCCACACGCTGCGGCGCTCGCAACAGGAAGCCGTCGCCTCAGCGACGATGACCGCGACCGGGGACAACTTCTTCAACGCCTTCGCCGTTCACCTGCAGGCCAGCGCCACGCAGATGGGCGCGCTGACGGCGGTGCCGCAGTTGTTCGGCGCGTGGATGCAGTTGCTGTCGATCTGGATCGGCGCGCGGCTGCCGCGCAAGCACCTCGTGGTGGCGGTGGCGGCCTTTCAGGCGCTGACCGTCGCCGCCGTCGGATGGATCGCTACCGCCCGCCTGGCGCAGCCCGCTGTGTGGCTGATCGCCTTCGCCTGCGTTTACAGTGCCGCGCTGAACCTGATCCAGCCGCACTGGCGCGCCTGGATGGGCAGTATCGTGCCACCGCGCCGTCGCGGCGCGTTCTTTGCGGTGCGCACGCGCTTGACGATGGTGTCGTCGCTGCTGGTCTTCATCGGCGGCGGCGGCCTGCTGACGCTGTGCGCGCATCACGGTAACGCGGAGCTCGGCTTCGCACTGCTGTTCGGCATCGCCGCCCTCGGCCGCGCCTGTTCTTCCATGCTGCTGTGGCAGATGCACGACCCGGAACCGGCGGGCCTGGAGCCCAGCCACCGCGTGCTGCGCGCCAGCCTCGCCCACATGGCGAGCGCGTTGCGGGAAAAAGGATTCCGCCACTACACGTTTTTTCTCTCCGGCATGCAGGGCATGGTGGCGATCTCGGCGCCGTTTTTCGCGGTGTACATGCTGAACGGGCTCGGCTTCACCTACCTGCAGTACAGCCTCAACGCCGTCGCCTCGATCGTGACGCAGTTTCTGCTGCTGGGATTCTGGGGCCGCTTCAGCGACCGGCATGGCAACCGCCTGGTGATCCTGCTGACGGGCTCGATGTTGCCCTGCCTGCCGCTGCTCTGGCTGGTGTCGCCAGATTTCTACTACCTGCTGTTGGTACAGGTCGCCTCGGGCGCCGCCTGGAGCGGCTTCACGCTCTGCACGGCGAATTTCCTCTACGACCTGCGGCCACACCGCACCGGGTTTGCCGCCTACGCCGCAGTGCAGGCGAGCATCACCGCGGGCACGGTGTTTGTCGGCGGCCTCGCAGGCGGGGTACTGGCCGCCAACGCACCGCGTCTCGTCGAGCAGATGCCGGCGTGGCTGGTGCCGTCGAGCCCGCTGTTCCTCGTCTTCGCCGCGAGCGCGGCGCTGCGCTTTCTGGTGATCGCGTGGTTCATCCCGCGCGCGCACGAGCCGCAGGCGCGCCGCCGGCCACAGGGCCTGAAGCTGATCTACCGGATCTCGAAATTCAGCGCGCTTTCGGGCGTCAGCCTGGACTGGCTGACAGTGACGCGGCGCAAGCCGGAAAAGAAATAGCCGGGTTCAGCCGGCTCTGGCGACGATCAACTTCTGGCCGGGCTTGATATGTTGCTTGGCGGATATATCGTTCCAGGCCTGCAGCTGCCGCGTGGACACCTTGAAACGCCGCGCAATACTCCACAGCGAGTCGCCACTGCGAATGACATATTCCTGCGGCTTGCCGGTTTTCTGCGAATTCCCGGCGGCGAGGCGCGCGCGCGTGCTGGCAACCTGCTCGGCGGTCAGCGCTTCCTGCTGCACTGTCCCGGGCAGGATCAGCGTCTTGCCGGTGCGGATGGAGTGGTTGCGCAGTCCGTTCAGCGCCATCAGCTTGGACACCGAGGTGCCATAGCGGCGCGCAATGGTGGAGAGCGAATCGCCGCGTGCGACGCGATGCACGCGGTCCGGCTTCTGGTGGCTGAGGCGCGCGCTCCCGGACAACGACGACACGGTGTTTTCCAGCGGACGCTGCAATTGCGCAGCCGGAACGCGCAACTCATAGCCGCGCGGGATGTATTTTTCGCCAGCCCACACCGGTTCACGCAGCGCCGGGTTGTGCTCCTTGAGCTCCGCCAGGCTGATGCCCGCGCTGCGGGCGAGCGCCGGCGCGGAGATATAGTCCTCAACCGTCAGCACGTCGTAGTCGGTGGGTGCATCGAGCTGCAGGCGGCTCATGTAACGGCCCGGGTTGCGGTCGACTTCCAGCGCCGCGAGGAAGGAGGCATAGAAATTACGTGAGGCGAAACCAAAGGCCTGGCCTTTGTACTTCTGCACGATCACGCCGATATCGTCGGTGCCGACCGCCTTCGACGCGCGCACCATGCCGCCGGGGCCGTGGTTGTAGCTGGTCAACGCCAACGGCCAGGTGCCGGTGACCTTGTAGTTGCTCTTGAGCAGCCGCGCCGCGCCCTCGGTGGAGATGAACGGGTCCATGCGCTCGTCCACGATATTGTCCACCCGCATGTACTGTCGCGCCGTGGCCGGCATGAACTGCCACATACCGGCTGCCGCCACTTTGGAATAGGCGGCGGGATTGAACGAAGATTCCACGTGGGGCAGCACTTCCAGCTCCTGCGGCAGGCCGTACTGCGCCAGCACACCGCGGATATGCGGTTTCCACTGTCCGGAGCGGACCAGGCCCTCGCGGAAGCGGTCCGACTGGCCGAGCTGGAAGCGCACGCGCTGCGCGGCCTGGGAAAACGTCCTGGAGGAAGTATCGGCGGGCCAGGCAGCGAGTGCCTCGGCCTCGGTGGTGGTCAACCCCGAGCGCTTGCCGCGGCCGAGGCTGGTCAGGGCCGCGCTCACCCGCCGCTTCGCCGCAGTGACCTGGCGCTCGCGCTCCTCGCGGCTCGCATAGGGCGGCAGCTCCAGTGTCTCGTAGACCACTGCGAGGTTCTCGTCGTCGTGTACATACCCCTGGTCCGTCGACACCTTGGTGTACACATCGATCCAGAAATTCACCGCCGGGCGCAGCGATGCCGGCTCGGGAAATTCTGTTGATGCGTGCAACTGGAAGCAGGGAAATAGCAGTAGCAGCGCGAACAATGCTCTGGCCATACCGATAAGTCCGTTGAGAGTTTCGCTATACGATGCGGTTATATCAGAAATTTTCACAAGCCGTAAGACTTCGTCCGCAGATTCACACTGCCGGCCGGCCCGCGCGCTAGCATGCCATGGTATTCACACCGTTCACGGCGACCAGCGTTACTTCCCGCCCTACCCACTCCGCCTGCTGCATAGCGTCCGCCATGACCGGGTCGTCACACCGCGCGTAGCACCGCTCGCCACTGCTGAGTTCACAGACCGCGAGCACCTGCGGCTGAGCGCCGGCATGCACCACCGTGTAACCCGCGATCACCGCCCTCCCTGCCGCCTGTGCAACCAGCGGACAACGCATACTGGTCACCGGCTGCACCACGTGTGGGTGGAGCGCTCTCGGCTGCGTGGAGTAGACCGCGAAACTGTGGTTGGTCATGTGCATGCCGACACCCGTGACCAGGCCGCGGCTGCCCGGGTCGGCGCGCAATACCTCGACCATGGCAGCGATGGCGTGCGCCGTGTAGTTGTTACCGGGGCCGCCGAAATACGGCAGGCCGCCGGTCACCGTCAACGGCCGCGGATCAGCGTCGGCGATGCCGAGCACGTCGCGGGTGAAGTTCACATTGCTGGCGAAACAGGAATACAGGTCGAGGTGCTCGATGTCTGCTGCCGCAACGCCGGCCATGGCCAGCGCCTGCGCACTGGCTGCGCGCATGGCGGGCGAGTGGAAGAGTGCCGCGCGCTCGGCAATGTACGGCAGCTCCTTGGCATAGCCCCAACCGTGCAGGTAGATCCGTCGGTCGGCGGGAATCCCGAGTTCATCGGCCAGCGCATGGCTGGTGACGAGGATGGCTGCGGCCATGTCCACATCCATGAACGCCATGGTGTTGCGGGTGAAGGGATACGCCACCATACGATCGCGGTCGGAGAGCTGGAACAGGCTGTCCGCCGTGTGCGCCTTCTGGAACCACGCCTGCGGATTCCGGGCCGCACGCGCGCTGAGCCCTGCCATCATGCTGGCCTGCTGCCGCCGGTTGGCATCGAGGTCGAGGCCGAGGTGCGCCCGCCGCGCCGAATCCAGGATGGCGAAGGTGACGTAGGCCTGGCGGATGTCGTGGGCCAGCTCACTCGGGTGACTGGGATCCTCGAACGGGAACTCCCGCCTGCCCGCAGCCTTCGGCCAGCCGAGGTCGCGGCCCTCTTTCCGCGCGCGCCGGCGCGTGGCGAGCGCTTCGGCCCCGGTGACCAGCACTGCCTGCCGTTCACCGCTCAGGATGCGCTGTGCAGCATCGCACACAAAGCGCTGCGGGCTGGTTCCGCTCATACCGGAGAGCTGCCGCGCGCCCGGCGGCAGGCCGAGTGCAGCGGCCAGCGCACCCGGGAGGTCATCGTAGTGCCAGCTGAGGCTGCGCACGGCGTCCACTTCATCGACGCGCTCAAGAATGGCGAGGTTGCCGCAATCCGCCGCCGCCCGGCGGCTTACCGCGAGCATCTGGGCGAGCGGATGCGGCGCGTCGCCCTGACCGGGATGCCAGGTGTGCTGGGCGACACCGACGATGCAGGGTAGCTTGCGGTTCACGCGCATGCCTGGTTACTTCCCCGTCCAGCGCGGCGGGCGTTTTTCCGCAAACGCGCGGGGGCCTTCTTTGGCATCCTCGCTGCTGAACACGCGGCCGCTCAATTCGGACTCGATGCGGTAGGCCTCGCGCATGGTTTCCTTGAGCCCGCGCACCACGGATTCCTTGGTGGCCTGCACCGAGAGCGGCGCATTGACGGCGATGCGGCGGGCCCAGTGCAGCGCTTTCGCCGGCAACTCCTCTTCGCTGACGATTTCATTGAGCAGGCCCAGTTCCAGCGCGCGCCGCGCCGGGAACTGTTCCGCCGTCAGCAGGAACTCCATGGCCGCCGGGTAGTTGAGCTGCCGCGGCAGGCGCACGGTGGTGCCGCCCCCGGCGAACAGCCCGCGCCTGGGCTCCATCACGCCGAAGCTGGCGTGCTCCGTGGCGATGCGGATATCAACGCCGCCCAGCATCTCCATGCCGCCCGCCACGCAGGGGCCGTTGATCGCCGCGACGATGGGTTTGTACAGCCGGGAATTGCGCAGCACGGCGTCCACGGCGTCGCTGAGCCGGCAGCCGTCGATTTCCTCCACGCCCCCGGCTGCGATCTGCTGCTGCAGTGCGGTCACCTGCGGAATGAAGGTCTTGAGATCGGCGCCGGACATAAAGTTGCGACCGACACCGGTGACGATCGCCACCCACGCATTCGCATCCTCCGCAAACTCCCGCCAGGCCCGGGCGAGATCGCGAAAATGGTAGAGATCGCAGGCGTTCCTCGCCTCCGGTCGGTCGATGGTGATGCGCACGATACGGTCGTCGGCGTGTTCATAGTGGATCGGCATGGAGCTTCCTGTCGCTCAGAGCGGTTCGATGAGTAGTGGCAATCCCTGTGGCGGACAGGGTGTCGGCAGTATCCGTGAGGTCACCTGATAGCCGCTTGGCAGGCGCACCCGGTACTGGCGCAGCAACTGGTGCATGAACAGTTTGGCGTTCATCTGCGCGAAATTCATGCCGATGCACTTGTGCGCGCCGCCGCCGAAGGGCATGAACTGGAATTTGTGCCCGCGCTGCTCCTGCCGTTGCTCGCTGAAGCGATCCGGGTCGAAGGACTGTGGCGCAGACCAGTACTGCGGCATGCGATGGTTGAAGCCCGGCGCCATGAACAGCATGGTGTGAGCCGGGAGTTCCACGTCGCCGAGCCGGCAGGCGCGGATGCTGCGGCGCAGGATGATCGATGCCGAGGGGTATAGACGCAGCGCCTCGTTGAAAGCCCGCTCGATGCGATCGAGGCGATCGACGTCCGCGAAGGTGATTTCATGCTGGTCCAGCGCCAGCGACTGTTCGCGCAGCGATTCCTGCAGCGTCGGGTCCGCCGCCAGGTGCATCAGCAGGTGGCAGAGACCCGCACTGGTCGTATCGTAGGCGGCAAAGAACAGGAAGGCCAGGTGATCGATAAGCTCCGCGTTACTGAAATAGGTGCCGTCCTCGCGCGTGCTCTTGACCAGGAAGGACATGAAATTCCGGCCGTCGCTTTGCCGCCGCTGTTCAATCAGCGCGTCGAGGTACTGGTAGACGAAGCGCCGACCCTGCTGGCCGTAATAAAAATTGAACGGCGGCAGCGCCACCCTGACCAGGCTCAACATGCCCTTTTCCAGGATCAGGCTGAACGCGCGCGAGAAGCGCGTCGCGTCCTCACCGAGGTCGGTGATGCCGTAGAAAATTTTCGCGCCAATCGTCATCAGCAGCTGCTTGATGAAGGGCATGAAAACCACTTCCGCGCAACCCTGCCAGCCCCGCAGCGCGTCGCGGATGATCCCGTTGATGCCCTCGGAGTAGCCTTGCATCGCATCGAACTTGAACGCGCTCTGGAACACGCGACGATGCAGGCGGTGCTCATCGAAATCCCGCGACAGTATCGGGTTGCCGAACCAGTCACTGATACTCGCGCCATAGCCCATCTGGCTGGAAAAATTCCGCTCGGTGTCGAGCAGCAGCTGCTGGCAGTGCTCCGGGCCAAGTACCAGCACACCCTGCTGGAAACCGATGCCGATCCGCGAGAGCAACCCGTAGCGCGCATGATGCTGCTGCAGCGTGCCGTAAAAATCGCGGAACAGCCACGGCGTCATGCCGAGCAGGGGCGCGCCGCGCCGCCCGGGCAGGTGCGCCAGCTCGCGCGGCGAGGCGTCGGGAAAGGCGCGGTGATCCACTGCGGTGTCCATCAGCCGCGCAGCTCGCTCTCGAAGCGCAGCAGCAGCAAAGCCTTCAATTGCTCAAGGTCGTGCCTCACGCGCGCGGGCTGCTGGTTGATGCGGGAAAACGCGACGATGCCATTGAGGGCGGAGAACACGAAGTTGATCAGTTTCTGGTGCTCTGCCCGGGGCAGGTCAATTTCGTGAAACAGTGTGCGCCAGAACCTGCGCCCCTGTGCCACCGTAGACGACAGCGAGAGCGCCAGCCACTCGTCCAGCTCCTGCGGCGCTTCGCTGCGCAGGCCGCGCAGTATCTGCAGGCTGGCTTGGAACGCCGGTGCATTGCAGTGCGCCCAGCAGGCATCGACAAACAGCGCCACGCGCTCAGCCAGTGACTTGCCCGCGATCGGCATGGCCTTCAGGTCGAAGGCCATTGTCTGGAAGCTGTCCTTCAACACGCCCTTCAGCAGCTCGGATTTCGAGGTGAAATGGTGCTGCACACCGCCGACCGTCACGCCCGCCCGCGCCGACACATTCTGGATAGTCGTGTTGTGAAATCCTGAATCGTCGATACAGGTAATCGTGGCGGCGATGATCCGGCGGCGCGTCTCGGCGAGGCGTTCGGCCTGGGTCTTGCGCTGTGGCCGGGGCATTTCCAGACTCCTGGCTTGCAAAAATTGAAGTATAGTAACATTATAAATGTATTGTAAGTACAGGTTGGGCCTCGGTAGTGCGGATTAGCCGCGAGACCGGGGAAGGGCCGGGCAGAGTTCACCGGAACACGCCAAAGAGCGCACATCCATGTGCAGGCTCGGGTGGCGACGTCCTGTCGCCACACGGTTCCGGTGAACTCTGCCCGGCCCTTCCCCAGTCTCCAGTGCCGTCCTGCTGATCGCTACAAAACCTGCTGCAAACACCAGGAGACCCGAGTGGCCATCGATCCCTCCCGCTGCCTGCTGCACGGCCGCGTCGCTGTCGTCACCGGTGGCGGCGCCGGCATCGGCCGTGGCATCGCCGCCGGGCTCGCCGCATTCGGCGCTTCGGTGGTGATCTGGGAAATCAACCCCGAGACCTGCGCGGATGCGGCTGACGCGCTCGGTGTACTCGGCATCGTCACCGATGTGCGCGATGCGGATGCGGTCGACGCCGCGCTGGCGCGGACGATCGCCGAACGCGGCACGCCCTCGATCCTCGTCAACAACGCCGGCGGCACTTTTTATTCGGCGCTCCTCGACACGACCGAGAAGGGCTGGGACGCACTCTACCGGGCCAACCTTCGCCAGGTGCTGCTGTGCACCCAGCGCGTCGCGCGCGCAGGTCGCGGCCGGCATGAAGGGGAGCATCATCGCCGTGACCTCGATCGAAGGCGTGCGCGCGGCACCGGGTTACGCCGCCTACGCAGCGGCCAAGGCCGGCGTCATCAACTACACGCAGACCGCCGCGCTGGAACTCGCGTCGCACGGCATCCGGGTGAATGCGCTGGCACCGGATGTCACACTCACCGAGGGCCTGCTCGCGACCGCGCCCGCCGGCTCTCAGGATCGCTTCCGATTTTCCGTCCCGATGGGGCGCCCGGGGCACGTCGACGACATCGCCGGCGCGGCGGTCTTCCTCGCCTCGGACCTGTCCGGCTACATCACCGGCCAGACACTGCACGTGGACGGCGGCACGCAGGCCGCCGGCGGCTGGTACCGCCACCCCGATTCCGGACACTACATTCTCGGCCCGGCGCAGGAGCCTTCACGATGACCGCAACGCAGGACACCAGTGATGACGCAAACGCGCGCCTGCTCTCGGGTGAACTCTGGCACACCTTCTGCGACAACCTGAAGGCCGCCGGCGACGACGTGCTGCGCCTTGGCACCGGCGAGCCGCTGGATACCGTGGAAGGCTTCCGCCTGCTGACGCGGCTGTTGCGCGGCGCGCTGGAGGAGCGCCTGGAATGGGCGCACGCCCGCAACCCCACATTGATCTGTACCTGCCACGAGACGATCAAGCTGGTGGCGGAGAACCCCGACAACATCTACCTCGGCTGCAAGTTGCGCGGCGACTGCGACTATCGTATCCACGGCACGCGCGGCGAGGCCAGGTGGATCAGCTTCAATACCTTCCCCGGCGGTGGCTTCGGCGGTGGCGGTCGTGGCACGGGCACGACGCTGCACGAGGAACAGCTCACGATCGCCCCGGACGGCAGCTTCGAAGTGATACTGTCGCAGCGCGAGCACCCGGGTAACTGGCTGCGGCTGGAGCCGGACACCGCCAGCCTGACCATCCGCCAGACGTTCTGGCGCAAGCACCGGCAACGTCCCGCCGAACTGCGCATCGAGCGCATCAATGCGGCGCCGGAGGCGCCGCCGCAGCTTACAGCCGAGGTACTGGAGCGTGTACTCGCCGGCTGCGTACAGCACGCGCGCATGCTGACCCAGATCGGCGCCGACTGGGCGCGGCGCAATGCGTCGCGGCCAAACGTGTTCTGGGACGCACAGGAGGATGACACGAGAAAATTCATGGACCCGCAGATCCAGTGGCAGATGGCCTACCTGCAACTGCACCCGGACGAAGCGCTGATCGTGGAATTTGTGCCACCGGCCTGCGATTACTGGATGATCGCCCTGCACAACCACTGGATGGAGACGCTGGACTACCGCTACCACCAGATTGCACTGAACAGCGCCACGGCCATCGCCGCCGCGGACGGGACGGTGCGCTGCGTCGTGGCGCACCGCGATCCGGGTGTACCGAACTGGCTGGACCTCGCCGGCCATGTCAACACCGTGCTGGGCGTGCGCTGGGTCGGCTCCCGTATCGAGGGCACCGTGGTGCCGTCCACGCAGGTGGTCAAGCTTGCATCGCTCAGCTGAACCGTTGCTGCGTTCACCGACGGTGCGGGGCTGAGCGTCGTGGAATACCAGCTGGCGGATCTGTTCGAGGCGCTCTGCGACGCGAAGCCGGACGCACCCTGCCTGGTCGCCGGCGCGGCGCGGCGCAGCCGGGCTCTGCTCGACAGCCGGGCCAACCAGCTCGCGCACCACCTCGCGCGACAGGGTGTGGCGGCGGGCGATCACGTCGGCATCTACGCCGGCAACCGGGTGGAGTGGCTGGAGGCGCTGCTCGCCTGCTGGAAAATTCGCGCGGTCGCGGTCAACATCAACTTCCGCTACGTCGGCGCCGAGCTGGAACACCTGTGGCGCGACGCCGACCTGGTGGCACTGATCTACGAGCGCACATTCCTGAGGCATGTCGCGGATATGGCGGGGCGATTTCCGGCACTGCACACCTATCTGTGGCTGCAGGATGCCGGCGCGCACGTCGATGCGCCCGCACCACTGGGGCTTGCGTACGAGACCGCGCTGGCCCGGCAACCGTCCGGGCGCGGCTTTGCACCGCGCAGCGCCGACGACATCTACCTCGTCTACACCGGTGGCACCACCGGTATGCCCAAGGGCGTGCTCTGGCGGCACGAGGATTTTTACCACAACGTCATCTGCCTGAACCAGGCGACGCCCAGCCCTGAGTCCATCCTGCAGCACGCCGACAATCCGCACGCGCTGCGCACCATGATGCTGTCACCGCTCATGCACGGCGGCGGCCAGTTCTCCACCCTCATCACGCTGTTCACCGGCGGGGTAGCCATCGTCCCGGTCGCGCGCAGCCTGGAGCCGGCGACCGTGCTGCGCACCATCGCGGCCGAACGCGTGGTGATGCTCAGCCTGATCGGCGACGCCATGGCACGAAGGCTGGCGCGGGAAAAACTGGAGGGCGACTACGACACCTCGAGCCTGGCGATCATTGCCTCTGGTGGTGCGATTCTCTCCACCGCCGGGCGCGCGCAGCTGCGGGACGCCTTCGGCGAGTCCGTGTACATCACCGGCGGCATCGGTGGCTCGGAGATCGGCAGCGCCGCGCGCGAGACCGGTGCGCACGATGACCTGCACGGGCCCGGCTTTGCCCCAAATGCACTGATGGCCGTGCTGGATGAGAACCTCGAGCCAGTGGCGCCGGGCTCGGAAACGGTGGGCCGTCTCGCCATGCGCGGCTTCATCCCGCTCGGCTACTACAAGGACCCGGAGAAAACCGCGCGCACCTTTCAGGTCGACAGGGCCGGTGTGCGCTGGGTGCTGCCCGGCGATTTTGCACGGGTGGCGGCGGATGGCAGTTTTACGCTGGCCGGACGCGGATCGCAGTGCATCAATTCCGGCGGCGAAAAGATTTTTGTCGAGGAGGTGGAGCGCGCCGTGCTCGCTCACCCGAAGGTGCGCTACTGTGCAGTGGTCGGCATCAGCGATCCGGTCTGGCAGCAGCGCGTCGTGGCGGTGGTCGAATGCGAAGCACTCAGCACGCTCACGCTGGACGAATTACAGGCGCACTGCAGAACGCTGGTAGCCGGCTACAAGGTGCCGCGCGGCCTGGTCATCGCGCCGTTCCGGCTGCTGGAGAACGGCAAGATCGACTACCGCTGGGCAGCACAGCTCGCCGCCGAGGCCGGGTGCAGTGACGCTCAACCCACCTGATACGACGCAACCGGGACGCACACGCCCGGGCGGAGACTTTATGCCCACATTACAGGTAATGGACAAGGCGACCTCACAACTGATCGCCAGCCTGCCGGTCGACGATGCAGAGGCTGTGGCGCGCGCTGCCGGTTGCGCCCGCGCCGCGCAGCCCGCGTGGGCGGCACTGGGCGTGAAGGAGCGTATCCGCCTGTTGAAACGCGCGCGCCGGGAGATGCTCCGGGACAGGGATAAGATTCGCGATGCACTCTCACGCGAGACCGGCAAGGTGCCCTTCGATGTGATCGGCGAGCTCTTCTCCATCTGCCAGGACATCGGCCACTACTCGCGCCACGCCCGCAAATGGCTCAAGCCGCGCAAGGCCGGCACCTTCCCGCTGCTCGGCAAGCGCGGCCTGATCCACTACCAGCCCTACGGCGTGGTGGGTGTGATCTCGCCCTGGAATGCACCGCTCACGCTCGCCCTCGGCGATGCGCTGCCCGCGCTGTACGCCGGCAATACTGTGCTGGTGAAGCCGTCGGAGGTTACGCCGCTCGCCGTGCAGTACACCATCGAGGCGTTCAACCGGGTGCTGCCGCCGGGTGTGCTGCACTGCCTGATCGGCGAGGGGCCGACCGGCGCGGCGCTGGTGGACGCCGTCGACATGGTCGCCGTCACCGGCTCCTGCCAGACCGGGCGCAGGGTCATGGAGCGCGCCAGCAGGCGGCTCACGCCGGTGCTGCTGGAACTCGGCGGTAAAGACCCGATGATCGTACTGAAAGACGCGGACCTCGAGCGTGCCGTCAATGCCGCAGCCTGGGGCGCGTGCTTCATGACCGGGCAGGTGTGCATGTCCATCGAGCGCATCTATGTCGAACGGGAGATCGCGGAGGAATTTACGCAGCGCCTGAAAACGAAACTGGAGACCCTGCGCACCGGCCCCGGAGAGCCGGCCGCCACGGCGACCTACGGGCCGTTTACCGGCCCCCGCCAGATTGACATCGTCCAGGCGCACCTCGCCGACGCCATCGAACGGGGCGCCACCGTCGCAACCGGCGGGCAGCGCGTCGCCTCAACCGGCGACAGCGCCTATTTCCCGCCGACGCTGGTCACCCATGTCACGCACGCCATGCGCATCATGACGGAGGAAACATTCGGCCCCGTCGCCTGCGTGATGGCGGTGGATGATGTGGAAGAAGCGCTGCGACATGCGAATAATAGCGAGTTCGGCCTGAACGCCAGCGTCTGGACGCGCGACATCGCCAGGGGCATCGCGGTGGCCAGACGCATTCAGGCGGGCAATGTCTGCGTGAACGACTGCATCCTCAATGCCGGCGTGCACGGGCTGCCTTTTGGCGGCGTCAAGCAGAGCGGCGTCGGCAGCCGCCACGGCGGTGCGCACGGCCTGCGCGCATTCTGCTACACACAGGCGATGATGATCGAGACGCGCGGGCGCAAGCGGGAGCCATCCTGGTTTCCCTACCCTGCGAACACGGCCCGGCGCCTGGAGAAGCTGATGCTGTTTCTCTACGGCCGGTGAACGGCGCGTGAACCCGGTGCGCGCTCGGCGCCACTGAGGCGATGACACGGAGCGGATTGCCATGCACTACCTGACATCGATGGTCGTCGATCGCCCCTACGTGGTCGCCCTGGTGCTCACTTTCCTGATCGTCGCGGCCGCCGAGCGCGGCTGGCTGCGGATGGCGCTGTGGCTGGTGATCGGCACCTTCATCGGCTGGCTGGCGGAGTTCACGAGCACGCGCACCGGCTTTCCGTTTTCCTGGTACGAATACTATCCCGCCAGTTTCCCGAATGAACTGTGGATTGCCGGGATTCCGCTGTTCGCCTCGCTCAGTTTCGCGGCAATGTCCTACTTCGGCCATTCGGCGGTATACACCCTGCTCTCACCGCTGCGCCGCGGCGCCCACGGTATCGAGCGCACCGAGAACATGGCGCTGCAGCTCTCGCTGAAGGTCGCGCTGGCGGCCGCGCTGCTGACCACCTGGACCGACTTCGTGGTGGACCCCGTCGCCCATCTCGGCGAGTACTGGTTTCTCGGCCGAATCTACTTCTGGATCACCACCTCCACAGCCTGGCATTTCGATATTCCGCTGTGGAACTACCTCGGCTGGCTGCTGACGATCTTCACTATCGTGTATGCCAACCAGCGCGTCGACGGCGCCCTGCTCGCGCGCGGCATCGGACACCGGCCCGCCTTTGCGTTGCCACACAAGTGCCTGTGGAGCATCGGCTACTTCATCGGCAATTTTGTCTTCATCCTCGCCGTGAACATTCACCTGTATTTCAATCCCGCCGTACCGCCTGAGAAACAGATCGCTCTGGTGCTGGCCAACACGACGGCCTTTGTCGCGGCGTTTGTCGTTTTCACGGCCGTGTGCCTGCGGCGCAAACTGAACGCCACCGCACCACACACACAGTCCTAGCCGGAGCACCGTATGAGCCCACAGCACACAACACCGTCCGGCAGGCGTCTGGTCAAGCGCCTGGCTGTCGCCCTGGTCATCATCGCGGCTCTGGCATTCGCCGCGCTCGCGGTGCTGCGGGAACAGTGGCGCGAGCCAGAGAATGTCGTGCCACCGATCAAGGCTGCGGCCGCGGGCACGCAACCGGCGTATCCGTACGAGCTGGTTCCGGCCGATCCGCGCCTGGATTTTCCGGCGGCCGAGGGCCGGCAGCGCGATATGGATTCCGACACCTGGTTCCTGGAGGGCGTGCTGGAGGGGCAGCACAGCGGCCGCCGCTTCTCCTTTATCGTCGTGTACTACGTGAGCCGCCTCTACGACCTTGTCCCGTTCAATTTCTATTCGCTCACATTCTACGATCTCGACCAGCCCAGCTACGGCACATTCACGCGGTACGACGTCGGGAAGATGCGCGCGTCCGCAGGCTACCTCGATCTGCATCTGCCGATCGACGGCCAGGAGGCGCTGTGGACCACCGCTCTCGACGGCGACGGCAAGCTCGTGCCCTTCACCTACCGCATCGACCTGCCCGGCGTCGACCAGCAGGGCCGCGACATGCATCTGCGCGCCGATGTCCGCGTCGTCAACCCGCCAGTTGCCGTCGGTGCGGACACCTACAACGGGTTGATCACAGTGCTCAGGCAGCCGAACACCTATTCCTATTTCCAGACCGGCGTGGAGTTCGATGGCGTATTGAGCTGGGGCGATTACAGCGAGCCGGTCAAAGGGCATCTCGGCCACCTGGACCGGCAGATGTTCCCGCTCTTCAGCGGCGTGAACAACAGCCGGGACGGGCGCGATCTCTCGCACGAGTGGCGCACATTCTTCCTCGACAATGGCATGGACTTCAGCAGCTGGCGACAGTTCGACCGCACGCAGCACAATGCGGAGTACGCCTATAGCGGCGCCACTGTGTTCCAGGCAGGAAAGGGCGCGCGCTACGTCGACGACATTGTGTACGAGAACCTGTCGTACCTGCGCGTGGAAGATCCTCCGGTGCAGCCGCTGCTGCCGGCGCGCGCCGACGTGCTGTATTTTCCCGACCGCCATCGCCTGCGCTCGGCAGCGCTGGACCTTGACCTGGAGGTCGAGCCCATCATCGAGGCGCCCCTGCTGGCCTTCCCGGTCGAGTACATGCACGGCCCGGTGCTGCTCCACGGCACGCAGGCAGGGCAGCCGGTGAAGGGCATAGGTTCGTTCGAGCTGACGCTGCACCTCTACCGGGATTTCGAACTGGTCACCGTGCTCGCGGACAGCGTGCGCCATCTGCCCATGGAAGCGCGCCGGTCCACCAGCCCACCGATGGATGAAGTGCTGGCGGATATCGCGCTGATCGGCGCGGCTATCAAGCGCGGCGACCACTCTTCCGCGCGCGCCACGGCCGACGGACTCGTGCGCAAACACCTGCGCAGGTTCTCCCCGCCCTACCGCAACCACCTCCTGCAAATCCTGGAGGACCTGCTCGAGGCGCTGTAACGGCGCACCGCGGTCATTGCACCGCGGTCATTGCGGCTGGTTCGAAAATCGCGACAGCAGCAGTTCCTTCAGCGCCGCCAGGTTGCCCTCGACCAGGGCGGCCCGGTGCTCGGCGTCGATGATGCGCGCGAAGGTGGCCGTGCCACTCAGGGCGGAAAACACAAAATACAGCAGCTCCATGCACGCCGGCTCACTCAGGCCCACGTCGGCGAACACATGCAGCAGCAGTTTCCTGCCCTGCGCGGAGAGCGCCGCCAGCGGCCCCAGCATCCACGCGTCCAGGGCCTGCGGCGATTCATCGCGCATGCCGAGCAGGATGTGCAGGTTGGCCTGGAACGTCGGCTCCCGGTAGAGCAGCCAGCAGTGATCCACGAACAGCGCCACGCGCTCCGTCAGCGGTTCGCCCGCAAACCGGATGTGCTCGCGCTCGAAGGAGGCCTTGCGGAAGCCGTCTTCCAGCACGCCGGCCAGCAGTTCCGCCTTCGAGGGAAAATGGTGTTGCACGGCGCCTACCGTAACGCCGGCCCTGCGCGCGACTTTCTGCATCGTGGTTTTGGGGAAGCCGAAGGCGTCGATACAGGCGACCGTGGCGTCGATGATCCGGCGCCGGGTTTCGGCATGGCGCTCCGCCTGCGTGCGCTTCACCGGGTCCGCCTGCCGTCTTTGCGTCGATCTCGTCATCAGCGGCTCCCGACCCGGCCGGAAAGCCTGGACACGACGTCCTCGCCGAAGCGCTGCACCTGCTCGATGAACGCCGCCAGACTGGCTGATGGCAACGACACGGTGGTCCACGTCACGCCCGCCTCGGCGAGCGCGGCGTATTCGTCAATCAACTGCGCGGCGGTAGCGCGCCCCGCTGGCCCGCGACCGCCGCTGAACGAGGCGATGCAGATATCCAGCGGCGCGGCGCGGCCTGCGCGCGCACCCATCTCGCGCACGGCTGCAATTCTGTCGCGCAGCCGGGCAATAGTGGAGAGCTCTTCCGTGCGCGCCGTGCGGGCGACCTCCCCGCTCACGGGAAAAGGGCACCAGCCCTCACACAACTCCACCGCGCGCCGCATCGCTCGCGCGCTGTTGCCGCCCGCCCAGATCGGCAGCGGCTGCTGCGCAGGCGTGGGCAGGATGCAGGTGTCGCGCGCCGAGAAGTATTTTGACGCGTAATTGACCGGCTCACCGCTGAAGGCCAGGCGCATGACCGCTATCGCCTCGTCCGTCAGGGCGCCGCGCTCCTCGAAGTTCGCACCGACGGCGGCGTACTCCGGCTTCAGGTAGCCGGTGCCTATCCCCATCAGGAAGCGGCCGCCACTCAGGCGGTCGAGTGAGGCCACGGACTTGGCGACGACGAACGGGTTGCGGTAGGCGAGCACGAGGATATGCGTGTGCAGGCGCAACCGGGTGGTCGCTGCTGCCGCCATGGACAGTGCGACGAACGGGTCCAGCGTGGCGTGGCCGCCGCCGTCCAGCCAGCGGCGGCTCGGGGCCGGGTGATCGGTGACGAACACGGCATCGAGACCGGCCCGCTCCACTGCCTGTGCCATCTGCGCGATACCTTCGCAGGACAGGAAGCCCGCCCCGTCGATGTCATCCACCGGCAGCGCGACGGAAAACTTCATGCGTGCCTCCCCTCTTGCATTGCCAGCACACCGAAGCGGCACAGATACGCGTCAAACTCCGCGTGCACCCGCGCCGGGTCTAAACCGAAATCCGCGAGGTCGGATGCATGCGTGCCGTGCTGTCCAGGCCTGTGCGTGTCCGCCCAGCGCTGGACCGCCGCCCGGCTGTGCGTGTCGAATGGTATATCGAGTTGCGTATAGGCGCGCTTGAGCGCCCCGACCGGGTTGGACTGGAGATCCGCGAACGACACATCGGCAAACCGCGCGTCGCCTGCGCGCGCACGGAAGTCGATGGCGCGGCGCATCGCCTCGGACCAGATCGCAAGTTGCTCTGCGCCGATGCTGGTGGCGCTATCGAGCTCGCTCACCCAGGTGCGGCAGTAGGCGATCAGGCTGCACACGGAACCGAGCACCCGCGCCGGGTCGCGGTGACACCAGAGGAACCTGGCCCCGGGGTACTCCGCGACCAGTGCATCCAGGTACAACATGTGCACCGGTGTCTTCAGGTGCCAGCGGTTCGGCAGGCAACGCCATTGCAGCAGTTTGAGGACCCGGTGGTGCCAGGCGTAGGCGGAGGCCATATCGCAATTAACGACCCACTCCGAATAAGCCGGTATATAGGCCATGCCGTCGAAGTGTTCGGCCCTGAAGTCCATGCCCAGCAGGTCCTGGCACTCGGTGGGCGATTGTGCCGTCTCATGGTGCAACGATGCCCAGCGCGGATACGTGCTGTACACATAGTCCAGCCCCGCCTGCGCTGCCGCGATACGCGCGTCGGTGGATTGCGTGGCGGTTTCCGGCGGCGGCGTTGGCGCCAGCGATTCCCAGACGCGCAGCGAACGCACCTGCGGGTCGGCCGCGACCAGCTGGCTGAGCGCGGTGGTGCCCGTGCGCGGCAGGCCGATGACAAAGATCGGTCCCTGCACGTTCACCGCCTCGATTGCCGGCTGCTCCGCGTAGGTTTTCTCGATCAGCAGCCGATTGGTCAGCAGCATTCCGAGCCGGTAGCCCATCAGGCTGGCGCCGGCCGGCGTGAGTTGAGCGGTGTCATTCAGTGCATGCACCAGGCGCTCGAAGCCTTCGCGCCAGCTGTCGCCACCGAAATCCGCATGGCCGGCTTTGCGAATTGCGCCCTGGAGCAGGGTCTCACTGTCTAAAACAACCATACCGATGGCTCATCGCCGCTTGTGCCACAATAAAACATTACTATAATATTGTTTTGTCAAGGGGTTCAAGCAACGCGGCGCAGCGCATGCCGCGATTGCGACGCCCTGCCAGCCACGCATCCCCACTGAGCGCACTGCCATGACAAAGTACGTTGTACCCGCCAGCTTCAACGAACTCTTCACGCTCGGGCCGATGGCCCCGGTAAAGAATCCCTACCCGCTGTATCGGGAATTGCGCGACAGGCATCCGGTGTACGAGGTGAGATCCCTCGGGGCCGCAGCCGGCGCCCCGCGCTCGGTGATGATCTCCCGCTACCAGGACGTCAAATCCGTGATCCGGGACAACGAAACCTTTTCCAGCGGCATCGTGCAGCGCACGGTGGGGCTGGTGATGGGCCCCACGCTCGTCGGCATGGATGGGCAGGAGCACATGACGCACCGCGCCCTGATCACGCCCTCCATGACCACGCGTGAACTGCGGGGCGCCCAGTTCCCCGTCGCGGTGCGCAAAATCGCGGATGAGTACATCGACAAATTCATCGACGCCGGCAGGGCCGACCTGCACGACCAGTTCTGTTACTCCTTCCCGCTCTCGGTATTCATCTCCCTGCTGGGGATTGAAATCAAGGATGTGAAGGAATTCCACGAC
Source organism: uncultured Halioglobus sp. (assembly GCA_964461965.1). Taxonomy (GTDB): domain Bacteria; phylum Pseudomonadota; class Gammaproteobacteria; order Pseudomonadales; family Halieaceae; genus Marimicrobium. The sequence continues at coordinate 24,107 of CAYWWD010000026.1, read as the reverse complement.
ATCAGCAAGGACTTGTGCCTGATCGCCAAGGACCCGGAGAAAGGCTTTGCCGCGTCGGCCTGGCTGAAGGACTACCTCGAACCCATCGTCGAGGAGAAACGCCGCCAGCACAGCGACGACCTGATCAGCGTGTTGGTCCATTCCGAGGTCGACGGCGAGAAGCTGAGTGATCTGGAGGTGATCTCCTTCCTGCGGCTGCTCACGCTGGCAGGCGCCGAGACCACCAACCACCTGATCGGCTCGACCCTGGTAGCCCTGCTGGCCGATGCCGCGCTGATGGCGCGGGTGCGGGCGGACCGCTCGCTGGTGCCGGCACTGCTGCAGGAAGCCATGCGCTGGGAATCGCCGGTGGGCACGGTCATGCGCGAAGCCAGCCACGACACTGAGATCAGTGGCGTGCCGATCGAGAAAGGCACGGAAATCCTCTGCCACCTCGGTGCCGCCAACCGTGACGAGCGCCAGTTCAAAGACCCGGACACATTCGATATCGACCGCGAAGATTGTGACCCCATCCCCTTCGGCTATGGGCGGCATTACTGCGCCGGCTCGCACCTGGCGAAGATGGAAGCGGAGATCGGCGTCAACGCGCTGCTGGATCGCCTGGACAACATCCGGGCAGTTCCCGGTGAGGAGTTCTCCGTCGTCGGTTTCTCCTTCCGCGGACCCGACCGCATACCCGTGACCTTCGACAAACACTGATCGGCTTCCGCGCGCGCATCGCCGCCGCCACGGCGGAAGAAAATGCTTGTGTTCTGGGTCGGCAGGACTAGAATTCGCAACTAATTTATTACCCCAGAGACTTTATGTTTCCTGACACCCAGCCCTGCACCTGAGAGCGTCGCCATCTCGGGGGCAGTCATTGACTGAACTTGAGAGGAGTAACGATGGTGTTGTGCGCTGTGGCTATCCGCCCTTTCGGGGATCCAACCCCCACCGACTGTCCGGCTAAACGGTTCACCACCCTGTAATCCGTGGCAGATTCCCGCATTGACCCGCTGTAAATCGACCACCCTCCCGTCGCTCGCCAACGCCGTATCACGCCGATACTGCCCGGGCGATTTTACCCACCGAGATCCAGCAGGAGGCGCGAGCCGAGATGTCCAGTGAGCTGTCCGTAAAGAAACCCGTTGCCACCCCGGACGAGGGCTGGAACAGCGCGCGCAGCGCGGAACTGTACGGGATCAATGCGTGGGGCGCGGGGTATTTCGATCTGTCCGAGGAAGGCGAGGCGCAGGTGACGGTCGATTTCGGCGACAGGCAGGCCGTGGTCTCACTCATGGATATCGTGCTCGGCATGCGCGCCCGCGGGATGCACATGCCCGCCGTGCTGCGCATCCGCAACCTGCTGGATCATCGCATCAAGGTGCTCAATGAATCCTTCGCGCTCGCCATCGCGCAGGGTGGATATAAAAACGTCTACCGCGGCGTATTCCCGATCAAGGTCAACCAGCAGTGCCACGTGATCGAGGAGATCGCCGACTACGGACGGCGCTACCACCACGGCTTCGAGGCCGGCAGCAAGGCGGAGTTGATCATCGCGCTCTCACAACTGCGGGATCACGACAGCCTGATCGTCTGCAATGGCTACAAGGACGCCGAGTTCATCGACCTCGGCCTCTACGCGCGGCAGATGGGGCTCGCCTGCTTCTTCGTGCTGGAATCACTCACCGAGCTGCCGCTGCTCATCGAGCGCAGCCGCGCGCTGAACATCGAACCGTTGATCGGCGTGCGCATCAAGAACAGTGTCGTGGTCGACGGCCACTGGAGCCAGGACAGCGGCGACCGCTCCATCTTCGGGCTCTCCACCGACGCGCTGATGTCCGTCGTGGATGCACTGCGCAACGCGGGCATGCTGCACTGCCTGCAATTGCTGCACTGCCACCTCGGCTCGCAGATTCCCAACATCCGCAATGTGCGCAGCGGTGTACTGGACGCCTGCCGCTTTTATATAGGCCTGGTGCAGGAAGGGGCGCCCATGGGCTACCTCGATCTCGGCGGCGGCCTCGCGGTGGATTATGAGGGAGCCTGCACCAACAGCACCCACAGCATGAACTACCAGTTGCAGGAATACTGCACCAATATTATCGAAAGCATCTGCGAGACCCTGGACCCGCTGGATATCGCGCACCCGGTGATCATCACGGAGTCGGGCCGCGCCACCGTCGCCTACTCTTCCATGCTGCTGTTCAACATCCTCGACGTGCGCGACAGCACGCCAGGCCCCCTGCCGGACACGCTCCCGGAGGATTGCAGCGAACAGCTTACCAGCCTGAAAACCGTGCTCGGCATCGTCAATACGCGCAACTTCCAGGAGTGCTACAACGACGCACTGTTTTACCGGGACGAATTGCGTGAAAAGTTTCACCACGGCCAGGCGACACTGCGGGAGCGGGCGCTGGGTGAAAACTATTACCTGGCGATCATGCAGCGCATCGCCGCGATCCTGCCGAAATTGAAGCGGATACCCCCGGAGCTGGAGAACCTGCCCGAATTGCTCTCCGACATTTATTACGGCAATTTCAGCCTGTTCCAGTCATTGCCCGATATGTGGGCCATCGACCAGGTCTTTCCCATCATGCCGATTCACCGCCTGACCGAGGAGCCGACCCGATCGGCCGTGCTGGCGGACCTGACCTGTGACTGCGACGGCAAGATCGACAAATTCTCCACGCCGGACGGCATCAGCAGCACGCTGCGGCTGCACCCGCTGAAGCCGGACGAGGACTACTACCTGGGTATTTTCCTGGTGGGCGCCTACCAGGAAACGCTCGGCGATCTGCACAACCTGTTCGGCGACACCAACGTGGTGAATGTAGCGATCAACCCCGACGGCACGTTCGAGTTCGTGCGCGAATTTCACGGCGACAGCATCTTCGACGTGCTCTCCTACGTGGAGTACGAACCCAAGCAGATGCAGGAGCAATTCCGCCTGGTAGCGGAAGACGCCGTGCGCAGCGGCAAGATCAGCATCGCGCAGCGCCAGACGATACTGCAGGCCTTCAAGGAGAGCCTGCACGGCTACACCTATTTTGAGCATGAATAGTCCGCGCAGGACTAGATTGAACAGGAACACAGCGAGAGAGGGAGCAACAGCATGTCCAAGGTGATGATTATCGGCGCCGGCGGCGTCGGCGCGGTGGTGACACACAAGTGCGCGCAGCTGCCGGAAGTGTTTTCCGAGATCGTGCTGGCCAGCCGCACGGAATCGAAATGCAAAGCCATTGCCGCGCAATTGAACCGCCCCATCCGCACCGCGCAAGTGGATGCCGACAAGGTGCCCGAACTGGTCGCCCTGCTGAACAAGGAACAGCCGGAACTGGTGATCAACGTCGCCCTGCCCTACCAGGATCTCACGATCATGGACGCCTGCCTGGAAGCGGGCGTGCACTACCTCGACACGGCCAACTATGAGCCGCTCGATACCGCCAAATTCGAGTACCGCTGGCAGTGGGCCTACCAGCAACGCTTCCTCGACGCGGGCCTGACCGCCATCCTCGGCAGCGGCTTCGATCCCGGCGCGACCAATATTTTCACGGCCTACCTCGCCAAGCACTATTTCGACGAAATCCACGAACTGGACATCATCGACGTCAACGGCGGCGACCACGGCTACCCGTTCGCCACCAACTTCAACCCGGAAATCAACATCCGCGAAGTGAGCGCCGAGTGCCGCCACTGGAAAAACGGCGCGTTCGTCACCACGCCGCCGATGTCGATGAAGGCGCGCTACACCTGCCCGGAAGAGGTCGGCACGTTTAACATCTACCGCCTCTATCACGAGGAACTGGAGTCACTGGCCAAGCATTTCCCCAGCCTGCGCCGCGCACAGTTCTGGATGAGCTTTTCCGAAAACTACCTGACACACCTGCGCGTACTGAAAAACGTCGGCATGACCGGCATCGAGCCGGTGCAGTACCAGGGGCAGTCCATCGTGCCGATCCAGTTCCTCGCCCACCTGCTGCCAGACCCCTCCACCCTCGGCCCGCGCACCAAGGGCAAAACCTGCATCGGTTGCGTCGTGCGCGGTGTGAAAGATGGCAAGGAGAAGGTGATGTTCATCTACAACATCTGTGACCACGAGGCCTGTTACCGGGAAGTGCAGTCGCAGGCCATCTCCTACACCACCGGCGTGCCGGCGGTGATCGGCGCCAAGATGATCCTCGAAGGCAAGTGGCGCAGACCCGGCGTGTGGAACGTCGAGCAGTGCGACCCCGATCCCTTCATGGACGATATGAACAAGTACGGCTTGCCGTGGACGGTGGTCGAGCTGGATCCGTCCTTCCGGCTGGACATCGTGCCGGCCTAGCGAGCGAAGCACGCATGCAATTCACCGACTTCAGCAAGCTGGACGCAAGCCGCCTGCCCTCGCCCTGCTTTGTGGTGGACGAGGTCGCGGTGGAGCGCAACCTGAAAATTCTTCATGAGGTGGCGCAGGCCAGCGGCGCCCGGGTGCTGGCCGCGCTCAAGGCGTTTTCCATGTGGCGGCTGGCCCCGCTGGTATCCCGCTATCTCTGGGGCACCTGCGCCAGCGGCCTGCACGAGGCGCGCCTCGGGCGCGAATGCTACGGCGGCGAAGTGCATGTGTTCAGCGCCGCGTACACCGGCAGCGATCTGCGGGAGATTCTCGACATCGCCGATCATGTGGTGTTCAACAGTTGCGCGCAGTGGCTGCGCTATCAGCCGTTGTGCCTCGAAGCCCGGGCGCGCCGGCCGGGCCTGAAGTTCGGGCTGCGCGTCAATCCCGAGCACTCCGAGGGCACCGTGCCCATCTACGACCCCTGCGCTCCCGGTTCGCGGCTGGGCATTCCGCTGTCGCAGCTCGATGAGAGCGTGCTTGCACACATCAGCGGGTTGCACTTCCACACTCTGTGCGAACAGGATTTCCCGCCACTGCAGCGCACCCTGCAGGCCGTGGAGGAAAAATTCGGGCATTTGCTGGGGCGCATGGAATGGGTGAACTTCGGTGGCGGGCATCACATCACACGCCCCGGCTACCAGATCGATGCACTGGTGCAGTGCGTGCGGGATTTCGCCGCGCGCTACGACGTGCAGGTCTATCTGGAACCGGGTGAAGCGATAGCCATCGGCACCGGCGTACTGGTTACGGAAGTACTGGATCTCGGCTGGAACCATCTCGATCAGGCGATTCTCGACGCCTCCGCCACCTGCCACATGCCCGACGTGCTGGAAATGCCCTATCGACCGGACATTCTCGGCGCCGCCGCGGCGGGTGAATTACCCCACACCTACCGCCTCGGCGGCCTCACCTGCCTCGCGGGCGACGTGATGGGCGACTACAGTTTTGTCGCACCGCTGCAGGTGGGGCAGCGCATCGTGTTCGGCGACATGGCGCACTACACCATGGTGAAAACCAGCACATTCAACGGCACCAAACTTCCGGCCATTGCGCTGTGGAATTCGCAGACAGACGCACTTGAGATCGTGCGCGAGTTTCGTTACGAAGACTTCAAATCTCGCCTGTCGTAACCGCTTCGATTGGTAATTATTCGGATTGGCGAGGCGTATGAGCCGGCGGATACTGTGGTCCAACACCACTGACCGGTCGATACAGAACAGCAGCATTCATGCCGCACCGCGCCCATCTGCTCTCGCTGCGATTCGCGCATGCCTTGCGCGAAGCCTTGCGGGAGCAACCTTACGGTGTGGCGCGACTTGCCAAAGACGGTTTGGCGGGTGTGACCGTCGGCCTCGTCGCCATACCACTGGCCATGGCGCTGGCGATCGCCAGCGGCGTCCCGCCGCAATACGGCCTCTATACCGCGATGATCGCGGGCCTGATCATTCCACTCGCCGGCGGCTCACGCTACAGCGTGTCCGGACCCACGGCGGCGTTCGTCGTCATCCTGCTGCCCATCGTGCAGCAGTACGGCTTTGCGGGTCTGTTGCTGGCCACCACGCTGTCCGGCGGCATGCTGGTGCTGATGGCCGTGCTGCGCATCGGACGCTACATCGAGTACGTCCCACAATCGGTCACACTGGGATTTACCTGTGGCATCGCCATCGTGATCGCGGTGCTGCAATTGCCCGATCTCCTGAATTTCTCACATCAGGACCTGCCGCCGCATTTTGCCGAAAAGGCGTCGGCCATCGCGCAGCGGCTGATGCAGTTTCAGACTCCATCGCTGCTGGTCGGTGTGACCACGCTCGCGGTCCTGCTGCTCTGGCCGCGACTGCACATCAACTTTCCCCCGCACCTGCCCGCCCTGCTGGTCGGCGGCATGCTGGGGTGGCTGCTCTCAGCGTTCGGCGCAGACATTCCCACCATTGGCAATTCGTTCCACTACCTCGATCCGGACGGCGGTGTTGCCAGCGGCATACCCGGCAGCCTGCCAACCTTCCAGTGGCCCTGGACCCGTCACCTGCCGGATGATCCCGGGCTCGCGTTCACCTGGCAGGGTGCACAGGATCTGCTCGGCGCGGCGTTTGCGATCGCGATGCTGGGCGCGATCGAATCCCTGCTGTGCGCCGTGGTGCTCGACGGCATGAGCGGCATAAAACACAGCGCCAACAGTGAGCTGCTCGGCCAGGGCATCGGCAATATCATTACCCCGTTGTTCGGCGGCATTACCGCAACCGCCGCGCTCGCGCGCTCCGCCGCAAACTTCAAGGCCGGGGCCCAAACCCCGGTTGCCGCGGCTATTCACGCGCTGGTGGTACTGCTTGCCGTCCTCACGCTCGCACCGTTGTTGTCGTACCTGCCAATGGCGAGCATGGCAGCGCTGCTATTGCTGGTGGCATGGAACATGAGCGAGGCGCACAAGGCAGTTCATCTGGTGAAGACCTCGCCGGCGAGTGACGTGCTGGTATTCGCCACCTGCCTCAGCCTCACCGTATTGTTCGACATGGTGATTGCCATCAGCGCCGGTGTTCTGCTGGCCTCGGTACTCTTCGTGAAGCAAATGGCCGAAATGACCCGCTTGATCGATGTCGGCGCAAACCCGAAGTATGTGCGCGGCGAGCTGCCACCACAATGGCACGTGTTCAGGATCAACGGCCCGCTGTTCTTCGCCGCGGCGGACCGGATATTTGGCGAACTCAGCTCCCTGCTCGTAGGCCGTCGCGGCGTCATTCTCAGCCTGGACGGGGTGACGATTCTCGACGCCGGTGGCCTGGCCGCGCTGTACAAACTGATCGATCACTGCGGCAAGACCGGCGTGAAGCTCATTCTGACGGATTTTGAATTCCAGCCCCTGAAGACGCTGGCACGCTCGGGGTTCAAACCCGATGGTATCGGGACCTTTACCGTCCCCACGCTCAACGATGCGCTACGGCATCCCGTGGTGGGCTAGCAGGTTGATAGCGCGACCCCCGGATACCACAGTGGTGTCGCAGTCGGGTGAACCTGCCCGCGTATTCCGCAGGTGCATTTCCCGGTAGCGCGCGGTTAATTACGGACACAAAAAAGCCCCGCCAATATTTATCAGGCGCACGGCGCGACAACATCACAATTTGCCTTGTTGTTCGACACCGACGTGGTGTTGATGATGGTGGTGGTAGTGAGCCTGATTCTGCCGTTACTGTGGCTGTTCGTCCCGACGACGATGATGACCCTCGGCGCGATGAGCGCGATCACACCGATCACGCAAGCCAGCGCCATGGACTACTTCCCCGAAAATAGCGGCACAGCCTCGGCATTGTCAGGCGCCATGCAGTTTTCCGTGGCGGGCTTGATTTCCGACGTATCAGCTTTGCTGCCAGAAAGTGTGCTCGCGGTCATCGCGGCGCAGGCGGTGTGTTCGGGCCTGTGTTTGGTTCTGGTCTGGCGGGTTGAGCCCGGGATAGATATAGTCGCGCGTAAGGTGGCTTCACGTTAAGAAGCTGAATTTTCCGGCGGAAAGTGAACAATGAGGCGCGCATGAAACAAGCAATAATTGTTCTGGGATTGATTGTGGCCGCTATCGGCGGCTGGTCGCTTTGGAACCACCTGAAGACCCCGGAGATACCTGATGGCCTGGCCTATGGCAACGGTCGGATCGAAGCGGTTGAGGTCGATATTTCAACCAAGATCGCGGGCCGCGTTGAGGCGGTGCTGGTAAGCGAGGGGGAGCTCGTCGAGTCCGGCCAGACGGTCGCGAAGATCGAGACCAATGAATTGCGTGCTCGTCTCTTGCGCGCCGACGCCGCAGTGGCCAGCGCCAGGAGCGAGGTTGCGGCAGCCCAAGCGGCCATAGCACAAGCGAAAGCGCAGCAATTGCTGGCTCAACAGGCTTTCGACCGGGCCAGCGCATTGGTTAAAAAAGGTAGCGTCAGCAAGGAGAACTATGACACCAGTGTCAGTCAACTTGCTGTGACCAGAGCAAATCTCGAAGCGGCCGAAGCCACGCTGGTCTCGCGGCAGCGCAGCGTGGATGCGGAGCAGGCGGGCGCGGACGAAATTCAGACTCAGATCGACGATGCCACGCTCGTCTCGCCCACCATGGGCCGGGTGCTGTACCGGCTCGCGGAGCCCGGCGAAGTTTTGGGAAGCGGTGGCAAGGTGATGACATTGCTCAACCTCGCCGATGTCTACATTGAAATTTTCCTGCCGGCGGCACAGGCACATCGCGTGGCGATAGGCGCCGAGGCGAGAGTCCAACTGGACGTGCTCGACTTCGCCATCCCCGGCGCCGTCAGTTTTGTTTCACCGCAAGCGCAGTTCACTCCAAAGCAGGTCGAGACGGAGAGTGAACGTGAAAAGCTGATGTTCCGCGTCAAGGTGCGCGTGCCGCAGCAACTGGTAGTGGCTCATATTGACAGAGTAAAAACCGGCGTTCGCGGTGTCGCCTATGTCCGGCTTACGGCCATGCCCGGCGAAACACTTCCACCGTGGCCGTCATTCCTCAAACCGCTCCCACCTGACCTCGAGTTGCCCCCCGATAGCATCAACTAATGCAGGTGTAGCACATGGCTGAGCAACGACACTCGATCGTCCGCACCCGGGGCCTGGCACACGCCTATCAAGAGATACTTGCGCTGAACGAACTAACGCTGGAAATCCCGGCCGGGCTAATGGTGGGCCTGCTCGGCCCGGATGGTGTCGGCAAGTCGACTCTGCTGGGGCTGATATCGGGTGCGCGCGAACTGCAACAGGGCCAACTCGAGGTGCTCGGTGGCGACATGGCGTCGCTCCGGCACCGCAAGGCCGTTGGTCCGCGCATTGCCTACATGCCCCAGGGGCTAGGCAAAAATCTCTATGCCGAACTCAGCGTCGAGGAAAACCTGGACTTCTTTGGCAAGCTGTTCGGCCAGGGGCAGTCCGAACGCAAACAACGCATCGACCGGTTGACCAGGGCGACCGGATTGCATTCGTTCCTGTCGCGCCCGGCAGGCAAACTGTCCGGCGGCATGAAGCAGAAACTCGGACTTTGTTGCTCCTTGATACATGATCCCGACCTGTTGATCCTGGACGAACCGACGACGGGCGTGGACCCACTGTCACGACGCCAGTTCTGGGAACTGATCGCTACGATCCGCGCCGAACGTCCGACGATGAGCGTGCTGGTATCGACCGCCTATATGGACGAAGCTGAGGGATTTGACTGGCTGGTGGCAATGGATGCGGGACGGGTGCTCGACACCGGCACGCCGGCGCAACTCAAAGCCAAAACCGGGGCTAATGATCTGGAGGGTGCGTTTGTCAGCCTGCTGCCCGCGGACAAGCGCGGTGACCGCACCCCGCTGGTGATTCCGCCGCTGGCGCAGGATGGCAACGTGCTGGCAATCAAGGCCAACGGCTTGACCCGGCGCTTTGGCGAGTTTATCGCCGTCGATAGTGTCAGCTTTGAGATTCAGGCGGGAGAGATTTTCGGGTTTCTCGGCTCCAATGGTTGCGGCAAGACCACCACCATGAAGATGCTGGCCGGCCTGCTCCCTGCCTCGGAGGGAGAGGCATTTCTGTTCGGCAAGCCGGTGGATGCCGGAGACATGGAGACGCGCAAGCGCGTGGGATTTATGTCGCAGTCTTTCTCGCTGTATGGGGAATTGACCGTGGCACAGAACCTTACGCTGCATGCCAGGCTGTTCCACCTTCCGGCGGACAAACGACGCGAGCGGATCGATACACTGGTCGAGCGCTTTCGCCTGAAGGAACACATGGATACGCTGGCGTCGTCACTGCCGCTTGGTATCCGCCAGCGTCTTTCGCTTGCCGTGGCGGTGATCCATGAGCCGGAGATGCTGATCCTCGATGAGCCCACATCGGGCGTCGATCCGCTGGGGCGCGATGAGTTCTGGGAATTGTTAATTGAGCTGTCGCGCCGTGACAAGGTAACCATCTTCATCTCGACGCACTTCATGAATGAGGCGCAGCGCTGCGATCGCATTTCGCTGATGCACGCCGGCAAGGTGCTGGTCTACGACAAGCCACAGCACCTGATCGAGGCCAAGGACGCAACCACACTGGAACATGCTTTCATCGGCTATCTGGAGGATGCGATAGAGGACGCCGGTGAAGCTGTGAGCTCTGAGTCCATTTCGTTCGGCAGTGATGCCTCCAACTACGGGAACACCCGGCAGAGCGTCGGCAAACACCGCGGCTTCAACCTTGGCAGGTTGCTCGCCTTTAGCTATCGCGAGATGACCGAGGTCAGGCGCGACCCGGTGCGTTTGGCATTTGCCTTTCTCGGCAGCGCGATCCTGCTGATCGTGATGTCCTACGGCATATCGCTTGATGTCGAGAATCTAACCTACGCCGTACTGGATGCCGACCAGACACCGGAAAGCCGGCAGTATCTGCGTAATTTTGCCGGTTCCCGCTATTTTATTGAACAGCCGCCGTTGCAGGATATGGATCAGCTGGAACGCCAGCTAAAGTCCAACGAGATCACTCTGGGTATCGAAATTCCGCCGGGCTTCGGCCGGGATTTGAGAAAAGGTAACAACCCGAGCGTTTCCGCTTGGATCGACGGCGCTAATACGACGCGCGCCGGCACACTTGAAGGCTATGTCGTGGGCGGGCATAGCCACTATCTCAGTGAGCTGGCGCTGGAGGAAGGAATTGTCTCGGGTGCAGCACCCGGGGCTGTACTCGAACCCCGTTTCCGTTACAACCCGTCGTTTGAAACAATCTACTCGATTGGCCCCAAGACGCCGGCAATGCTGCTGCTGTTGTTTCCTGCGATCCTGATGGCGGTCAGCATGGCGCGGGAGAAGGAAATCGGCACGATCACCAATTTCTATGTCACGCCTACCCGGAGGCTTGAATTTCTGATCGGCAAGCAACTACCCTATATTGCCATCGGCATGGCGAATTTTTTGGTCCTCACTTTGCTGGTCGTCTTCCTGCTGCAAGTGCCGCTCAAGGGCAGCCTGCTAGCGCTCACCCTTGGGGCTGGCTTTTATGTGATGGCATCCACCGGATTCGGGCTGCTGGTTTCTTCCATCACCAACACGCAGGTCGCCGCCGTGTTCGCCACAACGATCCTGGCCATGCTACCGACCATGATGTTTTCCGGCATGATTCAGCCGACATCAACACTGGAAACTGGTGGTCGCTTCGTAGGCTCCCTCTGGCCTGCAACCTATCACATGCACCTGAGTGTTGGAGTCTTTACGAAAGGCCTTGGCATTGCTGAATTAACCAGGGATCTGATCAAACTGGCGATCTTTGGACCAGTGTTTGTCGGCCTGGCCGCGCTATTCCTGAAAAAGCAGGAGGCATGAATCATGCAGGCGTTGAGCAATATATTCTGGCTGGGCACCAAGGAACTGCGCAGCGTACTCAGTGACGTTGTTATGGTTGCCCTGATTATTTATGCGTTCAGCCTGTCTGTCTATTCACAATCCAGGGCGCAGAGCGAGTCAGTCAACAATGCTTCAGTTGCGATTGTGGATGAAGACAATTCCGCACTGTCGCGCGCTATCGCCAACGCACTCTACCCACCTTATTTCCAGCAACCGGAACTGATTCTCGCCGATGAAATCGACGATGCCATGGATGCGGACCGCTTCATGTTCGTGATTTCGATACCGCCAAACTTCGAGAAGGAGGTGCGCCAGGGACGCCAACCCGCCGTCCAGATCGACATCGATGCTACGGCAGTCGGTCAGGCTAACCTTGGCAATCAGTATATTCAAAACATCGTCAATGATGAGGTAAAACACTTTATTAGTCGCGCTGATGCGGCCGAGGCTCCCGCAGTGACACTGGTTCAGCACCGGGCATTCAATCCCAATGGAACAGCAAAGTGGTTCAGCGCGATAGACGCATTGCTCAATCAGTTGTCGATGTTAACCATTATCTTGACCGGCGCTGCACTACTGCGGGAGAGAGAACATGGCACCATAGAGCACTTATTGGTAATGCCGATAAGTCCGTTTCAGATCGTGATGTCCAAAGTCTGGGCGAACGGGCTGATCATCCTCATTGCATTCACCCTGTCCATGCTGCTGGTGGTCCAGGCCGCACTCAAAGTACCCATCGCCGGATCGCGTTGGCTGCTGGTCGGTGGCACCACCATCTACCTGTTCGCCGCCGCCGCCATTGGCATATTTCTGGGAACAATTGCCCGTACCATGGCACAGTTCGGCCTTCTGGTCATGATGGTCATCATGCCGATGATGATGCTATCCGGTGGAATGACGCCGATCGAGAGCCAACCCGAGATCATCCAGCCGGTGACCTGGCTGCTGCCGTCAAGACATTACATGGCTTTTGCCCAGGCCGTGGTTTTCCGTGGCGCCGACATCAGCATCATCTGGCCACAATTGCTTACCATCATCGGTCTCGGGTTCGTCTTTTTTTCTGCAAGCATTGCCCTGTTCCGTCGGTCAGTTTCTGTCAACCAGTGAAAGACTGGAGCATCAGAGCCATAATTGCCGTCTATCATTTTTCCGGTATTGATGTTACTCGCGCTATTCTATTCAGGTGCTAATAGATTAAATTCCTGACCGTGCTCGGGAACTGTGACATCGCCATTCAGTTGTGCCTGAATAACCCGCCGCAGATTATCGGCGGCCGAAGGCTCGCCATGTGTGATATATACCTGCTTTGGCGAGCCTGGTAATGTGCCAAGCCATTTGCTGATTTCCTCGTAGTCTGCGTGCGCCGAAAGCTCCCTGATTTCCTCCACAGCACAGTTGATGCGGACGTCTTCGCCAAATATACGCAACTTGTCCGCACCTGAGAGTAACGTGGCGCCACGCGTTCCCGGAGCCTGGTAGCCGGCAATCACGATAGTGTTACGGTGATCGCCACCAAAGGCGCGAAGGTGATGCAGGATACGGCCACCGGTCAGCATGCCCGCGCCAGCGATGATAATCTTTGGGGTAGTGGTGGCGCTAAGCTTCATGGACTCTTCCTGCGTGCGGATGTAAGTTGCGACTCTCGACATGGCAGCACACTGCTCTCGCGTCAGACTGTGTTCCTTGCGATGTCGATAAAAAATCTCCGTCACATCGATCGCCATGGGGCTGTCGAGATAAATAGGGATGTACGGAATACTCCCCTCCCCGCGCATCTGCGCAAGCAAATGCAGCAGATACTGGGTTCTCCCTACAGCGAAAGCCGGAATCATCACCAGCCCACCACGGGACGCGGTTTTGTTTATAATTTCGGTAAATCTCAACTTCGTGTCATCACGCGGATGTAGACGTTCTCCATACGTAGATTCGATGATGAGATAGTCCGTACTTGCCAGAGGCTCTGGAGGCGGCATGGTTGGATCATGCGGTCGACCGACGTCGCCACTGAATGTAATGGTCTGGCCTTCTGCTTCAAGAACTATGCTGGCGGCGCCCAGGATATGCCCGGCGACCCTGAAATGAACGCGAACATCGCCGATACTGAATTGCTCATGAAACTGTTTGACGCAAAATTGCCGTAGCACACGTTCTGCTTCCGCGACGGTATACAACGGCTCAGCCGGATGATGCTTGCTATATCCGTAGCGATTTGCTCGCCGCGCATCCTCTTCCTGCAGGAACCCGCTGTCAGCCAGTAGAATTTCGGCAAGATCCCGCGTTGCATGCGTGCAATAGACCGGGCCGCTGAATCCCTCCCGCATCAACCTCGGCAGATAGCCGCTGTGGTCAAGGTGGGCATGTGTCAGAACCACCGCATCCAGCTTTTCCGCTGGAAAACCGAGGGAGGCCCAGTTGCGTTGCCTCACATTCTTGACGCCCTGAAACAGGCCGCAATCAATCAACACATGCGTATCATTGCAGCTGAGCAGGTAACGCGACCCGGTGACTGTGCCAGCTGCGCCGAGGAAGCGGAGTTTCAATCTCATCACCCATCTCCATAAATTGAAAATCGCGTGCGGCTTCGTCAGCAACTACGCCATCAGCGTGGCCACGCCTTGTGCCAGCGTCAAACCCAGATCGAGTGCATTGCTGTCGTGCATGACGCTGTTAGTCGTCACGATGCGCGCGACGCCCGCATCATATAACTTCCTGTCCGCTTGTTCGGCAAATAATCCATGCACTGCGATGCAGACCGGTGCGTGTAGATTTGCCTGGCGCAAATGTGCCACCGTTTCCAGCAGCGTATGGCCAGTGGAAATTATGTCGTCCACCAGTACCGGTGTACATGAGCGCCACTGCTCTATGTGCGGCATTGATACCTCGACATGGCGATCGTCGCGCCGCGTCTTGGATAGCACCGTGTAAGGTATATCCGCTAACGCCGCAACTTCACGGACCCATTGCACGCTTTCGCTATCCGGGCCGATCAGCACCGGGTTCGCAACTTCCAGCCTGATCCATTGCGCTACTTGCGGCATGGCCGAAAGTGAGGCGCTGGGAATTGAATACACCTCAAACAGGTCATGATAGCGGTGAAGATGCGGGTCCACCGTGACCAACCAGTCGACATGCGCGCTGAGAAAGCGCGCGAACAGGCGCGCACTCACGGCCTCGCCCTCGTGGAAGCGATGATCCTGCCGCATGTAGGCAAGATACGGTGCGATTAGTCCCACGCTGCGCGCACCCAGCTCCCGCACGGTGTCACAACAGAACATCAATGGCATGACGATCCGATCCGGCTGCTGCAGACCACACTGAATGACGACATCGCGATCGCTACAGTCACTCAGTACGCGCACATAACTTTCTCCATCGGGAAAATGCCGCACATCGCAGGCACCAGCATCCCAATCGGAATGCGCCAGAAGGCCTGTACGCAGGGATGTGTTGCCATCGAGCGTGAACAGGATGGGCGCTTTCATTGCACTTACTCCGCTATCCGCATGACATTGCGATGGCTGCGATAGTAGTCCACCGCATATGCAAGCTCACCCTTGGATTCGGCATGCACGGTAAAGAGCGGCTGATCCTTCTGTATGCGTTGCCCGCTGCTTACGTGCAGATAAATGCCTGCGGCGGCAGCGGCGGGCGCTCCCGCCAGTTTGGCCAGGCGAGCAAGGATGCGGTTGTCGAAGGCTTGCAGGTAGCCATCGCGCTCCGCAAAAATCTGTCGCTGGTGGCGAGCGACCGGGGGGGTGCGCATGCCGCCCTGGGCTGCACAAATAGACTGGAACTTGCGCCACGCCGCTCCACTCTCAAGGGTTTTTCGCGCGAGCGCGGTGCCCATGCCAGCCGCGGCGGCGCCGCCCATTTCTAGCAGCTGCCCGGCTAGTGCGAGTGCGCGCGAGCGCAAATCTCCCGGCGCCTCTGGCAACTCCTGGAACACCGCAAGCAAGTCATGCGCCTCAAGCGCCGGGCCAATGCCATAGCCGATGGGCGCCGATCCGTCTGACAACCAGGTTCGCACATTGAGCCCGAGGCGCCGGCCGACTTCCTGCAACAAACTGCCCATGTCCTCGGCCGCCTCCCGGGTACGGACCTTGGCGGTGGGCCCCACGGGAATATCGATCAGCACATCCGTCGCGCCGGCCGCGATTTTCTTTGACAATACCGATGCCACCATCTGGCCCCTGCTGTCGATATCGAGAACACGCTCCACACGAATGAATATGTCATCAGCCGGACTCAAGTTGACAGCACCGCCCCAGACAATGCAGCCGCCTTCATCGTTGACCACGCGCCGCATCGTAGGCAGATCCAACCGCACCGGCGCCAGCGTTTCCATCGTATCGGCCGTGCCGGCCGGTGATGTAATCGCGCGTGATGATGTTTTTGGAATACACAGGCCATTTGCGGCGACCAACGCGACCACCAAAGGGGTCGTGCGATTGCCAGGCAACCCACCAAGGCAGTGCTTATCGAGAATTCTTGCCTCTGGCCACGTGACACGTTCTCCTGCCTCAACCATGGCTTCAGTGAGCCAGGTGATTTCATCGACATCGAGTTGTTCGGCACAGACAGTGATAAAAACCGCCAGTTCCGCATCACTGTATGAACCAGAGACCACGTCGCGGACTATGTTTATCAACGCGTCCCGCGTGAAGGGTTTGCCGTAGATTTTTCCGCGAACATGGGTCATCGATTCCAAAGCGGGTGGATGGGCGACCGCAACGCTATCACCTGGCTTGGCCTGTAATAGAGCCCACGCAGACTCCGATACACCGATCGTGTCCGGCTGCAGCAGATCGTTATCGACAATATCGAGCGTGGCCAGCACCTGTCGCGGTCCCAGCGTCAGCTGGACACGGGATAATGCGTTGAAGCCTTCCGACCGACATACATGACAATCGCGCCGCATGAAGGCAATCGCCTGATGGTGCGAATCAATGCCCATGCGCACGACACGCAGGCGATTGGTATCAGTGCCATGCATTGCGTGACGCGTCGCGTGTCCAGGCGGCTCACCACCGCAAATGGAATCATTTATTTCCATGATCAGATCAGGAAAACCGGCGAGAAACCGCCGCCGGGCGTGCGCATATTGGTGGTCTGGCCCTGGTACAGCCGCGCCGCGGCCAGCAGGGTACGGCCGTGGTAGCGGTATAGCCTGACATCGGTTTTCAACGCGGTCGGGGTGCCTTCACTCTCGACCAGCCGTTCACTCGGTGGCGCAAACGCCTGTGCCACGTAGTCGCCGCGTTGCAACCCGGCCCAGGTGCCCTTGGTCAGTTTGTCGCCGCGGTAACTCGCTTTGCTGCCATAACCGCGCGCGGGTTTGAAGAACCAGTGTTTGCGTTCAGACCATAACTGCCCGGCGTTGCCCGCAGTCAGCGCCAGGGTACGCGGAATACTGCGCAGCAGGGTTTGCCGCATGCTCTCGGGCAACTGCCATTGCCGCAGCTGTTCGGCATCGCTGAGCGGAATCAGATTGCGTTTGTCGGCAAATAGCGCGTAACAGTGCGGATGCGGTGTCAGCACCACTGCATCGTTGAGATAAGCGTGATGCAGCGCTGCGTGGGCGGGATCGCTGAGCAGGAAATCGGTCAGCCGGTTGTAGACCAGATCGATCTCCTTGTTCTCATGCCAGAGCTTGCCGTCGATATAACGCAGGCACGCTGCATCGACGATCACCGCTTCAATGCCATTGCCGGCGAACAACCGCCGCGCCAGCTCGAACTCCGGGTACAGGAACTGCCCTGCCGGATCGTCATCGACGATGGCGATGCGCCGCAGCACAGCCTGGCCGCGTTGCCGGGCCCATTCCTCCCGGAACATGGCCAGCACGTGGTCGGTGAAATCTCCTGCGACCGGTGGCCACAACACTGCCGCCATCTCGGCGCAGCAGACCTGCTGGGCATGCAACAGCGCCGCATTCAGGAAAGCGCCGCCGGCATTGGTATTGATTTCGATCAGCTTGGGAGCATCGCCGTCGCGGTGGAAGTCATAGCCCATGAAAACGCCGCGCGGACCCGGATCGCGCCGGGCAATAGCCGGTGCATCCTGTAGCGCCCGCTGTTGATAAGCCGGTGTCGCCGCCACATTCTCGACAGTTTCGATCAAATGCTGCATCGCCTGGAATTCGCTTGCTGGCAGAAACAGCGCGACATCGGCGAACAGGCCCGGAAAGCGATGCTCCAGCGTTGCAGTGATCTCACCGCCCAGTTGCGCGGCCAGGGCCTCCGTTAACTGCTGGCGATCCAGCGACACGCAGGTGCATCCGGCATTGAAGCTGTCGGCCAGTTGTCGGGACAGCTCGGTGGAAACCGCCATATAGAAACTCGTCGTTGACTGTCAGTCGGGACAGTGTACCCCTTCCGACTGCATGTGCGGTCAGGCCGGCTGCCCTGCAGGCCACGCTGCGGGATCGATGTACTGCGCGGTGAGTTGCTCGGCGACCTGCCACAACTGCGCGGCCTGCTTGGTGTCGAACACATGGTTGTCGCCGCTCACCTGCACCGGGTTGCAGTCTTCGAAGTAGGCGCCATTGACACCCTCCAGTGCCGGGCTGGTGGCGACGTACACCTGCGTGGCCGCGCCCTCGGCCGATGACTTTGCGACGACACCGCCGAACGTCGAGAACAGCGTGCGCACGATGGCAGGTGCGGTGCGGGCGATGTTGGTCTGCACCAGCCCGGGGTGGATGACGTTGGAGGTGACGCCGCTACCCTCCAGGCGCCGCGCCAGTTCCAGCGAGAACAGCGCGTTGGCCAGCTTGGAGCGGCCATAGGCTTCGCTGGCATCGAAGTGACGTTCGCCGCGCAGGTTGTCAAAGTCGATGCCCACCGCAGGCGCCTGCGTGTACGCCGAACGGCTGCCCACATGTACGATGCGCCCCCGGCGCGCCGCCAGCATCGGCGGCAGCAGGTGATTGACCAGCACGAAGTGCCCGAGGAAATTCACCGCGAGCATCTTCTCCACGCCATTGACCCGCTCCAGCTCGCCAAAGGTATTGATACCGGCGTTGAGGATCACGATGTCGGGCACCACGCCGGCGGCGCGCAGCGCCTGCGCGCAGTCCACTGCCGACTGGAGATGCTCCAGCTCCAGTGCCAGCGGTGTGACGGTGCCGGTGACGCCCGTGAACGCCTCCCTGGCTTTCTCCAGCGTGCGGCCGGTGCCGTAGACCTGCGCACCGCGCAGTGCGAGTACGCGCAGCGTCTCTAACCCCAGTCCCGACGTAGCGCCGGTCACCAGCGCGGTGCGGCCGCTAAGGTCAATACCGCTGGTGACCTCCTCTGCAGTGGACTGCGGCCCGAACGGGCCCTGCGGCAGGCCGGGGGCTGCTGTGACGTCTGGGCCATCGTCGCAGGCGATTGTGGACAGCGGCAGGGTGGCGGCCAGGCCCAGGCGAAAAAATGCACGGCGGTTCAGGTTCATGGCTGGAAAACTCTGGCGGGGAGGTGTGGTCTCCAGTGTAGTCAAATCCCGCATGCTCGGCAGGAGTGCAGTTGCGCGCACCATGTTACCTGGCATAGAGGAGGCTCGGTGCCATAAACAAAAAACCCCGCCGAAGCGGGGTCTGTTCACACAGCGATCTGGAGTTTATGCAGATTTGCGACGCCTGAAACCCAGTCCCGCCAACCCAAGCGTGAGCAGTGCCAACGATGCCGGCTCCGGAACCTCATTGCTGGCGGGAGACGTTCGGCAGCTATTGTTTTCACTCCAGGCGATTTGCTGTAAAGAGCACTGGCCCACGGCTCCGTTGCTCCACTCAACCCGGACATAGGCATTGCGCAGGCTGCTACCGTCCTCATCGAGAATACTGCCGGTCACCGACAGCGGACTCAGCGTTTCAATCAGGTCGATGTCCAGCCCGGAAAAGATAAAGGAAGCGCCGTCCGCGATGTTCAGCCCCGACCAGACCACACTCTGGAAATAGTTGGGATCGGTCAGGAAGTCGGTTGCAACACCACCGCCGGTAAAACCACCGCCATTCGAGTCCCAGGTCGCGATGTCATCTTCGGCAGTGCCCAGGCTGTAGGTTATGCTGATGATGTTGTTACCTTCTCCCTGGCTGTTCAAAATGGAGCCGCTCTGAATGAAACTGCCGCCGTCAAGCGAAACGCTGGCGATAGGGATTGCATTGGCAGCACCACTTGCCAGCAAGGCGACAGCCATCAGGGCCTTGTTCCAATGCTTATGGTTCGTTCGGGTGGTGTTTTTCATGGACAATCTCCGATTACAGAATAAGAAACGCTTCCCCGAGTGTGCAATTTTCAAGCCATATATGCATTTTGGTTTTGGATTTGGGCGCTTACGTTTCATCGAATTGCGGCCTCGGAACGGAGGACGCGATGTTTGTAAAATTTTCTGACAGGCCGGGCGGCCTTGCGATGGGACTCGCATAGGCGCGACCTGTTTACGGTGCATTCCCTGGAGTTGCGTGCTATACCGACGAACCCGCGCTACTCAATCCGGGATCATGCAGCCAGTGGCACCGACAGATTGCTGATGCGGTGCATCCGATCGGAATTTCCTCCCGCGCGCATCCCTGCTGTATCGCTGCCGAAGGGACAAAAATCGCTGACAATCCCGGCCTGTTTCAGGATAATGCCCGGTTTACGCCCTTTCCGGACTCAATAATATGCAACGCCCCATCTGGCTTTTATCTCTGGACTCGGACACGTTCCCCGCGGCCCCCATGACGACCGGCGGCCTGAAGGCCTATTACCAGGCGCTGGGCAGGCACAGCGGGCAGACTGACATCCAGCTGGTGCACTTCGTGAACCGGCCCGAGCGCATCGGGCAGTGGCTGGCGCAGTGGCGCGAGGAGGAGCTGCCGCGCGCACAAGCCGCGATTGCAGCCGGCCTGCAGCCGGTCATGGGTTTCTCGGTCTATACCTGGAACGCCGCCGAGTTCCTCGACCTCATGCGGCAGGTAAAGAGCCTGTGTCCCGACCTGCTGATCGTCGCCGGCGGCCCGCACGTGCAGAAGGCCCGCGACTACCTGTTTTCCGAGGCGATCGATGTGATCGTGCTGGGCGAGGGTGAGGCGACGTTCACTGACTTTCTCGATGCATCCGGCCGCGACCAGTGGCACGAGGTCGCCGGCCTCGCCTTCGTGGTAGAGGACCAACTGATCACTACCGCCGAGCGCCCGCGCTTTCGCAATCTGAATGAGCTGCCCTCGGCACTGAATGTCATCAGCCTGCTGGACGGCGACGGCAAGCCGTACGATTGCATCGCCTATGAGACCAGCCGTGGCTGCCCGTACAAGTGCTCATTCTGCGAATGGGGCACCGGCGCGATCGGCACCAAGATGCTGTCGTTTTCCGTGGAGCGCATTCGCCACGACTGGAACGCAATCGTGGATGCCGGCATCAAGAATATCTGGCTGACCGATTCCAACTTCGGCGCGCTGAAGGAAGACGTCGAGAAGGCCAAGGTACTGTGCGAGATCAAGCAGCGCACCGGGCTGCCCCACACCTTCGCCACCTCCTGGTCAAAGAAACACGGGCCACGCTCGCAGGAGATCGTGCTGCTGCTGCACGCCAACAACCTGCTGCCGCACTACCACCTCGCCCTGCAAACCCTGACACCGCTGGCGCTGGAACTGTGCCACCGCGAGAACATGGCCGCCAACAAGTACGAGCCGATCGCCCGCGAGATGGCGAAGGCACGCGTGCCCATCGCCTGCGAACTGATCTGGGGCCTGGTCGGCGACAACCTGGCCAGCTTCGAGACTAACCTCGACCGGCTGTTTGCGGTATTCCCCACCATCAATATCTTCGGCTACACCCTGCTGCCCGGCACCGAGTTCTACGACAAGCGCGACGAATACAAAATCGAGACGCTGCCTGTTGCCGGCTACGGCAAGGCCAAGGGCGAGTACGTGGTCGGCTGCATGAGCTTCCCGGTGGAGGAAGGGCTGGAGGGCTACTTCCTCATCACCGCGCACCTGCTGATGAGCCGCGGCTACATGCTGCCATTGACGCTACGCTACCTCGCCCTCAGCGAGACAGTGCCGGTGGCAGGCATGATGCGCGCCATCCTGCACGAGCTGTGCGCTGAATTTGCGCAAGAGATTCCGGGCCTCGATGCCAACAACAAAATGGGTGTGTACGAATTCCGCGAAGAGCTGTTCGTCACGTCCTACACGTATCCCGAACGCACCTACGCCTGCGTGAATCGCATTGCGCTGCAGTGGATTGCCGATCACATGGATAACGAACTGGAAGCCACGACCCTGAAGCACCGCGTGGCGCAGTTGCTGGAGCTCGATCAGGCGTTTGCACCGCACGTCGGGGCCACGCGGGAAGTCATCGCGCATTTTGATTTCGACGCGGACGCGGTGATGGATGCGCTGGAGGGGATGGAACTGCCCGCCCCCGCTCTGTTCGCCCCCGCGTCCGTCGAGGTTGGCATTCACATCCCCGGCGGCGTCGGCGACATCATCAAGGACCCGGACGGCGGCGTGTGGATTCATGCCGAGAGAATCAGCAGCAAGGAAGCCCACGCGAAGAAGTTGCAGCCGGTGACGGTGCAGGCGCTGGCGGTATCGGCCTGAACCGACTCTCCAACGGAGGGAGAGCATGGACAACAAACAGAAGGCCCAGCAGCGCGCTGACCAGGTCAGGGCGTTCAACGACGAGCTGGAAATGCTCGAAGCCGGAGGTATATGCAAGCTGGGCAGCGAGCAGCGCACCGCCATTTCCCGCTATCACCAGCAGCGGTTCTGACAAATTAACTTTCGCAGGCCCGAACAAAACAGAATTCAAGATCACGCTACTGTCGAAGCCCATTCTTTGAACGCACTACCCCTGAGGTGCCGGTAATTGCTAGCGGATACCAAGTGTCTTCCCAAGTTGAATAGATTCTGAACAGCCGCATGGGCCGTTACAAAAGTCTGAGCTTGGCCCATCGATTTGAATCGCCTCATGCCACGCTCTCGTACTCGAGTCTGTTCATGCGATTGTTCAACTCTATTGTTGGCATATATGACCTCGCCGGCCTGATCGACTGCCCGCCACAGATAGTGCTGCTTGCCTCCAAACTTAATACCCCACCGGCGAATTGCCTCTCGACTGACGGTGATTCCTCGCTGAGCTAGCAAATCCTCAATATCGCGGTGACTAACGTTGAAGCGATAATAGAGCCAAACGGCGTAACCAATAATGTCTGGCGGGAACCGATGGCGTTTGCATGTATTCATTGACTGATTGTCGAATACCGCCACTTAACTTGCCGGTACCTACGAGTGGGCTAATCATGGTCCAACAAATACACCAACGCCCGGCTCATACAAAAACCTCTGAAACCCGGCAAACACCTGCCCAATCTCCTCCGGATCGCCCAGGTCGGCAACCGCATCGGTGATCGAATTGTGGTACTTGAGCCGCAACAGCGGTGTGAGCTTGTCCTGGTCCAGTTCCTCCACGCCCTCGTTCACATAATGCTGGAGGACGAAGTCGAGGAATATCCGCTGCTTCTCGGTGAATGAGGTATTAATGTGCACCTTCGCGCCTGCAGCGCGCACTTCGCGCGTGACGGGCGGCCTGGCATAGGCGACGTGCGCGAGTACGTCGAACAGGTCGCTGTTCTGGGCGTCGATGATCTTCTGCATCTCATTGAGCTGCGCGCGGCCGAAGCCTTTGTCGGCGAGGCCTTCCAACAGCTTGCGGCGCGTGTCGGGTGCGCACCACAGCGCTCGCAGCTCGGCTTCGTCCTTGAAGAACTCGGGGAGTTTGCCGAACAGCATTTCCATGAATTGCTGCGCTGACATCGGCGTGCCGTCCGGGTGCCAGAAGGTCGTCATCATCATGTGCTGGATGGTCCGTTCCTTGCCGTCGGCCAGTTTGACCTTTGCCTTCTTTTTGCAACTACAAGGACGCTGCCCGCATTTTTCACAGGGTTCCTTCTCACAGATGCAGGGTTGCCTGCCGCACTCAGTGCACGGCGGTGGCGGCTCGCGGATACAGACGCAGGGGTGGCTCCCGCAGCGGCTGCAGACCTCCGGCGCCAATGGTTCGCCGTCCCACTCCGGGTCGCTGAAGTGATGGTGCGCCTTCACGAAATCGTAAATCGTGAAGTAGTCCTTGCCATCGTAAAGCCGGGTGCCGCGCCCGATGATCTGTTTGAACTCGATCATTGAATTGACCGGCCGCATCAGCACGATATTGCGGATGTTGCGCGCATCCACGCCGGTGGAAAGCTTCTGCGAGGTGGTCAGGATCGTGGGAATCGTCTTTTCGTTGTCCTGGAAGTCGCGCAGGTGCTGGTCACCCAACGCGCCGTCGCTGGCGGTGACCCGCTGGCAATAGTTCGGGTTGGTGCTGCGCTTCATCTGGTTGATGAGGTCGCGCACCGCCAGCGCGTGGTCCTGCGTCGCGCAGAACACCAGCGTCTTCTCGTTCTGGTTGATTTGG